>JAZKST010000002.1:0-178072 GCA_036625905.1 Haloarculaceae archaeon
CGGCGATGGCGTCGAGCTGGCCGCTCCCGAAGTCCGTGAACAGCACCGTATCGAACTCGCGGGCGGCGATGCTCGCCACCTCGCGGTCGTCGAGCTGTTTCTTGAACGTCGTCTCGACCGGGATGCCGGCCCGCCGGAGCGCGGTGGCGGCGACGCCCGCACTCGTCAGGCCGTCGGCGTCGATGTGGGAGGCCAGCAGCACGCGGTCGGCCTCGCACAGGCGGTCGGCGCACCGCTCGGCACGGTCGGCGAGCGCAGGGACGGGAACGGTGGTGCTGGCGGCCATCGGAGTGGAGTAGTCCGGCTTCGGGTTTGAACCCTCGGGGTCGGCGGCCCGTCGTCCGGGCCCCGGCGCGGACGAATACACCAGGATTCGACCGACAGCGCCGCTCGGCGCGTCCGAAGCCGGGACGCCCGTTCGACGGGTGTGAACCGCGAGCCGCTATATCGAATCGTCGACCCGGAGCCACCGGGCGGCCCCTCGGGAGAGCGTGGGAGTTTCGTGCCCGGCGCCCGAGGTCCGGGTATGACCGTGCGGACGCGAGTGACGGAGGTGAGCGAAGTGCCCGACGTCGGCTCCTACCTGTTCACCGTCCGGGAGCGGAGCGGCGACGAGGAGGAAGTCGTCCTCGTCCGGTGCGAGGGCGAGGAGAGTACGGTAAAGGCGTGGAAGAACGTCTGCCAGCACGAGACCGACCAGCGACTCGACCGCGGGGTCGGCAACGGCGTCGTGATGCGCGACGGCGGCGTCGTCTGTCCGAAACACGGATCGGTGTTCGACGCCTGTTCGGGCTACTGCGACAGCGGCAAGGCGGCGGGGTCGACGCTCGTCGAGGTCGAAATCGAGATTGAGGACGGCACCGTCTACCTGACCGACGACGACCTGACCTACCGCCACGACGGCGGCATCGACGACGATGACGACGACATGCCGGGGTCGTCCTCGCACCTGACGTTCTGAACTCGCCGGAACCGTGCGTTCCGGGAGGTATCGAGCGCTTGCGGCGGAGATCTCTGGTTCTCTCGCCCGCCGTGCAACGGGACCGTGTCGGACGCTGTGAACCGTCAGTCGCTATATCGAATCCCGGGGGCGGGGTGAATGCCACGGTCGGCGTCCCCGTCGACCGTGCGCTACGGTTACTCCGGAACGTATCGGCGGCGGTCGGGTACTCGGTAGTCGGGACCTCAGTCCCCGCGTTCAGTCCCGCTCGCGGACCCTCTCGACGACCGCGCGGGCGAGCGTCCCGAAGTCCGCCTCGTCGGGGACGACGTCGACCTCGATCCCGGATTCGGCGGCACGGTCGGCCGTCGGTCGCCCGATGGCGCCGACGACGGCGTCGTTCAGCCCTGCGAGCGCCGCCCCGCGGATCCCGCGTTCGGTCGCGGCCTCGACGAAGTGCTCGACGGTGAGCGACGAGGAGAACAGCGCGCCGTCGAGTTCGCCCCGGGCCGCGCGTTCGCAGCTCTCGCCCGCCCCGACCGGCCGCGTCAGCCGGTAGAGGACCGTCTCGTGGACGTACGCCCCAGCGTCGAGGAGGCCGTCCAGGAGCACGTCGCTCCCGTGGTCCGAACGGGCGACCTCGACGCGAGTCCCGTCGACGGCGTCCCGGAGTTCCTCGACCAGCCCCGACGAGGAGTAGGTTTCCGGGACGCGGTCCACGCCGTAGCCGTGTTCGCGGAGCGCCTCGGCCGTCGAGGCGCCGATTGCACACAGATCGCCGGTCGGGACCCAGTCGGCCTCGTCGACGAGTTCGACGCCCGTCTTGCTCGTCAGGACGGTGAACGCCGCGTCGGTCCGGGGGTGCGCGCCGGTGGGCTCGACGGCGAGCATCGGGTCCGCGATCGGCTCGCAGTCGAGCGATTCGAGCAGCGCGACCGCGTCGCGGAGGCGGTCGTCGTCCGGTCGGAACACCACGACGACGGGCCTCACCGGCCCACCTCGCAGGTCCGGGTCGTGGCCGACCGCCCACGGTTCTCTATAGCGACATGCGGTTCATCCATCCCGATCACCTCCGGTGCGGAGGAACGCACGCACGCGCTCTCTCGTGGCCGCGACCTCGCCGATCACCGTTATGGCGGGCGGTTCGACGCTCTCGCGGTCCCTGGCCTCGACGATCGTCTCGAGCGTGCCGGTGACGACGCGCTGGTCCGGCCACGTCGCCCGTTCGACCATCGCGACGGGCGTGTCCGGGGCCATCCCGGCTTCGCGGAGCGCCGCGGCGTACCCCGGGAGCTTGCCGACGCCCATCAGGACGACGAGTGTCCCGCCGGTCGCGGCGAGCGCCTCCCAGTCGACCGCCGATTCGTCCTTGGTGGGGTCCTCGTGGCCGGTGACGAACGAGACGCTCGAGACGTACTCGCGGTGGGTGAGCGGGATGCCCGCGACGCCCGGCCCGGCGACCGCCGAGGAGAGCCCGGGGACCACCTCGAACGCGACCCCGTTCTCGGCGAGGTGCTCCATCTCCTCGCCGCCGCGGCCGAAGACGAACGGGTCGCCGCCCTTCAGCCGGACGACCCGCTTGCCCTCCCGGGCGAGTTCGACCAGCCGCCGGTTCGTGTACTCCTGGGGGGTCCACTCCCCGCCGGCCCGCTTGCCGACGTCCTCGCGCCGTTCCTCGGGTACGAGGTCGATGATCTCCGGGCCGGGGAGCTTGTCGTGGAGGACGACGTCCGCCTCGTCGATCAGTCGCCGGGCCTTCACCGTCAGCAGGTCGGGGTCGCCCGGGCCGCTTCCCACGAGGTAGACCACGCCCCCGTCCTCGGTCTCGGGCTCGGGCTCTACCCGGTCAGTACGGTCGTCCCCCGCGCCGTGCCCGCTCATCGCGGCGCCTCACGGTCCTCGTTCTCCCGGACGCGGGCCGCCTCGACGAGGTCGCTCGCCCCGCGTTCGGCGAGGTCCTCCGCGAACGCCCGGGCGGCCTCGGCGTGGGCGCCGACCGGGAGGTCGCGGGTCCCGGTCACCGCCTCGGTGCCGTCTCGCGAGAGCACGCGCACGACCGCGTGGACGTGCTCGCCGCGGAGCGTGGCGTGGATGCCGACCGGGGCGACACACCCCCCGCCGAGCGTTTCCAACACTGTTCGCTCGACGGTCGTCTCGGCGCGGGTGCGGGGGTGGTCTACCCGGTCGTGGACGTGCTCGGCGAACTCGCCGTCGAGAGCCGTGACCGCCAGCGCACCCTGTCCCGGTGCGGGGACGAACCGCGAGACGGGGAGCCGCTCGTACCGGACGTGCGGGAGGAGTCCGATGCGTTCGAGCCCCGCCTCCGCGAGCACGATGGCGTCGAACTCGGTCTCCCAGTCGCGCCCGAGCGCCCGGCGCTCGATCTCGGTCAGGTCGTCGAACCACTCCTCGACGGTCCGGTCGTACGCCTCGCCGTCGTCCCCGCCGTTCGCTCCCTCGATGTCGCCCTCCTCGGCGTCCATCCGCCGTTCGTGCTCGCGCTGACGGGAGGGCGCGAGCAGCTTCTCCACCCGCGTGTCCACGTTCCCGCGGAGGGGCTCGACCTCGAGGTCGGGCCGCTCGGCCAGCAACTGGGCGGTCCGCCGGAGGCTCGACGTGCCGACGACCGCGCCCTCGGGGAGGTCCGCGAGCGACCCGCCGTCGGGCGTGACGAGCACGTCGTGTGGCGGTGCTCGCTTCGGGACCCCCGCGACGACCAGTCCCTCGGGGAACTCCGTCGGGACGTCCTTCATCGAGTGGACGGCGGCGTCGCAGTCGCCCTCCAGGACGCGCTCGTCGAGCGTGCGGACGAACGCCCCCGTCTTGCCGAGTCGGTGGATGAGCTCCTCACGGAGCTGGTCGCCGCGGGTCTCCACCGCGACGAGTTCGACCTCGGTCCGCCGGTCTGCGAGCCGGTCCTCGACCGCCGACGCCTGTCGCATCGCGAGGTCGGACCCCCGCGTGGCGAGGCGGACGGTCCGGGGTTCTCTCATGTGGGGTGGTCGGCGACGACGGTAGAAGGGCGCTTCGGGTCGCGGCCGGGCGGCTCCGGGCGCGAGGTTCGGATCCGGGACGAGGGAGCGTAAACCGCCACGTGCGATACGAAAACGACCTCCAACTGGCACGCTCGAACGGGATGGGTAGCCGCCACTGGCCTTGGATGCGACGTCTCCTCCCGACGTCGTCGGTGTGAATCGTGGTCCCGCCTCTCGATGGACGGCCGGCCGCGAGTCGACGGTCCATCACCCGGAACAGCGACCACCGAGCCTGAGGGACGTAGAACAGGCATAAGCGTCCGGAAGCCCTCCCGGTAGAGGACCACACATGGACATCACACAGATCCTCTCGCCGAAGTTCACCGAGTTCGACGTCGGCACACCGCTCTCGAAGGTCGTCGGGGCGTTCGAGAACCAGGAACTCGACGCCGTCGTCGTGACGGACGGAGACGAGTATCGGGGCGTCGTCAGCCGTCGACAGCTGGCCGCCTCGTCCAACCAGCCCTCGGCGAAGGTCGGCTCACGGGCACAGCACGTCCCGACCGTCGACCGCACCGAGGACGTCCGCGAGGTCGCGCGGCTCATGATCGGTAGCGACGCCAGAACGCTCCCCGTGCTCGACGACGACCGGGTCACGGGCGTGGTTACCGCGGACGCCGTCCTCGAAGCCGTCCGTCCGTTCCTCGACGCCGTGACCGTCGACGACGCCTACACGGCGGAGTTGATCAGTGCGACCCCCGAAACCACGGTCGGAAAGGCCCTCAACACGCTTCGGGAGGGGCGCATCGCACACCTCCCGGTCGTCGACGACGGCGACCTCGTGGGGATGGTGAGTCTCTACGACGTCATCGAGTTCACGACCCGGGGCGGCAGCAGGAGCCAGGGTGGATCGGCCGGTGACATCGGTGGCCACGGCGGCGGCGGGCAGAACCGTGGTGGGTTCGGCGCGCGCGAGGGGGACTCCGACCGGATGCTCGATCTGCCGGTCCGGAACCTGATGTCCGACGCGGTCGTGACGGTCCGACGGAGCGCGCCGCTCGACGAGGTCGTCGAGACGATGTTCGAGCGGGAACTGTCCTCGCTCGTCGTCACGGCGGACGGGACGGACGAGCCGGTGGGTATCATCACGAAGACGGACGTCATCGAGGCGCTCACCTGGGAACGTGACGACCGGAACGCCGTGCAGGTGATCGGCATCGACCTGCTGGAGGGGATGGACTACGACGGCGTTTCGGCGCTGATCGAGGACATGACCTCGAAGTACGGCGAGATGAGCGTCATCAAGGCCAGTATCGAGCTACAGGAGCACAAAGAACAGACCCGGGGTGTGCCGCTGGTGCTGGCACGGATCCGGCTGGTCACCGACCGCGGCTACTTCACCGCCGACGGGGAGGGGTACGGTGCCGCCCACGCCCTCCGGCTCGCCGCGAACGCGGTCGAGCGCCAGCTCCTCAAGGGGAAGACTTACGATCAGTCGAAGAAGCGCTCGGTCACCGAGGAGGAGCAAGAACAGCTGTACGGCTGGTGGCTCGGCGGGTAAGACGGGCAACCGGGAACGAGAGGCCCGGTACAGGAACCCCTACAGCGGCCACGGCGCGTACAGCACGAGGGCCACCGCGACCGCGATCCAGACCACCTTCAGCGTCGTGTTCACGATCACCACTTTCGAGCCGAACTCGGCACCCCAGATGCCGTACTGGAACGGGATCGAACGCTTGAACGTCGAGACGGCGAACGAGACGATGCCGCCGAGGAGCATCGTCGCCACCGCGGTGCGGGTGGTGAACACGCCGTCCTCGACCAGCGGGGCGAGGACGAGCGCGCCGTTGGTCGTGTCGAGCGTGTAGACGGCGATCACGGGCACTACTGCAGAGGGGAGGCCCGTCGCGGCCGCGAGCGGGTCGGCCACCGACGTGATCTCGGCGAGATCGTAGTAGCTGGTGAGCAGCGTCACCGCGAGATAGATGACGACCAGTCGGGGGACGATGTCGCGGGTCTTCGAGAGACCCTTCTCGACGGACTCGCGGAGCTTCCCCCGGGGCGTCTCGGGGGCGGTCTCCCCGTCGGTGCCCGTCTTCGCCCCGCCGTCGGCCTCGACGGTCCGGGCGGCCTCGCGGTCGACGTTCCGCTCGGTGAGGAGCAGGGCTCCGGCGAGTAGCCCGGTGAGCGTGATGGCCAGCGAGACGCCCGCCCGGGCACCGACGTACGTCAGCCCCACCTCGAGGCCGAGTATCGGTATCAGCACGGGCGCATAAAAGGTGAAGATGTGCTGGACGAAGCCGAAGAACGTGTTCACCGTCACCGCGACGAGCGTCGCCCGGTCGTCGAGGGTGCCCGACTCGCGGAACTCGGCGAGCATCCCGTAGCCGGCCGTGGTCGAGGCCGCGGTCGTGAGGATGGCCGAACCCACCTCCTCGGGGAGGTTCGCCGGACGGGTGAGGTACCGCGAGAGGGTCGCGATGCGCTCGACGAGCCCGAACGCGACCAGCAGGTTCGCGAGACTCACGCCGACCGCGATGAACAGCGTGATCTTCCCCACGCGCAGGAGCACCTCCCACAGCAGCGTGGGCAGGTCGGGGGCCGCCATCACCGGGCCGTAGTGCGGGCGGACACAAGTCCCTGCCTATCGGGGACGGGAGTACCGGGACCGGAGAGAGCCCTCGGCGACCCGAGGGCGCCGGAACGGCGGGGGAGTCCTCGACCGACCGGCGGTCGACGGGCCGGACCCGTCAGTGCGAGGCGATACCGGGCTCGTCCTCCGCGCCGGGGTCGGCTTCGGCCTCCGTCTCGGTCCCTGAGTCGCCCTCCGCGCTGGCGGCAGCGGCCGCCTCGTCGCGCTCGTCGCCGAACCAGGCGTACATCTCCGCGTCGCAGGTGCAGTCGTTGCCGAAGCCACACTCGGGACACTCCCACTCGGAGGGGAAGTAGCTCTCGAAGTAGGCGATCCGGGTCATACCGTGCTGTGCGACCAGGCGACGGTTCGCGGGGTTCTCCCGGACCCACGCGACGACGACAACCGGCGGTGACTCGAACAGCGGGGCGGCGGACGTCGCCCCGAGTTGGGTCCCGATGCCCCGCGAGCGCTCGTCCGGGTCGACCGCGATGACCTTGAAGAACGAGAGCGGGAAGTCCGCGTCCTCGAGCGGCGTCTCGGCCAGCACGCGGTCGACCGGGACCGAGACCTGGTCGGCGAACCCCCGGCAGTCGAACGCGCCCGTGATGGCGAACCCGTGGACCGTCCAGTCGGTGCGACCCAGCTCGCCCACCTCCGTCAGTTCGGTCACGCCGGGCACGCCGTCGGCCGTCTCCCGATGGACGAAGACGTGCCGCGAGGGGTCACGGACGTACGGGACGAAGTAGTCCGGGTCGGTGATGTACTCGGGGCTGGTCGTCTCGGCGCTCAACTCGACGAGCCGGGTGTCGACGCGCGACATACGCTCACCGTTCGAACTGACCGATAATATTATTATCGGGTAGCTTACACCAAATAATGACACGGGGTTTCTTCTTCGATTATATCGACTCTAGAGCCCTTAGACCCGCGTATAGCGGTTCTATGATCGACTCAATTAATGAAAGAACACGAACTGTTATTGTGTCGTTTCCGACGGACGTCGACACGAGGCCGTCCCGGAGCGGGTGTCCCCGGGCCCGTCCCCAGTCACCCCGCCGGGTGCCCACCGATCGGTCGGTACGGCAGTCCGTGTCATACGGTTGGGCGTACCCGGTTTCGACGGTCTTCGGGAGGACCGATGTCTCGAGACCGATACGACGGGACTCGGATCCGGGACAGGAAGGGACACGGTATAGTAGCGTTCGGAAGTCGTTACTCACGGACGGGGGGGAACGTCCCCGTCCGGAGTGTGTCATCGGTTCCAAACGCTACTGTAGTACCGTAGTGCTCATCGTCGCCTGACGACGATTCGATGCTCCCCGATCTGCCGCGGACGTGTCATCCCGTCGAGACGGATCGACGCACGCAGACGACGATCGTTATCAGTCCTCGGAGTCGAGCGGGGAACTCGCGGAGTCGGTGGTGGGCGACGGTCCGGTGGCGTCCTCGACGAGCGCCTCGGCGCCCGTGACGACGAACCGCAGACCGGCGTCGCCGGGGACGGCGTCGACCTCCCAGCGGTGCACCTGTGCGAGCGTCCGGGCGACGACGAGTCCGAGGCCCGTGACGTCGTACGTGCTCATCCGACCGTGTTCGAGCAGCATGTCGCAGTCCTCGGCCGGGAGTTCGCCCGCGTCGTCCTCGACCACGAACCCGTCCCGGGTCACGGAGACCCGGACCGTGACCGGCCCCTCCGCCCGGTCGGAGGCCGACCGGAAGACGGCCCGGAGCAGGAGTTCGAGTCGCGACGGGTCGGCGAGGACCCGTCCGGGTCGCTCGACGACGAGCGAGAGCCGGTCGTATCCGATCGAGTCGATCGCCGACCGGGCCGCCGGTTCGACGTCGACGGGTTCGACGCTCCGGACGGTCTTGCCCTCCCGCATCACCCGCAGGAAGTCGGCGATGATGTCGTCCATCCGGTCGGTCTCGGCGTCGAGCCGGGAGAGACACCGCTCGACGAGCGCCGAGTCGTACCGGGCGTCGGCCGATCCGACACCCCTGAGGTGGGACTCCAGTACGTCGGTGAACCCCGCGATGGCGCCGAGCGGGTTCCGGAGGTTGTGGGCGGCCGAGACGGCGAACTCGTCGAGCTGTTCGTTCTGGCGTTCCAGTTCGCGCCGGGACTCGACCACCTCGGTGACGTCCCGGAAGACGAGCGTATAGCCGAGGAGGTGCGGGCCGGCCTCGACCGGCGAAACGGTGACGGTGTAGTGGGCGGCGGCGGGGCGTTCGATCCGGACCTGCTGTGGCCCGTCGTGGTCCTCCAGCGCGACGCTGTCGGCCAGCGCCGGCACGACCGATTCGAACGGCCGGTGTGCCACCTCGCACCCCGCGCGCCCGTCGACGAACGCCTCGAGGAACGCCGGGTTCACGTCGACGATCCGCCGGGTCTTGTCGAGGGTCACGAGCGGGTCGCGGAGGGACGTGACGACGTTCTGTCGGGCGACGGGCGTCACGGCGAAGAGGTTGTAGTGGATGGCGACGACGGTGGCGACGCCACACGCCGTCACGCCGAGGGGCATGTACAGCGGGTTGTAGTCGACGGGGACCGCGGCGACGTACGGGAGGGCGTTGGCCGCGGCGAGGGCGAACACCCCGACGAGCAACGCGCCGACCGACCGGGAGAGGAAACGGGTCGACCGGAGCAGCTTCACCAACAGCCAGACCCCGGCCAGGAAGGGGACGTACGAGACCACCGTGATCAGGTAGTGTCCGGGGCCCTTGGCCATCTCGTAGTGGGCGAACGGTTCGGCGTGGGGCGAGACGGTCGGGTAGACGAACCCGGTGAGCGGGTTCGTCGCCGGGAGGAGGAAGGCGAGGGCGACGAACCCGGCGAGCACGAGCCCGACCGACCGACGGCGGTGGAACGTCCGGTTCGTGTACTCGGCGGCGAACAGCAGCCAGAGGACGGCCGCCGTCGCCGCGAGCCCCAGCTCGAGCGCCACCGCCGCGTCCGTCACCGTCCGCGAGGCACCGAGCAGGACGTGGGTCGCGCTGACGAGGCCGTAAACGCCGACGACCCCGACGAAGCGAGCGAACTCCCGCGTACCGCGAGCATCGTAGCGCCGCGGGACCCACGCGGCGACCACGAAGCTGATCGCGCTCGCGGCGAGGAAGGCACCCACGTAGACGGACTGCTCGGACGGCACGTTCGTTCGACCGATAGAGCGGCCCCGCTTATCAAGCACGGCGGAGAATCGAACCGCGAACCCCTGACGACCGGCAGTGTATAAGCCGGATGCGCCCGTAGGCCGGCCCGATGAGCGAACTGTCGAGGGACCTCGCGTCGGCACCGAGCCCCGGGGTGCTCCCCGGGACTCCCGCCACGACGGTGGCGTACACCGACTTCCGGCGGGACGAGTCGGGAGCGGGGGTCGCCCCGTGGCCGCGGCACGTCTCGGTCACTGCCGCGCGGCTCGACGGGTACGGCCGGGTCGAACTCCTCGAACTCGACGACAGGGGGACCACGGGGGGGCGAGCGTTCCTCGCGGCCGTCGGGGCGTGGGAGCGGGTCGCCGACCACGACCACGTCGCGCCGGTCGTCGGCTCGGGGAAGCGACCTCGACCCTGGGTGGCGACGGTCGGCGACCCGACGCTCGCCGACCGGGCGGACGCGGAACTCGCTCCGACCCTCTGGATCGGTGTCTGTCTGGCCGGCGCGTTCGCATACGCCCACGACGAAGGGGTCCTCCACGGCGCCGTCACGCCCGGACGGGTCCGGCTCCACCCGACTCCCGAGTGGCCGTTCCCCCGGCTCTGTGGGTTCGGCCTCGCCCGGCTCCTCGCCGAGGGGACCGACGCGCCGGCCCGCGCGGCCCCCGAGCAGGTCGCCCCCGAGCCGCACCACGGGGCCGGCACGGCGACGGACGTCTACGGCCTCGCGCTGACGCTGTACGAGGCGCTGACGGGCGACCTGCCGTACGTGTCCGACGACCCCCGCGCGGTGCTCGAGTCGACGCCGGTCCCCCCGAGTACGGTCGAGCCGACGCTCCCCACGGCCGTCGACGACCTGCTGCTCCCGGCGCTCGCGAAGGACCCGGTCGACCGCCCCGGCCTCGACGCGTTCCGCGACGACCTCGTCGCGCTTCTGGCGGCCGAGAGCCCGGAGAGTGCCGACGACGGCGGGTCGGGAACGGGGACCGCGACCCCGGCGACCGACTCGTCGTTCCCGTTCCTCGACGGCGCCCGGGCGGACTGGCGGACCGCCTGCCCATCGTGTGGCCGGTCGGTGACGAACACGCTGGCCGCGTTCCGGGCACACTGGCGCGACGCGGGGCGGTGTGACGGCCCGCCCGAACGCCCGCCGATCAGGGCGGACCACTCCCGGGAGGACTGGGCACGGATCGTCGAGAGCGTCGAGTCGGCGCCCGACACCGCCAGCACGGGGACCGCCGGAACCCCCGGAAACGGGAACCCGAACCACCCGCTGTGGACCGCACTGGCCGAGGGGCGCGTGGTCGAGGTGGGCGGCGTGGCGGTCGCCAGCGCCGACGGCACCTACCCGTGGCTCTCGTACCCCCGTCGGGGCTGGCGGGTCCCCTGCCCGGTCTGTGGGTCGACCGTCTTCAACGCCGAGACGGCGATGAAGGCCCACTGGTCGGACGCGCCCGACTGTTCGGGCCCGCCGGACGACTTCGAGACGGCCTGAGACGGATGGTCGACGACGCACCGGCGATCGCCCGGAGGTCGGCGGTCCGATCACCGGCAACGGACGAGAACGGTCCGTACGACTGCGGGCTACGCCGGCCCGTCGTCCGGCGGACCCCCGGAGCCGTTCGGCCCCGAACCGCCCGCACCCCCGAACAGGTTCGGGGATAGCTACGTGTCCGTGGGGCGAACACGTTCGGGTGAGATGCCACGCGCGGACCTCACGATCACGCTCCCGGACGCGGTGTGGGTCGGCCGACTCTCCCGGCAGTACCCGACCGTGACGTTCCGGGTGCTGTCGGCGATGCCCGCCGGCGAGACCGGCGTCGGCCTCGTCGAGGTCGTCGGCGGACCGATACCGGAGGTGCTCGCGGCCATCGCAGAGGGCGGGGACGTAGAGCGGGTCGACGTCCTCCAGCGTGTCGAGGACCGGGCGGTCGTCCAGTTCGAGACGAGCGAGCCGATGCTGCTGTTCTCGGTGCGGGAGTCGGGGGCGCCGCTCGACCTCCCGATGGAGATACGCGACGGCGAAGCCGCGATGGAGATCACGGCCTCGAGCGACCGGATCTCCGCACTCGGCCGGCAGCTCGACGCCTTCGGCCTGCGGTACGAACTCGAGCGTATCTACCGGTCGCCGGACCCCCCCGACCTGCTCACCGAAAGACAGCGCGACCTGCTGATCGAGGCCATCGACCGGGGCTACTACGACACCCCGCGGGAGTGCACGCTGACGGAGTTCGCGGAGGCGACCGGGACGGCGAAGTCGACGGTCAGCGAGATACTCCACCGCGCCGAGGGCAAAGTGCTGAAGGAGTTCGTCGCCGAGCGGTACGGGCACGAACCCGTAACCGGGGGATAGGACCGGAGGGACCCGGCAGTGGTACCCGGGGGTGTTCGGAGTCAGTTTTAAGCGGGAGGGTACCTATTCGTGGTTACGTACTCGGTTCCGAGAAACCGTTCCCGGCTAGCCCGGCGGTGACCGGGGCCGAACCACCCATGCACAGACGTCGCCTGCTCGCCGGTCTCGCACTCGCCGTGGGCGGCTGTCTCGGTGGAGGCCGGCCGACCGACGACCGGGCCTCGCTCCTCGTCGCGGGGAGCCTTCTCCCGCTCGTCGAGGCCGTCCCGGACGCGCTGGTCGAGGCCCACGGGAGCCTCGCGGCCGCCCGTCTCGTCGAGGACGGCCTCCGCGAGCCCGACGCGGTGGCGCTCGCCGATCCGGCGCTGGTCCGTGACCTCGTCGGGTGGTCCGCGACGTTCGCCACGAACGCGATGGTCGTCGCGTACGACCCCGACTCGTCGTCGGCGACCGCCATCGAGGACGACTGGGCGACCGCGCTCGCCCGGGAGGACGTCACGGTGGGTCGGACCGACCCGACGACCGACCCGCTCGGCTACCGGACGCTCCTCACCCTCGACCTCGCGCGGCGGGCGGGGCTGCCGGTCGAGGGCGTCCTCGAGGGATCGACGGTCCTCCCGGAGACACAGCTCGTCCGGACGCTCCTCGAGGGGCCGCTCGACGCCGCGTTCGTCTACCGGAACATGGCCGAGAACCACGACGCCCCGCGAGTCGACCTCCCGCCGGAGCTGGACCTCTCGGACCCGGCGTGCGCCGACCGGTACCGCGAGGCGACGGTGACCGTCGAGGGGACGATCCATCGCGGCGAGCCGGTCCGGTACGGCGCGGCGCCGCTCACCGACCGCGGCCGGGCGGTCTGTGCCGACCTCGTGTACGGGACCGGGCGGCTCCGCCGGTTCGGGCTCACCGTCCCGGCAGGATACCCGGAACTCCCCGCGAACCGCGACCTCCGAACGTCTTCGGGGTAACCGATTCGGGCTCCTGTAGTGCCGTATCATCCATGTCCACCGGAGACGAGCCGGGCCGAGCCGACCGGACGCTCGACGTCCGACGGATCGAGGAACCGTTCGACCGCATCGTCGAGGAGCTGGAATCCCTCCCCGAAGACGGAACGCTCACCCTGGTGAACTCCTTCGAGCCCGAGCCGCTGTACGGGGTCCTCGAGGCCCGGGGGTTCGACCACGAGACGCGGCGGGCCGGCCCGGAGGAGTGGCGAGTGGAGGTCAGCCACGCATGAGCGGGAACTGCCTCGGTCGTCCGTAGAGCCGGTCCCCGAACGGGGTCGACCCCGCGTTCCGGGCGAACAGGTTCGGGTGAACGCTTCCGGTGACGGCGGTTCTCGGGGGGAGTATGGAGGCGATCGACCCGCTGCTCGACCGGACGGACGCGCCGGCCGGCCGACCACACGAACTGCTGGAGGCGGCGGAGCTCCCCCCGCCCGAACCCCTGCGACGGACCCTCGAACGGCTGGCCGAACTCGACGACCGGACCGTGCTCGTACAGGTGAACGACCGGGCGCCACAGCATCTCTACCCGCGGCTGGCGGAACGCGGCTACGAGTACGACACCGTCGAGACCGACGACGGCGTGGTGACGGTCGTCTGGAAGGACTGATACGGACGGTCCTACCGACGTACCGGCGATCACCGATCCCGTCCGGACCGAGAGACCGCGACCCGGTTCCCGGGTGGCGAGGGCTACCGGTCGAAGGCGAGCACGGCCGCCTCGAGCCGGCCGAGCGGGACGGCCAGCCGCTCGTCGGGCTCCCAGGGGACGAGTTCCTCGCGGGCCGTGAGGACGACGAGCCGCGACCACGACCCCCGTTCGAACGACCGGAACAGGTCGCGGTAGAGCGACTCCGGTTCGTCGAGGCGGACGCCGTACGGCGGGTTACAGACCACGCGGTCGGCATCCGGTGGGGTCGTCGTGGCGTCGGCGACCTCGAACCCCGCGTCGACGCCCGCCCCCGCGGCGTTCTCGCGGGCGCACTCGATCCACTCGGCCGCGACGTCCCGGCCCGTTACGGCCGTCCTCTCGCCGGACCGTTCCGGCGTCCGGTCGGCGACGGGGGACGCGTCGGACGCGCCCGACGGCAGGAACGCGAGCCGTTCGTGCGCGTAGCCCCGGTCCGGCGAGTGGGGCCTCCCGTGGGCGGCGAGCGCCGCCTCGACGGGGATGGTCCCCGAGCCACACGTCGGGTCGAGCAGCGACTCGCCCGCGTCGAACCCGGCGAGCCGGACGAGCGACGCGGCGACGGTCGGCCTGACCGGCGCATCGTGCTCGCAGACCCGCCACCCGCGGTCGTGGAGCGAGTCGCCGGTGGTGTCGACAGCGAGGCGGAACCGGTCGTGCCGGACCGCGGCGTGGAGCGCCACGTCCGGGTCGTCGAGATCGACCGCGAGGCGGTGACCCGTCGCGTCCCGGTGACCGTCGATCACGGCCTGCCCGACGACGTCGGCCACGTCGGGGCTCCCGAACGGGTGGTCGCCGTGGCGCGAGGCCCGGACGGCGAACGACCGGCCCTCGGCGAGGTAGCGTTCGAGGGGGAGCCGGCGGACGGCCCGGCTCACGTCGTCGAGCCCCTCGAACCGGGATTCGAGCAGGACGGCGAGGACGCGGTGGAGGGTCCGCGAGCGGCGGTTCAGGCGGGCGAAGTCACCGGCGTCACAGGCGAAGCGGACGGCGCCGGGGTGGTCGGTGCTCGCCTCGCTCCCGACGAGGTCGGCCACCTCCGCGCACGCGACACCTTCGAGTCCCGGGTTCGTCGTCGCGACGGCGTCGAACTGCACGTCCGGTCCTCGGGACCGGCACGGATGAACCCCGCGCCCAGCAGGGCGTTTGGCGGTCGGAGGGGTAGTTCGGCCCGAAACGGAGGTGTCACCGCACCGTAACGCTGCACCCGCCGAACCGCGCGGCGGGACCGGGGACGCCGGGGTCGAGTGACCACGGACGGCCCCGGCGAGGACCCGACTGCGGACCGATCGGCGGAGCGAGCGCCGCTCACCGAAGACACTTACCGCCGGACGACTGACTCCTCGACATGCGCACGTCGCGTCGAGGGCTCCTGTGGCGCGGTGCGGCCGTCGGCACCGTCGGTCTGGCGGGATGCGTCGACGGTCTCGCGGGCGGCGACGAACCCCGGGGAACCGCTGATCTGCCGAGGAGACTGTGGTTCGAGACGGTCTCCCTCTCCGACCCCGAACGGGAGTCGATCGACCCGATCGTCTTCGGGGACCTCTCGGCGGACGAGCGGGAGATCGTCCGGACGGCGCTCGAGGAGGGGGAGTACACGCTGGAACGGGACCAGGGGCCGCCGGCGTTCGAGCGCCTCCGCGACCGCATCGAGGCGCGGACGGGGAACGGCGAGACCCTGGAGGTCTACCTCCGGTGCGGTGAAAGCTACTACCGCGTCGGGTTCGCCGACGGGGACCACGTCATCGCCCACCCCGACGGGTAGGGACGTCGCGTATCGGACGTCTCGGGGTCGGTGAGTGCGTAGCCGATACGGCTCACGGGGACGGTCCTGAACGGTCCGGAGCGGTCCGGAACGGTCCGGAGCGGTCCGGAGTATCGGGTAGGTCGACCGCGGACGTTCCGCTGGAGGTCGGATCGCAGCTCCGCGGGCGTGTTCTCCAGTCGAAGGGAAGGGGGTCACTTCGTCCGGAAGGCGCGGTCGCCCGCGTCGCCCAGCCCGGGGACGATGTAGCCGTCGTCGTCGAGCCGCTCGTCGATGCTGACGGTGAGCACGTCGGCCTCGGGGACGGACTCGCGGACGTTGACGAGTCCCGGCGGCGCCGACACCGCCGAGAGGGCGAACAGGCGGTCGGGGGTGCCCTGGTCGAGCACCTCCTCCAGCACCGAGACCATCGTCGACCCGGTGGCGAGCATCGGGTCGGCGACGACGACCGTGTCCTCGGCGCCGAGTTCGGGCAGTTTGACGTAGTCCATCGAGATGGGGAACTCCCCCGAGTCGTCCATCCCGGCGGCCTCGTCCCGCGAGGCGGAGACGACCCCCTGTTTGGCCCGGGGGAACGCCTTGATCAGCCCCTCGACGAACGGCGTCGCCGCCCGGAGCACGTTGACGACGACCACCCGGTCGAGCCCCTTCACCCGCTCGCCGGTCGTGTCGGCGAGCGGGGTCGTGATCGAGACGAACTCCGTGTCCATCATCCCGTCGATGATCTCGTAGCCACAGATGCGCCCGAGCTTGACCAGGCCCTTGCGGAACTCCACCTGCTCGGTAGCGACCGACCGCAGGTCCGAGAGGGTGTGCTTCGCGAGGGCGTGCGTGACGACGAAGGCGTCGCCGCGGTCCTCGATAGGCATGGTCGGGAGAGGGTGCGGGACCGGGATAAATGGGGGTGTCGGGGCGGGCGGGATTCCGAGTACCGTGCGGGCTACCGCAACACCACCAGGTAGGTCAGGACCGCGAGGACGAGCGTCCCGACGGCGACGTTGGTGGCGGTGAACTCGGCCACCCCGATGAAGCCGAGGCCCCAGACGACGGCGCTCGCGAAGCCGAGCGAGAACAGCAGGTCGAGCGCGAGCAGCACGCGGATGTCACCCTCGGAGGCCACACGCGGACCCCCGACCGCGGGGGACTTGAATCCCGACGGTGGCCGTTATCCCGACGGTGGCCGGCAAGTGGCGCACGTACGAGTGGAGACGACAATCGACAGTACCGCCTCGAGAGCGACCCTACTCGAGCGTCCCGAAGCCCTCGGGTGGCCTCCTGTGTTCGGTCGCCTGCTCGTAGGCGTAGGCCAGTTCGAACAGCCGGGGTTCGGCGAACTCGCGGCCGAGGAGTTCGACTCCGACGGGGAGCCCGTCCTCGGTGTAGCCCGCGGGCACGACGACGGACGGCAGACCGGTGTGCGCCGCCAGTTCACACCGGAGTTCGGCGAACGGCTGGTGCTCGGGGATCCTCACGGGCGGAACCGCCGAGGGCGGGTAGAGCAGGGCGTCGAGGTCCGCCTCGACCATCCGGCGCTCGGTGTCCACCCGTAGCCACCGCCGGCGGTCGAGCTTCCGGAGGTAGCCGAGGTTCTCGTCGAGGCGGTCGTAGTCGACGTCCAGGATCTCGCTGTCGCGGATCCGGTCGGCCACCGCGTCGACGACCGTCCCCGACTCGACGATCGCCGCCAGCGAGTCGTACGGCGGATCCTCGAGGGTCTCGAGGTACCGATCGAAGTCGCGCGCGAACTCGTACTGGAGGACGCGGGCCGACTCGACGCGGTCGAGGTCCTCGACCTCGACGGGGTCGACGACGGTCGCGCCCGCGGCATCCATCTCCTCGATGGCCCCGTCGATCACCGTCGTGACCGCCTCGGCCGCCGACTCGGGACCGCTGTCCTCGTCGGCGAGCCCGAAGAACGACCGCACGACGCCGATCCGCGCACCCTCCAGCCCGTCCTCGTGGAGGTGCGAGACGTACCCCGCCTCGGGGACCTCCCCCACCCCGCGTGCCGTGACGGGGTCCTCGGGGTCGTAGCCGGCCATGGCGTCGAGGGTTCGGGCGGCGTCGGCGACTGTGCGGGTGATCGGGCCGGCGGTGTCCTGCGTCTCGCTCAGCGGGACCACCCCGGTTCGGCTGAGGAGCCCCCGCGTGGGTCGGACGCCGACGAGCGCGTTGAACGCGGGCGGCGACCGCACCGACGAGCAGGTGTCCGAGCCCGTCCCGACCGCCCCGAGGTTGGCGGCGATGGCCGCCGCGGTGCCGCCGCTGGATCCGGAGGGACGGTGGTCGAGCGCGTAGGCGTTGTGCGTCTCCCCGCCGAGCGAACTGATGGTGTCGACGCCGAACGCGAACTCCTGGAGGTTCGCCTTCGCGAGTATCACCGCGCCCGCACCGCGCAACTGCTCGACGACGAACGCGTCGCGCGGAGGGACCGACTCGGCCAGGGCCACACAGCCCGCGGTGGTCGGCATGTCGGCCGTGTCCTTGTTGTCCTTCAGGACGACCGGAACGCCGTGGAGCGGCCCGACGAACCCGTCGGCCTCGAACGCCGCGTCGAGTTCGCGTGCACGCTCCCGGGCGCCGGGGTTCACCGTCAGTATCGCGTTCAGGTCGTCGTCGTACGCCTCGATGCGGTCCCGGTAGCGCTCGACGAGCGATTCCGCAGTGAGATCCCCGGCCTCGATAGCCGCGTGTATCCCCTCGACGGTCGCTTCGAGGGGGTCGAAGGGCCCGTCCTCGGCTGTCTCGTCCATGCGACCCGGACCGGAGCCACCCACTTAAACGTCGTCGGTGGGAACGCGCTCCCGCGTCGGGGCGCCGTCGGGGCCGTCACGACAGGTTGATACCCCGGGCGGGCGAGCCCCCGTCGCGTGTCGGGACGCGAGGCCGCGGACGCGGGAACGACGGTTCTCGGTGGCGAGCGGGCGAAGGTCGGCCTGCTCGCCGGCGGGGCGCTGATGACCACCTCGCTCGGGGCGTACGAACTCGCGCCCGCGAGCGTGACGCCGCTGATCCGCGAATCGCTCGGCGTCGGTCCCTCCGCGGCCGGGCTCGTCGTGAGCGTGATGTTCGGGACGGCGGTGGTGACGAGCATCCCCGTAGGCGTGGTCCTCGACCGGACGGACTCGCGGCACGCGATAGCGGTCGCCGTGGGGCTGCTCGTTCTCGCCGGAGCCTGGGGCTGGCAGGCCGCGGCGTCGGGGGCGTTCCTCTCGCTGCTGGCCTCGCGGGTCCTCGGGGGGGTGGCCTACACGGTGGTGTGGAACGCCGGTATCGACGTGGTCGGACGGGCGTTCGAGGCCGACCGGCAGGCGACCGCCGTCGCGGTCTTCACCGCGAGCGGCCCGATCGGGTTCGCCACCGGACAGGGGACGGCGCCGATCATCGCGGGGGCGCTCGGGTGGCCGGCGGTCTTCCCCGTGTTCGCGACGAGCGCGGTGGTCGGGCTCGCGCTGTTCTGGCCGACGAGCCGTGGACGCGGTCGGGTCAGCGGCGCCGACCCGCCGACCCGCGAGGAGTTCCGGTCGGTCGTCACGGACCGGACGGTCTGGCTGGTCGGCGGCATCGCCTTCCTCGCCTACTCGCTCTTCCTGTTCGTCAACAGCTGGGCGCCGTCGTACCTCACCGAGGAGCTGTCGCTGTCGCTGGCCCTCGGCGGGCTGCTGACGGCGCTGTTCCCCGCGGTCGGCGTGCTATCGCGGGTGTCGGGCGGACTCGTCTCCGACCGGCTGCTGGGCGGTCGACGGCGGCCAGTCCTGTTCTGGTCGTTCCTCGTCGCCACCCCCGCCGTCGCCGGGTTCGCGACACTCCGGTCGGTCCCGGTGCTCGTCGGCGCGCTCCTGATCGCGGGGTTCGCCATCCAGCTGGGGCTCGGGCTCGTCTTTGCGTACGTCCGGGAGCTCGTCGCTCCCGAAGTGGCCGCCACCGCCGTCGCGTTCCTGACGAGCGTCGGCCTCGCCGGGGCGTTCGTCGCACCCATCGCTGGTGGCGCGCTGATCGGCGCGGCCGGGTACGGGGTCGCGTTCGCCGCCGCCGGCACCCTCGGGCTGCTCGGGACGGGACTCGCCTGGTTCGCCCCGGAGCCGTAGCGGGGGCTGGCCGTTCGGATGCGCACACAGAATCCCCACGATCGCACGGATCGTCCTCCCTCGTATATACCACTTATCGCCAGAGATACTTAAATGCCGGACGGGTCCGTCCCCGGGCTGTCATCGTACGGTGCCAACCGCTCGCGCCACCCGTCCGGGACGCGGTCCGGTCGGCCGTCTTCGCCGAGGTAGACGGAGACCGTCCGGGCCGTGGCGACCACGCTCCCCTCGACCACGAACTCGTACTCGATGCGGACGCTCGACTCGCCGGCCGCGACCGGCCCGAGCGTCACCCGGACGGTCCGGTCGGGGGCGACGGGTGCCCGGTAGTCGACCTCGAGCGTCCGGACGACGGTCGGCGCGTCGACGAGCGGGACGCCGAGCACGTCCGCGAAGAAGCGACCCTTGGCCTGCTCCGCGTACGCGGCGTAGACGACGTGGTTGACGTGCTGTCGGGTGTCGATGTCGCGGTACTGCACCTCGACGTCGTGCGTGTACGTCCGGTGGGGCACGGACGGGGGGAGGCGCCCGGTGGGTTTGAACCCGTCTTCGCCCCCCGGCCGGTCGGGGAGCTACCGGGGGACGACATCGACCCCGACCACCCGGGACTCGTACCCCGGGCTGTACTCGAGGGTCGGGGGTTCCTCCGGGGTTTCGAGGCCAGCGGCGTCGAACAGGGTGTTCGTTCCCACCGTCGCCTCGACGGGCGCCAGCCGCCACGGGTCACCTCGCCGACGGGCACTCCCGGCTCCACCGACGCTCGACCCGCTCTCGCCACCGCGCGTGAGAGCCCCGGGGCGCCCCCGCCGGGGACGAAGTACCGGTGGCGTTCGACCAGCCGGAGCGACGACGGGTTCGGCATCCGGACGGCGGTACGGCCGCGGCCGTTATCAGGCGCCGGCCAGGTCACCGAGGTCGAGTCGTTCGAGCGTCTCCCCGGTGGGGGCACCGTCCTCGTCCCAGCCACGGAACTCGTAGTACTCGGTCAGCATCGCGTCGAGTTCTTGGGGGGGGCAGTACATCCCCGCGTTCGGGCCCTCGGGGATGGGCTCGTGCATGACCCGGTGCGGGAGGGTGTCCGTCGCCCGGGAGGCGACCCCGCGCTCGACGTTGACGAGCCGCTCGAGGTTGTAGATCCGCTCGCCGACCGTCTCGACCTCCTCCGTGGTGAGGTCCCAGCCCGTCGCGGCGTTGACCGCGTCCCGGTACCGGTCGTTTACGTGAGTGCCCCAGCCGCCCTCGCTGACGAACCGGCACTGAGTGAGCGAGTCGCCGAGCGCCGTGAAGTGCTGGGAGCGGGCCGCGAACTCGGGGGTACCCTCGGTCGTCTCGTCGTACTCGCCGGCGTACTGCCGGGTCGGTCGGGTGTCGTGGTGTGAACCACCACGAGTCGAGGTGGCGTAGCCGATGCTCATCCCCTTGAGTCCCCGCGGGGAGTGTGCCGCCAGTTCGAGCCCCTTCACGCCGTGGACGTACTTCGAGGGGTCCTCATCGCCCTCGGCCGATCCGAGCGAGTCGGCCAGCCGCGCGGACCCCTCCGCCAACCGGTCGCCGATACCCTCCCTGTGGGCGACGAGTTCGGCGAGGTCGACCATCCCCTCGCTGTTGCCGAACTCGAGGAGCTCCGCCTCGTCCCCATCGGCGTCGAACAGCCCCCGCTCGTGGGCCTCGCGGGCGAACGCGACGGTCACACCCCAGCTGATGGTGTCCATCCCGAGCCGGTCACAGAGGTCGTTGGCCTCGACGACCCGGTCGGCGTCGTAGGACTCGGTCATCGTCGCGGTGGCGAACAGGCTCTCGAACTCGGGAATCTTCGCCTCGGTGATCCCCGCCGATTCGACGGAGACGTGCTTCCCGCACTTGACCGCGCAGTTCGCACACGTCGTGTCCTCGGTGACGTACTCGGCCTTCAGCCGCTCGCCGCTGATGGCCTCCGCGTCGGCCTCCGCGACCAGCTCGGAGGCGTTGTTCCGGCGACCGAGCTTCCCCATCTCGTTGACGGGGTTGACGAGCCCGGCAGTGCCGTACTCCTGGAGCATCTCGGTACCCTCCATCAGTTCGCCCATCCGCCCGATGGCGAGGTTCCGGAGCCCCGACTCGTCGGCGGGTTCGGGCTCGAAGTCGCCCTCGCGTATCGCGACGGCCTTGACGTTCTTCGACCCGAGGACCGCCCCCGAGCCGCCGCGCCCGGCGACCCCCTCGCGGTCCTCTGACTGGTGGAGGAGACAGGCGTACCGGACCCGGTTCTCGCCGGCCAGCCCGGCCGCGACGACGTGGGTGTCGAACCCCTGGCCCTCCGCCTCGCGGACCGCCTCGCAGGTCTCGTAGGTGCCGAGCCCCGCGAGCGATCCGTCGGGGACGACCTCGGCACCGCCCTCGGAGAGCCGGACGTACGAGGTCTCCGGCGCCCGGCCGTGGAGGACGACCGCCTCGAACCCGATGGACTTCTGCGCCCGGGGGAACGACCCGCCGAAGGTGCTGTCGAAGAACCCGTTCGTCATCGGGCTGACGAACCCGACCACGCCCCGTGACGTGCTCTGGAACGGGGTGAGGTTCATCGGGCCGACGGCGAACACGACGACGTTCTCCGCGTCGAACGGCCCCGCATCGGCCGGGACGTGCTCGTGGACCTGCTTCGCGGCGAAGCCGTTGCCGCCGAGGAACCGCCGGGCGTCGGCCTCCGCTATCTCCTCGGTCCGGGACTCGCCAGCCTCGAGGTCGACGTGCAGTACCTCGCCGCCGTACACCGGGGGGAGCGTCATGCGGACGGCCACCCCCTCGTCCGGCGGTCGCCGCCCGCGTCGTCACGGGTCCGCTCGGTCGGCACCCGGACCCGGACCGGTGAGTCTGTCGCGTACATCTCTACCACCAGTAGCCACAACGAGGACAAAAAGGTAGGTGGCGGCGGGTATGCCCCGGACGGTCGACGGTCGGTGGTCGGCAGTCGGTGGCCCGTGGTCGATGGTGAACCGGGCCGCGGGCGGCGAGCCTTCATGACCCCCCCGACCGCAGGGGCGGCCATGCCAGCACTCGAGGGAGCCTCCTCGGGGCTCGGCCGCCGGGCCATCGCCGGCGCGGGAGCGTACGTCAGTTCGAAGTGGGGGCTCGAGGGGCTCACCCGCGTGACCGCCCTCGAGGGCGAGGAGCACGGCGTGAACGCCAACGCGCTCGACCCGGGTGGACGGGTCGACACCGACATCTGGGCGCACCTCCCGGACGGGGAGCGCGCGGAGATACTCCCGCCCGACGTGATGGACGACGCGGCCGTCCTCTTGGCCGCTCAGGGTCCCGACGGCGTCACCGCGGGGTCGATGACCGCCGAAGGGTGAAAGGAACGGCTCGGGTAGGCGTCACTGGCCCCCGCCACTCCCGCCACCACCGCCCCCGCCACTCCCGCCACTCCCGCCACCACCGCCCCCGCCACCTCCACCGCCGCCTCCGCCACCGAAGCCGCCAGCGCCGATGTCGCCTCCGGCGTGGTCGTGGTGGCCGTGACGGCTCCGGTTACTGCTCGCCCAGATGCGGCCGGTGTAGCCGCTCCGGAACCCGAGCGCGCCACCGGCGAGTGCCCCCACCAGCGCGTCGGGGTTCGCGGCGACGACCCCGAGGAGCGCCCCCGGGACGACTTCCGGCGCGGGGGCCTCGGCCACCACCGAGAGCGCGTCCGTGTGGATCACGGCGAGGTAGAGCCCCGCGCCGAAGGCGGCCCCGATCCCGGTCCCGAGCAGGACGCCCAGGGCGACCTGGAGCACGTAGAACGGGTAGGCCAGCCCCGAGGGGGCGTCCGGCCCGTAGAGGTCGCGGACCCCGGGCGTCTCCTCCTGGACGAACGCCGACATCCCCGCGAGCAGGGCGAGCCCGGCGGCGACGGCCTGCGCGTCCGGCCTGGCGCGGACCACGCCGGGCGCCGCCTCCACCACCCCACTGAGGGTACCGGCCTCGAGCGTCGACACCAGCGCCGCGGTGTGGAAGACGCCGAGGTAGACCCCGAGCCCGACCACCTCGTAGAACGCCAGCGTGACGAGGAACCCGAGGAGCGTCCCGATCCCCACCCCCTCCTCAGCCATCGGTCCACCCTCCCGGACGGCCCCTCCACCCGACGCGGGCGCGTCGCGCTCTACCCGTTCCTCCCGGTCCCCGCCGGAGTCCATCCATCGAGTTCATGGGCACTGGCTGACACGACTCTCGCGGAGGGATAAAAAACCTCCCCCGCCCGAACCCCCGCCCCGGCTTCTCGGCTCGAAGGGGGTTCGTTCCCCGTGACTGGTAATCGGCTCCGATCCTCATGTGGACCGGACGCCACTCCTCGCCCGAGATGACCGTCGACGAACTCGAATCGCACGGGCTGGTCGGGATGGACGACGCGGAGATCCGGGGGTTCCTGTCGAGTCAGAGCACGGGCGTGCTCGGGCTCCCCGGGGAGGACGCCCCGTACATGATCCCGATGTCGTACGGCTTCGACGGGGAGTCGCTCTACTTCAGTTACGTTCTCGGTGCCGAGAGCCGGAAGGCGGCGTTGACCGGCGACGGCGTGGATGCCCGATTCCTCGTCTACCGGGCCGACACGACGTTCAACTGGGAGAGCGTGCTCCTCTCGGGCACGGTCGAGGCGGTCCCCGAGGCCGAGCGCGACGCCGTGCTGGAGACGGTCCGGGTCGCCTGGCGCCCGGAGCTGTTCGAGCGGGCCGAGGGGTCAGAAGCCGTCGAACTCCACCGCTTCCGGGTCGAGGACTGGACGGGCGTCAAGCACACCGGCCTCCCACAGGGGTTCGAGTCGGGATCGGCGGACGCGGAGTGACGCGTCCGCCGGGACCGACCCTTCCGGGAGCAGCCCGGACGGCGACCGCGGACCGAGCGTCGCCGATCCGAATCGGATCCGCCGGTCGTCCGTGGTTACGCCCGCTCGGAGACCGTCCGCTGGGGGAAGGGGATAGTCACCGATTCGGCATCGAACCGGTGCTTGATGCGCGCGGTCAGTTGCGAGCGGACGTTTACGAACCCCGACCGATCCGGGTCGCGGAGCCAGACGCGGGCCTCCATCCGGATCCCCGAGTCCGCGAGCTCCCGGACGACCACGTCCGGCGCCGGATCGTCGGCGACCCCCGGGTTCGACTCCGCGACCTCCCGAACGATGCGTCTCGCCGCCGCGATGTCCTCGTCGTAATCGATGCTGAACCCGACCGAGATGCGCCGCGTCTCGTACGCGACCGGGTTCGTGATGGCGTTCTCGGCGAGTTCGGAGTTCGGGACCGTGACCCGTTCGTTCTCGAAGGTCCGGACCCGCGTCACCCGGAGGCCGACGTCCTCGACGATACCCCTGTTGTCCTCCCACTCGATCCAGTCGCCGATCCCGAACGGTTTCTCGCCGAGGATGAAGAACCCAGCCGCGATGGCGGCCAACGGCTCCCGCGCGACGAACGCGACGATGATCGCGACCGCGCCGCCCGTGGTCAACAACCCGGTCAGGACACCCCCGAACCCGGCCACGACGAGCCCTGTCCCGAGCGCGACGGCCGCGAGGACCACGTTCAGGACATTCGCAAGCACCGACCGTAGCGTCTCGTCGAGGCCCCCCCGAGTCATCGCCCGGGTCGCGAGTGGACGGACGACGACCCGGCCGAGACCCAGGACGACGATGACCGCCGCGAGGAACGTCGCCAGGGTCACGAGCGCCGGTTCGACCTGCTCCCAGGCCGCTGTCGGCGACCGTGGGACCACCTGAAGCACCGTCGATCGCTCCATGCTCTCCCCGGCACGGCCGTCCGACAAGTCAGTACCCCTCGGACGGCGCGGCCGTGCCGGTCGACTCATCGGCGACCACGTCTTCCGCCCGGTGTGTCGCGCACGCACCGCGGACTTCGCCCGTTCCGGCGAGGGTCCTCTCGACTCCCGCACTCCCCGAACGGCCCTCCGTCCCGGGTCGCAGAGGACCCCGTACCAGAAGTGAAGTCTCGCACGCCCGTCGCGGTGCAGTCGGGCGGTCTACAGCCGAAGCGGTGGGGTCCGATCTCCCTTCCTGCCGGCGGTGTGCCGGTCGGGTCCCGCTCTCGCCGGCGTGACGGGGACGGCACGCGCCGTGCCGAGCGTCCGGTGGGATTCCGGAACGTGCTCGCGGACGCCGGGGCTCTCGGGGACGTGTCCGAAAGCGTGGATGGGCCCCGGAGGCGAGCGGGCCGCCGTCGCACGCGACGCCCCCGACGTTCCGTTCGCTGTCGTCCGAACCGTCCCCGTCCGTGCTCAGCCCTCGCCGACGATGGCTCGGAACTTCTCGGGGGCGACGTTCCGCCCCGAGATGGGGAAGACGACGGTCTTCCCGACGAGCTCTTCGGCCATCCCGTGCATCGTCGCGAGGCTCGCCGCACAGGCGCCCTCCATGACGACGTTGTCCTCTACGAACAGTTCCCGCATCCCCTCCCGGAGCGCGTCGTCGGTGACGAGCCGGAAGTCGTCGAGCCGGTCGCGGAGGAGGTCGGTCGTCATCGCGAACGGGGAGCGGGTGGCGATACCCTCGGCGAACGTCTCCATGCGATCGTGGGGGTCGAGGTGGCCCTCGCGCCACGCGTCGTGGACCGCGGGGGCGGCCTCCGACTGTGCGCCGATCACGCTCGCGTCCGTGAGCGCCCCGACCGTGAGACAGTAGCCGGCGGCGCTCGATCCGCCGCCGACCGGGCAGAACAGGTGATCGAGGTCCGGGAGGTCCTCGACCACCTCCAGCCCCGCGGTGCCGACGCCGGCGACGAGCGCCCGCTCGTTCGCCGAGTGGACGAGACGGTGGCCCTCCTCGATGGCGAGTTCCTCCGCGTGCTCGCGGGCGGCGTCGAACTCCGGGCCGTGCTTTACGACCGTCGCGCCGAGCCGCTCCATGGCCCGGATCTTCGTGGGGTTTGCCTCCGCCGGGACGACGATGGTCACGGGGACGTCGAACTCGCGGCCGGCGTAGGCGATCGACTGCCCGTGGTTGCCGGTGCTCGCCGCCACCAGTCCGGGGTCCCGGAACTCCTCGGCCAGCCGGGAGACGAGCGTCACCCCGCCGCGGATCTTGAACGCCCCCGTCGGGAGCGTGTCCTCGCGCTTGAGGTAGACGTCAGCGTCGAACCGTTCCGAGAGGGGCTCGCTCCGGACCAGCGGGGTCCGCGGGAGGTGGCGGTCGACGACCCGCCGGGCGCGGTAGACGTCGGCGGTGGTCGGCGGGGTGAGGTCGTGGTACGGGAACACCGTCGTCGCGTCGGGTGACTCGATCGGCTCGTAGCGGGGCATACGTGGGACTGGCGCGTGCAGGCACTAAAAGTGGTAGCGTCGCGTCCGTCGTTCCCCTCCCGACCTACTTCTCGTTCCCGAACCCCTCCCCTTCCTCGCGGTACTCCGGACGGGGCGG
Organism: Haloarculaceae archaeon; assembly: GCA_036625905.1. Taxonomy (GTDB): domain Archaea; phylum Halobacteriota; class Halobacteria; order Halobacteriales; family Haloarculaceae; genus Salinirubellus. The sequence goes on from JAZKST010000002.1 coordinate 26,977, forward strand.
ACTGAAGATATCGAGGACGACGGCACCCTCATCGCCAGTCCTGATGCTGTGCTCCGTGCCCCCCGGCGTGTGCCAGAAGTCGCCCGCAGTCGCGTCGACCGCCTCGCCGTCCTGGATGCGCGTACACGCTCCTTCGAGCAGGTAGCCCCACTGCTCCTCCTCGTGACTGTGTATCCGTCCCTCGGAGTGGGGTTCGATCTCGACGTACGACAGCATCGAGTTCTCCCCGGCGAAGATCCGGGCGTCGAGCCCCGGGGCCAGTTCGCGTTCGATACCGCGTTCGTCGGTCGCGTCGAACAGCCACGGCAGTCGGGCGGTTTCGGTGTCGTCCGTCATCGTTCGAACTGTACCCCCTCCGTCCCGTCGACTCTTAGGCCTACTGTTCGATGGGGGGTGTGTTTCCGACGACTACGCCTCGCCCCCGAGCCGGTCGCGCCGCCGTTCGAACTCCTCGTCGTCGACCTCACCGCGGGCGTATCGCGTCTCGAGGACGCGCATCGCTTCGGGAGCATCGGCCGACGACTCCTCCACGAGTACGAGCCGCCAGGCGAGGTACGCCAGCCCCGCGACGACGGCCAGGAGGACGAGCAGCCAGAGGAGTGTCGGGAACAGTCCGGCATCACTGCCCGCCCCCCAGGGCATCGCGCCCCAGCCCCCCCCGTTCGGACCCATCGGCGCGTGGGGACCCGTCGGTCCATGTGGTCCGTGCGGGCCGGTCTGCAGCAGGATCCCGAGTAGGTCGGTCATCGGTGTGCCTCAGTTCGGAACAGAACGTCCCCACGGTCAAGAACACCGGCAGTGGTTCCTGAACGGCGAGAACGGTGTGTGCTCGGACGGGACGTTCGGCTGGGGGCGCCGACTCGCCCGCCTCCCGGGACAGTCGATGATCCGGTTCGCATGGCTCTCGTTCAACCCCGAGACGACGGTCTGGCGGACCGAGTGGCGCCCGGAGACGCGGGTCGACGTCGGCACCGCGCCGATCGAGCGACGATCCCATCCGCGTGGGCAGTCCAACAGTATATAGGATTATGTTCGACTACCTCTACACACGGTCTGATACCTAGAGAAACGTACTGAGTGCGGGTATTAGGTACCCCTAATATAAACGGGTTTAATCGGGACAGGCCTCGTTTCACTCGATGACACGCGAACCGACGCGTCTGCGAGAGGGGGTATCACGCCGGAACTTCATCGTCACGTCGGGTGCCATCGGGGCCGTCGGCCTCGCCGGCTGTACGGGTAGCCAGGACGGTGGCGACGGGAACAGCGACGGTGGCGACGGGAACAGCGACGGCGGCGACGGGAACAGCGACGGCGGCGACGGGAGCTCCGACGGCGACGACAGCGACGGCGGCGACGGCGACATGGAGCTCTCGGGCGATATCCGGATTTCCGGGAGCAGTACCGTCTACCCGGTCGCACAGGAGGTCAGCCGTCGGTTCGCACAGGAACACTCCGAGGTGGGGTTCAACCTCACACGCGACGGGAGTTCGGGTGGGTTCGAGAACGTCTTCATCCCCGGCGACAGCGACCTCAACAACTCGAGCCGGCCGATCGCACAGGAGGAGGTCCAGCGGTGCCGGGACAACGGCTTCGAGCCGGTCGAGTTCTTCATCGCACAGGACGCCCTCACCGTGGTCGTCAACAACGATGCCGACTTCATCGACTCGATCACCATCGAGGACCTCAGGACGATCTGGTCGCCCGACACCGCGCCCGAGATGTGGAGCGACGTCAACTCCGACTGGCCGGACGAGCCGTTCGACCTCTACGGCGCGGCGACGACTTCGGGGACGTTCGACTACTTCACCGAGACCGTCATTGGCGAGGAGGACAAGATCCGCGAGGATTTCGAGGGCACCGAGGAGGACGACCTGATCGCACAGGGCGTCGCCGGCAACCAGTACGCGATGGGTTACCTCCCGTTCGCGTACTACACGAACAACCCCGACTCGGTGAAGGCCCTGAGTCTCAGCGAGGGTGACGGCGAGGCGGTCGCACCGAGCCTCGAAGGGGCACAGAGCGGGAACTACCCGCTCGCCCGGCCGCTGTTCTTCTACGCCAACATGAACAAGCTCCAGGAGAAGAACCACCTGCAGGAGTTCCTCGAGTTCTACATCAACGAGGCCGACGAGGACTACGTCGCCAGCGAAATCGGCTACGTCCCGAGCAGCGAGGGGATGGTCGAAGAGAACCTGTCGAACCTCGAAGCCGGTATCGCGGGCGAGTACGAGTGGAGCGCCTGAGCGCGTCCCTCGGTCTCGGGTAATCAAACCGACCGAGTTTTACACCACCGCAAATGAGCAACGAACCGAAACGGATGAAGGAGTCGCTCCAGCGGAGGGGGTTCGTCGTCCGAAAGGAGCGGCTGTACGGGCGGCTGATCGCCGCGTCCGCGCTCCTGACGATCCTGATCACGGTCGGGATCATCCTGGCGCTCTCGGGGCGGGCGCTCACGTTCTGGTCGGAGGTCTCGCCGATCGCCTTTTTCACCGGGACGAGGTGGAGTCCGATAATCTCCGGCTCGTACGGCGTCCTCCCGCTGGTCAGCGGGACGCTGATCGTGACCGTCCTCTCGGCGCTGATCGCTCTCCCGATCGGTCTCGGGGCGGCGATCTACCTGAGCGAGTACGCGAGCAACCGTGCGCGTTCCGTCCTCAAGCCGGCGCTAGAGATCCTCGCCGGCGTCCCGACGGTCATCTACGGCTACATGGCGCTGGTGTACGTCACGCCGCTGGTCGACAGTGTGCTCCCGATCTCGGTCCGGTTGATCCCGTCCGGGGTCCCGGTCCTGCCGGAGTTCGTCTTCGTCGTGCCGTCCCTGCGGACGTTCAACGCGATGTCGGCGAGCATCGTCGTCGGGATCATGATCATCCCGATGGTGTCCTCGATCAGCGAGGACGCGCTGAGTGCGGTCCCGGACAGCCTCCGGGAGGCCGGCTACGGGCTGGGCTCGACGAAGTTCGACGTCTCGACGAGGATCGTCGCGCCGGCCGCCACGTCCGGCATCGTCGCCTCGTACGTCCTCGCGATCTCGCGGGCCATCGGGGAGACGATGGCCGTCACGATGGCGATGGGTATGAGTCCGCAGATGCCGTACTTCCCGAACGTGCTGCGGAACCTCGCGGAGTCCAGTCAGACCATGACCGCGGCGATGGTACAGATCGCCGGCGCTGACTCGCTCGGTGGGGTCACCTACGAGGCGATGTTCGCCCTGGGGATGACGCTGTTCGTCATCACGCTCACGATGAACGTGCTCGCCGAACTGGTCAGGCGGCGGTTCAGGGAGGCGTACCAGTAATGGCCACCGGACCCGAAACCATCGACGGACTGCAACGGGGCTCCGGGTTCCAGTACAGACGGATCAAGGGGGCCCTCTTCGAGGCCACGCTCGTCGCCTCGACCGTCATCGGTATCCTCGCATTGGCGGTCCTGTTCGGCTACATCGCGTTCGACGCCTTCCGACCACTGACCGCGTCGGCCCAGTGGTATCTGCTCTACTTCGGGGTGCTCGTCGCGCCGACCGCGGGGTTCACGCTGTACGCTCGTCGCCGCCCGGCGGTCCGGGCGACGAACGCGAAGTCGTTCGGCGTCGTCTTCGGCAGTCTCACGGCGAGTCTCGTGACGTACGTCGTCGCCGAGGCCGTCAGCCCGTACGACATGCTCCTGTTCGTCCTCTTCGGGACGGTTCCGCCCGTCGCGGTCTACGCGTACGGTACGGCGACCGGGAAGCGATCGTACTCCGGGCCGGCAGTTCCGGCCGCCATCGTCGGGGGGCTCGCGGTTGCGGCCGGGCTCTACGAGGTAGTGCGTCCGGTCCTCGGGACGTTCCCGCAGTGGACCGCGTACGTCGGGTTCGTCACCCTTCCGGTCGCCGGGATCGTGGGCCTGGCCGTGGCCCGTCGGCGGTCCGCACGGACCGGTGCGCTCGCCGCGATCGGGGTCGTCGGTGCGACGCTCGCCGTCGGGGCCGTCACCCTCGCGTCCGGCGTCGAGCCGTCGCTTCACGTCGTGCTCTTCTCGGCGTTCGTCGTCCCGGTCGGATACGTCGTCACCGACACGCTCGCGACCGACCCGGACGGCCGGATCGGACTCGCCGGGCCGTTCGTCCTCCTCGGCGGGATTCTGGTCGGCGCGGGACTCGAACGCCAGTTCGGTATCGAGGGTCTGGAAGGGTTCCTCACGCCGGCGCTCCTGTCGAACTCCTGGGACGGGCTGAACGCGAGCAACGCGGGGGTCTACCCCCAGATCGTCGGGTCCATCGTCGTCGTTGGGTTCATGGCGGTTCTGGCGTTCCCGGTCGGCATCGGTGCCGCGATCTACCTCGAGGAGTACGCCCCCGAGACCGGCTGGAAGGGACGGCTGGCGTCCCTCCTCGAAGTCAACATCTCGAACCTGGCGGGCGTCCCGTCGGTCGTCTACGGGCTGCTGGGACTCGCGCTGTTCAGGAACGCGCTGGGGTTCGGGACGGGGATCGTCGTCTCCGCCGCCGGAACGCTGGGACTGCTCATCCTTCCGATCGTCGTCGTCTCGGCCCAGGAGGCGATACGGTCGGTGCCCGATTCGCTCCGACAGGCCTCGTACGGGCTGGGCGCCAGCCGGTGGCAGACCCTCCGAAACGTCGTCTTTCGGGAGGCCGTTCCCGGCACCCTCACCGGCACGATACTGGCACTCGCCCGGGCGATCGGTGAAACGGCCCCCCTCGTGATCATCGCGGTCGCCACGACGACGTACTCGCCACCCTCGGGGCTGTTCTCGAGCGCGACGGCGCTCCCGCTCCAGATCTTCGCCGCCCGGAGTAACCCGAGACCGGAGTTCAGACACGGGATCGTTCCGGCCGCCGCGGTCGTGCTGCTCGTCCTGATGCTGTTGATGAACGCGACGGCGATCGTCATCCGGAACCGCTACGACCGGGGTGACTGAGCTATGAGGACTCCGAACGGGGGACCGACCGGCCGCATCGAAACGGTAACGGATCCGATCCGGGTCCCCTCCGGAGCCGGGTCCGGAGCGACCAGTAGTTACAAATCATGAGCGACAGTGAGACACGGACGATGGCCGAATCGACCCCGGGAGAATCCGCGGACCCGTCCGACGAGGACACGCTCGTCGAGACGGACGTCAGCGAGAGCGTCGAGCGGACCGCGAGCAGGCCCCCGACGGAGACCGTCATCAGGGCCGAGAACATCGACGTCTACTACAACGACGATCAGGCGCTCAACGACGTCTCGCTGGAGATCCCCGAGAACCGCGTGACCGCGATGATCGGCCCCTCCGGCTGTGGGAAGTCGACGTTCCTTCGGTGTATCAACCGGATGAACGACCTCATCGACGCCGCCCGGGTCGAGGGGGAGCTCTACCTCCGGGGTAAGAACGTCTACGACGACGACGTCGACCCGGTGGCCCTCCGGCGGCGGGTCGGGATGGTGTTCCAGAAACCTAACCCGTTCCCGAAGAGCATCTACGACAACGTCGCCTACGGGCTCGAGATACAGGACAAGGGCGGCGACTACGACGAGATCGTCGAGGAGTCGCTCAGACGCGCCGCCCTCTGGGAGGAGGTGAAGGACCAGCTCGACAGCTCCGGGCTCGACCTCTCGGGCGGCCAGCAGCAGCGCCTCTGTATCGCCCGGGCGATCGCCGTCGACCCGGAGGTCATCCTCATGGACGAGCCGGCGTCGGCGCTGGACCCGATCGCCACCTCGAAGATCGAGGACCTCATCGAGGACCTCGCCGAGGAGTACACGGTCGTGATCGTCACGCACAACATGCAGCAGGCCGCGCGTATCTCCGATATGACTGCCGTCTTCCTCACGGGCGGCGAACTCGTCGAGTTCGACGACACGCAGAAGATCTTCGAGCAACCCGAGAACGAGCGCGTCGAGGACTACATCACCGGCAAGTTCGGTTGAACGGGATAGGACGGGCGTTCTCGCCGGCGGCTCCACGCGCTCCCGCTCACGTGCCGAGACGAACGTCAACTGACCTCGGGAACCGAGTAGCTCTGGACGAAGCGGGCTCCGGAGCGACCGTCGCTCGACCGGGAGGACGCCGCGTAGCCACGCGTGTCCGGCGCCTACAGCCCCTCGACGAACTCACGGAGTTCGCGGTTGAACCGCTCGGACGCCTCCCAGAACGGCGAGTGGCCCACGTCGGGGTACCAGGACGTCTCGGCGGTGTCGATAAGATCGGCGTGCTCCTCGGCCGCCCCCGGCAGGACGACGGTGTCCTCCTCGCCGTGGGTCAGGAGCGTCGGAACGTCGACCGCCCGGAGGTCGTCGTCGTGGGTCACCGTGCGGGAGTGCAGCCCCGTCCGGACGTACGGCGGGACCTTCGCGTTGAACCCGAGCAGGTAGTAGCGGTCCCGCGGGTCGAGGTCGCCGTGGACGCACCGTCCGATGAAGCTGTCGAGCGTCCCGACGCTCTCCTCGGCGTCGGTCGACTCGAACCCCGGGACGAGTTCGGTGAAGTCCTCGCCGATGACCGCCAGCGCGTCGTCGGTTCCGAGCTTCGAGATGGCGCCCACGAAGTTCAGCCCGGAGACGTGCCCGGTGCCGTACACCGAGAGGTAGTCCGAGATGATCAGCCCGCCGTAGGACCACCCCACCAGCACCGGGTCGTCGAGGTCGAGCGTCTCGATGACTGACTGGACGTCCTCGGCCCACAGTTCCGAGTCGTCGTAGGCATCGCGGGGCTTCCCCGAGTCGCCGTGTCCGCGGTCGTCCATCGCGACCAGCCGGAACTCCTCGGCCAGATCCGAGTGCATCTGTCTGTCCCACGAGAGGCGGGACTGCGTATAGCCGTGGATGAACAGGATCGGTCGCCCGTCGGCGGCCCCCGTCTCGTCCACGTGGAGATCGATCCCGTCGCCGCCCGTGACGGTGTGTGACTGCATGGCTCGACCCTATCGTCGCGCCTCCGGCATATACGTCTTCGCCGTCGGGACGCGCCGGCCGACGGGAGGTCGAGCGAACTCGGCCGTCGACGGGAGGCCCGCCCTCGTCGCGGTGGGCGCCCGAGCGGCGGGATACTTGTGTCCGGCGCCCCGAACGGGCGTATGCCCCCCGGACACGTCCTCGTCCCGCTCGACGGGTCGCCCCTGTCTGACGCGGCGCTCGACCACGCCCTCGAGACGTTCGACTGTCGGCTGACGGTGCTGAACGTCGTGACGCCGCTCGACGGACCGATGAGCGAGGGTGGGGTCCTCGACGCGGGGGAGGAGCGGATGGTGAGCGCCGAGGAACGGGCCGATGCGATGGTCGACCGGGCGAGCGACCGGGCTGCCGAGGCCGACCGCGAGATCGAGACCGCGGTCGAGGCGGGCGATCCGGCCGAGACAATCCTCGAGTTCGTCGACTCCGGCGATGTCGACCACGTCGTCATAGGTGGACACGGCGGCGAGCGGAACGCGCTCGCCCGGCGACTCCTCGGGACGGTCGCCACGACGGTCGTCGGCGAGGCGCCCGTGACCGTGACGGTCGTCAGGTAGCCGCCGTGACACGGCCCCCGGCGACGCGTCCGGAAGCGTCCGCCACCGTCCGGGTCGGCCGTCGCCCGACACGCCGGCGGACGGCATGGTACACAATAGTGAATCGTTTAGAAATCCCGGACGCACGGTCGATACGATGGACGCGATGCCGGGGCGGCTGTCCGAGAACTGCCACACCTGCGGGCGTGAAACCGCCCACTCGGTGTCGATCGAACTCCGACACGAACTGCCCGAGGGGAGTCAGACGAAGTACTCCAGGGAGCCGTACCGGGTGAGCGTCTGTGACAGCTGCGGGACGACGGAACGGTTGCGCATGAACGACCGGTAGTCGCAGGCCGGGGGGACACGGGCCGGGAGGCCGTTCTGCTGTACTCCTCGGGGCGTCGGGACGACGCCTCGGGGCCCGACCCGCCGGGCAGTTCACGGCTAATTCCGTCCGGGCCGAACGCGACCCGTCGAGGGACGTCGGATCCTCCGGTCGGCGCGACGGGTGCTACCGGACCCGGGCCCCCGACGCCCCGCCCGGTTCGTACCGACTCCGAACGGCCTCTATATCCGGCGGGATGTTCGTGGCGTCGCCGCCGGCCCGCCTCGCGCTCGCGGTGTCCTTCAACCCGAACCCGGTCACGACGACAGCGACCGTCTCGTCGGGTCCGATCACTCCCTCCGCGAGCGCCCGTTCGACGCCCGCGACGGGGGCCGCACCCGCGGGCTCGGCGTAGATTCCCTCCGTTCGCCCGAGGAGCGCCTCGGCCTCGAGTATCCCCGCGTCGGGGACCAGCACCGAGGTCCCGCCGCTCTCCTCGAGCGCACGACAGGCCTTGACGGTGTTGCGGGGTCGGCCGACGGCGATGCTGTCGGCGACCGTCTCGGCGACCGCCTCGGCGTCCTCGTGGCCGTGGAAGGCGTCGTGGATCGCCGCCGCGCCCTCGGCCTGCACCCCGAGCATCCGTGGGGTGTCCTCGACGTATCCGAGCTCGAAGATCTCCCGGAAGCCCTTCCACGCGCCGGCGATCGTACAGCCGTCGCCCATCGAGAGGACGACCCAGTCGGGGATCTCGCCACGGACGGCCGACTGCTCGGCGAGCTCGTGGCCGACGGTGCGCTTCCCCTCGACCTGGAACGGGTTGATCGCCGCGTTGCGGTTGTACCAGCCGTACGTCTCGGTCACCTCGACGGAGAGGTCGTACGCCTCGTCGTAGGTGCCCTCGACCGCGAGCACGTCGGCGCCGTAGACGAGCGGCTGGGCGAGCTTCTCCGACGGGGCGGCCTCGGGGACGAAGATGCGGCAGTCGAGCCCGGCCCGCGCGGAGTAGCCGGCGAGCGACGCCGCCGCGTTCCCCGTCGACGCACAGGTGACGACGTCCCGCCCGGCGTGTCGTGCCTTCGTGGTGGCGATAGAACTGGCACGGTCCTTGAAACAGCCCGTCGGGTTCCGACCGTCGTCCTTGACGAGGGTGCGGACGCCGAGCGCCTCGCTCAGGTTCGGGGCATCGAGCAGGTCGGTGCCGCCCTCGCCGAGGGTGACCGGCTCGGCCCCGTCCTCGACCGGGAGGAACGCCCCGTACTTCCACTGGCTCGGTATCTCGCCGTCCAGGTCGGCGTCGAACCGCTCCTCGACGACGCCGTAGTCGTAGACCACCTCGAGGATACCCGCGAGACCCTGGTGCTCCGGACAGGTGTAGACCACCTGCTCGGGGTCGTACTCGGCGCCACAGAGGGTACACTCGAGCGTCCGCACGTGCGGCATCGACATACTCGTACCCGCCGTGGGGGCCCCATAAACGCGCCGGGACGAGGCGCCGGTCGCATCTCCGGGAAGCACGGGTTCGTACGGCCTGCTCCGGACGGGAGAACGTCCCCGCCCGGAGTGTGTTATTGGTTCCAAACGCTACTACGGTTCGCCGCGGCAGGCAACGATCCGTCCCTACTCTCCGTCGTCGCGGCGGTGGTAGTAGTACTCCGCGAGGGTTCGGACGAGGCTACCTCCGAGAACGACGACGCCCAGTCCGGCCACGACGAACAGCACGCCGATAGCTCCGGGGCCTGCCGGCGGTTCGTCGGGAAGCTCGGTGACGAACAGAACGAACCCGCCCGCGACCAGGACGACACTGACGGCCTCGATGGCCCGGGCGACGGTGTAGATCGGACGGTCCGTCAGTCGATCGGGGAGAGCGGTATCGGTACGGGTAAAGCGGTAGCCGGCGAGCAACGTTTCGGCGGCGACGACGAGTACCAACACGACGCCGAGGCCGACGACGAGGAACAGGTCGGTGAGTCCCCGACCGGGGATGACTCCGAAGACACCGCCTGCCGCGAACAGGAGGACGGCGACGATCACACCGAGTTTGCAGGCCTGGACGGGTTTGGCCCGGACGAACTGGAGGGACATCTCGGATCCCCCGTTCCGATCGACGACGCAAACGCTTTATCATATCTGTCGTACTCGTGATCGCTGTTTCCACCGTTCCCGTCCGAGAGCGGTTCCACGCGAGAGACGTGCCCTCGCTTCGGGAGGGCGCTGAAACGGCTCACCGAGCGAGGATTTCGTCGAAGCCGACCGGGTGGATTTATCCGGCGGAACGGCCAGGTTCGGACGTCATGGACACGCTTGCACGCCCGGACTTCGACCACGAACTCGACCGGCGCGCACGACGCGACCGGGCCCGGGAGCGGATGGCCGGCGCGGACCTCGATGCCCTGCTGCTGACCGGCGGACCGAACCTCGCGTACGTCTCGGGGGCGAGCGGGATGCCCAGTGCCGGGAGCTCGCGGCCGCTGCTCTACCTGCTCCCCCGCGAGGGCACGCCGACGCTCGTCGTCCACGAGTTCCTTGCCGACGGACTCGGGGGCGGGGACGCCGCGGTTCGTACGTACGACCGGCTCTCCTCGCTGCCCGCTCCGGAACTCCGGGAGGCCCTGGAGAACGCGGGTGTAGCCGACCGCAGGATCGGCGTCGAGTACGGCCCGGAGACGACGCTCTCGGTGCCCGCCGGCGAGTTCCGCACGTTCGTCGACGGCTCGGACGCCGCGTTCGTCGACGCCCAACCCCTCCTGGCGGACCTCCGCTCGCGGAAGTCCGGTGCCGAGATCGAACGGGTCGAGCGCGCCTGCCAGATCACCGCCGAGGCCTTCGACCGGACCTTCCGGGAGGTCTCGACCGGCACGACCGGAGCCGAGGCCGGATCGTGCTTCCGCCGGCATCTGCTCGACTGCGGCGGGGAGGCCCCGTGGGCGCTCGTTACCTGCGGGCCGGGGGAGTACGACCGCACCGCGAGCGGCGGCTCGGACCGGGTCGTCGAGGACGGAGCGATGGTCTGGATCGACGGGGGCTGTGCCGTCGACAGCTACTTCTCGGACTTCAGCCGGGCGGGCGTCGTCGGGGGGCCGAGCGAGCGACAGCGCGAGGCACAGCGAGCGGCCCACCGGATCACCCACGAGGCGGTCGAGACTATCGCGCCCGGGGTTCCGATGTCGCGAGTCGCGAGCGAGGCCGAGGCCGCCCTCGACGCCCTCGACCTGCCCATCACGGCGCGGCTCTCCCGGCTGGCCGGACGCGTCGGGCACTCGCTCGGCCGGCAGGTGACCGAGCTGCCGAGCCTGGATGCCGGGTCCGAGGGGACGTTCCGGCCCGGGATGGTCGTCACGATCGAACCGGCGTTCGCCACCGGGTACGGAACGTTCCACGTCGAGGTGAACGTCGTCGTGACCGAGGAGGGCACGCGGACGCTCTCGTCGAGTCCGTGGCGACTGCGGACGATAGCGGCCTGAGCGGATCAACCCCCCATCTCGGCTCTACTACCGCTGCCTCGAGTCACTTCCCCGTCCACGCTCCGGCCACACCGAGCGACGCCACCACCCCGGAGGCCCTACATAGTCACACGTTCACACACGCACCGGAAAGGCCGTCGTTTCGACTGGAAACGACACCCGCGAGGGATCCTCGTGGGCGTGAACGCGGCCGGCGTTCCCGGGGAACTATACTGTCGGTCGTACGCCCCTGTGCGACGTCGCCGACCCGTCGAGGCGACGATGCACGAATAGGTGCGTCCGACAGTGTATTAGTGGCACCGCCGCTGTGGCCGGTATGGGCGCGACGACGCTCACGCTCGAACCGGCCGGGGAGGACACGCTCCCCTACGTCGAGGGACTGCTGGAGGCGAACGGCCTGCCGTCGGCGGACGTCCGCTCGAAACCGGAGTGTTTCTACCTCGGATACGACGGCGACGAGCGGGTCGGGGTCGGAGGGATCGAGGTCCACGGGTCGGCAGGGCTCCTGCGCTCGGTCGCCGTCGAACGGTCGGCCCGGAGTACGGGGCACGGCACGGCCATCTGCGAGCGGCTGGAGGCGGCCGCCCGAGACGAGGGCGTCGGGGTGCTCTACCTGCTCACGACGACCGCACGCGGGTTCTTCGCCGAACGCGGGTACGTGGAGATAGAGCGAGACGGGGCCCCCGACGCCATCCGGGGGACGTCCGAGTTCGCCGACCTCTGTCCCGCGACGGCCACCTGTATGCGAAAACGGCTGTAGAGGTCCGGTCCTCCGGGCCGCCGGGGTGCCGCCGTGTTACACCCCGAGCGCCGTCGCGAAGACCCGGTAGACCCCGAACCCGATCGCGACCGAGGTAACGAGGGTGACGAGCCAGAAGGCGAGGGTGACGCCGATCTTCCGCCTGGAGACGCCCGCGGATCCCCCGGCGAGGCCGCCGCCGATCACCCCCGAGATGATGATGTTGTTGAACGAGATGGGGATGCCGAGCGCGATGGCGGTCTGGGCGATGACGAACCCGGGGACGAGCGCGGCGATCGAGCGTCGGATGCCCAGCTGTGCGTACTCCCGGGAGGTGGCCTGGAGGAGCCGGGGGGCGCCCATCCACGCCCCCGCGAGGATGCCGGTCGCGCCCACGGCGAGCAGGACCAGCGCCGGGAGCCCGAGTTCGGTCCGGTAGAGGTTCTCCAGCGGCCCGGTCGCCAGCCCGACCTGGCTCCCGCCGCTGGAGAAGGCGACGAGGCTCCCGAGGAGGACGAGGAACGTCCGGACGCCCCGGTCGACGGACTGCCGGGTCCGCCGGCGGATGAACTGGAAGCTCGCGGCCGCGAGACCGAGCGTCACGGCAACGACCACGGGGTCGACGCCCGCGACGGTCGGCACGTCGATGACCCCCGCGGCGTATCCGGCGAGCGACCCCTGCTCGCCGCCGGAGGGGTCGGGGATGATCCCCAGCCGGACGTTCGCGACGATGGCGCCGACTACCGCCGCCAGCAGCGGTATCCCCACCGTATCGGGGACGTCGTCCCGCCGGAGCAGTGTCGCGGTGACGTACGCCAGGCCCCCGGAGACCGGCGGGACGAGCACCCAGAACGTCGCGATGCGTCGGTAGGTGTCGATGGCGGGGTCGCCCCCGAGCGAGAGGCCGACACCCACCATCGCGCCGGTGGTGGCGAACGCCGCCGGGACCGGGTAGCCGGTGTAGACGCCGAACGCCATGAACCCGGTCGCGGTGAGCAGACCCGCCGTCGCCGCCAGGGAGGTGATGGCGACGCCGTCGATGAGGCCCGCACCGACCGTCTCGGAGATGGCACCGCCCTGCGTGAGCGCCCCGAGTGCGGCGAGGATACCGATGAGGAACGCGGCCCGCATCGTCGAGATGGCGTTCGCCCCGATGGCGGGGGCAAAGGGCGGGGAGTTGCTGTTCGCCCCGAGCGCCCATGCTGTGACGAGCCCGGTGAGCGTCGCGAGCACGACCAGTGCCCAGAACCCCACGCCGCTCCCGACCGCCGCGACGGCGAGCCCCGTCACCGTCGAAACAGCTCCCCGATCCGGCCGAGCAGCCCTCCGACCACGCTCCCGTCGCGTGCGATGATGACGGTCGCGTCGGTCCGCTCGACGATCCGCCGGGGGACCGACCCGACGAGCCGCCCCCGGAGCGGTCCCTGTCGGGTCGCGCCGAGCACCACGACGTCGTGGTCGGCGGCCGCCGCGACGAGCGCGTCGGTCACGTCCTCGGCCCGGACCGTCCCCGTCTCGACCGGTGCGTGGGTCCCGGTCCCGACGGCCCCGCTCTCCCCGGCCTCCCTGCGCTCGACCACGGTCCCCAGTAGTTCGCGGGCCTCGGTGACGTATCCGTCCGCGCCCTCCGAACCGGGCGTCTCGACGGAGAGCACGTGGACCGGGGCGTCGTTGCGGTCGGCGATGGCCCGCGCGGCCGTCGCCGCCGCCCGGACGTGGGGACCGCCCGCGACCGGGAGCAGGACGGAGTCAACGCCGTCGGCCTCCCGCCCGACCCGCTCGACGTAGAGGTCACACGGCGCCCGCTCGACGAGCCGGTCGACGGTCGTGCCGAGCAGGGCGTCACTCCGCCGGGAGCGCCCCTGCCAGCCGACCACGAGCGCGGTCGGATCGGTCTCCTCGACCGCCGACAGGATCCCGCCCGCGACCGACCGCGCGACGACCACCTCGCGCTCGACCGTGACCCCCGGCGGCGTCTCCGCCCGCTGGACGAGTTCGTGGCTGTCGCCCGCGAACTCCCGACGAATCGTCTCGTCGGCGAACACGCCGAACGGGGAGTCCCGAGGCTTGGCGACGACGGTAACGAGGCGGACCCGTCCCGGACCGTCCCGTGCGAGGTCGCCGGCGGTCCGGACCAACTGCTGGACGTGTGCCGGGTTCTCGACCGCCACCAGCACGGGGCCGTCGGCCCTCGTCGTGGGCATCACCGGGGGTTCTCGCTCACGGCTTAAAAGCTCTCCCCGCCGCGGGGTGTGGAGCCCTCCCGTTCCACCGGACTCAGTGAATGGCCGGATGGAGGACGTATTTCAGTCTCGGGCCCATCCCCCCGCCATGGATCGGACCTCCACCCGGCGGCGCCTTCTGCGGGTCGCGGCCGCCGGTGCCGCGACGGGACTGGCCGGCTGTTCGGGGCTGGCCGGGACCGGCGGAACCGGGGACGACACCGACCCGCCCGAGGGGACGGCCGGGCCGGCCTCGACCGAGGACGATACCGGGACGGAGACGGCGACCCCGGCGGAGACGGCCACCGAGACGCGCACGCCGGCGGCCGGGCCGCCGCCGGAGTCGGTCGGCCTGGAGACGCTCGTCGACGGCCTGGGGGCGCCGGTGGACGTGGCGTTCGCGCCCGACGCCGACCGCCGCTACGTGGTCGAACAGGGGGGCCTCGCCCGCGTCCACGAGGCCGACGGGCTGCGCGAGGAGCCGTTCCTCGACCTGCGCGACTCCATCGAGCGCGGCGGCGAGAAGGGGTTACTGGGGCTCGCGCTCCACCCGGAGTTCGCCGAGAACAGGCGGGCGTTCGTCCGCTACAGCGCACCGCGCCGGGAGGGAACCCCCGAGGACTACCGCCACACGTTCGTCCTGGCGGAGTTCGAGGCGGCTCGCGACGGCCGACGGGTCCGGCGCGACTCCGAACGGGCGCTCCTCGAGATCCCCGAGCCACAGGGCAACCACAACGCCGGCGACCTCGCGTTCGGCCCCGACGGCTACCTCTACGTCGCCGTCGGCGACGGCGGCTCCGGCGGCGACCGGGGGGACGGCCACGTCGAGGACTGGTACGACGCCGTCGATGGGGGTAACGGGCAGGACGTGACCGAGAACCTCCTCGGGAGCGTCCTGCGGATCGACATCGACGGCCGCGAGGACGGGAAGGGGTACGCGGTCCCGGAGGACAACCCGCTGGTCGGCCGCGAGGGGCTCGACGAGCACTACGCCTGGGGGCTCCGGAACCCCTGGCGGATGTCGTTCGACCGCGGCGACCTCTACGTCGGGGACGTGGGACAGAACAGCTACGAGGAGGTGAACCTGGTCGAGCGCGGCGGCAACTACGGGTGGAACGTGATGGAGGGGACCCACTGCTTCGATACGGACGACTGCCCCGACGAAACCCCACCCGACGTGCGCGGCGGCGAGCCGCTGATCGATCCGATCATCGAGTACCCACACTCTGGGGACGGCGTCACCGGAGTCTCGATCATCGGCGGCCACGTCTACCGCGGGTCGGTGCTGCCGGCGCTGTTCGGGCGGTACGTCTTCGGCGACCTGAACGCCGGCGGGCGGCTGTTCGTCGCGACCCCCTCCGACGGCGACGGCCTCTGGGAGACGAGCGCCGTCCCGATGGCCGGTTCCGACGCGGGGAAGCTCGAACGGATACTCTCCTTCGGCCGGGACGCCGACGGCGAGCTCTACGTCCTCGGTATCGGTTCCGACGACGGGGGGGTCCACCGCATCGTTCCCGCGGAGTAGCGCCCGGGTCGCCTTCGGAAGGCATATTTCTCGCCCGCCCGGCGGCGTCGACGTGAACGGATCACGCGGTCTCGCCACGATGTCGTCCGGCCTTCGCGACACGAACGAGTCGGTACGGGTCGACCCGTCCGGAGGTCGGTGACCCGTACCCGCACCCGGTGACGCCGGCCCGGGTCCGGGGCGGTCGATCGACCGACGGGCGGTCCTGGCTGCTCTAGCGGGGGGCGGGGCAGCCTCGCTCGCCGGCTGTTCCTCCTTCGTCGGGGGCGGGAACGACGGAAACGACGGGAGCGGGAACGACACGGCAGCCGAGGTGGCGGAAGACGAGGCCCGCGACCTGGCCGAGCGGTTCGCACCGACGCTCTACTTCGACGAGGCCGAGCGGTGGTTCCCGACCGACCCGCGGCCGTACGAGGTCGACCGGGACGGCGCGACCGGCGTGGACGGGTTCGAGGCGCTCGACGGCTACGCCGAACGCGCCCGCGAGTCCGATACACCGCCGGACTCGACGGTGTTCTATCACGCCGTCCGGTACGAGGACTCGCCGCTGGCGGTCGTCCAGTTCTGGTGCTACTCGGCGGTCGACCAGTTCACGACGAACTTCCACTGGCACGACTGGGAGGTGCTCCACGTCTTCGTCGACACGGAGGCGGACGAACCGGTACTCTACGTCGCCAGCTCCCACTCCCGGAAGGTGCCGAACAACGAGTTCCTCGACCCGGAGCCGGGGACGGTCCCGCGCGTCCTCTCGGAACTGAGGTCGCACTCGAGCGCCCTGTCGGTCAACGACGCCCCGGATCGGTTCCAGCGGCTGCCGACGGAGAAAACGGTCGCCGACATCACCAACCGGGCCATCGAGGCACTCGGCGACCTCGCGTCGATCCCGGCGGCCTACGGCCTCCCGCGGGACGAGGGGGGACGGCTCCCATACCTCGTCCCGGAGCTCGACGGCGCGCCCGTCTACGAGCACGAACGGCTCCCGTCGGTCGAGCGCTCGGACCTGGTCGACGAGGCCCTGACCGTGCGGTCGTTCGACGCGCTCTCCTCGCCGCCGACCGACCTGCCAGGACGGGCGACCGGGCTCGTCTTCGGACCCGAGGACCGCGAGGACGACGTCGACGTGACGTACGAACTCCTCCCGACGAGCGAGCTCGAGCACGTCGCGGCGTTCACTGGCCCGCAGCTGAGCTTCGAATTCGCCGTCCCCGGGTTCGTCGAGGACGCCGTCGCGAGCCACATCACGACGACGAGCGTGCCCTGGGAGCAGCCCCGCTACGCCGACCCGGCGGCGGACGTCTCGGACCCGACCCACCGCGCGGCGCTGGCCGACCGCTACGACGCCATCGACGGGCCGGGGGCTGCGGCAGTCGTCGCGGCCGTCGCTGAGGCGGTCGAATCGGACGACGCGCCCGACGGCAAGGGGCTCGCCACGGTCCCGCCGACGGTCGAGGCGGTCACGCTGCTCGAGAGCGAGCCGGCGGCGGTGCCGACGGTCGGCGGGGTCGAGGGAGAGGTCCCACCGGTCGCCCGGGAGAACGCGGCGAAACTCGAGGTCGACACCGAGGGGACCGACGCCGATGTCGCCGAGGAGACTCGTGCGGAGGTCGCCGCCGCGGCGGACGACGGCGACGACGATGGCGGTGACGACTCCGAGGACTCCGGGGAGTCGATCGATCCCCCGGAGAGCGCCGTTCGCGGGCTCTCGCGGGCTCTGGCCGCGGTCGCGGAGGCCGCACGCCGGGCCGCAGAGCGCGCCGAGACCGGCGACCGCGCCGGTGCCGACGAGCGGCTGGAGGCGGTGGCGACCCGGCTCGACAGGGTCGCGACCCGGCTGGAGGAGGCCCGCGGGGGGCTCCCCGGCGGGCTGTCCCGGGCGACGGACCGCCGGCTCGAACAGGCCCGTCGGCGGGTCGGGCAGGCTCGGAACGCGGATACGCTCCGGTAACTCGACCGCACGTGGTACGCACGGAGCATCGGCTACTGTGTGTGAAAGAACGGGGTCGTCGGCCACCGCCCGTGGCGACGGCCGGAAGCCGCTGTTACTTGCGGACGAGGTTCGACGCGCGGGGTCCCTTCGGGGACGACTCGATGTCGAACTCGACCTCCTGGCCCTCCTCTAAGTCCGGACCACCGACGTCCTCCATGTGGAAGAACACGTCCTCGTCGTCGTCGACGGCGTCGTCGTCAGTCGAGATGAAACCGTAACCGCCCGTGTCGTTGAAGAAATCAACTTTACCGTGTCCATTACGAACGGACAGAGCCCCGAACCGGAGATAACGCTTCCGAGAGTCGAGGTATCACGGCACCCGCAGGGCGCGGACTGATCCACGGTTCCCGGACGCAGGTATTTGTACGAGGGTCACGTGGTGTGGCGTGTATCGCCATGCAACCGTGTCAAAGCTGTCGGGCGGTTATCGACGAGTACATCCTGGACAAACAGCTCGAACCCCTGCGCGACCTGACGGCCGACGACTTCAACGTCTGTGCGGACTGTGCGACCGTCGTCGCGGATGCGTGCGTGGAGTGCGGCGGCGCGGTGTACGTCCCGCGGAGCGAGTCCGTCACCCCCGACTACTGTCCGGCGTGCCGTGCGGACCTCATCGACCGCACGGGGCGGGACCCCGGATGGAACGGCGGCCCCGTGTCCACCTGAGCGGTCGCCGGACGCTCGCACACGAACTGATACGGTCGTGCGCAATGAGTCTCGCTTCACGGATCGGAATTCCGTCTGGTCGGCCTCGAAACACCGAGGTTTCCGAAGACCACTGAAAATGGGGACGCACGACCGTACGACGGTCCGATGGGGGGACTGGACGGGAGAGCGGCGTCGTGACGGACCGGCACTCCGTCCGGAAGTCCCCGTCAGTACCGCGTGACGCTCTCCATCTCGGCCGTCTGCACCTCGTCGAAGGCGTTCCGCGCGACGGTCCGGAGGTGGACCTCGTCGGCGCCGTCGAAGATGCGGAACGCGCGGACGTTCTCGTAGAAGTCCGAGACGGGGAGGTCCTTCGCGATGCCGTTGCCCCCGAGGGTCTGGAGGGCGGTGTCGATCACCTCGTTGGCGACGTTCGCACAGAACACCTTGCACATAGCGACCTCGATGCGGGCCTCCTCGCCCTCCGCGATCTTGTCGGCGGCGTCGCGGATCGCCGTCCGCGCGACGTGCAGCCGCATCTCCGCGCGGGCGACGTCGTGCCGGATGGACTGCTTCTGTGACAGGGGTTCGCCGAACGCCTCCCGCTCGGAGACGTAGGCCTTCGCCACCTCCAGGGCGCGTCTGCCCTGGCCGGCGTAGCGCATGCAGTGGGTCAACCGCGCGGGGCCGAGCCGCTGCTGGGCGTGGGCGAACCCCTCGTTCTCGGTCCCGAGGAGGTTCTCCTCGGGGACCCGGACCCCTTCGTACTCGATCTCGGCGTGGCCCTCGGGGAGCAGGCTCTGGCCGAGGTGGGGAACGTCACGGACGATGTTCACCCCCTCGGCCTCGGTGGGGACGATGAAGAACGAACAGCCCGAGTAGGGGTGGGCCTCCCTGTCGGTCCGTGCCATCACCAGCAGGATGTCCGACTCGCTCGCGTAGGAGGACCACCACTTGTGACCGTCGATGACCCACTCGTCGCCCTCTTTCTCCGCGGTGGTGCGGATCATCTTCGGGTCCGAACCGGCCCCCTGCATCGGCTCGGTCATCGAGAAACAGGACCGTATCTCCCCCTCGACGAGCGGGGCGAGGTACTCCTCCTTCTGTCGCTCCGTGCCGACGAGTTCGAGCGTGTGCATGTTCCCCTCGTCGGGAGCGTCGACGCGCATCGCGGGCGCGCCGAGCAGCGACCGCCCGGCCTCCTCGAACACCGGGAGCGCGTCACGGAAGTCCTCGCCCATACCTCCCCACTCCTCGCCGATCTGCGGGCAGTAGATCTCGTACTCGCGGGCCTCCTCGCGGAGCTCCGCGATGTCCTCGTCCGTGACGGTGTAGTCGGCCGGCAGCCCCCGTTCGAGGGGGAGGACGACCTCGTCCATGAACCGCCGGGCGCGTTCGGTCAGCTCCCCGGCGCGGTCGGAGTCCTGGTACTCCATGACATCCCACTCCCGCCCGTCCGTAATCAAAGCCCGGTGTACCCGGGGCGCGACGGTCGGGCCGCCGTCGTACGGACGACGACGGACCGCTAGTCCCCGGCGAGGAACTCCTCGCGGGTGTCGGTCAGCACCTCGCGGGCGTGGCCCGACGGGTCGGCGAGTTCGGGGTCGTAGACGTCGGCGACCTCGCCGCCGACCAGGACGAACGTCCGCCGGTCGGTGTAGCCCTCGCTCGTGTCCAGCCCGAACGCGCCGGCGACCTCGCCCTCGGGATCGGCGAGCAGGTCGAACTCGACGCCCTCCTCCTCGGCGAAGTCGGCGTGGGTCTCGACGTCGTCGAGCGAGACGCCGTAGACGGCGATCCCCGACTCGCGGAACTCGGGGAGCGCGTCCTGGAAGTCGTTGGCCTCGATGGTGCACCCGCCGGTGAAGTCCTTGGGGTAGAAGTACACGACCGTCGGGTCCTCGAAGTCGAGCGCGACCGTCCCGCCGTGCTGGTTCTTCGCGCTGACCGACGGCGCCGGGTCGCCAGGTTCGAGCATAGCGGCGGTTCGGGCGCCCCGGGTATACCGGTTCGGGTCGCGGCCACGGTCGAACGTCCAGGGGCCGGACTCTCCGCGTCGTCCCGTTCCCCAAAGACACTTGCCGAGAACGACGATAGCGACGACCGTGAATCGGCGTCACTACCTCGCCCTGGTCGGTGCCGGCGTCGGCTCGGTCGCCGGCTGTGTCGGTCGACCCCCCGGCGGCGGGACGGCCACCGGGACGAGCACACCATTCGAGTCGGCCACGCCCACCGAGGCGGGCACGTCGACCTCCGAGGGGACGCGGGTTCCGGTCGGGGAGAGCATCGAAGTCGGCGGCGTCCCGATGACCGTCTCGAACCCCCGCGTCAGGAAGGGCGTCCTCGCGATGGGCGTTCACGACCCGGCAGTGCGGGCCGCCGAGGGCCAGTTCGTCGTCGTCGACGTGACCGTCGAGGGGCGGGAACCGGACCGGCTCGAAGGCGGCACGCTCCGGTCGTCCGTCGACGGCGACCTCCTGCCCGAAGGGGACGCGGTTTCGACCCTCACCGAGGGGGTGTACGCGGTCCCGTTCTCGGCCGAACGCCACGAGACGGCGACCGTCGCGTGGCAGACCGACTACCGGACGGTCCACTGGACGCTCCCCGAGGAGATCCGGGAGACGCTCCCCCTGGAGCCGGCCTTCCACGTCGAGGGAATGGACATCCCCCGGCGCGACGGGCAGCTCGTGCTCGAACTGACCGTCGCCAACGAGGGCGAACGGGAGGGCGTGTTCCTCGCGGAGGTCTCCTCGAGGGCGTTCAGCGGGAACGACGTCGTCTCGTTCCCGGTCCCGACCGGGAAGACGCGAACGTACACCGGTAGAGCGGGGAAGATGCTCCTCTACTTCGAGAACAACGGCGGCGGCACCCTCACCGTCCGGTACCTCGGCGACGGCGGTGTATCACGGATAGCACGTAGCCGAGAGGTCGGCGAGACGCCCGCCGGAGGCACCGCCGCGCCGACCGACGGATAGACGCCCCGGCGGACCCGGGGGCCCCGCCCCTGCACTCGGTGGAACGCACCGTCGACGGAGGGTTTAGGTTCGAGCGCCCTGCAGGGTCGCCAGCATGGGGACCATCCACTCGGCGGACGACGGGCGGGTCGTGACGATCACCATCGAGAGCGAGGGCAAGCGCAACGCGGTCGACTTCGAGATGGTCGAGGCGCTGGCCGAGACGTTCGAGGCGCTGGAAGACCGGGACGAACTCGTCGTTCCCGTGCTGCGCGGCGCCGGCGAGAAGGCGTTCAGCGCCGGGTTCGACCTCTCGGTCGACCGGAGCGACCAGACCGACCGACAGAAGGGGCTCTGGTCGCGGATGCTCGACGCCATCGAGGGGTACAGCTACCCCGTGATCGCGATGATAAACGGCGACACGTACGGTGGCGCGGTGGCCATCGCCGCCTCCTGTGACCTCCGGATCGGCGTCGAAGGCGCCCGATTCGGCATCACGCCCGCGCGGATCGGCCTCGTCTACGGCGGCCGACCGGTCAGCCGGATCATGGACCTGATCGGCCCGGCGAAGACCCGCGAGATGCTGTTCACCGCCGAGCCCATCGACGCGACACACGCCGCCGAGGTCGGCTTCCTGAACTACGCCGTCCCGCGCGAGGAACTCGAGGACCGGACCTACGGGATGGCCGGGACCATCGCGAGTAACGCGCCGTTCTCGCTCCGGGCGATGAAGGACGTCGTCGCCGCCATCGAGGCGAAGGGCCACCTCTCGGAGGCCGAACGGGCGTGGGTCCAGCGGCTCCGTGACGAGGCGTTCGCGAGCGAGGACCACGCCGAGGGGGTCGCGGCGTTCGACGAGGGCCGCGAACCGGAGTTCGAGGGGCGCTGACGCCGGGACTCGGGACGCCTCGCGCTACTCGACGGCCCCCTCCTCGCGGAGGCGCTCGCGTTCCTCTACCGAAACGCCGAGTCGTTCCAGTATCTCGTCGGTGTGCTCGCCGAGCCCCGGCGGACCGCGCTCGAAGGCGGTCTCGGACTCCGAGAAGTGCAGCGGGAACCCGCGGACGAGCACCTCGCCGACCTCGGTGATCTCGTACTCGAGGACGTTCCCGCGTTCGCGGGCCTGCGGGTGCTCGACGACGTCGCTCACGTGGTTGAGCGGCCCACAGGGGATGTTTATCTCGTCGAATCGCTCGACCCACTCCTCGGTCGTGTGCTCGCGAAGCAGCGGTCGCATCACGCCCATCACCTCGTCGTAGTGGTCCCGGCGGGCCTTCGCCGAGTCGTACTCGAGCAGCGAGTCGTCCTCCAGCACCTCGGCGACGAACATCCCCCAGCGCGACCCGGGAACGAACACGGCGAGGTATCCATCCGACGTCTCGAACAGCTCGTAGGGCACCTGCGTCTGGTGGCGGGTGCCGTTCGGCGTCGGGTCCTCGCCGGTGATCCCGTACTCGGTCAGGTACTCCTCCATGTAGGAGACGATGGTGCCGAACAGGTCGGTCTCGAACTTCTGGCCTCGACCGGTCGCGTCGCGGTGCCGGAGCGCCGAGAGGACCCCGATGACCGCGTAGAGCCCGGCGCCGATGTCGCCGATGGCCTGGCCGACCTTCACCGGCGGGCCGCCCTCCGGCCCCGTGACCGACATGATGCCGCCCTCGGCCTGCATCACGAGGTCGACGCCCTTCTTGTGCTTGAACGGCCCCGTCTCGCCGTAGCCCTTGATCGAGGCGTAGACGAGGCCCGGATTGACCTCCTCTGCGAGGTAGTCGTAGCCGAGGCCGAGCCGGTCCATCACGCCCGGGGCGAAGTTCTCGACGAGCACGTCCGCCTCCGCGATGAAGTCCTCGGCTATCTGCCGGCCGTCCTCGTCCTTCAGGTCGAGCACGACGCTCTTCTTGTTCCTGTGTCGGGAGATGAACTCGAACCCCATCCCGCCCTGCTGGGGGTGGCCGTCGCGGTTGGGGTCTCCGCCTCCGGGACGTTCGATCTTGACGACCTCCGCGCCCAGTTCGCCCAGCAGCTCGGTACACCACGGCCCGGCACGGGCGTGGGTGAAGTCGGCGACGACGACGTCCGACAGCGGCGCGCCTGTCATAGCTACCCCTGCGCCGTTCGGTACCTAAAACCATCGCGCGGGGGTCCCGGTTCGGGCCGACACCGTCGGCCGTGCGACCCCGAAACCCCTTTGCTTTCGGCGGGCCGACCCCGGGGTATGCTCCTGCAACTCGACGGCGTCGACCCGGTCCTCGTCGGGCTCGTCCTCTTCCTGCTGCTCGTGATCTTCTTCCTCTTCCTGTTCGTCCGCCGCATCGTCACGGGGTTCACCGACGGGCTCCGCGAGGGCCGCGAGCGCTGACGGCGGGGGGTGGCGGGGCGTCGGGTCCCCGACGCCCCCTCGCCTCTCTACCCGTTCCCCCTACTCCCCGTTCCCGCCCTCGTCACCGCTCCCGCCGGCCGACGGGTCCGGTCGCGTGCCGGTGAACGGCTGCGGGGTCTGCTCCTGCCGGGCGAGGAACGCCGAGACGCGGTCGTCGAACTCCTCGCTCGCCCACACGTTCGCGGTCATGTCCCGGGCCATCGGTTCCGCGAGGAGGCCGAGGTTCGTCCAGGTCTTCATGATGCCCTTGATGGCGCGGTAGGCCTGCGGGCTCTTCGTGTCGATTATCCTGGTGAGCAGCCCCATCGCGCGGTCCTCGACCTCGTCGTCGCCGACGACGCGGTTGATCAGCCCGATGCGTTCTGCCTCCTCCGCCGAGAGCAGTTCGCCCAGCAGGAGCATCTCGCGGGCGCGCTTCTCGCCGACTAACAGTGGCAGCAGTTGAACGCCCCCGCCGGCCGCCGAGGAGCCGACGCCGACCTCCGGCTGCCCGAATCTCGCCGATTCGCCCGCGACCACGAGGTCACACGCCATCGTCAGCTCGTTCCCGCCGGCGACGCAGGTGCCGTCCACCGCGGCGACGACCGGCTTGCCCGTGTCCCGGAGCACGTCCAGCGTGTCGAAGTAGAGCTGCATCCAGCGCGTGCCGTCCTCGAACCCGAGATCGCGGAGCTCGCCCACGTCCGCGCCGGCACAGAACGGGTCCGACGTGCTCCCCAGGAGTATCCCCTGGACGTCGCGGTCACGGTCGGCCGCCGTGAACGCCTCGTGGAGGTCCGCCAGCATCGAAAGGTCGATCGTGTTGTTCCGGTCGGGGGCGTCGAGGCAGACGCGGGTGATGCGGTCGTCGTCCGGGTGGGGCTCGACGGCGATGGTCTCGAACTCGGCCATACCCGGAAGCGTCACGAAGCACGGGCATAACTGGTGGGGTCCCGAACCCGGTGGGCGAGTCGGTCGCCGCCCTGCCCGTCACCTCGTACGGTCGTGGGTAGTTCGTTTCGCGTCACGGACCGGAGTTCCGTCGCATCGATCTCGACACGCCGACGTTCCCGAAGACCACTGAAGACAGGTACGCACGACCGTATCACTCGTACATCCGGTTCTGGAACTCGGGGAAGTCGAACTCGCCGGCGTCGCCCATGTGCTCGCGGACGCGGCTCTGGTAGAGCATCATCGCCACCTGCGGGACCGCCCCCGGCGGCACCGGCACCTGCCGGTCGAAGGACTCCTCGACCCACTCGTTGTAGTCCGCCACGACGTCCATAGCGTCCTTGAAACTGCGGAACATGAGCTCCTTGTACGCGTCCTGCATTACCCCGGATTCGGACCGGGCCCGATAATACCTACCGACACCGACGCGTGACGAGCCCCGCTGGCCGGTGCTCCCCGCCCGATCGACCACCTCCCGTTACGGCGATCCACATCAGAGCAGTGCCAGCAACCCCCCGAGCACGGCGAACGGCAGCGCCCGGTTTACAAGCTTTATACCACCGTCGACCGAACGCCGGTCCGTGAACCGACAGGTCGGTGGCATCGTCCGGGTGACGCGGCAGACGGTCCAGGAGGTCCGCGACGACCGCATCACGTTCATCGCGGCCAGCCTCGCGTACTACGCGTTCGTCTCGCTGGTTCCGCTGTTGCTGCTGGCCGTCGTCGCCGCGTCGCTGTTCGGCGGCGAGGCGCTCGCGCTCGCGCTGGCGAACCGCGCGACGGACGCGTTCGGCTCGCAGGCGGGGACCCTGGTCCAGGAGACGCTGTCGAACACGGTCGGAGGGGCCGGAGCCGGGGTCGTCGGGACGGCGGTCCTCCTCTGGTCGGGACTGAAGCTGTTCCGCGGGATGGACGTGGCCTTCTCGACGGTGTACGGGGCGCCACTCCCGGATTCCATCGTCGACCAGCTCCGGAACGGCGCCGTGACCCTCGGGGCGGTCGGCGTCGGCATCGCCGCCACGGTGGCCGTCGGCGTGGCACTCGCGGTCCTGAATCCGGACCTGGTCGTCCTCGGCTTCGACCTCGCCGGCACCGTCGGGACCCTGCTGCTCGTCGGCGGGCTGACCGCCGCATTCCTCCCGCTGTACTACTTCCTCCCCGGGGACGTCGAGGTCCGCGAGGCGCTCCCGGGTGCGGTCTTCGCCGCCGTGGGGTGGACGCTGCTCCAGACCGGCTTCCGAATCTACGCGGCGAGCGCGGGCAGCTACGAGGGGTACGGCGTCCTCGGCGCGGTCCTGCTGCTCGTGACGTTCCTCTACTTCGGCGGGCTCATCCTCCTCGTCGGCGTCGTCCTGAACGCGGTCCTCGCGGGCCGGGTCGACGCGGGCGGGCTCGACACACAAGGCATGACTGACACGGACGACACGACCGACGACACGGCGGCACAGCGCACGAGCGACGAGTCGGCCCCCGGCGCCCCCGGTCCGGGACGACCGGGCGACGGACCCGGGCCCGGTGGGGCGGGCGCGGGGTTCGACGTCGACGACATCGACGACGTCCGCGAGGAACTGGAGCGCATCTACGACGAGCTCGACCGGTTCGAGGGACGGGTCGAGGACCGCACGGTCCACCGCGAGGAGATCGAGGGCGAGCTCAAACAGTACGTCCGCGCGCGACTGCGACGCGGGAAGGCCCGGGGCTGGGGTCCCTACCTCGTCCTGCTGTACGGAACCGCGATGACGATCGGGGCGTTCTACTCGCCGTTCCTCGGGGGGGGATGGGCCGTCCTCGCGATGATCGTGATCTGGCTCTCGACGCTCGGGCTCTACGCCCTGATGCTCGTCGTCGGGGCCGCCGTCGGCGCCGGCCGGCTCCCCGGGCGTCTGGCCGACCGCTTCGGCGCGTTCCGTGACTGATACCGACCGTGGTAGCCCCTTCGACGCGGGGCGACCGACACCGGACGGACGGCGATGACCACGCACGGCGTCGGCCTCGTCGAGGTGCTGGAGTCGCTCCCGGACCCCGTCGTGGTCCTGTTCGCCCTCCTCACGCAGCTGGGCGACCTCTGGTTCTACTTCCTCGTGCTCTCGGTGCTCTACTTCTTCGGCGATCGGCTCCCCCGTCTCGAGGGGGCGGTCGACCGCCGTCGGGCGGCCTATCTCGTCGCGCTGGTGCTGGGCGCGGCGGCGCTGACGGCGACGTTGAAGGGCACGTTCCTGCTCCAGCGGCCACCCGGGGCGGGGACCGCGGAGCTCGCGACCCGGTTTCCCGACCCGCTCGGCGGGCTCTACGTCGAGGCGGCGACGGCCGACGGCTACGGCTTCCCGAGCGGCCACGCCACCAGTGCCGCTGTCGTCTGGGTCGGCGCGGCGACCGTCCTCGGGATCGGGCGTTCACGGGTGCGGTACGCGGTCGCCGGGACCGTCACCGTACTGATCGCGCTCTCGCGGGTCGTCATCGGCGTCCACTTCGCCGCCGACGTGGTCGTCGGGCTGGCCGTCGGCCTGTGCTACCTCGCGATCGCCGACCGGGCCTCCGATCGGGGGGGCAGCCCGGGCCGGGCGTTCTCGCTCGCCGTCGCCGTCGCGCTCGTCGGCCTCCTCCTCGCCGGGTTCGACTCCGAGCCGGTCGCGCTCCTCGGGGCGACGCTCGGTGCCCGCATCGCCTGGGGCGCGCTCGGGTCGGCCCTGCTCGCGATGCCCGTCTCTCGGGGAGAGGGGGTGGTGAACCTCGCTGTCGGGCTCCCGGTCTTCGGCGGACTGTTGGGGGTCGTCTACGTGCTGGAGCCCGCGCCCACGGTCGCGTTCCTCGGGGCGGCGCTCTCGCTCGGCGGGGTCATCGCCACGCCGCTCGTCGGCGAGTACGTCGGCGACCGGCTGTAGCGGACGGAGGGGAGTCACACCCCCAGTAGATCGTTACGACCGCCCGTATGCGGCGTACGGGTGTTCCGAGCCGTCGGCTCGCGGTCGCCGTCGAAAGAAGGGTCGAGGCTCGGGGCCGTCTAGAACGTCTCGAGGTACTGGTCGAGCTCCCACTGGGAGACCTCGACGATGTACTCGGAGAACTCGGTGCGCTTGGCCTCGACGAACTTCTCGGCGACGTGCGGGCCGAGCGCGTCCATGACGACCTCGTCGGCCTCGAGCGCGTCGACGGCCTCGCCGAGGTCGCCCGGGAGCGTGTCGATGCCGTACTCCTCGCGCTTGGCCTCGTCGAACTCGTAGATGTTCTCGCGGACCGGGTCGGGACAGTCGAGCCCCTGCTCGATGCCGTCCAGCCCCGCGGTGATGAGCGCGGCGAACGCGAGGTAGGGGTTACACGAGGGGTCGGGGAACCGGGCCTCGATGCGCGAGGCGGCCGGAACGCGCGCCGCGGGCTTGCGGATGAGCGCCGAGCGGTTCCGGTCGGACCAGGCGACGTAGACGGGTGCCTCGTAGCCGGGCACCAGCCGCTTGTAGCTGTTGACCGTCGGGTTCGAGACGGCGGTGATCGCCGGCGCGTGCTCGAGGATGCCGGCGAGGAACTGCTTTGCGGTCTCGCTCAGGTTGAACTCGTCGTCGTCGTCGTGGAACGCGTTCTCGCCGTCCTCGGTGAACAGCGACATGTGCGTGTGCATGCCCGACCCGTTGATGCGGGCGATCGGCTTGGGCATGAACGTCGCGTGGAGGTCGTGTTCGGCCGCGATAGCCCGGACGACCGCCCGGAACGTCGCGACGTTGTCGGCCGTGGTGAGCGCGTCGGCGTACCGGAAGTTGATCTCGTGCTGGCCCTGGGCGACCTCGTGGTGGCTCGCCTCCACCTCGAAGCCCATGTCCTCGAGGCCGTAGATGATGTCCCGCCGGACGTCGCTGGCGAGGTCCTTCGGCGCGAGGTCGAAGTAGCCGCCGGCGTCGCCCGTTATCGTGGTCGCGCGGCCGTCCTCGTCCTCCTCGAACAGGAAGAACTCCGGCTCGGGCGCGGCGTTGATCTCGAAGCCCAGTTCGTTCGCACGCTCGATTGCCTGCTTGAGGACGTACCGGGGGTCGCCCGCGAACGGCTCGCCCGTCGAGGTGTCGATGACGTCACAGATCATCCGGCCGGCCGCAGTGCCGTCGTCGCGGCTCCGCCACGGGAGCACCGCGAACGTCGTGGGGTCGGGCTTCAACCGCATGTCCGACTCCTGGATGCGGACGAACCCCTCGATCGAGGAGCCGTCGAAGTAGATCCCCTCGGTGAACGCCTTCTCGGCCTGGCTGGCCGGGATGGAGACGTTCTTCACCGTCCCGAGGATGTCCGTGAACTGCAGCCGCAGGAAGTCCACGTTCTCTGACTCGATCTCGTCGAGTACGTGCTGTGCCTCCGTCGAAAGACCACCGTCGGTGGCTGGGTTGTCATCCGTCATTTCTCGGACAGCGTACCCGTACAGTCCGGAGACTAAAACCCTACTGATTCACGCAACGTCTCCCCGTGGACCGATGGGTATCGCCGATATCTCTCCGGAATATTCCGGACGTTTGCAGGGAAAGGCCCCCCGTAAGCCGACGTGATGGAACCGACCGCGCGGATGGCTCCCGTGGTGACCGGACGCGGCTATCGAGCCGGAATTGGATGTTCGTAAACTTCTAAGGGGGAGGGCCCGAAGCGGAACCCATGACCTACGAGAACCTGGACGAGAAGCTGATCAACGCGCTGCTCGACGACGGCCGCGCGTCGCTCCGGAGCCTCGCCGAGCGGCTCGACGTCTCCGTCACGACCGTCTCGAACCACCTCTCGGACCTGGAGGACCGCGGCGTCATCGATGGGTACACACCGAAGGTCGACTACGACGAACTCGGCTACGACGTCACCGCCGTCATCCAGCTGAAGGTCGAGGGGAGCGCCCTCCCGGAGATCACCGACCGCCTCAAGGGCCACGAGCAGATGGTCTCGGTCTACGAGGTGACCGGCGACCACGACGTCATCGCCATCGGCAAGTTCCGGGACACCGATGCGATGAACGACCAGATCAAGGAGCTGCTCGTCGACCCCGACATCAAGGAGTCCAACACCAGCGTCGTCCTGAACGCGGTCCTCGAGAACGAGCAGTTCTCGCTGGACGTGGAGTAGGGGTCGCCGCCCTGCGGCCGCCCTCTGACGCGGGGTTCGACGCCACACCGTCCGTCCCGCGCCGGACGCGACCGCTGGTAGTGATCGTCGTCGTCCATCGGCGGTTCGATGCTCCGCGACCGGCCGCGGGCGGGTGATGCCGACGAGGCGGATCTGCGAACGCCTGCGATGAGCACTACGACACCCCCGGCTACTTGACTCGCGCCCCACCACGCCCGCTACGGTCGCGCTGTCCACGTCCGCGGGCGCACTCCTCCTCGTCGCGCTCACGGCGGTGAGCGCGTTCTTCTCCTCGAGCGAGATCGCCGTCTTCTCGCTGGAGGACCACCGCGTCGAGACGATAGAGGGTCACGGGGTCGAGCGCTCCGAAGGCTCCGGGCGGACCCCTCGACACCGGTCGAGGAGCTGCTGCTACCGGTCGTCCACGCCTTCGAGTCCCGGCGGGTCGACGAGACGCTCGCGGCCATGCAGGGGGGCGGCGGCGAGCTCGCAGTGGTGTTCGACGAGTTCGGCGCCGTCGAGCGGGCTCGTCACCGCCGAGGACATCGTCGAGGAGCTCGTCGGGGAGCACCGGCGGGTCGTCGGGCTGTCGGACGGACGGGTGAGCGCCCGGGGAGTGGCGAGCGTCGGGGCGGTCAACACCGCTCTCGGAGGGCGGGTGCTCCCCGGCGACGACGCCCAGACCGTCGCGGGCCTGCTCGTCGAGGCGCTCGGTCGACCGCCCGAACGGGGCGAGCGGGTCGAGTTCGACGGCGCGCTCGTGACCGTCGAGGCAGTCGAGGACAACCATGTCCGGCGGGTCGTCGTCGAACGGCGGGGCGGCGTGGGCGAGGACTCGTGCGGGCCGTCGTAACGGTTCCCCTGCGACCCCGGGTCCCACCGGTCTATGGCCGATAACGGACCACGCCGGGCCGTATCAGGCACCCCCGAGCAGGTCGACCGCCCACCGCGCGAGCGCGACGAGGACGAGCACCGTGCCCTCGACCCGGGTTAGGACGTGGCCCGACCGGAAGAGAACGAGCACGAGCACGACGAGCCCGGTGAGCCAGAGGAGGCTCCCGGGCGCGTTTGGTGCGACCGAGAGGGGCTCGATGAGCCCCGCGACACCGAGGACCGCGAGCAGGTTGAACGTCGAGCTCCCGACGACGTTCCCGGCCGAGAGGCCGGGGCGGCCCTGCCGGGCGGCCGCGATCGCCGCCGCCAGCTCCGGGCTCGAGGTGCCCGCCGCGACGACGGTGATGCCGACGGCCCACTCCGAGACGCCGGCGTCGAGCGCCAGCGCCGAGGCGCCGCGGACGAGCACGTCCGCCCCCAGGAGGACGAGCGCGAGCCCGCCGAGGAGTCCGAGTGCGACGAGGAGGGGCCGGTCGCCCGGGTCCGCGTCGACCGCCTCGCCGGGGATCGGGGTGGTCTGACCGGTCCGGCGCAGCAACACGAGGAGGTACACCGCCAGGCCGACGAGGAGCAGCGCCGCCTCGAGCCGGCCGAGCCGCCGATCGAACAGGAGGCCCAGGACGGCGAGCGTCGCCAGGAGGAGCGCCACGCCGTCCCGACGGAGGAGCTGTCCCCGGACCCGCACGCGACCCAGGAGCGCGACCGCGCCGAGGATGAGCCCGAGGTTGAAGAAGTTCGAGCCGACGACGTTGCCGACGGCGATGTCCGGGGCACCGGTGAGCGCGGCGTCGGCGGAGACAGCCACCTCCGGTGCGGAGGTGCCGATACCTACGACCGCGACGCCGGTGACGACGTCCGAGAGGCCGAACCGGCGGGCGAGCGCGACGGCGCTCTCGACGAACCGCTCGGCGCCGTACCAGAGCGCGCCGCCCCCGACGACGACCAGCGCCAGGTCGGTCGCGAGGCTCATCGCGGCGGCGGCCTCCGGTGGGCTACGACCATCTACCCGGTCGTGTGGCGCGGCCGAAAGAAAACGTTCGGTCGTCGGACGGTGCGGCGCGCGGGATCGAGACGGGCCGGGTGAGTGGCGTTCGAGACCTCGCTTACATCATGCCGCCCATGCCGCCACCCATGCCGCCGCCCATGCCGCCCATACCGCCGCCCATGCCGCCGGGGCCGCCGGGGCCGCCGGGGCCGCCGCCCATCTCCTCGTCGTCGTCGTCGTCGGACTTGCCACCGACCAGGTCGCCCGCGGCGATGACGTCGTCGATGCGGAGGATCATGACCGCGGCCTCGGTCGCGCTCTCGATGGCCTGGGTCTTCACGCGGAGGGGCTCGACGACGCCCTCCTCCTCCATGTCGATGATCTCGCCGGTGTAGGCGTCGAGCCCGGCGGCGACCTCGCCGTCGTCGTGGCGCGAGCGCAGGTCGACCAGCGAGTCGATCGGGTCGTGGCCCGCGTTCTCGGCGAGCGTCCGCGGGATGACGTCGATGGCGTCGGCGAACGCCTCGACGGCGAGCTGCTCGCGGCCCTCGACGCTGTCGGCGAACTCGCGCAGCCCCAT
Source organism: Haloarculaceae archaeon (assembly GCA_036625905.1). Taxonomy (GTDB): domain Archaea; phylum Halobacteriota; class Halobacteria; order Halobacteriales; family Haloarculaceae; genus Salinirubellus. Next base: position 59,163 of record JAZKST010000002.1, read on the forward strand.
CGACAGCTGCGTCTCGGGAGCGCCCCCACCGGGGAGCACCTTCCCGTCCTCCAGGGTGACCCGGACGACGCCGAGCGAGTCGTCGACCGCGCGCTCGACTTCGTCGACGACGTGGTCGGTGCCGCCCCGAAGGATGAGCGTGACGGATTTCGCCTCCTCGACGTCCTCGACGAAGATGCGCTCGTCGCCGCCGACGTCCTTCTCGGCGACACTACCCGCGAAGCCGAGGTCCTCGGCGGTGATGTCGTCGATGTTGGAGACGACGGTGCCGCCCGTGGCGCGGGCCAGCCGCTTCATGTCGGACTTCTTCGCCCGGCGGACCGCCAGGATGCCCTCCTGTGCGAGGTAGTGCTGGGCCATGTCGTCGATGCCCTTCTGGCAGAAGACGACGTCGGCGCCGGCATCGACGAGCGTGTCGACCATCTCCTTGAGCTGCTCCTCCTCCTGGTCGAGGAACTGCTGGAGCTGGTCGGGGTCGGTGACGTTGACCTCGGCGTCGATCTCCGTCTCCTTGACCTCGATGGGGGTGTCCAGCAGCGCGATGTTCGCGTCCTCGACGGCGTAGGGCATGTTGTCGTGGACGCGCTCCTTGTCGATGATGACGCCCTCGACGAGCTCGGACTGGTCGACCGAGCCGCCGACGACCTTCTCGACCTTGACGTTGTCCGTGTCGATACCGTCCTCGTCGCGCACGGCGAGCACGGCGTCGACGACGAGCGCCGCGAGGAGGTCGCGGGCGTTCTCCGCGCCCTTGCCGGTCATCGCCGTCGAGGCGACCTTCTCCAGGTAGTCGCGGTCCTCGGCGGAGACCTCGATGGCGTTCTCCTCGAGGATCTCCTTGGCCTTCGCCGACGCCTGCCGGTACCCCTGTGCGAGGATCGTCGCGTGGATGTCCTGCTCCAGGAGGTCCTCGGCCTTCGCGAGGAGCTCGCCCGCGATGACGACGCTCGTCGTCGTCCCGTCGCCGGTCTCGTCCTCCTGTGTCTCGGCGACCTCGACGATCATGTTGGCCGCCGGGTGCTCGATGTCCATCTCCTTGAGGATGGTCACGCCGTCGTTCGTGACGACGACGTTGCCCGTCGAGTCGACGAGCATCTTGTCCATCCCTTTCGGGCCGAGCGTGGTCCGTACGGACTCGGCCACGGCCTTCCCGGCCGTGATGTTCATCGACTGCGCGTCGCGCCCGCTGGTGCGCTGACTGTCCTCGGAGAGGACGATGAGGGGCTGACCGCCCATCTGTTGTGCCATAATCAGTAGAGTCGTTGTTTGCGATTCTATATAAAAGCGTCGGAAGCCGCCGGGAAAGTAGCCGACGTGAGGCTACCGTCCGGTGTGCGATAGCGTGACAGACAGGGGTTTAAATGTTCAGCCGCGTCCGGCGGAGGACCGGTTCATCCGGGGGGCGTGGGGTCACTCGGGCGTCTCGCCCGTCTCGGGGGCGGCCTCGGGGGTGAACTCGTGGTACTCCAGGCCCTCGGCCTTCATCTCGTTGTGGCGCCGCTCGAGGAACGAGTAGACCGCGCCGTGCGGCGCACCGTCCAGGATCATCTCCGCGGCCGAGCGGACCGCGTCGACCTGCTCGGGCCCGCCGATCACCCCGAGGGTCGAGCCGTAGATGACGACGTCCGCGCCCGTGAGCTCCTCCATCAGCTGTCTCGTTCTACCGTTCTCGCCGATGAGCCGGCCCTTCTGCCGCCGGAGGTCGTTCTTGTTGCGGGTCGCCGCGTCGAGGTCGATGATCTCCAGCATCCGGAGGTCGTCCTCGACGAGTTCGAGGGCGTCCTCGGGCGCGAACCCCCGTCCGATGGCCTTCACCACGTCGGGACCGGCCAGCCCCCGGACCGGGTCGCCGACGGACTCGATGCGTACCGACCCCGTCTCGGAGTCGATGTCGAGACGGACCTCGGCGCGCGACTCGATCTCGCGCATCGTCGCCCCGCCCTCGCCGATGAGGACGCCGACGCGGTCCTGCGGAATCGTCACGTGTCTCATGCGGCGCGCTACGGTACGTGCCGGTTTCAAGCCTTCGACCCGTCGAAAACGCGTCTCGCGCCCTCGCACGAGAGCCTCCTTCGAGAACCGCTCACACCTCCCGTTCGAGGACCGCCTCCTCGTGGACCTCGTCGAACACCGGCGTCTCGACGGTTCGGGTCCGCTCGAACCCCCTGGATTCGAAGAAGGGCTGCGCCACGGGGTTTTCGAGGAACGCTGTGGCCCGGACGTACCCGACTCCTTCGTCGCGTGCGTACGCGAAGACGGCGTCGAGGAGCGCCGATCCCGCCCCCTCCCCCCAGCGGTCTGGGTCGACGTAGAGCGCGTGAAGGTCGACCGTGTCCGCCCACGTCCGCTCGGCGACGGCGAACCCGACGACCCGCCCCCCGTCGTCGGCGGCGACGGGCGTGTGGAGGTCGACGTCCTCGAAGGCCTCGGCCAGGCGCTCCTCGGTGTAGCCCTCGGCGAGGACCCGACGGAGGGTGTCGGCGTCGAGGAACGCCGCACAGGACGCCCACCACGCCGCCTCGGCGACGCCGCTGGCGGCCGCCGCGTCTCCGGCCGATGCCTCGCGGATCTCCATACTCCCGTCTCCTGCCCCGGGCCTAATCAGCCTCCCGCACTCGTTCGACGACCAGCGTCTCGATGTCGGCCACCCGGGGGAGTCCCTGGGGTTCGGGCACGGCGAGCACGGAACGCCGTCGAGCCCCCAGGGCGCGGGGACGACGATCACGAGTCGCATCCGATCATCTGCGTCTCGACGGGAACGGGACGCAGGAGGCGGCGGTCGACGAGCGGGCCGAAGGGGCACTGGAACGCGGCGGGGCCCAGCACGAGGGACGTCGCTCCCCGTGTAGAACGACCAGCCGAGGAGGACGTATACGAGCCACGTCGCCGCCACGTGGGAGAGGCCGTCGTCCGAGTCGGTCACGAATCGTCCGGGGGAAGAGGTGGCAAAACGCGGGGTCCGGAGGTCACTTCGGATCTCCCGGGGAGGCGAGCGGCCAACCGATTCCAGAACGACACTCCTGTCCGGCGGCCAGTGGAGACGGCCACCTACTGGCGTCCGTAGCGTTCACCGCCCGTGCCGGTTTTAGTCAGTATATCACCATAATAATTAATAGAATCTGTTCCAGTGAACAGCACATGGCGATCAGAGAACGGGAACGTTCGGCTTCGGGACCGTGGCACCGCCGGTCGACCCCCTCGAACGACTGGTTGCAGGGAGCCACCGGGGTCTGAAGCCATGGCCTTCCCCGACCTCGCGGTCAACGCCATCTACACGGTCCTCTGTCTGGTGCCGGGGTTCGTCAGTCTGAAGACGGCGACGCACGCCGGCGACCTCGACGTCGACATGACCGAGTTCGAGAAGTCGACGTGGAGCTTCATCGCCAGCGGCGTCTCGCTGTCGGCCTCGTACTTCCTGTACGCCGCCTGGATGGGAGTCGTGACGGGCCGGTTCGAACTCGTCCGCGCACTCGATATCGGCTGGGTCGACGTGGTCGTGATCTATCCGGTCCTGATCCTCGTGGCCGTCGTGGTGGGATACGCTGCCGCAAAGCTCTACGTCCTGGCGCTGGGCACCCCAGCGACCGCCCGGCCCGAGACGACCCGGTAGTGGGAAGATCAGGCCGCGGAACGACCGTGCATCCGGGGGTCGAGCCCGTTCCGTTCGACGTACGGGGACGGCTGCTGGGGTCCCTCCGTGCCGACCACGCCGCTCCTGCCGGACGACGATCCGGGTCGCCCCGGGATGTTCGGCGGGGGCCGGGACCCGTCGACCGACGGCCGACGTTACGATCAGGCGTCGGCGTCGTCCTCGTCGGCGACGAACGAGAGGAGGTCCCCGGCGGTGACGTCTGCTCCCTGCCGGGCGAAGAAGTTCGCGACGTTCCGGCAGTCCCGCTCGAGGAACTCGCGGTAGTTCGGGTGGTGGACGGTGACGGCCTGGCCGAGGTCGAGCACCGCGAGTTCGCCCTCGTGGACGACGAGGTTGTACTCCGAGAGGTCGCCGTGGACGAGCCCCGCGACGTAGAGCCGGCGCATGTACTCCCGGACCACCTCGTAGGCCGTTTCGGGGTTCTCGACGTCCACCTCGCTGAGCCGGCGGGCCCGCTGGCCGCCTCGGCCGAGGAACTCCATCACGAGGACGTTCCGCTGGGTCGCGATGGGTTCGGGGACGCGGACCCCGGCGGCCCTGGCCCGATTGAGGTTGGCGAACTCCTTTTTCGTCCACGCGACGACCACCTTCTTTTTGTCCGAGCCGATGCCCTCGAACCGCGGGTCGCCGTCGAGGTAGTCCCGCATCGTCCTGAAATCGGAGGCGTTGATCCGGTAGACCTTCACCGCCACCCCGCTCTCGGGGCCCTGCGCGAGGTAGACGTTGGCCTCCTTCCCCGTCGAGAGCGGCCCGCCGAAGGCGTCGATGTAGCCGTCCTGGACGAGCTTGTAGAGCGCGCCGAGGGTCGCCTCGTCGAACACCGAGTCCTCGACCTTGAACTGGTCGGCGTCCTTGATGCGCTTGCGGAACTGCAGGAACTTCCGGTCGCGCTTTCTGGCGATCCGGTCGGCCTCGTCGTCCGAGACGTCGATCTCCTCCCACTCGTCGCCGAACGACTCCCCTTCGCCCTCCTCGGGTTCGATCAGGCCGAACTCCTCGGTGGCGTCGGTCATGCGGGTCGGTCGGTCATACCGACCCCGTGATGTGCCCCTCCTCGCGGAGCTGGTCGGCCTCCTGCTTGTCGTACCGCCAGGCGATGTCGCCCTTCTCGTCCTGCCAGTCCCACGGTTCGACCAGCACGACGTCGTCCTCGCGTATCCAGACCCGCTTCTGCATCCGGCCCGGGATGCGTGCGGTCCGCTCGACGCCGTCCATGCAGCGGACCCTCACCCGGTTGGCGCCCAGCATCTCCGTGACGACCGCGAACACCTCGTCCTCGTCCGGCATCCGGAGGTTCTTGCGTCCACCGTCGTTCTCGCTCATGCCCGTGGCTTCGGGAGACAGATGTTTAAGTTTCCCCTCTCCGGGCACCAACCCCCGGAGGACGGCCCTTCGAGCGCTCGTGGCGGTGTGGCGGATGGGCGGAAGAAGAAAATATTTTTATAGAACCGCGTACAATTATCACATGCATTCGAGGTGAGAAGCCATGGCGCTGTTCCCGAGACCAGCCAGTTCGTGGATGCAGAGCACCGGACTCCCCTCGCAGGTGTTCGGCACCGACTCGATGGGGGGCGACGACTACGAACTGTACGAGGAGGACGGCGAGTTCGTCCTCACGATCGACATGCCCGGCTTCGATCGCGAGGAGATCGACCTCGCGTGGGACGACGGCGTGCTGAACGTCGCCGCCGAACACGTCGACGACGAGCGCGGGCGCCGGAAGACCTACCACCGGCGGTTCCGCTTCCCGAAGGACGTCGACGAGGACGCCATCACCGCCCGCTACGAGAACGGCGTCCTCGAAGTGACCCTCCAGACCCTCGAGGGGACGACCGCACGCGGGAAGGCGATCCCCATCGAGGGTTGACGGAGGCGCCGAACCGTCGACCGACGACATCGAGCTGACCGCCGAGCACTCCGAGGCCGCCCTCGAGTCGGTCGATCCGGGGGCGGGTCGTTCGAGGGGAGCGACGAGCCGCTGCTGGCCGGCAGCGGGCCGGCGTAGGACCCTCGAAGGTGGCGACACTTCCCGCCGTCGAGTACCGACGCACCGGTCTCGAAACGACGGTGATCTCGTAGATCACTGGAGACAGGTACCCACGACCGTATCACACCCACAGCAGCAGCCACAGCACGGCCATCCCGGTCCCGACGGTCGCGAGCATGTTCTCGGTGTACCACGCGACGCCGAACGCGAGGAGTCCCGCCACCAGCCGGGCGTTCCCGGGGCCGACTGCGACCGCACCCCCGCCGAGGAACACGTTCGGGGCGACGAGTGCGGCCAGGACGGCCGTCGGAACGAACGGCATGACCCGCTCCAGCGTCGGGGGGAGGCCGTCGATGCCCTCGATACCGAGCAGGAACGACGCCCGGAGGCCGAAGGTGACGAGGCTCACACCGACGATGAGGAGCCAGACGTTCGCCACCTGCCCCGTCGTCATCCCGATCCCCCGGGCAGGTACATCTCGGCGAGCACGCCCACGACGGTCCCACAGGTCACGGCCACGAGCAGCCCCAGGTTCACGGGGAGGTCCGCGGCCACGACCGCGACGACGAGGGCGCCGATGGCGGCCAGCGCGGTCGGCCCACCCCGGATCTGTGGTGCCAGGAGCGAGACGAACACCAGCGTGATCGCGAAGTCGAGCTGTAGTCCGTCGCCGACGGCCCCGCCCAGGAGGGATCCCGCGAGCGTCCCGACGACGAGCGCCGCGACGAGCGGCAGGCTCACGCCGACCATGTACCAGCCACGGTGGCCCTCCTCCGGGTCGATGTCCTCGAACCGGGCCGCCGCGAGCGCGTAGTTGAGGTCGAACAGGGGGTAGGCGATGAGGGCCCGCCAGGGTCGCGAGAGGTGACGGACCTTCGGCGCGAGCGAGGCGCTGAAGATCACGTATCGGAGGTTGATCAGGACGATCGTCGCTAGCACGACCCGGAGCGTCGCACCCTCTCTGAGCAGCTCCACGGCCGCGAGCTGGGCCGTTCCCGCGAACGCGAACAGCGAGAGAGCGGTCGCCGAAGTCGGGGTGAACCCCGTCCGGACCGCCGTCGCTCCGAAGAGTATCCCGACGGGGACGATCGGTGGGACCGCGGGAGCCACGGCGCGGAGACCGGCGACACATTCGGAGGTGTCCATCGCGAGTACCCGAGGCGGCCTGCAGAATAAACGCCCGGGCCCCTCGTCGCGCCCGATCATACGGTCGTGCGTAACGGTTTACCGGTGATCGTCCAGGCGAGGTCGGTGATCACCGGTAACGGACTACGCACGACCGTATCAGTCCGCCAGGCCCTCGAGGTAGTCGAACTGTTTCCGCAGTTCGGCCCGTCGCTGGCGCGTGACGACCGACGCGTCGAGCAGCGGTCCGGCGAGCGCCACGTCGACCTCGAACTCGGTCGTCGCGGTCACCGTCGTTCCCCCGTCGGTCGGCTCGATCCGGTAGACCGTCCGCATCTCGCGGAAGATCCCCTCGCGCTGCTCGTAGGCGAGGACGGCGTCGCGCCGCTCGACGAGTTCGAGGTCGAGTTCGATCTCCAGGAAGAGTCCTGCGGTGTTGGCGATGTGGAGCCGGTCGCCGTCGAGGTCGACCTCGGCGAACCCCGCCGCCCGCATGAACGTCTCGACGTCGCTCATCGCCTCGCGCACCCGCTCGGGCGGCGTGTCGACCGTCCGGGTGACGGTCACCGACGCCACGTCGACCACCTCGGTTCGGCAGTCTGGGTTCGGTGTGGTGTCATGGAGGGAGGTCCGGGCGCGCGCGACAAGGCCCTTTCCCACCCGATATCTCCGTCCCGGACATCGTATCGAACACCCTCCGGTCCCCGGGGAGTTAAACCGGAACCCCGAGTTCCCCCGTCCATGAACGTAGGGGAGACCCGCGAGTGGCTCGGCAACCGGGGACAGCTCGGTGCGGCGCTGGTCGTGCTCGGTGTCCTCGTCGTCGGACGGGAGAACCGGGTAGCGGCGCTCGGCGGGACGCTGGTCCTCGCCGGGCTCGGCCTCGTCGCCGGCGGGCTGGTCGACACGGCGCTCGAGAAAACAGGCATGAAGGGCGCGCTGTAGCGCGGACTCGGTTCAGTCGCTCTCGCCCCGGAGCTCGTCGAGCTCGCGGTCGGCCCGGTGCTCGCTGATGAGCCGGTCGACCATCTCGGCGTTCCGGTCGCGCCGGCGGTCCTCGGCGCGATCCTCCCAGTCCTCGACGGCGGCCTCGACCTCGGCGTCGCGGGCGACCGCCAGCTCGTCGACCTCCTGGATGGCCACGTCCTCCGCGGGTCCCACGGGGACCCCGCGCTCGAAGAGGACCTCGTCGGCCTGCTGGGAGAGGTTGCCGTTCCGGAGGACGACCCGTGGCTCGACGTCCGCGAGCCGCTCGGCGGTCTCCCGGCCGGCGCCGGAGGCGTCCCGCAGGTAGACCACGTCGTCCTTCGCGAGCCCGAACCGCCGCTCGGCGTCCTCGATGGCGGCCTTGGTGAACTGCTCGAGGGGCTTGACCGGGACGAGCCCGGCCTTCTCCTCGGCGACGTCCGCGAAGTCCGAGTGGTCGAGCCGCCAGAGCGCCTTCAGCCGCTCGAGTTTCCCCTCGAGCGCCTCGTTTCGCTCCCGAACGTCCTCGAGTTCCCGTTCGAGCCGGTCGGTCTCGCGTTCGAGCCGCGAGACCTCGCGGCGCTCGCGGGCCTCGCGGCGCTCCTCGCGTCGGGCGTCGCTCAGCTCGGCCTCGTACTCCTCGATGCGCTCGTCCTTCTCGGCGATGGTCCCGCGGAGGTCCTCGACGTGGCCCTCGAGTCGCTCGACGCGGGCCTTCAGTCGCTTGATCTTCCGCTCGTCCTCGGTGAGTTCCCGTGGCGTGTGCTCGCTCTCCCCCTCGGGCTCGCTCTCCTCGTCCTCGAGGTCGGCCAGGACGGTCTCGACGGACTCCTCGCCAGCGACCACTCTCGCCGTCACTTCCCCGCGGTCGAGCTGCGGGGGGACCTTCCGGGCGATGCGGCGGAACTGGTCCTCGTGGTCGTCGAAGGCGTACAGCGCGGCGGCCATCGCGTCCCGCTCGTGGTCGTTCTCGTACCCCTCCTCACGGGTACGGTGCTGCTTGCCGTCGACCGGCAGGTCCGACGTCGGCGTCCATCCGGCGGCGTCGAACGACCGTCGGATCTTCTCGACGGTCTCGGGCATCGGCGTGACGTCGGCGGCGACGAGTATCGGCCGACCCCGCTCGATGATCCACTCGATGACGGCCGCCATGTCCGCCGTGCGCGTCGAGAGGACGTCCAGCACGTTCCCGTCGAGGTCGAGGACCGCCGCCGCCGTGGTCGTTCCGGGGTCGATGCCGACGATGACGTGGTCGCGGCGCTTGGCGAGCGGCCGGAATTCGATGCCGTCTCGGCGCTCGCGCTCGATCTCGATCCGGACGTCGCCCGAGCGCCGCGCCGAGACCGGGATGTCCCCGGGCGTCCCCTCGACCTCGAACACCGCCCGCGAGTAGCCCCCGTACTTCTCGGTCACCTCCTTCTCGTAGTCGAGCCCGGCGTCCCGGAGCTGGGACTCGACCTCCCTCGTCGCCCGCTTGACGTTCCCGTGGATACGCCGCGTGTAGCGGTCCTCGGACCACCCTCCCTTGCCCGTCGAGCGGCCCCGCGAGACCTTGACCGTGGTGCGGTCGGTGAACGCCGACACCTCCTGGCCGACGTTCATCGCCGCCAGCCGGGCGGCGGCCTCGGCCTCCTTCATCGGGTCCTTCCCGTAGGGCACGCCGTGTCGGGAGGCGACTCGCGAGAGGGGCTCGGGTCGCTCGGCGCCGGTCACCTGCACGAGCTTCGTCGCGGAGGGGAGGGTCCCCAGGAGGCGGACGAGATCGTCCTTGTCCGCCGCCAGCTCGTACATGTTGTCCGTCGCGAGGATGGCGGGCTCCTCCCGGTCGACCAGCCGGCGGAGCTTTCGCAGGGAGACCACGTCCCGGTCGACGTGCTCGCCGTCGAACGCGACGATGGCGTAGGATGGCGAGTCGCCCCGGACGTCGCCGCTCTGCACGTCCACCCCGAACACCACCGCGTCGAGGGCACTCGTGCGGGTGCTCACGGGAGTGAGTAGGCGCAGGTCGAACTTAAGTCCACGGCGGAGTGAATCGGGGGAGTTCGAACCGCCCGAGCCGACGCAATCGTCCGGCCGTCCCGAAGTTCCTCCTGGGTGGGGTCGTCGTACCGGAAGGTCCCGTCCGATCCCGCCGTTCCGAGGGGCCGAGGGTTCAACTACGAGAAGGGGGCCACCCACCCCGTGACCTGACGAGGGCGCGGGCCGGTCCGTGGGTGGTCCCGACACCACCCGAACGGAGGACGAGGCGGTGAAACCGCCCCGGACGGGGCGAGAGGGCCGTCTCGCGACCCCGAGTGCGGTGCCGTCGGCTCGCTCACTTCGCTCGCTGGCACCCCGGGGACGCGAGCGTGGCGCCGCCTGTTCGCTATACGCCCGAGCGGTAGTGTTCGGTTTCCCGTTGGCGGTGTCTCGGTCCAGCGGAACTGCGCCGGAAGCTCCGCCCGGCGTGGCGTCCGAAACGAGCAACGCACCGGCGGTCGATTCATGTCACTCGGCGCCGAACCACCGGCGTGCACACCACCGAGGCCCCCGACGGGACGGCCCTGCGCTACGCGACGGCCGGACCCGCGGACGGCGAGGCGATCGCGCTCGTGGGCGAGGCCGGGTTCGGCCCGTGGCAGTGGGGCTGGCAGCACGGGGCACTCGGGCCGTTCCGGACGGTGGCGGTCGATCTCCGCGGGACCGGACCGGACGCACCCTCCGGCCCCTACAGCGTTTCGACGCTGGCTGTCGACCTCGAGACGGTGCTCGCGGATGCGGGTGCACGACGGGCCCACCTCCTGGGGTTCGGACTCGGCGGGATGGTCTGTCTCCGCCACGCCCGCGAGTACGGTCGCGCCCGGTCGCTGACGCTCGTCGGGACCGCGGCGACCGGCGACGCCGTCGACCGAGCAGCGTTCGAGGCGCCCTTCGAGGCGCCCGACGCGCTCTCGGGACTGTTCACGCGGGCGTTCCGAGAGGGGCGTCCCGACCTCCTCGAGCGGGTCGTCGAGTGGCGCCGCGAGGAGGACCCGCCCGCCGAGATCCGCGAGGCACAGGTCGCCGCCGCGCTGTCGTTCGAGGCCGGCCCGCTGTACGAACTCCCGACACCGGCGCTCGTCCTCCACGCTCTCGGCGACCCGGTGGTGCCGGCCGCCGCCGGCGAGGAACTCGCCGAGAGTCTCCCCCGCGGGGCGTTCGACCCCGTCGAGGGGCGGCGGCTCGCCCACGTCGAGCACTCGGCCGCGGTGAACGACCGGCTGGACGGGTTCCTGCGGTCGGTGGACTGACCTTCCGAGTGGCCGTCGTCGCGTTCGAGTGGGTATCGCAGACCGGGACACAGACCGGGGTGGGATCGAAAGGGGTCGACCTCTCGACGAACCAAGGCGACGTAAGGACCGCAGGAGCGAACGCAGTGAGCGACGAGGACCGTAACGAGTCCCGGGAGTCGAGAGGTCGGGGGCTTTCGAGACGCTATTCGTCGCAGTAGCTGCCGAGTTCTGCCTGTCTGAACACCCTTCTAGCCGCGGACGAAACGGCTACAAGCGTCGGGGTTCCGTAGGCGACACGGATGGAACTGGATCTCGGGCGACTGGCCGACTACCTGCCGCGGGAGGTCGAGCGCGACTCGGGACGGGCTGCGGCCGTGCTCGTGCCGGTCATCGACCGCGAGGACGGCGACCACCTGCTGTTCACCGAGCGGTCGCCCGACCTCGAGGCCCACCCGGGGGAGATGGCGTTCCCGGGCGGCGGCTACGAGCCCGAGGACGCCGACCTCGCGGGGACGGCGCTCCGCGAGGCCAACGAGGAGGTGGGGATCCGGCCCGAGGAGGCCGAGCTCCTCGGGCAGCTCGACGACGTCCCGGGGCCGTACGGTCACGTCGTCCGGCCGTTCGTCGCGCGCGTCACCGACCGGGAGTACGTCCCAGACGAGCGGGAGGTAGTCGAGGTGGTCGTGCTCTCGGCCGCGGCCCTGACCGACCCCGAAGTCTACAGCGTCGAGAAGCGACGCGATCCCGAGGGCGAGACCGTCGGACTACCCTTCTTCCGGGTCGGCGGGGAGGTCGTCTGGGGGCTGACGGGGTTCGTCCTCGCCCGGTTCCTCTCGATCGTCTCCCCGTGGAACCCCCCCGGTGGGTTCCCCCGGCACCCGCTGCTCGACGAGGAGGAGCAGCTCCGCGGGGAGTGATCGGGTCGCGGGAGTCGAACCGCGGCGACGACACCGCGACCCGCGACCGCAACGTTTGGGGGGCGGCCGGTCGAACCCGAGGTATGCACTTCGACCAGCGGGAACAGGCCGCGCTCCGCGAGGCCGGCCTCTCGACCGAGGAGATGGAGGCCGCCTCCGAACGGGTCGCCGGCCTCGTCGACGAGGCGGCCACCGACCTCGAGGCGTTCTTCGAGCGCCACGACCGGCTCCATTCGGACCTCTCGATGGCCCACAGTTCGAGCGAGTTCTCCACCCACGAGAGCGCAAGACTGGACCTCTACACCCACGCGGCGGACCTCCGCGGCTGGCTCCGGTTCGAGACCTGGGGGACGTTCGTCGAGGACGGGCGCGTGCTGGACGACGACCTCGTGGAGCTGAAACTGGGGCCGACCGTCCACGAGCGGGTCCGGTTCGCGACGAGCCCCGACGCGCTATGAGCGGCGAGGGGGAGGAGACTGACGACGGCCCGGGGGGGAGCGCCGACCCGACCGGGAACACCCCCCGCGTGCAGGTCCGAGGCATCTACACGACGGCGCTGACCCGACTCTTCCGGACCGGAGCGGGCGAGGTGGTGCTCGCCTCCGAGCCCATCCGCGACCGGTTCGACGCCGGGTTCGGCGTCGCCCCACCGGACGTGACGGTCGGGACCACCCGCGACCGACAGGGGGTCGGCGTCGTCGGCGCTCCCGGCGCGGTCGGAGACGTCAGCGAGCGACTCGACGGCGTCGGCGTCGACACGCTCTCGTGGACCGACTCGACCCCTGCAGGCGCGGTGTTCGAGGGCGCCGTCACCGACACGCTCGGGGGCGGCGCGGTCGTCGACCTCGGCGACGGCGAGGGCTACCTCCCCTACGACGACGCGGACGGCTACGTCGAGGAGAGTGACGTCCTCCGGGTCCAGGTCCGGGATCCCCAACCCCCGTGGAGTGACGACCGACCGTCGCTCTCGACGGACCTCGTCGTCGACGGCGGACTCGTCGAACTCCGCCGCGGGCCGGGCGGCGGCAGCGAGAACTCCGAGGCGACACGGATGGCGTCGCTCCTCTCGGTCGACCCGCCCGAGGGGTGGGCGCCCCGGTGGACGCGGTGGGCCGACGACGCCGACATCGACGCGCTCCGGGCGGCGCTCGAGCGGGCGAACGAGCGTGCCGACGACGTGACGCGGGCGCTCGCCGACGCCGACCCCGACACGGCGCCCGCGCGGCTGGTCGCCCCGCTGGACACCGCGTGGGTCTGGTTCGGCCGCGAGTCCCGGTTCGCGCTCGACGACCTCCGGCGCGAGGTGACGACCACCATGCCGGGTCACCACCGGACGAAGGCCGCTACCGACGCCGCGAGCGCCGCCGTCGACTTCGCCGAGGCGGTCTGCGAGCCCTCGGGCGAGTTCCCGTTCGCGGCCGTCACCCGGCAGTTCGGTCCCGGTGAGGGCGACCGGATCGCCATCGAGCACGGCAAGCCCGAGGGACGGTGTATCACCCTCGGCCGCGGCGAAGTGACCGAGTACGACCCCGACGGGTCGGTCCGCGTCGAGCGACAGATGACCCCCGGTGGGAGCTACGACGCGCTCGGCGTCGAGCGGCGGGCGGGCGACGTCGCCGCGACGAAGTTCGTCGAGGGACGGTGGTGGTACGCCACCGTCTACCGGGACGAGGCGGGGGAGACCCGGGGGACGTACGTCAACGTCTGCACCCCGCTCGAGATCTTCCCCGAGGCGGTCCGGTACGTCGACCTGCACGTCGACGTGATCAGACACGCCGACGGCCGCGTCGAACGGGTCGACGACGACGAACTCGACGCGGCCGTCGAGGCCGGGGACGTCCCCGGGCCGCTTGCCGAACGGGCCCGCGACGTGGCGGGTCGCATCGAGGACGCGCTCTGACCCCGGTCGTTCCGTCCCTGGGCCGAGGCCAGTCGAGCGGATTCCGAGTCCACCGCGGGACCCGGCCGACCCCGTTCCCGCTTCGGGACCCCTAAGACCGCGGCGGGCGAGACCTCCGCTATGCCCGACCGCGAGCCACACGACCTGCCGGAGGGGGCCGTCGACGCGCTCCAGCACTACTTCGACACCCAGCACGAGTTCCTCTCCTGGCTCGGCGTCGAGGTGGAGGAACTGGGCGGGGGGCGGGCGGTCATGTCGGTCCCCTACCAGTCGAAGCTGACGAACGTCCCGTGGCAGGGCGCCGTGGAGGGCGAGCGCCACCCGATACAGGGCGGGGTCGCCTCGACGCTGATCGACGTGGCCGGCGGGATGGCGCTCCGGCCGTACCTCGACGACCCGCTGGAGGACGGGATGGCGACGATCAACCTCAACGTCAACTACCTCCGGCCGGCGGCGGGGGACCTGCGGGCCGAGGCCGAGGTCGTCCGCGCCGGCGGGAGCGTCGGCGTCTCGGAGGTGGTAGTGACCGGCGAGGTGCCCGGCGACGGCGAGGAACCGGTCGCACACGGTACCGGGGCCTACCGGCTGTTCCGTGGCGGTGAAAGCGCCGAAGACTGACTCACAGCCGCTTCTCGAACCCGACGAGCTCGTACTCGCCGGACCACTCGCGCCCGGTCTCCCGGTAGCCGTGGGCGGCGTAGAACCCTACTGACCCCTGCCTGGCGGCCGTCGTCAGGACGACCTGCTCTGCGCCGCGTTCGTGGGCCCGCCGCTCCAACCCCACCAGGACCCGGGCGCCGTACCCCTCGCCCTGGTGCTCGGGCGCGACCACCATCCGGAACAGTTCGACGGTCCGCGGCCCTTCCTCGCCGTCCCCGCTCGCCGGCTTGTACCCGCCCGTGGCGACGACCTCCGGGTCCGCCTCGGTCCCGCGGTCGACGACGAGGAACTCCCCGCCCGCGTCGAGGGAGGCCGACTCCACGCGCCGGAGGTCGTCGTTGCTGGACACGTCCGCGGGGTCGGTGCCCGCCGCCCGGAGCGCCCGCTCGTGGACCGCACGGACGGCGGGGCCGTCGCCCGGGCGGTAGCGACGGAGCCCGGGATGCGGACCGCCGCTCACACGAACGTCACGCCCCCGCTCCCGACCACCTCGCCGAACAGCCAGTCGGCGTGTTCCAGCGCGTACTCGCGGTGGTCCGCCTCGAGTGCGCCGACGCAGTCCTCGACGAGCACCGGCCGGTAGTCCCGCAGGCCCGCAGAGCCCGCGGTGTGGAGCACGCAGACGTTCGCGAGCGTTCCGCAGATCACGAGGTCGTCGATACCGCGGGCGGAGAGCCAGCCGTCGAGTTCGGTCGCGAAGAACGCGTCGTAGGTGTGCTTCTCGACGACGTGGTCGTCCTCGTCCACCGCGAGTTCCTCGACGAGTTCGGCGTCCCAGGAGCCCTCGAGGACGTGCTCGCCCCACTGTTCGAACTCGTCGTAGTAGTGGGCACCGTCGAACTGTTCGGGGGGATGGACGTCCCGGGTGAAGACGACCCGGACCCCGCTGTCGTGGGCGCGGTCGACCAGCGACGCGACGGGGCCGATGGCCGACTCGCTCCCCGGGGCGTAGAGCGACCCGTCGGGCTTGCAGAAGCCGTTCTGCATGTCCACTACCACGAGAGCGGTGCTGTCGACCGGGAACTCGAGGGACATGCGCGGGCGTTGGGATGGGTCGGACAGGAGCGTTCGGTCGGGAGCCCTGGCGGAATCGAAGGGCGAGATCGCTGGACGAAGCACGGACCCGCAAGCACCGCAGGCCCGTAGGCGCGAGGAGCGCAGCGTGGTCCGCACGAGTTCAGCGACCGAGGGCTTCGGAGCCGTTCCGGCCGTACCGAGCACTCCCGAGATAGAATCCTCCTCGGCCGCCCAGCAAGCGAACCGCTTTTGCCCGCGCCCCGCCGAACCGTGGGTATGGCGACAGAAACGGCCGACGCTCGGGCCTCCCATCTCAGGGGTCTGACCGTCACGACGCTCGCGTCGCTCGCGGGCATCCTCGCGGCCGTCGGCTCCTCCGTGGTGACCGCGGGGGCGGCCGACCCGGCCACCTCGCGGCTCGGGCTCTACGTGGTCGTCGCGGCCATCGTCGTCCAGTTCCCGATACTGGAGGCGCTCGGCCGGGCGGGCCTCGTCGAGGTCGACGTCGACGACTTCGGCGCGAAGGACTACCTCTACGTGATATTCATGACGTTCTCGCTCTGGTTCGTGGGCTGGACGGTGCTCCTGACCACGGGGACCACCTTCTGATGGCCGAGGACAGCATCGCGGTCGTGGACCTGGAACGGTGCCAGCCCGACCGCTGTAACTACGAGTGTGCGAGCTTCTGCCCGCCCAACCGGACGGGCAAGGAGTGCATCGTCACCCGGGAGGAGCGCTACGACGAGGGCGGGGAGTTCGGCGGCAAACCCGACCAGATCAGCATCTCCGAGGAGATCTGCCTGGGCGAGACCTGCGGCATCTGCGTCGAGAAGTGCCCGTTCGACGCCATCGAGATCATCAACCTCCCGCAGGAACTGGAGGAGGCCCCCGCCCACCGCTACGGGGAGAACACCTTCGGACTCTACGGGTTGCCTGCCCCCCGCGAGGGCCGCGTGACGGGCGTGCTCGGGCCGAACGGCATCGGGAAATCGACCGCCGTGCGGGTGCTCGCCGGCGAGATAACGCCGAACCTCGGGCGCTACGAGGACCCGCCCGGATGGAACGAGATCCTCGACCAGTACCGCGGGACGGCGCTCCAGAACTACCTCGAGGACCTGGAGGAGGGCGACCTCACCGTCGCGCGCAAGCCCCAGTACGTCGACCGCATCCCCGACCGGTTCGACGGGAAGACGAGCGAACTGCTCTCGGGGGTCGACGAGCGGGGTGTCGCCGACGAGATCGTCGAACGGCTCGGCATCGCGGCCGTCGTCGACCAGGACATCGACACGCTCTCGGGGGGTGAACTCCAGCGGGTCGCGCTGGCGGCGACGCTCGTCCGCGAGGCCGACTTCTACTTCCTCGACGAGGTGACCCCCTACCTCGACATCGGCCAGCGGGTGACCGCGGCCCGGCTCATCCGCGAGCTCGCCGAGGAGGAGGATCGCTCGATGATGGTCGTCGAGCACGACCTGGCCATCCTCGACCTCATCGCCGACACGCTCCACGTCGCCTACGGCGAGCCGGGCGCGTTCGGGGTCGTCACGAGCCCCAAGTCGACGCGCAACGGCATCAACGAGTACCTCTCGGGCTACCTCGAGAACGAGAACATGCGCATCCGCCCGGGGGCCATCGAGTTCGAGGAGCACGCCCCCCGGACCGTGACGGGCGCCGCCGAGACGCTCGTCGAGTACCCCGACCTCGTCAAGTCCTACGGCGAGGGGGAGTTCAGCCTCGAAGTGGACGCCGGGGAGATCCGCCGGAACGAGGTGCTGGGCATCGTCGGGCCGAACGGCATCGGCAAGTCCACGTTCGCGAAGCTCCTGGCGGGCCGGCTCGACCCCACCGAGGGCGCGGTCGACTTCGCGCTCGACATCTCCTACAAGCCCCAGTACGTCGAGATCGACCAGCCGATGCGGGTCGACGCGTTCCTGGCCTCTATCACCGACGACGTCGGCTCCTCGTACTGGAACACGGAGATCGCGGGACCCCTACAGCTGGAGCGCATCATGGAGCAGGCCCTCACGGACCTCTCGGGGGGCGAACGCCAGCGGGTCGCCATCGCGGCCTGCCTCTCGCGGGAGGCCGACCTCTACCTGCTGGACGAGCCGAGCGCCCACCTCGACGTCGAACAGCGGGTCCAGGCGACCCGGGCCATCCGCCGGTACACCGAGAACCACGGCGCGACGGCGATGGTCATCGACCACGACATATACATGATCGACCTGGTGGCCGACCGCCTGCAGGTGTTCGAGGGGACGCCCGCCGAACACGGCCGCGCCGGCAAGCCGGTGGGGATGCGCGAGGGGATGAACGAGTTCCTCGCGAACCTCGACGTCACCTTCCGCCGGGACCAGCGGACCGGCCGGCCCCGCATCAACAAGCCCGGCTCGCAGAAGGACCGCCAGCAGAAGCGGGCCGGCGAGTACTACTACGCCCCCGACGAGTCCGACGAGGAGTAGGGCGAGGCTCGTTCGGCGCCGCTGGAATACGGACGGGGCGATACGAGACCGCAGAGGGTACCTCCTCGGGAGTCCCGCCCGACGCCACGGCCCGAGGTCGTTCCCCGAACACTCACTCCAGCGGGCCAACGCTCATGTCGGTGGGCATCGAGTGATGGACCAACCGAGATGCCGTCGCGATACAACCACGCGCAGGTCCAGGAGTACTGGCGCGACATCTGGGAGCGCGAGGGAGTCTACGAGCTCGCAGACGACGCCGAGGACCCCACCTACGTCCTCGGGATGTTCCCCTACACGTCGGGGTCGCTCCACATGGGACACGTCCGCAACTACGCGATCACCGACGCGTACGCCCGCTATCGGCGGATGTGCGGGGACGAGGTGCTCCACCCGATGGGGTGGGACGCGTTCGGACTCCCCGCGGAGAACGCCGCCTACGAGCGGGACACCGACCCCGAGTCCTGGACCCGGGCGTGCATCGAGCGGATGCGCGACGAACTGGACGAGATGGGCTTCGGCTACGACTGGTCCCGGGAGGTGACGACCTGCGACCCCGACTACTACCGGTGGAACCAGTGGCTGTTCGCGGAGTTCCACGAGGCCGGCCTGGTCGAGTACGACGCCGCGCCGGTGAACTGGTGTCCGGACTGCGAGACGACGCTCGCCGACGCGCAGGTCGAGGAACGCACCGAGGAGGGGGACGCCACGACGCCCCGGCACACCGCTCCCCGGCAGGCCGCCCCCGGGACCGAGGGGGTCTGCTGGCGGTGTGGCACGGCCGTCGAGCGGCGCGAACTCGACCAGTGGTTCCTGACCATCACCGGCTACGCCGACGAGCTGCACGAGAGCCTCGACGACCTGGAGGGGTGGCCCGAGAGCGTCCGGGAGATACAGCGCAACTGGATCGGCAAGCGCGAGGGCGCCCACGTCACGTTCGACGTTCCGGAGTACGGGTCGGTCGAGGCGTTCACCGCCCGGCTCGACACGGTCTTCGGCGCGACGTTCGTCACGCTCTCGCCCGGTCACGAGCTCGTGGCCGACCTCGCGGGGACGGACGACGCCGTCGCCGAGTACGCCGACCGGGTCGGCCGGGGCGAGAGCGCCGGGGGGCAGAGCGGCGTCCTGACCGAGGCGACGGCCGTCCACCCGCTAACCGACGAGGAGCTCCCGGTCTACGTCGCCGAGTACGTCCTCGACGACGTCGGGACGGGCGCGCTGATGGGCGTACCGGCCCACGACGAGCGCGACCACGCGTTCGCCCGCGAACACGACCTCCCGATACGGCGGGCGGTCGAACCCGTCGACGGGAGCGACACGAACCTGCCCGAGGAGCCGTTCACCGACGACGGGATGCTCGTCGACGGCGAGGGGAGCGGGGAGTACGGGGGCCTCGCGAGCGCGGCGGCCCGCGAGCGGCTGCTGGACGCCGAGGGCGTCGAGTCCGCGACCACCTACCGGCTCCGGGACTGGCTCGTCTCCCGCCAGCGCTACTGGGGGACGCCGATCCCGATCGTCCACTGCGAGGACTGCGGCCCGGTGCTCGTCCCCGAATCCGAACTCCCCGTCGAACTCCCGGAGTACGTCCAGACGACGGGGAACCCCCTCGCCGCCAACGAGGATTTCGTCGAAACCACCTGTCCCGACTGTGGGGAGCCGGCCCGCCGTGAGACGGACACGATGGACACGTTCGTCGACTCCTCGTGGTACTTCCTCCGCTATCTCTCGCCGGACCTCGCGGACGCGCCGTTCGACGCCGATCTCGCCGAATCCTGGCTCCCGATCGACGTCTACGTCGGCGGCGAGGAGCACGCCGTCCTCCACCTGCTGTACATCCGCTTTGTCGCCCGGGCGCTGTGTGACCTCGGGCTGCTGGAGGACCGCGAGCCGGTCGACCGGCTGATCAACCAGGGGACAGTGCTCCACGGCGGCGAGAAGATGTCCAAGTCGAAGGGCAACACCGTCACGCCCCACGAGTACGGCCCGGAGACGACCCGGCTGTTCGTCCTCTCGGCGGCCCACCCCAACCGCGACTTCGAGTGGACCGCGACGAGCGTCGACGAGGCCTACGGGTTCCTCCAGACCGTCTACGGGCTGGTCGACCGGTTCGTCGACCGCGAGGAGGACCGCGGGGAGGCCGACGCACACGACCGATACCTGGAGCGCGAGACCGACCGGACGGTCGCGGCCGTCAGCGAGGAGTTCGAGCGGTTCCGGCTCCACCGCGTCATCGCCGAACTACGGGCGTACGCGGGTCTGCTCCGGCGCTACCGCGAGTACGACACCCCACACCGGTACGCGTACGCGCGGGCGCTCCGGACGCTTTCGGCGCTGATCGCCCCGCTCGCCCCCTACCTCGCCGAGGAGTGCTGGCACCTGCTCGACGAGCCGGGGCTGGTCGCCGCGGCCGACTGGCCGAAGCCCCTGCGCCCCGCCGAGGACCACCGGCTGGAGCGACAGCTCGTCCGCTCGACCCGCGGTGACGTCCGCGAGATACTCGACGTCGTCGACATCGACGCCCCCGGATCCATCGAGCTCATCGTCGCCCAGGACTGGAAGTACGCAGCCTACGAGCGCGCTCGAGAAACCGACCCCGACGCCTCGCTGGTCGACGGCGTCCTCGGGCGCGACGCGGTGCCCCGGTCGGAGGCCGCCGCGTCGTTCCTGGCCGACCTCGACGAGCGCCGCCCCGGACTCGAACCCGTCGTCGACGGCGAGCGCGAGCGCGAACTCCTCGAGACCGCGGGGTGGCTCCTCGAGGACGAGTTCGGTGCCGAGGTGACGGTCCGCCGGGCCGAGGACGGCGAGGACCTCGCGGCCCGCGCCCGGCCGAACCGGCCGGCGATCTACATATCCTGAACGGCGGCCCGTGGCTACCGGTCTCTCGTGACCGCTCCGGGCCTACGATCCCGCACGACGGGGGACCGCCGGTCCGACACGGAGGCGTACCGTTATGTCCCCGGAGCACATAGTTCCGTGTTAACAGGCCACTCGCTCGGCCGAGTACCCATGTCGATCACGGAGAGCCTGCGGATACACGGCAGGAGCCGCCACGCGGAGCCAGGGGCGAACCCGGGGTGGCTTCCGCAGGCCTTCCCGGAGTCGAGCCAGTCGCGGATCGCCCTCCGGGCGCTCCTCCTGAGCGCCGCGATACTCGGTGTCGAGTACCTGATCGAGGTGGTCTGGCTCGACCTGCCCTACTGGCACCGGTGGGACTCCTTCCTCGCCGACCCGGGCGTCCAGTTGAGCGCGCTCGGCCTCGTGTTCACGCTCGTCCTCCTCGGCCAGTGGGGCGCGCGGTACGCCGAACTCTGGTCGGCGGTACGACCGGCGTTCGACGTCCCGGACGAGCGCTACGACGCGGTAGTCGGTCGGAACCTCGAGGCCCTGTACGGGCGGGACCACGTCCCGTTCCTGCTGTTCGTCGCCGTCCAGGCCGTCGTCTACGGGCTGTTCCGGTCGGAGCTCCCCGCGGGCTACCTCCACGTCGGGTTCCTCCACTTCTTCGCGGTGACGGCACTCTACTGCTTCTACCGGCACACCGTGACCATCCGGCGGGTCACCGAGCTCGACCTCGTCGACGTGGCGAGCGCCCGGCCGACGCTGTCGCGGGTCGCGGACTTCGGCGTCGTCGTCGGGCTCAACTGGTTCGCGGCGCTGTCGCTCCTCGTCGTCTACGTCGGGTTCTTCGTCGGACTGGAGCGGGGGATCGGCCTGTTCTACGCGCTCGCGGTGCTCGTCTTCGTGGCCGTCGGGCTCCTGATCTTCGTCGCCCCGGTCGTGCTCCTCCACGACGCACTCGCCGCGGCCAAACAGGAGCGGCTTCGACGGATCGACGCCGAGTACGAGGCGCTGTTCAGGGACTGGCGCGAGGGCGAGCTGGACGGCGACGTGGACGCCGGTCTCGATCTCCTCGAGAAGCGACGACGGAACGCCGAGTCGGTCTCGACGTGGCCCTACCGGCTCGCCTCGATCGGCGAACTCCTGCTCGCGTCGCTCGTCCCGACGGCGCTCTCCGTCGTCCAGACGTTCGGGGTCGCGGGCTGATGCGGAGTCGTCGCCCGTATGCCGGGTCTACAGCGGTCCGTATCACTCCACGCCGCCCGTGCCGCTGTCGGCCTCGGGCAGGTCGTACGGCGTCGCATCCAGGCCGAGCTCCTCCAGCGCCGCCGCGAGGTGCTCGTCCTTCGCGTAGTCGGCGCCGTCCGCTTCCCGAATGCGCTGTGCCGTCGCCAGCACCTCCCCCCGGCGGTCGTCCGGGACGTCGTACTTGTCGGTCGAGAGCTCGATGACGAGCCCGTTGTTGTCACGGGTGTATATCGAGTGGAAGATACCGCGGTCGAAGACGCTGTATTCCTTCCCGGCGTCGTCGAGCGCCGCCATCACCGCCTCGTAGCCCTCGGGGTCGACGCCGAAACAGAGGTGGTGGACGCCGCCGGTCCGCGTCCGCTGACCGCTCGCGGAGTCCCGGTCGCCGACGAAGAACGTCAGGATTCGGCCGTCCCCCGTGTCGAAGAACAGATGAGTCTGGGACGGGTCGTCCAGGTTCGGCTGGCGCAGCACCAGCGGCATCCCCAGCAGGTCGCGGTAGAACGCGATGGTGTCCTCGGCGTTGCTCCCCCAGACGGTGACGTGGTCGGTGCCGGTCGTGTGGAACGGGCTGTCTGGCAGGTCGGCGGTGACGGGTTCCCGCTCGGCTTCCTCGCTCATGTTCCCCGTACGTGTCGACTGCCCAAACCTCGTTCGCTTCCCGAGTCCCTCGCGCCATGTCCCCGGTGGATCGGTCCCCCCGCGGGATCTGCCGCCGGATTCCGGGGGCTACTCCGCTCCGACCCGGAGACGGACCGGTATCCCGTCGGGGTCGCGCAGCTCGAACCCTCCGTCGGACGTCTCCCCGTCGGTCGATCCCTCCTCCGCCGGCATCACCTCTACGCCGCCGTCCTCGAACCGCTCCCGGACGGCCTCCAGTGACGCCTCGTCGGGGAGGACAAGTTCGAACCAGTCGAGCCCGCGTCCCGCCCGTGGCTCCGATCGGCGGTTCCAGGCGTTCAGCCCGACGTGGTGGTGGTAGTCGCCGGCGGCGACGAACAGCGCGTCCGGCCCCCACTCTTGGCGGACGTTCATCCCGAGCGTCCCCGCGTAGAACTGCCGGGCGACGGAGAGATCCGACACTTCGAGGTGGACGTGACCGACGTCCGTCCCCGGCGGAGCCGACGGTTCGCCCCCGGCATCGGCGGCGAGCGCCTCGACGTCGAGCGGGAGCGTGTCCATCTCCACGCGGCCGTCCTCGTCGGTCGGCCACTCCGCCCGCGGCCGGTCGCGGTACACCTCCACGCCGTTCCCCTCGGGGTCGTCGAGGTAGAGCGCCTCGCTGACGTGGTGGTCCGAGGCCCCGGTCAGCTCCCACTCCCTCTCGATACGGACGAGCGCGTCCCCGAGCGCCGACCGCGAGGGGACCCGGAACGCGGTGTGGAACAGCCCGGCGCCCCGTCCGGATCGGTCGGGGGCGTCCGGGTCGGCGGTCAGTTCGAGCAGCGGCTCGCCGCCGGCCCCGAGCGTCGCCCGTCCACCCTCGCGGGCCCGGACTGCGAGGCCGACGACGTCGCGGTAGAACCCGCTCACCGAATCGAGGTCGTTCACGACCAGGCCCGCCCGCCCCACTGCGGTCTCCGAGGGTAGTGCTCCCTCGTTATCGGTCATACCTCCCGTCCGGCGGGAGCGGCCATGAGGCTGTCCCCGGTGTGTGCGAGCGGGGTCGGCCGTCTCGTCCTCCCCGTTCGACAACGTTTTTGGCGGAAACCCCCCAGGTACGACCAGATGACACCCGAGGTCCCCGACCGGCTGCTTCGCGTCGACCTGTCGGCCGGGGCGGTCGAGAGCGAGCCGATTCCCGGCGCCTGGCGCCGGAACTACGTCGGCGGCAAGGGGCTCGGGGCGCGGTACCTCTACGAGGAGCTCGACCCGGGGACGGACCCCCTCGCCCCCGAGAACCCGCTGCTGTTCATGCTCGGCCCGCTCTCGGGGGCGCTCCCGGGCGAGGGGCGCTACGCCGCGGTGACGAAGTCCCCGCTGACGGGTACGTTCCTCGACTCGTACAGCGGCGGGCGGTTCCCCGGGGCGCTCCGCGGGTCGCTCGGCGAGCACCTCGGGCTCCTCGTGTCGGGCCGGGCCGAGGGGCCGGTACGGCTCGTCGTTTCGGGCGGCGAGGCCCGCATCGAACCGGCAGACACCTGGGGGGCCGACGCCGCCGAGACGTGTGCCGCGTACGACGGCGTCGTCGCGTGCATCGGCCCCGCCGGCGAGAACCGGGTCTCGTACGCCACCATCGCCTCGGACCGGACCGAGCACCACGCGGGTCGGGGTGGGGCCGGGGCGGTGATGGGCTCGAAACGGCTGAAGGCCGTCGTCGCCGAGGACGACCCGCCGGAGGTGCCCGCCGCGCTCGCGGCGCTCAACGAACGCGATACCGAGGCGTTCCACGGGACCGACACCGGTCGGTGGCTGGCCGCCAGCGGGACCCTCGAGACGGTGGACTTCGCCGACGAAGCGGGCGTGCTCGCGGCCCGTGGCTGGCAGGAGCGCGGCTTCGACGGGGTGGACGGGATCGGCGTCGAGGCGGCCCGCGAGGCCGCAAGCGGCCGCGAGTCCGACGGCGACCTTCCCGGCGACGTCCGGGTCGACACGCCGGCCGGCGAGACGGTTCCCCGTGGAGCCACGGCGATGACGCTCGGGGCGGGCCTCGGCCTCGAGGAGTTCGACGCCGCCGCCGAGTTGGGCGAGCGGTGCAACCGACTCGGGGTCGACCTCATCAGCGCCGGCAACGCCGTCGCGTGGGCCATACGCGCCGCCGAAGCGGGTATGATCGACCGCGGGGTCGAGTTCGACGACCCCGAGGGCGCCCGCGAACTGCTCCGCGAGGTGGCGACCCGGTCGACGGCGGTCGGCGACGCGCTCGCCGAGGGCGTCGCGGCCGCCGCCACCCGACTCGGGGGCACGGCCCTCGTCCCGACGGTCAAGGACATGACGTTGCCCGCCTACGACCCCCGCGGGGCCGCGAGCATGGCGCTAGCGTACGCGACCAGCGACCGCGGTGCCTGTCATCGGAGAGCTCGTCCCGTCGAGCGCGAGGTGTTCGAGGAGTGGAGTCCGACGGAAACCGCTGCGGCCGTCGTCGAGGCCCAGGACGCCCGCTCGATACGGTGGAGCCTCGTCGCCGACGACTTCGTCGGCGAGGTACTCGCCGACCACGGCGTCGCGTGGCTCGACGCCGTCGGCCACCCGCACGACGACGACCTCCGGGTGACGGGCGAGCGGATCTGGAACCTCGTCCGCCTGTTCAACGTCCGCGAGGGGTTCGACCGCACCGACGACACGCTCCCCGCCGGGCTCGACACCGGGGGCGAGGACGCCCTCGACCCCGAGACCTTCGAGGAGACCCTGGAACGCTACTACGCGGTCCGGGGCTGGGGGGCGGACGGACGGCCCTCGCGGGGACGGCTCGCGGAACTCGACCTCCTGGGGACCGTCGACGAGCACACGCCGATAGCCGAGGCGCCCATCGACCCATGACCGACCGCATCAGATTCGCTCGACCGTCTCCAGCACCCGCTCGATCCGGGCGATGGCCGCCTCGATGGCCCCGACGTCGGTCGCGTAGGAGAGCCGGACGTAGTCCGCGGCACGGTCGCCGAAGTCCATCCCCGGAGTGACGGCGACGCCCGCCTCCTCCAGCAGGAGGTCGGCGACGTCGAGCGCGTCGCCCGGGAGGTCGGTCACGTCCGCGAGCAGGTAGTAGGCACCCCCGGGCGTGTACCCGAGGTCCATCCCCCAGTCCTCGACGGCGTCGACCAGCAGGTCGCGACGCTCGCGGTAGGTCTCCCGTATCGCCTCCAGCCGGTCGGGGGGCGTGCCCAGAGCGGTGACGCCGGCGTCCTGGACGAAGTTCGGCGCGCAGATGAGGGTGTTCTGTGCCAGTCGATTGACGGCATCGACGTACCCGGGGGGGACGACCATCCAGCCGAGCCGCCAGCCCGTCATCGCGTACCGCTTCGAGAAGCCGTCGAGGACGAACGCCTCGTCCGTGTACTCGAGGACGGTGTGTTCCTCGGCGCCGTAGGAGAGCCCGTGGTACACCTCGTCGGCGATCACGGTCGCGTCGTTCGCGTCGGCGAGGTCCACCAGCGATGCGAGCGTGTCGCCGTCCATCACCGCGCCCGTGGGGTTCGCGGGGGAGTTGAGCAGCAGGGCCCGCGTTCGCTCCTCGACCGTCGCGTCGAACGCGGAGACGCGAGGACGGAAGCCGTCCTCGGCGTACAGCGGGACCGTCCGTACCCGGCCGCCGACCACCCGCACGAAGTTCGGGTAGCACGCGTAGTGCGGGTCGGTGAGTACGACCTCCTCGCCGGGGTCGACGGCCGCCGCCATCGCCAGGAACAGTCCGGGCGAGGACCCCGGCGTGACGACGATCCGCCCGGGGTCGACGTCGACGCCGTACTCGCGGTCGTAGCGATCGGCGACGGCCCGCCGGAGGTCGGGCTTGCCCCGCGCCGACGTGTAGTTCGTGTTGCCGGCCCGGAGGGACTCCACGGCGGTCTCCGTCACCGTCTCCGGCGGCGAGAAGTCCGGCTCGCCCACCTCCAGGTGGACCACGTCGTCCATCTCGTTCGCCCGCTCCAGCACGTCCATCGCGATGAACGGGGTCACCTCGCTCGCACGCTGTGAGACCATCTGTGATGAGGCGCCGTACGTGGGAGGAGTACGAATATCATTGGATATGCATCGGGGCGAGCGACCTTTTTACCTGCCCGGCGAGAACCGCGGACACATGGCCGAGTACCTCAAATCGGCGGCGGACGCCTCGCTCGAGATCCCGCAGGACGTGACCGAGTCAGTCAGGGAGATCGTGGACACCGTCCGGGAGGAGGGTGACGCGGGAGTCCGCGAACTCACGCGGCGGTTCGACGACGTCGAGCGAGAGGACCTCCGGGTCAGCGACGAGGAGATCGAGGTGGCGTCCGAGGAACTTTCCGACGCAGAGCGGCGGACCGTCGACAACACCGTCGAGAACGTCCGGGCGTTCCACGAGGAGCAGTTCTCGCACCTGGAGGGGTTCGAGCGGGAGTTCGAGGACGGCGTGACCCTCGGGACGCGGCTGGTCCCCATCGAGAAGGCGGGCGTGTACGTCCCCGGCGGCCGGAAGCCGCTCGTGGCGGCACCGGCGATGACCATCGTCCCGGCGGTCATCGCCGGTGTCGATACGGTCGTCGCGTGTGCGCCCCCGCAGGCCGACGGCTCCGTCCAGCCCGCCCAGCTGTACGCGATAGACCGGGCCGGCGCCGACGAGATCTACGTCGCCGGCGGGGCACAGGCCATCGCCGCGATGGCCTACGGCACCGAGACGGTTCCGGCCGCCGAGAAGGTCACGGGCCCCGGAAACGTCTTCGTCATCGAGGCGAAACGCCAGGTCTACGGCCACGTCGGCATCGACTTCCTCGCCGGCCCCACCGAAGTGCTGATCATCGCCGACGCGACGGCCGACCCCGAGATGGTAGCGGCGGACCTGCTCGCACAGGCCGAACACGATCCGCGCTCGCGGGCGGCGCTCGTCGCCACAGACCGCGAACTCGCCGACGCTGCCGTCGACGCGCTGCACGAACAGCTGCCGTCCCTCCGCACGGAAGAGGTGGCACGGGAGTCCTGGGCGGAGAACGGCGAGGTCGTCCTCGTCGAGGACCTCGCGGAGGCCGCCGAGGTCGCCAACGACTGGGCACCGGAGCACCTCCAGGTGATGACCGACGACCCGCGGGCGCTCATCGGGGACCTCCACAACTACGGCTCGCTGTTCCTCGGGCACCACGCGCCGGTGGTGTTCGGGGACAAGGCCGTCGGGACGAACCACACCCTGCCGACGCTGGAGGTGGCGAAGTACAGCGGCGGCATCAACGTCACGACCTACCTGAAGGTGCTGACCCACCAGGAGCTCACGGCGGCGGGCGCGGACGGCATCGCACCGTGGGCGGCGAAGATCTGCGAGCTCGAGGGGACCCACGCCCACCAGGTGTCCGCCGAGAAGCGAATCGTCTCGGAGGTGGGGCGGGAACTCGCCCGCGACCTCGAACTCGAGTCCGGCGGGGGCGTCGACCTCTCCGGCGGGGACGAGGAGTGAGTGGGGAGGACGACGGCACGGACGCCGGAACGGGCGGGGGGCGAGCGAGGCCGAACGGCGGACCGTCCACCTCGCCTCCGGGGACGACCGCTTCCTCGCGTGGCTGATCGACGTGGTCCTCGTCGGGGCAGTCCTCTCGGTGTTCGGGGAGGCCGCCGGGGCGTTCTCGGTGCTGACCGTGAGCCTCTCGCTATCGGCACCGATCCTCGGCGTGAACGGCCTCGGGCTCTGGATCTACTGGACGGCGCTCGAAGGGTACCGGGGACAGTCAGCCGGGAAGATCGTCATGAAGATCGCGGTGACCGACCAACGGGGTGAGGCGATCGACTACGCGACGGCGGCGGTAGAGAGCTTCGGGAGGGCGTTCCTGCTGCCCCTGGACGTGCTGGTCGGCTGGCTGTTCATAGAGGACGAGTACGTCCGCCTGTTCAACAGACTCTCCTCGACAGTCGTCGTCGAACTGCCCGAGGAGGACGCCCCGGCGGACGCCGAGTACGTCAGGCCGGGGGAGTGAGCGGAGAGCCGAGGGAGACGGGACGTCGGTTCCGAATCAACAGTGAATACACCCGCCGTGTGCGGGAACTCCGTCAACATGCTTCAGAAACGATACCGTCGGACAGAACGGTTGATACTCTCGACCGGGGATACGCCACCGGTCGAATCTATCAAAGCCTCTGTCCGACGGTATACGAGACGACCGAACGGGTGAGTGAAACAGCCATCGGGAACTCCGGGCGTGTATGTTTAGTGTTCACACCCGTTCAGCAGCTCGGCTGTTTCAACAGATTATCCTCGTCGGTATCGTTCGGCTCAGTCCGGACGTACTTGCTGGTTCCATGAGTTGCGCCGACTACCTCCATCTGGCTGTCCCTGTACACCACGATAACCGTGTGGCCCTCTTCTTCGACCATCTCGTAGACCTGGGCCGGTGTTCGGGTCACCCTCTGTCCCTCCTGGGCAGGAAACCCTATCCGTTCGATACAGCGGCAATCATCGAACTGCGAGCCATAGTCTATATCGACGCACTTGACCTCGAATCGTCCCATATTCACATAGCGGGGTTCTGGCGGTAAGTGGGTTGGCTCACCGAGATGGACGACGAGGTTCGCACCCTCCGCTGCTGCGAAGACGTGCCGAGTGGTTGGAGACAGATGGGAAAATGTAGGAGACGGATTCGAACCGTTTTGGTTATAGTCCCACCAGGATTCGAACCTGGGTCGTTGCCCCCAGAAGGCAACAGGATTGGCCACTACCCCATGGGACTGGGACGTTCACCCGCGTCCGTTCGCAGGCACCTTCCAGTACCCTCCTGAGCGTTATCAATATTCCGGAGTGTGCCCGTGGCCGACGGCGCGAACCCCGAACGAACGGGCGTCGGGACGCGGCGAGCGTACTCCCGGGCCGGGGCTGCGACACGAACCTATTTAACCGATTCCGCTGCATTGCCCGACACGACACCGTCGAGATGGCTCCCAAGGTGCTGATGCTCGGCTGGGGCTTCCCCCCGAAGATAACCGGGGGTCTCGACACGGCGGTCGCGGAGCTTTTCGAGGTGTTTCGCGCCAGGGACGACGTGGAGATCGAGCTGGTGCTGCCGACCGAGTACACCCCCGAGGGCCGCGAGGGGATCCACGGCGTGCCGACCGGGAAGGGCGACATCGTCACGCGGATCGGGCGGCTCGCCGACGAGTTCGCCGAGCGGGCGGGGGACGCCGACATCGTCCACACGCACGACTGGTTCGGCTACAGCCCGGGCTCGCGGGTGCAGATGGACCACGACGTCGAGTGGATCACCACCTTCCACTCGCTGTCCTCGGACCGGAACGTCAACCCCCCCGAGCGGGAGGTCGAGACCGAACAGCGCGTTGCGAACCGCTCGGACCACCTGATCGCGGTGAGCGAGTTCACGCGAGAGAGAATAAAACGGGAGTACGGGGTCGACGCGACGGTCATCTACAACGGCTTCTCCTCGGTCGAGCCCACGGGCCGGGACATCAAGACGGAGCACGACATCGACGGGGAGATGCTGTTCTTCGTCGGGCGACACACCGACCAGAAGGGCATCTCGCACCTCCTCTATGCGGTCTCGAAGCTCGGGCGCGAGGACGTGACGCTCGTCCTGGGGGGGACGGGCCACCTCACCGACCAGCTGAAGCGGTTCACGGAGCTCCTGGGCATCGAGGACCGGGTCGTCTTCGCCGGCTACGTCCCCCAGGAGGAGCTCGGGGACTACTACGCCAGCGCGGACCTGTTCGTCTCCTCGTCGCTCTCCGAGCCGTTCGGCATCACCATCGTCGAGGCACTGTCGGTCGGGACCCGCGTCGTGGCCTGCGAGAGCGGAGCCGCCGAACTGCTCCCGGAGGACTGTGTCATCGAGGTCGAGCCGGATTCGGACTCCATCGTCGAGGGCATCGAGCGCGCGCTCGCGATGGACTCCCCCATCGAGTACGAGGTCCGGACCTGGGAGCAGGTCGGCCAGGAGCACGTCGAGTTCTACGAACGCGTGCTCGAGGAGGACGGGGCGTAGGCGCCCGGCGGACGGCGGTAGCTCCGGACCGCTACCGGCGGATCACCGCAGGAACCGCACGTCCGTCACCGACTCGGGGTGGACGATGCGGTAGCCGTCGGCGGTCGGTTCCAGACCGGTCACCGGGGGCGACCCGGCGCTCCGGTAGGGCGTGTCCCCGACGCCGCTCCCGGGGTCGTAGGGACTCTCGTAGGGGGTCCGACGGCCGTTCCCGGGCGGCCGCTCGAAGTCCTCCGGCGGCAGGTAGATGTGCTCGCCGGACGCGGACCTGACGATGACCGCGGTGTCGCGGTCGCCCGAGACCCGGATCTCGGTCCGCCCGTCGACGATGCTCATGTCGAAGTCGACCGAGTCGGCACCCCCGTCCCCGTCGGCGTCCGCTGACTCGCTCATACCCGAACGGTGGACCTGTGCCACTTATTTGTACCGTCCGCCGCGGCGCACGGCTCGCACGCGGACGCGGTGCGCAATACTACTATACGTGGTGGATCACACCGTCGGGTATGCGGTTGCGAACCGCGCTCAACGACTACAAGCGCGACCGTTCGGAGGGCCGGCGGTACCCCGGGGAGCGGCGGACGGTCGACGGGGCCTTCTCCGGGTACGGGGACCGGCTGGTCCGCGTCGACCCGTCGGGGAGCCTCGGGGACTTCTCGTCCCCCCTCTCGGGGCTGTACGGGGTCGACCGGTCGCGGCTGGGCATCAGTGTGCGCAACCGGACCGACTGGTTCGACAGCCTCGACACCATCCGCCAGCACTACTACCGCGACACGAACCTCGTGGAGACGGAGTACGACGTGGGGGCGTTCACCGTCCACCAGTACGACCTCACGCTCGGGCGGGCCCACGTCACGCACGTCGAACTCCGCGGGGAGGTGCCCGCCGAGGCCCACCTCGTGGCGTTCCTGACCCTGGCGCCGGAGGGGCAGGAGGCACGCGTCGGTCGGCTGATCCACGAGGCGGGTGGCCCGGACGGGAGCAAGGCCGTCGAGGTGTTCCACCGCCGCGAGCACGACTACGTGACGGCCTCGACCGGCCTCGACCGAGTCGAGGGGCAGGTGCCGGAGCGGTTCGGGGAGATACTCGCCGAGGACCCCATCGATTTGCCCCGGGACGCGACGCTCGACCGGTACGAGGACACCCACCTCTCGGGGGACGTGCTGGTGACCGCCCCGCTGGAACGGGTCGGGCGGGCCGCCCGGACGACGCTCGTCACGCAGCTCTCGGATCACGGCGAGATAGACCGGGAGACGGCGCTCGCGGACCTCCGGGACTGCGCCACGACCTACCGGACCGCCGACGACCTCCGAGGGGCGGCCCGCGAGTACACCGGCGTCGACGTCCCGGCCGGGGCGCCACGGTCGGCGCTGGTCGAGGCCGACCGGCGGGTCCTCGGCCTGCTCCGGGCCCCGACCGGGGCACGCATCGCCGCCCCGGAGTCCGACCCGTTCACCGTGAACTCCGGCGGCTACGGCTACACCTGGGTCGGCGAGGACGCCGGGATCTCGGGGTGCCTGCTCGCGGCGGCGGACGGTCTCGGCCTCGACGTCGATCGCGAACTCGCCGAGAGCGCGCGGTTCTACTGCGACACCCAGCTGGCGAACGGCACCTGGCCCCACCGGGTCTGGGCCTCGGACGGGTCGCTCGCGCCCGGATGGGCGAACGCGACGGTCGAGGGCGTCGACTCCGGCGAGCACCGGGGCGACCTGACCGCCCGGACGGTGGCGTTCCTGGCGACGCTCTTGCGGGAGCGACGCGCCGAACTCCCGGCCGACCTGACCGGGGAGATACGCGGAACGGTCGAGGCAGCGGTCGCCGCGATGGACGACTCGCTCGACGGCGACGGCCTCCCCGAGCCCGGCCTGAACGTCTGGGAGGACATGCTGGGGCAGTTCGCCCACACGGCGGCGACCTACCTCCGCGCGTACGCGGCGGTCGCCAGGGCACCCATCCCGGAGGACGCGGACGGGTTGGCCGGGAGGGCACGCGAGGGTGCCGAGCGCGTCTACGAGGGGCTGGAGCGGCTCTGGGACGAGGAGTTCGGCTTCTACGCCCTCCGGCTGGACGACGGGGTCCGGGACTCGCGACTCGACGCGTCGACGTTCGCTCTCGTCGACGCCCTCCGGGAGTACGCCTCGCTCGAGGGGAAGGCGCTCTCGGAGACCGACCTCGACCGGCTGGCCGAGCACGCCGGGTCGCTCCTCAACGGGCTCTACCGGAACCCGCGGGAGAGCCCGGTGGCGGGGCTCGCCCGTTACGAGGGGGACCGCTGGCGGGCCGAGGGGACCGAGCAGGCGGCCGGGACGGTCCGGTCGCTCTCGACGGCGATGGGGGCCGTGGGGGCGGCACGGCTGGGCGAACTGCTGAAGGGCTACGGTCGGAGCGGCGAGGCGTTCTTCGAGCGGGCCGGGAACCTCTACGGGCTGCTGGGCCAGGACGGACCGCTCTGTACGGACGCGGGCTACCTCGCGGCAGGGGTCTTCGACGACGGCACGCTCGACGGGGCGACCCCGCTCGGGGTGGCCCACGCCCTCCGGCTCCGGACGACCGCCCTGCTCGGGGCGCACGACGCGCTGCCGACGCTGGCGACGCCGGCCGCCCCAGAGGAGCGCCTCCACTGGACCACCGGCGAGAAGTTCGGCGTGGGCACCGTCGCCGACCACGGCGAGGCCGACCCCTCCCGCGTCTGGTTCACGCTCACCGAGGGGGCGCTGACCGAGCTCCGATACCCCCGGGTCGATCTGATGAACCTCCGGACGCTCGACTTCCTCGTCAGGTGCCCGGAGGAGGGGTACCTCGTCAGGACCCACGAGGGGACGCGGCCGGGAGAGGGAGACGGTTCGGTCGACCGCCGGGTCGAGGCCGCGGCCGACGACGCGCTCCTGTTCGAGCACGTCGTCACGGAGACCGACGACGGCCACGGCCACGAGTGGACGCTCACCGTCGAGTACGCCGCCGACCCGACCCACGACGCGGTCGTCGCCGACGTCGGGTTCGACGCCCACGACGGGAACGCCTACGAGCTGTTCGCGGTGGCCGACACCGCACCCCGGACCCCGGGCGAGCGCGACCGCGGGCTCCGTCTCGGCGAACCGGGCGAACATCACCTCGCCGTCCGGGACGCCGGCGCCTACACGGGCGAGCCGGTCGCGCCGCTGCTCGTCGACGAGGACGGCGAGGGCTACTCGGTCGCCGTCGCGCTCGCGGCGGCGGACCGCTTCGACTGGGCGACCGCCGGCGTCGCCGGCGGGGACCACCTCGCCGAGGTGTTCTCGGACGGGCCGCTCCCGGAGACCCGGGGCCGCGTCGACGCCGAACACGTCGTCCTCGTCGGCCGGCTCGGCACCGGCACGGCGCTCCGGACGGAGGTGGCGCTCGGGCTGGCGGGGACGGGCGACACGGCCGCGGCGCTCGGCGAGGCACGGGGGGCGCTCGCACGGGGCTACGACGCCGTCCGCGAGGCCTACTGCGGGAGCTGGCGGGCGTTCCTCGACGACCGGCCGCTCCCGGCGTCGGTCGCGGACGACCCCGACCTCGCGAACCAGTACCGGGCGGCGCTGATGAGCCTGCGGGCCGTCGAGGACAAGACGTTCGAGGGGGCGGCCATCGCCTCGCCCTCCGTGCCGTGGGGCGAGACGGTCGCCGACGAGGTCGGCACCGGCTGTGGCTACAACTTCGTCTGGCCGCGGGACCTCTACCAGACGTTCACCGCCCTCGACGCGGCGGGTGCCGTCGAGGCGGCCGCCGACCTGCTCGAGTTCCTCTACGCACACCAGCAGGACGACGGTGGGTTCGTTCCGCAGAACGGCTACGTCAACGGCTACCCGCGCTGGGGCGGCGAACAGATGGACAACGTCTCGTTCCCGCAGGTGATGGCCTGCCGGCTCCACGAGCGCGGGATCGGCTTCGACGACGTCGGTTACGGGTACGCGAACGTCCGCCGGTCGGCCGACTACGTCGCGCACAACGGCCCCGCGACGGCCCAGGAGCGCTGGGAGGAGGAGTCGGGCTACTCCCCATCCAGCATCGCCGCCGAGATCGCCGGGCTCGCCTGTGCCGGGAAACTCGCCATCGAGACCGGCCACGGGGCCGACGCGCTCGTCTGGCTCGCGCTGGCCGATCGGTGGACGAACGAGGTCGAGGGCTGGACCGCGACCTCGACGGGGACGGAGCGACACGGGGCGACACCCTACTACGTCCGGGTCACCCGGGACGGCGACCCCGATGCGGGTCGCGAGCGGACCCTCGCCAACGGCGGGCCGACGCTCGACGAGCGGAACGTCGTCGACCCGGGGTTCCTCGAACTGGTGCGGCTGGGCATCAAGCCCCCCGACGACCCCGTGGTGCGCAACTCGTTGGCAGAGGTCGATGGGACGCTTCGAGTCGACCTCCCGCAGGGCGTGGCGTTCTACCGGTACAACGGCGACGGCTACGGCGAGCGCGAGCGCGGCGACCAGGGCGGCCCCTGGACTCCCGAGGCGTTCGGGAAGGGGCGACTGTGGCCGCTGCTCACCGGCGAGCGCGGGGAGTACGAGCTGCTGAACGACGCAGAGGACGCCGGCGGCGAGGCGGTTGACGAGGCCCTCTCCCCGCGGGCGCTCCTCGAAACGATGCAGCGGTTCGCCAACTCCGGGCGGATGCTCCCCGAGCAGGTGTGGGACCGCGAGTACGGCACCGACTACGGCTGGATGCTCGGGGAGGGGACGGGCGCGGCGACGCCACTCGCGTGGTCGATGGCCCAGTACGTCCGCCTGGCTCACGGCATCGACGCGGGCGAACCCGTCGGGACCCCCGCGTTCGTCAGCGCGCGCTACCTCGAACGGCGGGTCCACGAGCGCGAGCGGAGCCCGGCACTCCGGGTCGACACCCGGTTCCGGGGCGACCGGATCGTCTTCTCGGGCGAGACGACGGGCGCCCTGGTAGCGATGAAGACCCCCACGGACGCCGTCCTCGTCGAGCCCGACGACGGCGAGTTCGAACACGAACTGGGGATGGCCTACGGGGAGAACACCGTCGTCGCGGCCGCCGCCGCCGAGCGGGACCTCGAGCGGGCGACCACGACGGTCAGGCGGTTCACGCTCTGAGCACCGGAATCTGACCGCTCGCTTCTCGCTGTCCCCGGTACGGTCACCCGAGCCGGACGACTCGATCGGCCCACTCCCGGAACACCGTGAGGACCTCCCGCTCGCGCCGCGAGACGGGATCGTCGGTCCCGAGTTCGTCGCTCTCGAAGGCGTTCAGCACCGCGGTATCGGCCCGGTCGCAGTAGTCCGCGAGCCGCTCGGGGTCGCCGCGCTCGTGCTGGAACGGAATGGTGGCGTCGTTGACGAACGCCGCCCGGGGCCGGTCGGGGAGCCCGTCCAGGACTTCGCGGGCCCGGGCCGCGTTCTCCCCGGCCAGCCGGACGGCCTCGGCCGCCGTCTCGCTCTCGGCGCGGGGCGCGTGGGTGTCGACCACGCCCGTCCACACGCCGTCCGGGAGGGGACCGAACCGGGAGAGCCGGCCGCCGAGCACCCGCCCGTCGCGCTCGAACTCGGGAGCGAAGTCGAGGACGACGACGCCGTCGGGTCCCCGGGCATCGGCCCACGCGTCGAGCGCACGGGCAGTCAGGCGGGTCTTTCCGACGTTCGAGGGACCCACGATCAGCGTCGTCCCCGAGAGCGGGAAGGGGAGGTCGTCGTCGACGGCAGCATCGGGCTCGACATCGGTGACGGTCGTCCCGGCGTCGGGACCGGCGTCGCGGCCGGTCATGCCGTCGCCCCGCCGAGCGTCTCGCGAGCGTACTTCCCGACCAGCACCAGCGTCGCGACGCCGAGGACGGCCGCGAAGGCGGCGACGAACGTCGGGAGCGGGTCGCCGAGGTCGGGGAGCGCCCGGGTGCGGACGAAGTTCCCGGCGAGCACGGTCGTAACCGCGAGGAGGGCGACCCCGCCGAGGTTCGCGGGGAGCGAGTTCGGCTCCGGGACCGCCTCGCTGTTGAGGAGGTAGAGGACGACGGCGATGGCGAACGGCGTGCCGACGAGCCCGAAGGCGAGCACCAGCACGAGCAGGGGGAAGAACGCCCCGCCGACGAACGCGCCCAGCGCCGAGAGCAGCGCCACCGCGACGAGCAGGCCTCGATATCGCGCGTCGGAGACCTCGGTGTCCCAGCCCAGCTTGTCGGCCACGAGATAGGGCGGGACGACCGTGTTGCCGCCGAGCGTCGACACCGCGGCACCCCACAGCCCGAGGAGGAAGAGCCACTTCGCGTTCGGCCCGACCAGCGGCCCGAGCGCCTGTGCGGCCGCCACCGCCGTGAGTCCGCCGGCCTCGACCTCCGGGGAGTGGAGCACCCCCGCCGCGACGAGGAAGATCGCGAGGCTATACACCCCGAACGCGACGAGCATCGACGACCCCACGTCGAACGTCGCGAGCCCGTACTCACGGCTCGTCCAGTCCCGCGCCCGCATGGTGTAGGAGTGCATCGTGATCAGCGTGACGTGGACGGCGCCACCGAGGACGCCCGCGGCGACGAGTGCCCCGTCGACCCCCGCGGGGACCCGGGGGACGAGCCCCGTCGCGGCGCTCGCCGGGTCGATCGGGACGACGAACAGCGAGGCGAGGAAGGCGAGTACGACAGCGCTCACGAGGAGCTTCGCGAGGAGTTCGACGAACCGGTAGCCCCGCCCGGCCAGCCCGAGCGCGAGGATCACGGCCCAGAGGACGCCCCAGACCCGCGCGTCCACACCCGTGATCGTGGCGCTCACGTCTGCGAGTCCCTTCATGATGACCAGCTGTGCGAGCCCCGCCGCCAGCACCGTGTCGACCACCAGTATCCACGCCCACCCCTCGCCGAGGTGCCGCTCGACGACCGAGACGATGCCCGCCTCGGTGAACAGGCCGAGCCGCATCGCGAGGTACTGTGCGGTCGCCCCGAGGACCGCCGACAGCACCACGACCCAGAGCAGCGCGTAGCCGAACGTCGCGCCCGCCGTGACGACGCTCGCCATCGTCGCCGGACCGGCCGCGACCGCACCGGCCACCCACGAGGGACCCATCTCCGAGAGGTACGTACCCAGGCGTCCCTCGGTCACGGCCCTCACGTCGTAGCGTCCGGCGTCCGCGCTCATACGCCCCGCC
Source organism: Haloarculaceae archaeon (assembly GCA_036625905.1). Classification (GTDB taxonomy): domain Archaea; phylum Halobacteriota; class Halobacteria; order Halobacteriales; family Haloarculaceae; genus Salinirubellus. The sequence goes on from JAZKST010000002.1 coordinate 96,905, forward strand.
TTTCGAACCGCGGGTGAAAAATCTTGCCACCTGGTGGTACCACCAGATGAACCTCGGCACCGGAGGGGCGAGACGCCGCACGCGGGGGGAGCGACCCGGGGCATCGCGACGTCGTACGCCCGTGACCGAGAGCGGTATGCCGTCGGCCGTGCCCCCGTACGATTTCGGCACTTCCGGGTGTCGAGATCCGGTACCGGACGACGACCGTCCGTATCAGTCGTCCGTCTCCCCGCCGTCCGCGGTCGGTAGCTCGTCCAGCCGGCGGATCTCCCGGGACAGCCGCTCCAGGTCGAACCTGGCGTTGGAGAGTCGGGCGGTGAGGACGGTCAGCGCCGCCGAGACGGCCGCCGCCCCGACGAACGCGTACAGGAAGTCCGGAGCGGGGAGCGCCGATCCCACTCCCGGCAACCCCGCGAGCACCGACCGGACGAGCGGGTTCGGGAAGTACACCAGTCCGACGGCGAGTCCCACGACACTCGAGAGGAGGACGCCGCCGCCGGACGCCCGCTCGGAGTAGAGCCCGTAGAACAGGGGGACCATCACGGCGGCGCCGAGCAGGTCCGCGAGCAGGAACAGTCTGAGGACGCTCCGGGCGCGCAGGCTCACGTAGACGGCGGCGAGCGCGGCGATCACGGTGAGCCCCCGGGCACCCATCGTGAGCGTCCGGTCGGTCGGAGCGTCGAGCAGGCGCGGGAGGTCGGCGGTGACGACGCTCGCCATCGCGTTGAACAGGGTATCGGCGGTGCTGGTCACGAGCAGGAGTGCCAGCAGGACCACGGCGAGGACGAGAGGCTCGGGGAACGCCTCGTTCAGTAGCAGGAAGAAGGCGACGCTGGCGTTGTAGGCGTCGCTCGCGGGGTCGGTGACGACGTCGACGTACCCGCGCGCGACGACGCCGAACAGCCCGGCGACGAGGACGACGAGGAGGTTGACCACGGCGGCGGTCCGGAACCCTCGACGAAGGGTCTCGGCGTCGCGGGCGGCGTAGGTCCGCTGCCACCACGTCTGGTTGATCAGTTCCGCACCCAGGATGGCGATGGCGACCCAGAAGCCGAACCGCAGGCCGGTGAAGAACGTCGGATCGAGCAGCGACGGATCGGCGGCGGCCACCTGCGCGTGGACCGTACCGGGTCCACCCAGAACGAGCACCGCCCCGACCGCGCTCAGGGCCAGCAGTGGGAGGACGAACAGCACCTGGACGGCGTCGGTGAAGATGCTCGCGCGGAGCCCGCCGTACGCGGTGTAGACGAGGACCGCGCCGCCGACGAGCGAGGCGGTCTGCCACCGGGGGACGCCGGCGACCAGTTCGAGCGCGCTCGTGATGCCCGTCAACTCGGCGGAGAGGAAGACGAACATGTACAGGAGGCTCACCAGCAGGACGAACACGTACATCGCCGGGCCGTACCGCACGAGGGTGTACTCGGTCAGCGAGTGACCCTCGGGGATCAGTTCGCGGATGCGCGGTCCGAGTTTCGCGAACGCGAGCATGGGGAGCGCCTCGCCGACGGCGTAGCCGGCCACCGCGGCGACGCCCCCGAACGCCGCCCCCGCCTCGGCCGGCGTGAGCAGTATCCACACCCCCATCACGGACGCGACCAGGGTCGCCGTCGTCGCGCCCGGTCCCGCCGAGTCGCGGGCGCTGATGAAGTCTTCGACCGACCCGACCCGGCTCCGCGAGTACCAGAGCCCGGACACGGTGAGGACGACGAGCGTGGCCGCCGTCAGCCCGAGCGCGGCGTCAGTGCTCACCATCGGTCCTCGCCCGGTGTGGTCATGGAGCCGACTACACCCCGACCCGTCATAAAACTTGATTGTACTACCGAGTTATACAGAGCCAGGCACTTATAAACGACGCCGGGCCGGGGTGTGTGCATGCCGCTGGTGCTGCCGAGCGAGATCGTCGTCGAGCGGCTCCTGCCGACCGTCCGGGCGATGCTCGCGACTCGGCTCCACGACCGCGGGCTCACCCAGCAGGAGGTGGCCGACCGGCTCGGGGTGACCCAGGCCGCGGTCAGCAAGTACGTGAGCGGCCGGGCGACCGTCGAGGAGCGGTTCAGCGAGGACCCCCGGACCGTCGCGACGGTCGAACGGCTCGCCGACGGGCTGGCCGGCGGCGGGATGGACGGCTACGACGCGCTGGCCGAACTGCTCGAACTGGTCCGGGAGTTCGAGGACCGGGGCCCCATCTGCGAGGTCCACGAGGCCGAGAGGCCCGAACTCCGCGGGCTGGGCTGTGATCTCTGCGTGCGCGGGGCGGTGAACCTCGCGACCCGCGAGGACCTGGTCGCCGCCGCGGGCGAGGAAGGGTAGCTTCCCCCAGTCGTCCGATCGGGGTCTACTCGTAAGCCGCGTCGAAGAACGCCACCTCCAGCGAGACCGTTCTGTCGAAGAGCCGCTCGACGCGACGACGGCGTCGCTCGGAGAGGGCCGGGCCGTACTCGTCGAGTTCGCTCAGTAACCACTCGACGAACGATCCGAACTCGGGGGCGTCGTGGAGCTCGACCCACTCGCGCAGGTAGAACGTCTCGGGGGTGTTCGACACGCTCGACGCCCACGTCAAGTAGACCCACTCCGCGGGGATCAGCACCGCGAGCGTCTCCTCGTAACCGCCTTCCAGCGAAGCCCGGACGAGCAGGTCCTCGAACGCCTCGGTGACCTCGGCCCGTTCGGGGTCCGTCCGGTCGGCCTCGGGGACGCCGAGCGCGTCGAACGACCGCTCGAAGTAGTCGTCCTCCTCGTCGGTCAGCGTCCCGAGGAACGCAGAGAGCCGGGCCTTCGCCTCCATCGTCGGTGCCCGCCCGACCGCGTGGCCGAACGCGCCCACGAGCGCCTCCACGAACGCGTAGTCCTGGACGAGGTAGCGCTCGAAGACCGCGTCGTCGAGCGTCCCCTCGTCGAGTTCGCGGACGAACCGGTGTTCGGTGGCGTCGGTCCAGCCCGGCTCGGACCGCTCGCACAGCCAGTCCGTGAACCGCGCGTCCGCCCGGTCGGCCGCGTAGGTCTCGAAGCTCCCGGCGGTCATCGTCAGACCTCCCACTCCTCCCGTCGCCACGCCGCGTCCCAGAACCGGTACTCGTAGCGGGCGGAGGTCAGGAACAGCGCCCGGTAGCGCTCGCGCGCCTCGGGAGGCGCGTCGGCCGCCACCTCGTCCACGAGCTCGACACACCAGTCGGTGAGTTCGGTGAACTCCTCGCCGGCGTACGTCTCGATCCACTCGGCGTACCGCTCGTCGTCGGGCTTCCCCTCGGCTTCGAGCCGTTTCCCCGTCTCGTTGAACCCCCACATACAGGGGAGGAGCGCCGTCACGAGATCGCCGAAGGTGCCGAGCGCCGCGGTCCGCACGAGGAAGTCCGTGTAGGCGCGGGTGGTCGGGGAGGGTTGGGTCGCCTCGAGCTCCGCCTCGCTTATGCCGAACTCCGCGGCGTACGAACGGTGGAGGTCCATCTCGACGTTCACCGTCGATTCCAGCAGGTCGGCGAACGTCCCCATGTGCTCGAGCGTGGGCGCCTTCGCCGCCCCGAGGGCGAAGGTCCGGGAGTACTCGATCAGGTAGACGTAGTCCTGCCGGACCCAGTAGCGGAACGGTGCCTCCTCGAGCGTCCCCGCGCCGAGCTCCCGCACCATCGGGTGCTCGAGGATGGCCGTCCAGACCTCCTCGGCGTCCTCGCGTATCTCGTCCGTGAACGCCATGCCCGGGAGTAGGACGAGGATCCGAAAAGTGTTATGACCTCGTTGTATAACCACTCGATAATGACGCGGACCCCAGCACCCGACACCCGGCCCGTCGCGCTCACCGTCGCCGGCAGCGACTCCGGCGGCGGAGCCGGGATCCAGGCCGACCTCAAGACGATGGAGGCACAGGGCGCGTTCGGGACGAGCGCCGTCACGGCCGTCACCGCACAGAACACCCGGGGCGTCGAGTCGACGCACGTCCTGCCGGTCGAGGAGGTGGACGCACAGGTCGAGGCCGTCCTCGCGGACTTCGACGTCGGGGCGGTCAAGACCGGGATGCTCGCGACGGAGCCGGTCGTCTCGTACGTCGCCGAGCGCGCCGCCGACCTCGACGTCCCGCTCGTGGTCGACCCGGTGATGGTGGCGGCGACGGGCGACCGCCTGCTCGACCCCGGCGCCGAGGCGGCGTACGGGGATCTGCTCGCGGAGGCGACGCTCGCCACGCCCAACGCCGACGAAGCGGCGGTCCTGACCGATGTCGAGGTCGTCGACCACGCGAGCGCCGTCGAAGCCGGCGAGCGCCTGCTCGAGACGGGCGTCGACGCGGCGCTCCTCAAGGGCGGGCACGTCCCGGGGGACACCGTCCGGGACGTCCTCGTCACCACCGAGGGCGTCGAGACGTTCGAGCACCCGCGGGTCGACACCGACGCGACCCACGGCTCCGGGTGCGCGCTCGCGAGCGCGGTCGCCGCCCGACTCGCGCACGGCGACTCGCTCGAGGACGCCGTCGGAGCCGGCGTCTCGTTCCTCGCTCGGGCGGTTCGCTACCACCTGGACGTCGGCGAGGGGCCGGGTGCGGTCCATCACCTGTCCTCGCTGCGCGAGCGGGCCGCACGCCACCCTACCCAGGAGGCGGTCGAGGGGGTCGTCCGGCGGTTCGTCGACGCCGACGTCTCGGCGGTCGTCCCCGAGGTCGGCATGAACGTCGTGGGGGCGACGCCGTACGCCGAGGAACCGGGGGAGACGGCCGCCGTCGAGGGCCGCATCACCCGCACGCTCTCGGGGGTCGCCCCCAACCGCGGGGTGCGGTTCGACGCGTCGAGCCACGTCGCGCGGTTCCTGCTCTCGGCCCGCGAGTTCGACCCCTCGCTCCGGTTCGCCGTCAACTGCCGGTTCGACGACCGCATCGAGGCCGCGCTCTCCGAACTGGACGGGACGGCGGTCGAACTCGATCGGAGCGACGAGCCCGACCCCGACGTCGAGGGGAGCACGATGGGCTGGGTCGCCCGGCGGGCGTTCGAGCGCGCCGGCGGGACGCCGGCGGCCGTCTACGACCGCGGCGACGTGGGCAAGGAGGCCATCACGCGGGTACTCGCACCCGACGCCGGGACGGCCGTCTCGCGGGTCCTCGCGCTCGCCGAGGCCGTCGAGGAGGGGTGACGGACATCGCGTTCGCGCTCCCACGGCCGACGGTGGACTCTCGCGAGAGGAACTCGACGAACCCGACGGTACCCGCTATCGGCCGTCCGTCCCGTCCGACCGCGGCCGCTCGAGTTCCCCCCACGATCGAACGCTCCCCGGCTCTATCCGGACGACCGGCCGTTCCTCGAGCGCGTGGTCGGCGTACTGGTCGTACTTCCCCCGGAGCGCCGCGACCGCGTCCTGATATCCCGGCTCGCCGGGGGTGAGGTGGGCCGCCGTTCCGCGGACCTGCACCCACCCCAGTGCCGACCAGTCCTCGGTGTAGTGGTCGACGACGAGCGCGACCCGGGGGTTCTCGAGGACGTCGCGGCTCCGCCGAAGGCCGTCGGCGGGGACCGACTGCGGCTTCTCGTCTATCGGCGTGACGATGCCGTCCCCGGCGAACGCGAAGCAGACGGGGACGACGTGTGGCCGGCCCTCGGCGTCCGCCGTCGCAAGCCGACCGACGCGGGCGGTCTCGACGTACGCCCGTTCCCGTGCGTCGAACATACACCACGCACCGGGGGTGGCCATATGACTCCAGGGGACCGTCCGGAACCCGCCCCACGTCCGCCCCGGCACCCCGAGAGCGAGTCATGCGGTCATGCGTAATCGATCTCGCATCACGGCGTCGAGTGTTGACCCATCGGTCTCGAAACAACGGTGATCCCGACGGTCACTGGAGGTAGACGCACGACCGTGTCATACTGATTGTTGTACCGATTTACCGACGATCACTCGAAGGGGATCCGTGATCGCCGGTAAAAGACCACAGAATCCGTATCAGGGCTTGTCCGTTCCGTGCATCCACTCGAGGGCCGCGTCCAGTCCCTCCTCGTCGCGGATCTCCCGGAAGCGCTTCGCGGCCCCGGTCTCCATCGTCATCGTCCCGACGAACTCCTCGACGCGGCCGTAGCGCCGGTAGCCCTGGGCCTCCTGGACGTCGTTCACCATCGCCTTCGCGACCGCGACGGCCGTGCTCGGCGTCTTGCGTATCTCCGCGAGTTCGGCCTCGACGGTCGCCTCGAGTTCGCTCTCGGGGACGACCCGGTTGACCATCCCCATCCGCTCCGCCTCCTCGGCGTCGACGGTCTTGCCCGTATAGAGCAGTTCGCGGGCGTCCTTGAGCGAGTCCACCACGAAGGGGAGGAGGAACTTCGGCGGGGGCTCCCCGAAGTGCATGTCCGGGTAGCCGAACGCCGACCCCTCGGCCGCGATGGTGAGGTCACAGCAGACGGCGAGATTACACCCGCCCGCGAGCGCCGGGCCGTCGACAGCCGCGATCACGGGAAGCCGCGAGGAGAATATCGCCTCGAGGTGGGTTCGCTGGGACAGGACCCGGTCGTCGAGGGTCCGCTCGGCCTCCCCGGATCCGATGTCGTACCCGGCGGAGAACGCCCGACCCCTCCCGCTCAGGACGACCGCCCGGACGCCCTCGGTCCCCTCGGCACGGGCGAGCGCGTCCTCCAGTTCCCCGAGCAGCGCCGGGTTCAGCGCGTTGAGCGTCCCCGGCCGGTCCAGTTCGACCCACGCGGTCGCCTCCTCGACGGCGTAGTCGAGACAGTCGTACTCGGCCATGTCCGTAGCTCGGTAGCCCCCTATATATACGGTCGGGCGGAGGTCGGGAGCCGGGGGCGGGGGTCGGGATCAGCGCTGGTCGGGGGGACCCTCGTCGAGCCCGACCGTGCTCCGGAGCTGCGAGCTGAACGGGAAGGTGTCGGCCGTCCGCCGGGCCACGACCGTGAGCCGGACGACGTACGACGCCAGGACGAGGAACGGGGCGAATCCGGCGGTCAGGACCGCCGGGACGAGCACGCACAGGGCCCCCATGGGCAGCGGCGGCGCGGAGCCGGGTGCCGTGTAGAGCAGCATCACCACGACGGCCGCGAGCTGGACCGGCAGCCCGACGTACAGCAGGTACCGCGAGAGCTCGGCCACCTCCGACTCGATGAACACCGTCCTGAACATCCGGCTCGCGACCTCGAGATGCTTCAGCGTCTCTGTCAGCCGGTCGAGCGGGTCGCCCACCCGGGCGGTGAACTCGTTGGCGTGCTCGGTCCGGAGGTACCACGCCCGGTGGACGGCGTGTTCGTAATCGGCGTTCAGCGACGTGAACAGCGCGTGTTTGAGGCCGCTCTCCGGCCGCTCGAGCAGGTCGATCACGTAGTCGACGTGGGTCCGCAACCCGGAGACGAGCGCGTCGAGCCCCTCCCGGGCCCGCCTCGTCCGCCCCTCGGCGGAGACGGTCTCGATCTCGTCGAGTTCCTCGCGGACGCCCCGGTAGAGCACCAGGAAGAACGCATCGGGCTTGACGGGCACGAGGCTCCGTCCGATGGTCTCGCCGACGTCCTCGCGGTAGGCGATGGTCTCGCGCATCTTCCCCCGGATGTCGCCCGGCGACTCGAGCCGGCGGCCGAGGACGAACTGGCTGAGCGAGGTGACGATGGCGATGAGCGTGAAGTTCGCGCCGATGAGCGCGAACAGCAGGAAGAGCACGGGCGTCTCCTTGCGGAGCGGGGCCAGTCCCGAGGGCACGACCAGCGCGAAGGTCGTCGCCAGCGGGACCAGTCCGAGTAGGCTCACCAGTCGGCGGTCCCCGGACAGGACCACCCACTCCAGGGGGTCGTAGCGGAGCAGTTCCGCCTCGAACGCCAGCCACGACCGGCGGTCGGCGGCGCGCTCCGCGTCTCGGCGACCGGTCATCGGTACCGAGGTGTGCCCGGCGGGATGATATACTGTCGGTCGGCGGACACCCGACGGCGGGCTACACGAGGTCGCCGGCCGGGCTCGTGTGTCTGTGCTCCGGCGTGTCCTCCGACCCCGCCGGAACCCACACGACCACGGGGTCGTCTCCTCCGTCCTCGGCGGGTTCGACGGCGACGATCTCCACCTCCTCGCCGGTCCGTATCACACGACACCAGTCCCCGGGTTCGAGGCTCCACTCCTCGCGCAGTACCCGAACCGCCTCCTCCCGTCTCCGCTCTTCCTCCTCGACCGGGCACGGACGGTGGTCCAGTCGGAGTCGCGACAGCGTCTCGAACTCCTCGCCACAGACGTCACAGGCGTACATACCACGTACTCCCACGTTGATGGGTAAGTCTCTGCGGGTGTCGGCGACGGAGACGCTCGCTACTCCTCACGGGTCGCTACACTCCCCGCTCGGATGGCGGTGGTCCTCGCTCCGTTCGGACCACCCTACTCCTCCCGTGTCGGGAGCTGCGGGATGAGCCACGAGAGGAACGCGTCGTGGCTGCGGGTCTGGAGCCAGACGGTTCCGGGGCCGCCAAACTCACAGACCAGTCCCTCGCCCGACAGCAGCGAGGACTTCAACCCGCCGACCCGCGTGACGTCCCAGGAGACCTCCTCGGTGAACGCGACGACGTGGCCGGTATCGACGACGTGGCGCTCGCCGGCGTCGAGTTCGACCGGCTCGACGGCGCCGTAGCTGGCGAAGAACGTCGGCCCGCTCCCCGTGAGCGACAGCAGGAACAACCCTTCGCCGCCGAAAAAGGAGCGCGTCCCTCCGAACTTCGTGTCGAGGTCGATGCCGCGCTCGGCGGCGACGTACGACCCCGACTGGACGTACACCGTCTCGTCGTCGATCCCGTGGTGGACGATGTCGCCCGGTAGCGGCGGGGCGAGCGTCACCGACCCGCCCTCGGGTGCGGTGAACGTGTTCCGGAAGAACGACTCGCCGCCCAGCACCGAGCTCTTGACCGAAGAGAGCAGCCCGCCGCCGCCCCGGTTCGTCTCGATCTCGACGCCGTCTGTGTGACTGACCATCGCCCCCGCCTCGGCGGTGATGGCTTCGCCCGGCTCGAGCGAGACGTCCAGCAGTGCGTACGACGGCCGATGTCGGATCTCGTGTCGCATGCGTACACCTTCCCGCTCTCGTATATGAATTCGATCATCGGGGAGCGTCCGAGCGGGCGGCTCCAGACACGGTCGGCCCCGACCGGCGACGACACTCCCGTTCAGTACGGATAGTGGTCTCGCCAGGGCCGCGAGCGCTCGAACGCGGCGCTCGCGGCGAGCACATCGTCGTCCGCCAGCCGGGGGCCGACGAGCTGCATCCCGACGGGCAGACCCTCGTCCGTGAGCCCCGCGGGTATCGAGGCGACGGGGTGACCCGTCATATTGAACGCCTGGGTCAGCAGCCAGCCACGGCGCGGCTCGACCGGCTGGTCGCCGACCGCTGTGGGCAGGTCGCCGGTCTCGAACGGCGGGACGGCGAGCGTCGGCGCCACGAGAAGGTCGTACTCCCCGAGGACCCCCTGGACGAACTCGAGCACCCGAGTCCGGGTCCGGTCGGCCGCCTTGTACTCGCGGGTGGTCACCGGCTCGGCCTCGAGGACGGTCTCGACGGTGCTCTCGGCCAGGCGGTCCCGGTCCGCGCCCCGCGGGTCGAGTTCGCCCTCCTCGGCGATGCCGTCGAACAGCGACTCCCACAGCACGGTCGCGAACGTGTAGTACGCGTCGAGCACGTTCTCGTGTGTGAGCCCCGGGTCGAGGTCGACCCGCTCGACGGCCGCGCCGGCCTCCTCGAACCCGGGGACGGCGTCGTCGATCACCTCCCGGACCGCCGGGTCGACGGGGTAGATACCGAGGTCGGGGCTGTACGCGATGGAGACGCCCTCTACCGACCGCCGGGTCGCCGCGACGTAGTCCACGTCCGGTTCGGGCAGCGAGAACGGGTCGAGGGGATGCGGGCCGCTCATCACGTCGAGCATGAGCGCCGCGTCCTCGACGGTCCGGGCCATCGGCCCGGTGTGGCTGAACGGCGTGTGGTCGCCGAACGCGTTGTGACGGTCGACCCGAGCCACCCGTCCGAACGTGGGCTTGAGGCCGTAGACCCCACAGAACGAGGCCGGGGTCCGGATGGAGCCGCCGGTGTCCGATCCCTGCGCTAGCGGGACGAGCCCGTCGCCGAGCGCGGCGCCGGCACCGCCAGAGGATCCACCGGAGACGCGGTCGGGGTCGAACGGCGTCCCCGTCGGCCCGACGACGCGGTTGTCGGTCGTACACCCGAGGCCGAACTCCGGCGTGTTCGTCTTCCCGACGACGATGGCCCCCGCGTCGAGCAGGCGGTCGACGAACGGCGAGTTCTCCTCGGCGACCCGGTCCTCGAACAGGAGCGAACCGGACGTCGTCCGCACGCCCGCGACGTCGTCGAGGTCCTTGATCGCGACGGGGACGCCGTGGAGCGGAGCGAGCCGTTCGCCCGACTCGACCGCACGTTCGGCGCGCTCGGCGGCCTCTCGGGCCCGCTTATCGGTGACCGTCACGAACGCGTTCGTCCGGTCGTTGCGCTCCTCGATCCGTTCGAGGGTCGCGTCGACCACCTCGACCGGCGAGAGGTCGCCGTCCCTGATCCGTCGCGCCAGTCCGGCCGCCGTCGTGTGGGCCACGTCCCAGCTCATGCGATGGGCCGACTGGTGACCACCCGAACAAAAATCCCCACGACGACGTACCGGTCCGGCCGGAGTAGGTGTCGCAGACCGCGGGTACGGCTACCCCGACCGCAACCGTTAGGGCCCGGACCGGTGCAGGGACGGACATGTACGTCGGCCGCTTGCTCGTCGTCGGTCCCGGTATCGCCGCTTATCGCGTCTCGTCCCGGTCGTTCCCGAACCGCCAGGTGATGAAGCGCGACGACACGCTCACCGTCGGCCCGACCCCCGACGCCCCCGAGACGGAGAACCCCTACATCGCCTACAACTGCGTCCGAACGGCCGATCGCGGTGACGGACCGGTGGCCGTCGTCGGCAACGGCTCGCACGTCGACCCGGTCGCCGAAAAGATCGACCTCGGCTACCCGGCACGCGACGCGCTCGCGCTCGCGTTGCTCGCGCTCGACTTCGAGAAGGACGACTACGACACGCCACGGATCGCGGGCGTCGCGAGCGACTCGACCGCGTACGTGGCGACGGTACGACGCGACGCCCTGCTCGTCGAGGCCGTCGAGGAGCCCACCCTCGTCGCCACCTACGAGAGGGACGCGCCCGAACCGTTCGCCCTGGAGGCCGGGACTGCCGAGGCGGCCGCGCGCGAACTCTACGACCACGAGTTCGAGCACGCGATCTGTGCGGCGGCGGCCACCGTCGGCGACTCGGGCGTCGAAACCGCGTTCTACAACGGGTAGAGCGTCGGACCCGCTCGGCATCGGGGGAAGGGGTTCCGTCAGAACTCCTGCTGGACGATCCGCAGGGCCTCCTCGCGGTCGTCCCAGTCGACGAAGACCCCGATACTGGTCGCCGAGGTGATGACGTCGTGGAGGGTGAAGTGCTGGTCCGACAACGGGTCGATGACCTGCCGGAGCACTCCGGGCTGGTTCGGGATCTCCCCCCCGGTGACCCGGATGACGGCGATGTCGTCCTCGACGGTGACCGACGAGAGCGTGTCGCTCCCGACGACCGTGTCGTGGAGGACGGTCTCGGCCTCCTCCGCGAGGTCGGCGTCGACGTAGAACGTGACTGAGTCGAGCCCCGAGGCGACCGCGTCGATGTTGACGTCGGCGTCGGCCAGCGCCGCCGAGAGCTGCGCCAGCACGCCCGGCGTGTTGCGGATGGCCCGCCCGGCGACGGTTATACATGCGAGTTTTCCCTCCCGGAGATCGATGAGGTTCTCGAACTGCCCCTCGATGCGGGTCCCTCCGGCCAGCAGGTCCCCGTGCTGGTAGTGGACGACCCGGACGTCCATATCGCCGGTCTTGTAGGAGAGCGCCGACGGGGCGACGACCTCCGCGCCGCGGAACGAGAGGTTCCGGAGTTCGTCGACAGTGATCTCTCCGACGTTCCGGGCACCCTCGACGACCCGCGGGTCCCCGGTCATCACGCCCTCGACATCGGTCACGATGACGACCTCGTCGGCGTCCATGAACTTCCCGAGCATCACGGCGGTCGTGTCCGAGCCGCCGCGCCCGAGCGTGGTGACGTTGCTCGCGTGGTCCTGTGCGATGAACCCCGTGATTACCGGGACGGTTCCCTTCGTGAGGTAGGCTTCGGCGACCGCCTGGGCCCGCGTCCGGGTCGCGTCCACGTCGACTTCCCCGTGCTCGTCGGTGATGACCGGCCAGTCCTCGGAACCGGGTTCGAGGAAGACCGCATCGACCCCCCTGGCCGAGAGCGCGGCCTTCAGCATCCGGACCGAGGTCCGCTCGCCCATCGACACGATCTCGGCCTCGTCGGCACCCTCCGCCTCGAACGTGATGGCGTCGAGCAGGAAGTCCGTCGTCGAGCCCATCGCGCTGGCGACGACACCGACCTCGTGACCCTGTTCGACCGCGGCGGCGATGGAGTCCGCTGCGCGGTTCACCCGCTCGCCGTTGCCCAGCGAGGTACCCCCGAACTTGGCGATCACCCGCATCGTCCCAACTCCCCTCGTTTCGCCCGTCTGCAGCCCTCGTGCGTCTCCGCGTTCATGCAGCCGGCTACCCCGTCCCATCGGTTAACTGTGTCCCTCCAGCTTGGCCGGATCCGACAGAAGAGCCGACACCAACGGGATGTGACCGGACGGCGCGCGGGGTTTAATCCATTGGGGCCCACAGTAGCGGGTATGGACGTGCGGGACGCGGTCGAGGCGGACGCCGAGCGGCTCGCCGAGCTGACGGACACGCCGACCGACGTGATGCGGAACCTCGTCCACGACCGAACCGTCCGGGTCGCGGAGGACGACGGGGAGGTCCTCGGGTTCGTCAGCTTCGACGCCCAACGAGACACCGTCCACGTGACACAGATCGAGGGGACCGTCGGTGCGGAGGAGCGCCTGCTCGAGGAGCCGTGCCGGTTCGCGCGCAACGAGCGGATGGTGGTCGAGATGCTGGTCACCGGAGAGGACGACGATCTCCAGGGGGTCGTCGAGGCGGCCGGCTTCGAGGACCAGGGAACCGGACCGGTGTTCGACGGGACGCCGACGATCAGGTACCGACTGGAGGCGACGACGACCACCTGATCCGCGGTGCGGTACCTGTCGACTCCCCGGGTCCCGGTTCGAAGGACCCTCCACCACGCGGGGGATCAGCGACCGGTGGCCCCGTTCTGGCTTGCAGGCGACACGCTCTCCTCCCACCGGACGGTGTGTCGCGCACCCGCCTCGGCCGCCCGGCGGCTCTCCTCAGACCACGACGGCGGTGGTCCCGTTCCGGTACTTGAACCTTCGCGACGGACAGCCGGCGACGGGTCACTCGGACCCACGGCTACCCGACTCCCGTACCGCTGGAGAGCGGCAGCGAAGCTGCCGATATCACCAAACGAGAGTACCTCCTGCGGAGAGGCTAGCACGCTCGTCCGCGCCGAGCGACCACCGGGAGCGAGGCGCGCTTTTTCATGAACGCTTTTGCCGCGAGGCGCGAGCGCAGCGAGCGCCGAGCGTGCAAAAAGGTTCAGTTGAAGTCGTACACCGTCAGCTCCAGCGTGTCCAGGTCGACGACCGGCGCGAACCCGTGGTCGGGGTCGATATTGACGGACTTCTGGAAGGCGGTCTGTGCCTGCCAGCACCCCGAGTTGACCGCGAGGACGTTCCGGTACTTCCCCCAGCCGAGCTTGTGGACGTGTCCCGTGTGGAAGATCGCGGGCACCTCGTCGATGACGAGGTAGTCCTTCTCCTCGGGCGCGATTCGGGTGTGACCGCCGAACTGCGGGGCGACGTGGCGCTTCTTGAGCAGCTGGTACATCGCGCGGTGGGGATGGTCGTAGGAGGCCTTCTCCTCGGGGAGTTCCGCGATGACTTCGTCGAGCGAGACCCCGTGGTACATCAGCACGGACACCCCCTCCACGGTCACCGTCGAGGGGTTCGAGACGATCCGGGCGTCGTGGGCCGACATGATCCCCCGGAGCTCCTCGTCGAAGCCCGGCTGTGGCTCGGCGAGCCGGACCGCGTCGTGGTTCCCCGGGATCATCACGACCTCCATATCCCCGGGCACCTCCTTGAGGTGCTCGGCGAACGCCTCGTACTGGTCGTAGATGTCCACGATGGAGAGCTCCTCGTCCTGGTTCGGGTAGACACCGACGCCCTCGACCATGTCCCCCGCGAGGAGCAGGTACTCGACCTCGGTAGCGTCCTCGGTATGGAGCCAGTCGGCGAACCGCGACCACGCTCCGGCCATGAACTCCTGTGAGCCGACGTGGACGTCCGAGACGAGCGCGGCGCGGACGTGTCGGTCGGCCGTCTTCGGCTCGAACGTCCGGGGGACGTCCGGGAAGTGCAGGGAGTCGACGAACAGGACCCCGCCGTCGTCGCTCAGGGTTCCGTCGACGGCGATCACCTCGTCGAGGAGCAGTTCGTCGACCAGCTCGGCGATCCCCCTGTCCTTCATGACGAGACAGGGGAACACCCCGGTAGTGTCCTCGAGTTCGACGAGCCAGTGACCGTTCGCCGTCGACCGGACGTCGGTGACCATGCCGGTCATCCCGGCCTCCCCACCGCCGGGGGCGGCCTGCAGGGACCCAGCGGGGCGGTGGGTGACCCGGCCGCGGAGCTTCCCCGAGAGCCGGTCGTAGCGGTCGCGGAACGTCTCGACGAAGTCCCGGTACTCGCCGGTCCCCGTCGAGCGCCCGGTCATGTCGTTCGTCACCTCGACCGACCGGAGCGAGCGGTCCACCTCGCGGACGGATCCCGGATCGGGGGTCGAGGACGGTTCGGAGACCGAACTCCTCCCGTCGTGCATCGAGGGAGACTCCGCTGGCATCTCCGACTCCACGCCACCGGACCCCTTCCCTTCAGGTGGGAACCCACCCGCAGTGTCGGATTCTCCGTCCCCATCTCCAGTTGAAACAGAGGGGTCGGAACCCGGGGAGAGGTCGGCAGTCGACAGGTCCTCCACGGCGGTGGCCCGGTCCGGAGGGGTCCCGGTCGGGTCGGGAGCGGGCGGGCGGTCGTCGAGGGCCGACCGGACGTGTTCGGCGGTCACCTTGACCGCGTCCTCGGGGACGGTCTCGATGATTCGCTCGAGGACCGCGCCGGGGTCCGGGGCGTCGGCGACGAGCGTCACCGCCTCGCGCTCGGCGTTGTACCCGCGGGTGGCCAGCCATCGAGCGACCCGCGCCGGCGCTTCGAGTGGCACACCCGAGGCAGGAGAGGCCCCGAGAAAAGCGTGGCGGAGAGAGAGCACACGGCTCGCAACCGGTCGGAGTCAGAACGTTCAAACGCCTGCCTGCGGTGGTACGAGGTGATGAGTGAGCCCGACGGCGGTCCCGAGCGGGATCGGGACGCCGGCCCACGACACCGCGACCGTGGGGTCGACCCGGACGGGTCCGTGGGTAGTCGAACGCCCCGGGAGTGGGTCCACTGGTTCCTCGAGACCGACCAGGGTGTCGTCGCGTACGTACGCGAGGTGCTGTCGAGCGTCCTCGCGGTGCTGCTCGTCGGCCTCGTCCTGTTCGGGGTCAGCGGGCTCTGGCCCCCGATGGTCGCCATCGAGTCCCCGAGCATGAACCCCCACATGAAAACCGGGGACCTCGTGTTCGTGATGGAGGAGCACCGGTTCCCCGGTGGGGCCGCCTACGCGGACACCGGGGTCGTCACCCACCGGACAGGCGAGCGGACGGGCTACCGGAAGTTCGGGATGGGCGGAGACGTCATCGTCTACGAACCCGACGGGAACGGCTGGACGACCCCGATCATCCACCGGGCGATGTTCTACGTCAACGCGAGCGAGGACTGGTACGAGAAGGCCGTCGAGGTCGACCCCGAGGCGGTCGGAAACGCCGAGGACTGCGGCGCCCTCGAGAACTGTCCGGCGCCACACGCCGGGTTCATCACGAAGGGGGACAACGAGCGGACGAACCGCCGGTACGACCAGGTGAGCGGGCTCTCGGACCCGGTCAAGCCGGCGTGGGTCGTCGGCACCGCCGAGTTCCGCATCCCCTGGCTCGGAAACATCCGGCTGTGGACCTCCCAGACCGGGCCGTTCGAACCCGGAACCGTCGATGCGCGTGTCGGCACCGCTTCGGCCGAACCCACGGGTCCGAACGCTTCGACTGGAACGGCGTTCGGTACTAGCTCAACCCCGACGAACGCCTCGTGCGCGTGGGCGTAGAGTAAAGCGTGACGGCTCCAGACGACTAAGCGTGACGGCTCCAGACGACTCCAGAGTTTCAAGTGAAGGCGGGGGCTGTGCGGGGAGGCTAGCCGGCTCACCCGTGCCGAGCGACCACGGGGCGCCGAGCGAACGAAGTGAGCGAGACGTCCCATGGGAGCGACGGCCCGCTTTTTCCCCACGTTTTTGCCCGACCGAGGCGCGGCTGCCGCGCCGAGGGAGGTGCAAAAAGTGGCGGTGCAAAAAGCGGTGTATTAGTTGTCGAACCGGCTCTGGACGAACGGCTGGACGTCCTCGATCTCGTCGAGCCGCGAGTCGCTGAGGAGGACGGCCTCGGTCTCCTCGATGGGAACGGACAGCGAGATCTCCTTCGTCCGGCCGTAGCGGCCCTTCGAGACGACGACCGCGTTGACGATGCCGAGCATGTCGAGTTCGCTGATGAGGTCGGTGACCCGACGCTGGGTGAGGACGTCGGCGTCGACCTCGCCACAGAGCCGCTTGTAGATGTTGAACACCTCGCCGGTGTTGATGCTGTGGACGCCGTTCTTCTCCAGCAGGATGGTCGCGTAGAGGACGAGCTTCGACTGTGTAGGGAGTGTACGCACGACCTCGACCACGCGGTCGAGTTCGATCTTCTCCTGGGCCTGCCGGACGTGGTTTTCCTCGACGGTGTCGGTCCGGTCGCGCTCGGCGAGTTCGCCTGCGGTCCGGAGGAGGTCGAGCGCCCGGCGGGCGTCCCCGTGTTCCTGGGCGGCGAACGCGGCACACAGCGGGATGACGTCCTCCGAGAGGGTGTCCTCCTTGAACGCGACGTCCGCGCGCTGCTGGAGGATATCTCGAAGTTGAGTGGCGTCGTAGGGCGGGAAGACGATCTCCTCCTCGCCGAGGCTCGACTTGACCCGGGGGTCGAGGAAGTCGGTGAACTTGAGGTCGTTCGAGATACCGATGATGCTCACCCGGGAGTTCTCCAGTTCGGAGTTCATCCGCGAGAGGTTGTAGAGCGTGTCGTCCCCGGACTTCTCGACGAGCTTGTCGATCTCGTCGAGCATGATCACGACGACCCGTTCGTGGTAGTCGACCGCGTCGAAGAACGTCGAGTAGACGCGGTCGGTCGGCCAGCCGGTCATCGGGACCGGTTCGAACCCTTCGAGGTCGGCCTCGAGTTCGTCGAGCCGGTCGTCGAGGGCGGCCTCGGAGTCGAACTCGGTCCCGGTGAGCGGCGCTGGCTCGTCGGGGTCGTCGAGTCGGTCCTCGACCTCCCGGAGTTCCTCGAGGCGGTTCTCGACGACGCTCTCGTTCTTCTCGATGAACTTGTTGGCGAGCTGGGCGAGCACCCGGTACTGGGTGTCGGTCACCTCGCAGTTGATATACTCGACCTCGCAGGGGACCTCGAACTTCTTCGAGGTCGACTCCAGTTCCTCGCTGACGAACTTCGCGCTCGCGGTCTTACCGGTGCCGGTCTTCCCGTAGATGAGGATGTTCGATGGGGTGTCCCCCCGGAGCGCCGTCACGAGGATGGTCGCCATGTTGTTGATCTGCTCCTCGCGGTGGGGGAGCCGGTGGGGCGTGTAGGAGGGCCGGAGCACCTCCTTGTTCTCGAAGATCGGTTCCCCCTCGAGGAGGTCGTCGAACAGGCCCCGCGAGGCCTCGTCGGGCTCCTCGGAGCCGTCGTCGAGTATCAGCTCCTCGATGTCGATATCGACGTCCGCTGCCGCGCTCCCGTCGGCTCCCGTGCCACCGGCGGCGTCCGTGGTCGAACCCGGAGACACGTCGGTGTCCGCGTCGATCGCGGCGTCCGGATCGAGCGGTGGTCCGTCGTCGTGCGTCATAGCGTGTCGACTGCTCCAGTCGTCCCGTCCGGAATGTCTGTCATCGTTCGTGAGTCACCCCTGTGTTTCGTGTGGAAGTCGGCCCTGCCCCATCGAGAACGGCCCGTTACACGCTCGTACCGGGTGTTCTCCGCCATACGACCGGCTTCCGGTGTCCAGTTGATGCAGAAGAACCGGTGGTGGATAGCGTATTAAGTATTACGGTCACCCACGGAGCGCTCCAGAGAGGACGGGGTCGTCGGATCGGTCGTCCGGCGCGTACCGCCGAACTCCGTCGGTTCCCTGAGTTCGGTCGTGTGCCGCCGAGCCGACGGACGGTAACGGTGCCTCGGATACTGGGACGGAGCACTCCGCGAACGGCTTCCGACCGGAGTGTCCCGGCGAGTGGCTACTCTCGTAGTCCCTGAACCACTCGACCCCCCCACCCCTTCGTTTCGGGTGGAGCGACGAACGAAGATAGGGAGGGGGGTCGGGGCGTCCCGAGAGAGGTAGATATTGGGGAAAACTTTAATATATAGTGCAAACAACCAAACCCTTAGTACGGAAGTAGAATCTAACATACTTCAATTATATTTCCAATAGTGACTCTAGCGTCCTGATCGAGAGATCCGGTGGTAGAGGTGTCGAAGAGGCTATCCACAGGGTCCTCCGTGTTCAGGGTCCGCTCGTGCAGTCGCCCTCTCGTGGGGTTCCACCCGAAACGAAGGGGTGGGGGGGATGACCCGGGGGAGGACGTTCCCGATGGGCGTTCAGGTCACCGTTCGGCCGACGTCCGGACCTCCGGCTCCTCCGAACCGACCGGTCCGAGGTCGTCCCGGAGTCCGAGGTTGTCGGGGAACTCGGTACGCTGTCGGAGAACCCGGTACGTGATTCCCGTCCCCATCGTCCGGACGGCCCGAACGGGATCGTCACGACTGGACCACCGCTCCAGGAAACACTATATTACTGACACTCTCGTGACGTCGCACATGCAGTCCGCGACTGGGACCGGCTTCAGCCGAGGAACCGTCATCGTAGTTTTGTTCATATTGTTATATATGTCTGACGCACAGTTAAGTGAGTGGGGTCGGGTAGTACGGCCAAGCGTCCCCGATTTCGAGACGAAACGGGGCCGTCGAGGGAAAGGATGGGACTGCTCACAGGATTCAGGGAAAGCATCGCCCGGGTTACGTCGAGCCTGTTCTCGGCGCAGGACCCGAAACGCATCGGTATCTACGGCCCGCCGAACGCCGGCAAGACGACGCTGGCGAACCGGATCGCCCGCGACTGGACGGGTGACGCCGTCGGCCCGGAGAGCCACGTCCCCCACGAGACGCGGCGGGCACGGCGCAAGGAGGGCGTCGAGATCAAGCGCAACGGCCAGTCGGTCACCATCGACATCGTCGACACGCCCGGCGTAACGACGAAGGTCGACTACAAGGAGTTCCTCGAGCACGACATCGAGGAGGACGACGCCATCAGGCGCTCGCGCGAGGCGACCGAGGGGGTCGCCGAGGCGATGCACTGGCTCCGCGAGGACGTCGACGGCGTCATATACGTCCTCGACAGCACCGAGGACCCGTTCACGCAGGTGAACACGATGCTCATCGGCATCATCGAGAGCCAGGACCTCCCGGTGCTGATCCTGGCGAACAAGATCGACCTCGAGGAGGCGTCGGTCCAGCGCATCCGGAACGCCTTCCCGCAGCACGAGACCATCCCCCTGTCCGCCCTCGAGGGGGACAACATGGACGAGGTCTACGACAAGGTCGCGGAGTACTTCGGGTGAACAGGGATGGCAGAACTCAAAACCGACGACGGCAACGACGGCGACGGGGTCCAGATCGATCTGATCAGCGCCGAGCGGCTGAAGGGGCTCCGGACGATGGAGAAGATCCGGCTCATCCTCGACGGCGTCCACGACGACAACATCGTCATCCTCGAACGGGGGCTCTCCCCCGACGAGGAGTCGAAGCTCATCGAGGTGACGATGTCCGAGATCAGTCCGGACGGGTTCACGGGCATCGAGATCGAGACCTATCCCGGGGAGGGCTCCGGCGACGGCGGCATCCTCGGGCGGATCATGGGCAGGAAAGAGGACGGGAAACTGACCGTCATCGGCCCGGCCAACCGCATCGAGACGCTCCACAAGGACCAGAACCTCCTGAGTACGCTCATCACGAGGAAGTAGCGTCGGCCACCAGCCACTCCAGACCAGATGCCACACCAGTGTACGAACTGCGGTCACACCTTCGCCGACGGCTCGAAGGAGATGCTCTCGGGCTGCCCGGGCTGTGGCGGCAACACGTTCCAGTTCCACCCGAAGGGAACGGAGGTCCCGGACGAGCCGCCCGAGGAGGCGGAGGCGCCCCCGCCGGAACCCGAGGGCGGTGGGACCGCGAACACGGTCGGTCGTGCGGCCACCAAGGTCCGGGACTTCGTCGGGACGGGCTCGGACGCCGACGTCGATGCCGACGCGGGCGCGGCGACCCCCGATTCCGGCGCCGGCCGCCCGGAGGAGCGGGAGCCGGCTCCCGATCCGTCGGCACCGTGGCCGGACGACGTCGTCGGCGAAGGGGACGGCGGGGACGCGGAGATAATCGACGCCGACGCCAGACGCGAGGAGGGGGAGGCCGACGACACCGAGGACCTCGCGCAGGCGAGCGCCCGGGCGGACGTCACCGGGCCGGACGACCTCGCCGCGGGCGTCGACGACCCTTCCGCTTCCGGTGGGGTGGACCCCTCCGCTTCCGGTGGAGGGACTCGGTCGGCCGACTCCGATGCGGGGCCCGCCGCGTCGGAGGGTGCTCCCGGACGCACCGATACTCCCGAACCCACAGACGGTCGCGTCGTGAGCGAACCCAGCGACGAGGAGCCCGGGGTCGAGGAGCTCCGCGAGCAGCTCAACGACCAGTTCGAGTCGATCAAGATAGTCGAGCCCGGCCAGTACGAACTCAACCTGATGGAGCTGTTCGACCGCGAGGAGTACATCATCGCGCTCCAAGAGAACGGTCGGTACGTCATCCAGGTCCCGGAGAACTGGCTGGGTGACCGTCCGGGCGAGTAGTCACCCGACTCCCCGAGCTGCCGAGCCCACGGCGGTCTCCCTACCCCTCTACGCTCTATCCCTCTACGGTCCCGAAACGTCCGTCTCTACTCCATCCAACTCCGCCGACATCAGTAGACGCTGGCTGTAGCGGTCCGCACGTCGACCTCCACGAGCGGCTGGAACGGGTAATTCTCGTCGCTCTCGTACTGCTCGAAGATCCGCTCGGCCACCGGCGCGACCCACTCTTCCTCCTCGACGACGGTCGCGGTCCCGAGCAGGGTGACCGACCAGTCGACGCGCCCCTCCTCGGCCCGCTCGATGGAGACGGCCACGCGCGGGTTCCGCCGGAGGTTCGCGAGCTTCCGCCCGCTCGTGACGAACGAGAGGGCCCCGTCGGCCGGAGCGGTGAGGCGGATCGGCGCCCGCGAGCGGTTCGAGTCGTCCCGTAGCGCTGCCCGTCGGCTGCTCGACCGGTTCCCGGCGCTGCTCGCGCGGCTCGGTGTCGTCGACCGGGAGATGGGCGAGGAGGCGTTCGGCCTCGCGCTCACCTCGGGGACCATCAGCGTCGTCTCGCGGTTCCTCGGCGCCGAGGACCGCTTTCGGCCCGACCTCGCGATCAAGCAGTCGCTGTGGCTCGGCCTGCTCGTCTCGGTCCCCCTCGCCGTGACGGGGTGGCTCTACGCCGAACCACTCGTCGCCCTGCTCACGAACGACCCCGTCACCGTCCGGGTGTTCGCGCTCGGGGTCGCCGGCTTCTCCGTCTCGCGGACGATGCCCGGGGCGCTCCGCGGGGCGGGTGACACCCGGTGGCAGTTCTACGGCACCGTCGTCGGGACCTACCTCGTCAGGCTCCCCATCGCGTTCCTCGCGCTGCCGGTCGGCTACGCGGTCACGGTCGGCCCCTTCGCGCTCGCGGGCACCACACTCGGACCGTTCTCCATCGCCCCCGGGATGGGGTTCGGCGTCGCCGCCGCGTTCGTGGCCATCCTCGCGGGACTGTACGTGAAGGCGGTCGTCAACACGGGCCGGTTCGCCTCCGGCCGATGGGTCGCGGTGGCCCGCTCGAGTCGGGGGACGAGACCCGGTGACGACTGATACGGACCGTGGTGACTCGTTCCGGTAGACTCCAGAACCCCTGTGTTTCGAGTGGAACTCTCACACACCCCACGATCGGCTAGTAGCGGGACCGTCGCCTGGACCTTTTCTTCCAGTGGAAAGTTCGTTTCACTTCTGAGAGGGCTCGAACGTTCCGGTTGCCCCCGTCGTGTGGGCACCCGAGAGAGACGGCTCGGTGTCCGTCCCCGAAAGGGACGGCCGAGCGCCGTTCGAGGCGACCGCCGGGACGTCGCTCCTCCGGCGGGAACTGAAGCACTTAACCACCCCCCGGTCGGTAGCTTGGGGTATGAGTGACGCGACGAAGGTCGTCCTCGGCACCGTCGGGGTCGCCGGGCTGCTCGGCGTGGCCATCGTGCTTGGCATGGCGCTCTGAGGATGTTCGAGCGACGAGACCTGTCGGACCCGCTCGCGGCCGTGAGGGGGACCCACGCGCCGGGCACGCTCGTGCTCGACGTGGCGAGGGACTTCGAGATACTCCCGCCGGAGATCGTGGAGAACCTGGGGCCGATGGTCGATCGGTTCGACCCCCTGACGTACCCCGAGGCGTGGGTTCCGGCCGACGCGCCCGAACAGCTCCACCGGCTCGCGGGCGGCGAGTTCACGATCGGGATGCCGGGGGACGGTGGTGTGACCTGGACCCGACAGACCGAGCCGCCGACCGTGTTCGTCAAGCCCCGGCTGGAGGGTTCGCCCGAGGCGTTCGTCTCGTTTCTGATCGCCGAGGCGCTCGTCGAGGCCGGAACCGGGCTCCCCGGGCACTTCCTCGGGTTCTTCGAGGATCGCTACGCGGGGGTGGCCGCCTCGGTCCGGCTCTCGCCCGCCGACACCTACCAGCTCGCCAACGCCGTCTACGACGCCTACGTCGGGCTCCACACCCGGGCGACGTTCGAGGAGTGGGGGGCGACCGACGCGGGCGAGGGGATCGGGGCCGCCGGCGTCGCGGACCTGACCCCCCTGTATGAAGCGTGGATCGACGCGGGGGAGCGCCTGGAGCCGCGACTCTCGGGGCTCGCGAGGGAGGTGGCGACCGGGGAGACGTCGTTCGCCGCGGCGGCCGAACTCGCCTGCAGCGCCGTCAAGCACGGGGTGGACCCACCGACGCCGTTCGGGGCGCTCGACACCGCGGCCTACCGCCACCACGGCGCCGAGTACGCGGTCGAGTGGATCGAACGGACGCTGGCGGAACTCGACGAGGACTGATACGGACGGGTCGAGGCGGACGACCGGGGGCGGGTCGTACGCCGACTGCCCCGGTCAGAACTCCGCCGTAACAGTCCCGTCGGCGTCGAGGACGACGACGCCGTCGAACAGGTCGCGGTAGCCCTCGACGACCTCGGGGTCGTGGACCTCCTCGGCGAGGTGGAACAGGCCGACGGCGTCGTGTGCTTCGAGCAGGTCGAGTATCGCCTCGACGGCGGTCCGTGCGCGCTCCTCGTCTGCGTAGTACGCCATCTCCGTGATGGAGTCGAGGCTCACCCGGAGCTTCCCGTCGTGGGTCTCGAGGAACTCGCGTACCTGCTCGACGATGCCGTCGAGGTCGTCCGGCGCCGCGACGTAGTGGACCCGGTCGGAGCTGCGCCGCGAGTAGCCCCGCTCGACCGAGAGGGTGTCGAGGATGACCGTGTTCTCCGGGTCGACGCCGTAGTACTCGAGTTTCTGCTGGACCTCCCGTGCGGTCGTCCGCGTCGAGACGACGAGCCGGTGGTCGGTGTCGACGTCGAGGAACTCCGTATCGATCCGGTCGGTCTCCCCCGTGCTCGGGTGGATGAGCAGCACACCGGTCCCGCCGGGCACCGTCTCGGGAGACCTCTCTATCGCGAGCTCGTACTCCATACCTCCCTACGGGTGGCGGTCGCTCTTAAACTTCCAGTTCCGTTTTCATCCCTCCGGCTCCGGTCCCTCCCGACGGACGACCGGTGGTTCGAACGGGAGACGACCGACGACGTCCGAACGAGGGAAGACGGGTGTCCGAACCGAGTACAGCACGGGCGAACACGGGGAAGCCGGGATCAGAACACGGAGTCGGCCGTCGCCGCGCCGACGACCGAGAAGACGGCTCCGACGCTGACCGCCTTCCCGGTGACGAACGCCCGCTCGGCGGTCGTCCCCTCGAGGAAGGTCCCGGGGGCGTCGAACGCCAGCGCGAGGACGAGCACCGACCCGAACGCCACGGCCATCAGTGAGAGGAATCGGAGCGGGACGCCCCCCACCTCCCGCTCCCGGTCGGGGTCGCGGTCCTCGGCCTTGTAGAGGGCGCC
The DNA here is from genome assembly GCA_036625905.1 of Haloarculaceae archaeon. GTDB lineage: Archaea > Halobacteriota > Halobacteria > Halobacteriales > Haloarculaceae > Salinirubellus. Next base: position 121,304 of record JAZKST010000002.1, read on the forward strand.
GTAGCCGATGGCGAACACGATCCCGACAGTCAGAAGCGCCTGGAGGAGGCTCATGCTGGCCGCGAGCACCCACACCTCCTCGGTGACGACGAACGGCCCGGCGAGGAGGAACCCGCCGACTACCTGCTGGGCGATGTCGGCGTTCCTGAACCGTCGCCCCGGTCCGACCATGCCGACCGTGGTACGTCGACCGGTATAACCCTCCCGACACCCGGTCGGCCAGCCCGGCTCACGCCTACGGCCCTCGCTCGCCCGGTGTCGGCTCTCCCGTCGGGTCCGGTGTCGGCTCCCCGCTCTACCCCCCGACCAGCCACTCCTTCTCCCGCCGGGAGAGTCCCTTGATCTCGTGCTCCCTGGACATCGCGGCCGACCTCGACTCGAACCGCTCGACGTGCCGGAGTTCGACCGGGGTACGACCCCGGGTGTATTTCGCCCCCTCGCCGGCGTCGTGTTCCCGGACGCGCCGCTCCGGATCGGTAGTGTAGCCGGTGTAGAACGTTCCGTCGTCGCACTCGAGGACGTAGACGTAGTGGTCCCCGGCCGACCGCGTCACGGGGAGGGTACCCTGTGATCCCGTCGCGGTTCCACGGCGCTACGGCCGCGTCTCGTAGGCGCGCTCCCTCGAGACCTCGGCGATTCCGGCGTTCGCGGAGCAGTTCGGGCAGGCGTAGATCCGTCCACGTCCGTCCGCGAACACGCGAGCGAACCGGTCCGAGACGTGCGCGTCACAGTGGTCACATCTGGGCATTCTGGTCGCCGACTCGGGTCAGGACCCCGTCGGCTGTCGGTATTAGGGTTCGGACCGTCATATACTCTCGGCATGCGGTGACCCACCGCACACGAACGGGGCGCCGCCGGCTCGGCTGATCGCGATAAAATGCCGGATATAGTGACTTATCCCCGAGGACGATCGGAATCCGGCCGGCTAAACGGGCGATAGACGCGTCGAGACCGGGATGAATTGGGAAATATTATAAAGGCCGCTCGACAACCCTCACCCGTATGGCAGACCTGATTGTCAAAGCCGCCGTGAAGGAAGCGCTGGACGACATGAACGTGGCCTCCGACTTCTACGACGCCCTCGACGACGAGGTCGCCGAACTGCTGGAGGACGCCTCCCGTCGCGCCTCCGAGAACGACCGGAAGACGGTCCAGCCGCGCGACCTCTGAGTCGGCTCCCGACCCCCGTTTCTTTGGCGACCGGCCTCCCAGCCGCGGCTCCGTCGGACGGGTCCGACGAGATCGAGCGGAGCCGCGATGTCGCCGGTCCGGACCGTCTCACAGGGATCGTCGTCGGTACTCGCACGTTCTCTCCCCGGGCCCACGCGACCCGAGCACGGTGACGGCTCGAATCCGCCGGCCCGCGACGATGATCCCTATCGGGTCCGGACATCGACGCCGTCCCCGGTCCCGAGGTGGACCTCGTCGGCCAGCCCGACGAAGAGCCCGTGCTCGACGGCTCCGGGAACCGCCGAGAGCGCCGCCGCCAGCTCCGCCGGCTCCTCGACGGTCCCGAACGCACAGTCCAGTACGAGGTTGCCGTTGTCGGTGACGACGGGGCCGTCCTTTCGTTCGGCCGCCCGGAGCGTCGGTTCGCCGCCGAGGTCGGCGACCCGCTCGCCGACGGTCGGGACCGCGTCCGGGAGCACCTCCACCGGGACCGGGTGGTCGAGGATCGCCGACTCCTTCGAGGGATCGACGACGAGCAGCAGCCGGTCGGCGGCGGCGTCGACCACCTTCTCGCGGGCGTGGGCCGCGCCACCGCCCTTCACGCAGTCGAATCCCGCGACCTGGTCGGCGCCGTCGATGGCGACGTCGGGCACCGCCTCCTCCAGGGTCGTCAGCGGGACGCCACACTCCCGCGCCAGCTGTCGCGACTGGTAGGAGGTGGGGATCCCCCGGAGGTCGGCCCCCGCGTCGACCACACGGCCCAGCGCCCGGATGGCGTGGGCGGCGGTGCTCCCCGTCCCGAGCCCGACGACCTGGCCGTCCTCGACCCGGTCGGCCGCGGACTCCCCGGCCCGCCGCTTCGACCCGTCGTCGGCACCGCTGGCCTTCATATCCCCGGATCCACCGGACGGAACAAAAACCCGACGAGCCAGCGACCGCGGTTCGTCGATCCCCAGCGACCCCCAGCGACCCCCAGCGTACCCCGGGCGGGACCCGGAAGGTTACCGGCGGGGCTCTCCCAGCAAGCCTTTGCTCCTCCCCGTCCTCCTCCCGGCATGTTCGGCACCAGCGGTATCCGGGGCCCGGTCGGCGAGGTGGTGACCGCCGACCTCGTGCTCTCGGTCGGCCGGGCGCTCGGATCCGGGGTGGACCGCGTCGTCGTCGGCCGGGACCCCCGCGAGAGCGGCGACCTCCTCGTGGACGCGCTCGCCGCCGGGCTCCGCGAGACGGGGACGGACGTCCTCGACCTGGGCGTGGCGGCCACCCCCACGGTCGCCCGTGCGGTCGGGTGGGAGGACTGCGACGCCGGCGTCGCTGTGACCGCCTCGCACAACCCGCCGCCCGACAACGGGATCAAGCTCTGGCAGCCCTCCGGACAGGCGTTCGACGCGCCGCGGTGCGAGCGGATCACCGAGCGGGTCGAGCGCGAGGACTGGAGGCTCGACCCGTGGGACGGGATCGGTTCGCGAGAGTCCGTTGACGCCACCGAGCGCCACGTCCGGGCGCTCGTCGATGCGGTCGACTTCGGTGACCGCGACCCACCGCACGTCGTCGTCGACGTCGGGAACGGCGCGGGCGGGGTGACCGTCGAGGCGCTCTCGCGGCTGGGCTGTCGGGCCGAGACGCTGAACGCCACGCCCGACGGCCGGTTCCCCGGACGGCCCTCGGAGCCGACGGCCGAGAACTGCACGTCGCTCGCCGCGCTCGTCGGCGACTCCGCCGCCGCGCTCGGGGTCGCCCACGACGGCGACGCCGACCGGATGCGCGGCGTGGCCGCGGACGGGACGTTCCTCTCGGGTGATGTCCTCCTCGCCGTGCTGGCGGCCGCGAGCACGTCGGCGGGCGACCGGGTGGCCGTGCCCGTCGACACGAGCCTCGCCGTCGAGGACTTCCTCGCCGACCGCGGGGTCGAAACCGCGAGAACGCCCGTCGGCGACGTCCACGTCGCGGCGGAGGTGGCCGCGGGAGCGGCGTTCGGTGGCGAGCCGAGCGGGGCGTGGATCTGGCCCGACGAGACGCTCTGTCCGGACGGCCCCCTCGCCGCCGTCAGGCTGGCCGAACTCGCCACCGTACGACCCCTCGGGGAGCGGGCGGCCGACGTCCCCACCTATCCCATCCACCGCGAGTCGCTCCGGACGGCCGACAAGCGGGCCGTGATGGACCGGGTCCACGAGGCGGTTGCCGGGCGGTACGAGGACGTCTCGACGATGGACGGCGTCCGGGTCGACGCCGGCGAGGGATGGTTCCTCCTCCGGGCGTCCGGGACCCAGCCGCTGGTGCGGGTGACCGCCGAGGCTCGCGATACGGACCGCGCAGAGGAGCTGTTCGGGACGGCGCGGTCGCTGGCCGTCGACGCGGGCGCAGAAGCGGCGGAGGAGTAGCGACCCGTCCGCCGGGCGGGAGCGGAGGGGGATGGTGGTTCACACGTGCGGTTGTCGTCCACGGTGATCACCGACCCCTGCCCACACGGGCGATCACCGGCACATCGTTACGACCGCCGGTATCAGTCAGTCAGGTCCGCCGGGTCGACCGCGCCTCGCGGACGCCCGCACCGTCTCGGATCTTGTCCTCACACTGCGGACAGACTCGGGGGTCGTCGACCCCGTTCGGCGTGAACACTCGTGCGTAAGCGTTCGTTACAAAAGTCCCACAGTTCTGGCACTCCGGCATACGTTTCAGGTAGGCGTGGTAGACACATAATAATACTGCGGTACGGGAAAACGTGGCAGCGGGTTTCCGTGGGGTTCCGGCCCGCTACCGGAAATTATCGCTGGCACCGTTCGGAGCCAGCTCCTCCCTCGTGATAGCTGGGAAACGGTTAAACTGCCGACGTTCGTCCGGTCGGACATGACACGTACTGCCGTCGTCGCTGGCGTGGGCCCGGGACTCGGGGCGTCGCTCGCCCACCGGTTCGATGCCGAGGGCTGTGACATCGCGCTGTTCGCCCGGAGCACGGGGTTCATCGAGGAACTGGCGGACGACCTGGAGTCCGGGCTGGCCGTCGCCGTCGACGTCGCCGACCCCGCCGCCGTCCGGGAGGGGTTCGCGACGGTCCGCGAGGCGTTCGGGCCGGTCGACGTCCTCGCGTTCAACGCCAGCGGCGCCTCCTGGACCGGCCTCCTCGACACCGACACCGAGGGGTTCCGGCACGCGCTCGCCGTCGGCGTCGAGGGGGCCTTTCACTGCGCCCAGGAGGCCGTCTCGGACATGGTCGAGAACGACGGGGGTACGGTCCTGTTCACGGGGGCCACGACCTCCGTCCGGGGCCGCGAGGGGGCCGTCGGCTTCTCCGCGGCGAAGTTCGGCGCCCGGGGTCTCGCCGAGTCGATGGCCCGCGAACTCGGTCCGGAGGGTGTCCACGTCGCTCACGTCGTCGTCGACGGGGGGATACTCGCCCCCGGAACGGACACGGGTGACCGGCCCGAACACGAATACCTCGACCCCGACGCGATGGCCGAGGAGTACTGGAAGCTCGTCGAACAGGACCGGTCGACGTGGACGCTGGAACTCGACCTGCGGCCGCACGTCGAACCCTTCTAGGCCACTATGTTTTTGCGGGGAGAGGTGCGCTCGCTCCGCTCGCAAAAACATGGGTGAAAAAGTCCGCTCGTCGGTCTCAGGTGGACTCGCTTCGCTCGTCCACCAACGCCCTCGTTCGCTCTCGCTCACGGGGACTTCGACCTCGCTCGCGGTACGGTAGCTAGCGTTACAGCAGGTGCTCTGTCGGAGAGCTCGTAGCGAGAAACTTCCGGATATCTATCACGGAATACGAGGCAGCTGTCACGAAACACGAGGCTCACGTGTGTCCGTCACTCCGATCAGAACCGACTTCTCCCGCCCCGCTGAACGGATCGCGTATGAGCACGTTCGAAGTCACCGACGGCGTCTACGGCATCGACGTCGGGCTGTTCGACTCGGGGATCACCTCCGTCTACCTCTTCGACGACGAGGAGCCGGCGCTCGTCGACGCCGGGACGGCCTCGACCGCCGGAGCGATCGTGGACGGGATGGCCGAGTGCGGGGTCGATCCGGCTGACCTCGAGCATCTCGTGCTGTCGCACATCCACGTCGACCACAGCGGTGCCGCGAGCGCGCTCGTCGACGCGGCACCCGACCTCGACGTCTACATCCACGAGATGACGGCGCCCCACCTGGTCGAGCCCGAGGCGCTCGTCGAGAGCAGCAGGCGCGCGATGGGCGAGTCGTTCGAACTGATGGGTGAGCAGGGGCCCGTCCCGGAGGCGAACGTCGTCGGCGTCACGGACGAGGGGACGACGATCGATATCGGCGAGAACACCCTGGAGACGGTCTATGCACCGGGCCACTCCCCGGACCACTTCGCGGTCTGGAACCCCGAACGCCGGCTCCTGTTCGCCGCCGAGTGCCTCGGGGTCTACCTCGAACGGGCCGACACGTGGTTCCCGCCGGCGACGCTCCCGAACTTCGACCCCGATCGGCTCGCCGACGGCGTCGACCGGCTCCGGAATCTCGGTCCCGAGCGGATCGTCCTCCCGCACTTCGGTGTCTGGCCGGACGACCCCGAGAGCGCGTTCGAGACGGCCGAGACGGAGCTCCGCCGGTTCGACGAGCGCGTGCTCGAACTCCACGAGGCGTCGGCCTCGGTCGAGGAGACGAAGCGGCGGGTCGCCGAGGAGCTGCTCGGCGTCTCCCCGCCGTACGACCCGGTCGTCGAGCGGTTCTACGCGAGCCTCGTCACCGACGGCTACCTCAGACACCACGGGATCGAGTGATCCGGCGAGCGGAGCGTCGTCGACGGCGACGCGGACGGCGACGAGGTGTTCGTCTCCTACGCCGAGATCGGGGACGGGCGGATGTCCTACTACTGTGCCGGGTCCCTGAAGGGGACCATCGGCTGATACGGACCGTTGTAGTCCGTATGAGGTATCCCGGTACGACGGGCACACCAGCGGGACGGATCGGGCAAGGGTCCCGGCACGTCTTTATCCGATCCGGCCGACACCCAGGTATGCGCATCGAGTTCGACCGGGACACCTGCATCGGGATGTTCCAGTGTGTCGCCGAGTGGGACGGTTTCGAGCGGGACGAGAGCGCGGGGAAGGCGGTGCTCGTCGACGGCGAGGAGACCGAGGGGGACCTGTTCGTTCGCGAGGTCCCCGAGGACGAGGAGTTCGCCGCGCAGTTCGCCGCCCGGGTCTGTCCCGTCGACGCCATCGCGGTCTACGACGAGGACGGAGAGCGGATAATCCCCTGAACCGTCCTTCGCTGTCGGAGTGGGGTGGCGTCAGCCGAGGCCGCTCGGGGGATGTTCGCGGAGGACGTACACCGCGACGCCGACCCCGTACAGCAGCATGAGCGACATCCCGGCCGCGACCACCGCGTCGGTCCCGGTCGGGTCGTCCGGACCGACCGCGGGTGTGGCCGTTCCAGTGCCGGTTCTCGTTCCTCCCTCCGCCGAGGTGGAGGGTCGGGTTCCAGCCGTTCCGGTCGGGGTCTCCCAGTCCGTCGAGGTCGCCCCCGGTGTCGGGGCGACGGCGTCGGGGGTCGTCTCCGCCGTCGGGGAGGATCCTGTCGAGGGATCGCTCGAGGCGGTGGCCGACCCGTCGGCCGCGGTCACCGTGACCGTTCCGACGGAGACCCCGTCGAGACGGAGTTCGTACTGTCCGGGCTCGTTGGGTACGGCACGGAGGTAGACGGTGCGCCGCTCGTCGACGCCGACGGTGACGGTCTTCCGCGCGACGAGGGTGCCGTCCGCCGTGAGGTTCAGCGTGATACGCCCGCGGGCCGGGTGGAAGTTCGCCAGGTCGACCCGGACGACGACCTCCTCGCCGGTTGTGACGGTCCCGTTCAACAGCTCCCGGTCCTCGACTTCCACGTCGCCGCCGGTCCCCTCCCCGGGACCACCGCCACCACTGCCGCCACCACTATCCTCGGTCGGTGTCGGCTCCGACGTGGGTGACGGGGATCGGATCGGGGTCGCCGTTCCCGACGGCGATGGGCTCGGCGTCGGCGTCGGCGTCGGTGATGGAGTCGGTGTCGGAGTCGGGGTTGCCGTGGGGAACGGTGTTGGTGTCGGTGTTGGTGTCGGTGACGACGTCGGCGTCGGTGTCGGCGTGGCCGATGGGGTTGGAGTCGGTGTCGGCGTCGGTGTCGGCGTGGCCGACGGAGTCGACGTCGGCGTCGGTGTCGGCGTGGCCGATGGGGTTGGAGTCGGTGTCGGCGTCGGTGTCGGCGTGGCCGACGGAGTCGACGTCGGCGTCGGTGACGGCGTCGCCGTCGGGGTGGGCGAAGAGGTAGTCGTGGCCGTCAGGGTCTCCGTCGAGGTCAGGGTGAGCGTGGGCGTCGGTGTCCCCTCGCCGTCATCGTCTTCGTCGTCGTCATCGTCGTCACCCGGGGGCGGGTCGATCGGTGGGGTAGGGACGGACTGACTGATGGCCTCGGCGGCATCGGACAGCCGGGAGTCCCCCGACCCGTCGTGGTCGCCGGCAGGGGCGTCCGCCAGCGACGACAGGAAGCCCACGACGGCCGGGCGGTCGTCCGCCCCGGTCGTCACCCTCTCGACGGGTTCCCAGCTCCGGATCGCCGGCCCGGGTTCGAGGAGCGCCGCGGTTGCCTCACCTACGTCTCCCACTCGAGCGGCCACGTCGGGACAGACGGTCGGCCCAGCGCGAGGTGTGGTCTCGTCGACCGACAGCCCGTCAAGGAGTTCCGAACCCGGGACCTGTACACATTGGGCCGACTGCTCGGCCGATTCGGGTTCGTGTGGAGTCTCCACGAGGCCGACACCGAAGGCAGCGAGAGGGGCAGAGAGAACGACGAGCGCGACCAGAGCCGCCACTATCGAGGAGGCGAGGATCGTGCGATCCATCGAGTTGACTCACTTTCCGAGCCGGTACGAATATTCTTATTGGCCGACCGGCCGACAGGTCGCGCTCACCGGTACATCGGCACGCACGACCGTATCAGGCGTACCGCTCGATCAGCGATCGGAGCGTCGCCTCGTCCCGCGCGCCGACCAGCCGCTCCACCTGCTCGCCGCCCGCGAACAGGTAGAGCGTCGGGACCCCCTGGACCTGGTAGCGCGAGGCGATCCCCTGCTGGCTGTCGACGTCGACCTTCGCGACGGTCGCGGTCGTCTCGGCGGCGAGGCGCTCGACGACGGGCTCGAGCATCTTGCACGGCCCGCACCAGTCGGCGTAGAAGTCGACCAGCACGACCCCGCCGTCGGCGACCAGTTCGTCCAGGTGGTCCGGTCCGGTGACGCGGACCGGTTCGGCCGGTCCTCGGCCGCCCCCGTCGTTCCCGTCCGCGTCGACCTGTCCGTCCCCGTCGAGTCGGCGCCGAATCTCCTCGGCCTTTCGTTGTCGGATCCGTTCGCGCTCGTCCGTGTCGCTTTCGCTCATCGGCCGATGTAGGGGACGAGCCGTGATAACAGTTTTGCGTGATCCGAACACGACTCCCCGGGGGTTCGCTCGATGTCGTCGGACGGGACCGACGACCGACGTGGGATCCGTCGAGGGTGGGACGAGGGCGACGGATCCCACGTGCCGGTTCGAGGCTCCTTCCGGGTGGCCCGCAACCCATAGGTCGGAAGAGCGACACCCGGGTGTATGGACGGGAACGAACTCGTCGAGGCCGTCCGGGCCTCGAAGGCCACGGAGCTCGACCGCCTCGGCAAGGAGAAGGCGCTGATCGCCGCGACGGACGCCGACCTGGCGACAGAGTCAGTGCTCGGGGCCGCCGCGGCGAGCGAACGCCGGGCGCAACGGACGTTGGAGGGCTGGGCCGAGCGCGAGTCGAACGACGCGGCACGCGAGGCGTTCGAGCGGGTCGCCGCGACCGAGGCAGAGCACTACGAGCGGGTCGTCGCACACCTCGCGGAGCCGCCGGAGGAGCCGGAGATCGACCCGCTCCACGCGTCGCTCCGGAAACTCGAGCGGACGGTCGAGCGGGTGGGCGCCGGGCTGGTGGGGCGCCCGCTGGCGAGCGAGCGGACGCTCCTCCAGGTGGTCAACTTCTTCGTCAACGAGGCGGACACCGCCGCCGCGGACCTGTTCCGGGACCTCCGCGAGGAGACCCGCGAGACGCCCGGGACGGGGGCGGCACTGCTCGAGGAGCTCTGCTCGAGCGAGGACGACTGGGTGCTCGCCCGGAAGGCTACCGAGGACGCGATCCGGGTCGTCTACGACGACTACGCCGAGACGCTCGGGGGGATGGGACTGGACCCGAAGCCGGTCTGCTGACAGGCGGTGCCCGACCGGTCCCCCGTCGGTTCGACCTCCCGCGGGCGGCGCACCGCGCTCCCGCCTCGACCGGCCCGCGGCCGTGCTCTGCGCACGGGGTCGGTGGTCCCGTCCCGGTACTTGAACCTACGCGGTCGGCGACGTGCTACGTCCGGACCGTCGAGAGCACGAGCGTCGAGAAGTCCGTCTCGGAGATGTGCCCCTCCTCCAGGGCGTGCATCCACCCCTCGCGGGCCTCCCACGTTCCCCGAGGGTCCTCGGCGTCGATGTCGTACACCCATCCCTTCACGTCCGTCGGCTCCCAGCCGTCCTCGCGGGCCTCGAGCAGGACGTTCAGCAGGCGTCCGACCTCGTTCTTCGGGACGCCCTCGCCCCCGTCGGCGGTCTCGTACCTGACGTGGAGGGTCCCCTCCTCCTTCGTGTAGTCGGTGACGTATACGCCGTGGCTCATTAGGCGGTCCTCGAGTAGCCGTGTGAGCTCCTCGTCCGAGAGGGTCATGCCCGGTGGTAGGGGCTGGTCCACTATTCCCTTTCCCGGTACGACGCTATTCTCTTCCCCGGTACGACCTCGCCCCGGTGGGGTCGCGGAACGGGAGTCACGGGACGAGGTGGACGGGTGGGAGGGATCGTCCGGTCAGACGGTCGTGCATCATTCGTTTCCAGCTTACGGATCGGAGATCAGTCCCATCAGTCTCGACGCGCCGATTTTCCCGAAGGTCGCCAGAAACAGGTACGCACGACCGTATCAGACGGGATCCGGCGGGACCTCCTGGAACTCGACGACGGCCTCGCGGAACCCGTCGGGAACTCGGACGGTCTCGCCGTCCCCGTCGACGGCGACGTGCGTGACGCCCCCGCTCGCGACGTGCCCGCCGTCGCGGTGCCGGCAGACCCAGTCGAACTCGATCGAGGAGTGCCGGATCGCCGAGACGCGCATCCCGTTCACGAGTTCGTCGGCGAACTCGGCCGAGGCGTGGTAGTCGATATCGACGTTGACGACGTGGATGTCCCAGCCCCGTTCCTCGAACGAGCCGTACGGATAGCCGACCGCCTCGACGAACGCCGAGAACGCCTCGTCCATGAACGTGAGGTACTCCCCGTAGAAGACGATCCCCTGTGCGTCGGTCTCGGCGAAGCGCACCCGGTTCTCGAACACGTCGTGGTAGTCCGGTGGTTCCGACTCCTCGCTCATACCGGGTGCCCACCCCGGGCCGGAATAAACGCTACGGGAGCGGCTCCGGCGCCGGTCGGACTACGGGGGCAGCGACCGCTCGCCGAAGTACGTCTCCCGGACCGTCCCCGCGACCAGGCCCTCGCGCTCGAACGCCAGCAGCACGACCACGAACGGCTCGCCGGTGTGGTCGATCACGAACACCTCGAACGGCGGGTCGACGGACTCGGCGAGCCGCGCGAGCAGCGGGTCGAGCGGCCTGCCCCCGTCGCGGAACTCCTCGTAGAGGTCGCGGCTCCCCGGCTGCTCGGCGAACGTGTAGACGGCACCGTTCGGGTCGCCGTCGGTTCCGTGGGTGACCCGCGAGGCCATCGCCTCGCCGGCCTCCCGTGCGTCCCGCCAGCAGGCGTGGGCGTCCTGGAACAGCGGCTCGCGGGTACGGGTGAACCCGAACTGGGTGTCCGCTACGACCTCGAACTCCTCCACGCGGGGGTCGCCGTCCGGCCAGGTGATCGTCGCCCGGACGCGGTTGCCGGCCGCCGCGTCGAGGTCACCCCGCGGGACGTACGTCGGGTCCGCCGTCTCGACCTCGAGCAGGAGCCACTCCTCGCCGTCCCGCTCGCCCTCGCTACGGGTCGACTCGAGGACGCGGTAGACCCCCTCCGTGGTCGGCGTCGTCGTCATCGTCCCCGCTTGGAGGTCGGCAGGCATGAGCGTGTGGCTTCCGCTCCGGCACACGAGCCTTTACCCCGTACCCACACCAACGGCCGTCCATGCGGATCGTCACGCTCCTCCCCTCGGCGACGGAGGTCGTCTACGCGCTCGGGCTCGAGCCGGTCGCCACCTCCCACGAGTGCGACTGGCCGCCCGAAGCCGCTGGGAAGCCGGCGGTGAATCGCTCGCGGGTCGACGCGGAGGCCTCCGCCGGCGAGATCGACGCCCAGGTGCTCGAAGCGGAGGATTCGGGCGGGGTCTACGACATCGACCTCGACGCCCTGGAACGGGCCGACCCCGACCTGATCGTCTCGCAGGGGATCTGTGAGGTGTGTGCGGTCGACTCGGTGCTCGTCCGGGAGATCGTCGAGGAACTGGGGCTGGACTGCGAGGTGCTGACGACCGACCCCCACAGTCTCGAGGACGTGTTCGACAACGTCCGGCGCATCGGCCGGGCGACCGACCGCGCGGACCGCGCGACGGAGGTGGTCGCGGACCTCCGCGACCGCGTCGACCGCGTCCGCGAGCGGACGGCCGATCTCCCCGAAGCCGAGCGCCCGCGTGTGGCCGTCTTCGACTGGACCGACCCGGTGATGACCGCGGGCCACTGGGTCCCCGAACTCGTCGAGTGGGCCGGTGGCGAGTACGGGCTCGCCGAGCGCGGGGCGGCGTCGCGGCCCCGCGAGTGGGCCGCGATACGCGAGTACGATCCCGAGGCGCTCGTCGTCGCGCCCTGCGGGTTCGATCTCGACCAGACGTTCGAGAACCTCGTGGACCTCACGAACCGCGAGGGGTGGGACGACCTGAGCGCCGTCCGTGGGGGTCGGGCGCACGCGATGGACGGCCACCACTACCTGAACCGTCCGGGACCGCGACTGGTCGACTCGCTGGAACATCTCGCGGGACTGCTCCATCCCGACCGGTTCGACGCGCCGCCCGCCGAGGTGGCCCGATCGCTCGCACGCACGCGGGTGAGGTGAAAAACGTGTGCGCTCTCGCCGCCGAGCGATGACGCTCCGGCTCGACCGGTCGGTCCGCGGCACCGTTCTCGCACACGCCCGGGACGGCGCCCCCGAGGAGGTGTGTGGCGTCCTCGGCGGGACGCACCGTAACCGAGCAACCGGGACCACCACCGTCGCCACCGGTACCGGCGCTACCGGCGGCGACTCCTCGCACGCGCGGACGGTCCATCGGGTCTCGAACGTCGCCTCCGAACCCCGGACCCGGTACGAGCTCGACCCGTCAGAGCAGTTCCGGGCGATGGAGGCGATCGAGGACGCAGGCGGGGACGTCGTCGGGTTCTACCACTCTCACCCCCGTGGACCCCCCCGACCGAGCGCGACCGACGAGGCGCTCGCGACGTGGGACGGCTACTCGTACGTCGTCGTCTCGCTCGGCGGACCGGAGCCGGCGGTCCGGTCCTGGCGCTGGACGGGGGAGGCGTTCGAGCGCGAACGCGTCGAGGTCGTCGAGGACGCATGATACCGTCGTGCGTACTTCCGTTCCGCTTCACGGAGCAGAGATCCGTCTCGTCGGGCTCGAAACGCCGGTTTTCCGAAAGTCGCCAGAAATAGTTACGCACGACCGTATGAGCGGGGTCGTGCGTCCCGGGGCGGGGAGCGGTCGTACTGTCGGCCGTAACTACCCGAACCTCATCGCCGCTCCGGCCCCGCGATGTCGTTCAGTCGGCGTCGATCGAACAGGTCGACTCGTAGTTCACGTCGTGGACCGACCCGATACCGCCTTCCTCCCCGCAGACCGGACAGTCCGGTCGCGGTTCTATGGGAACCTCCTCGAAGGTCATGTCGCCGGCGTCGTAGATGAGAAAGCGGCCGTCAAGCGTCTCGCCGTACCCCAGCAGGAGTTTGACCACTTCGGTGGCCTGGATCGTCCCGACGACCCCCGGGAGCACGCCGAGCACGCCCGCCGTGGCGCAGTCGGGGACCGTACCGGGTTCGGGCGCGGAGGGGAACAGACACCGGTAGCACGGTCCCCCCGGGTTCGACTCGAAGGTAGTGACCTGTCCCTCGAACCGGAGGATGGCGCCGTGGGAGAACGGCACGCCCGCCAGGGTACAGGCGTCGTTGATGAGGTAGCGGGTGGCGAAGTTGTCCGAGCAGTCGGCGACGACGTCGTAGTCGGCGATCAGCGTCTCGACGTTCTCCGGGCCGACTCGCGTCTCGTAGGTCTCGACGTCGACGTCGGGGTTGAGCGCCTCGACGAACTCCCGAGCCGACTCGGCCTTCGGTCGGCCCACGTCGTCGTCCCGGTGGATCACCTGCCGCTGGAGGTTCGACCGCTCGACGACGTCGTCGTCGGCGATGCCGATCGTCCCCACCCCCGCGGCCGCGAGATACTGGAGAACGGGCGAGCCGAGACCGCCGGCGCCGACGACGAGGACGCTGCCGCCGAGCAGCGTCGCCTGCCCCTCCGGGCCGACCTCGTCCATGATGATGTGTCGGGAGTAGCGGTCGAGCTGGTCCGGGGCGAGGTCGAGACTCATGGTTCCGCGTACGCGGTCGGGGAGGTTAAGCGGTCGGGACCGTGGCGTCCCGCCAGGCTCTCGACAGTCCCCCCGTTATAAGACACGGGGGGTACTCCCCGTACGCATCATGGTAGGGCACGCGTCAGGTCTGGAGCTGATCGCCCTGGGCTTCGGGGCACTCGGCATGGTCCTCGGCACCGTCGCGTTCGTCGTGATGGGCTGGGGGGAGCAGGACGAGCACAAACGTCGGTTCTACACCGTCACTACGCTGATTTCCGGCGTCGCGGCGGCGGCATACGTCGCCATGTTCATGGGTGTCGGCGTCGCCGAGGTCCGGATCCCCGGTGAGATGGTGCTGCGCATCTACTGGGTGCGGTACGTGGACTGGCTGTTGACGACGCCGCTGCTGCTGTTCGACCTCGCGCTGCTCGCGGGGGCCGACCGGGACACCATCTACCGACTCGTCGGTCTCGACGTCGGGATGGTCGTCGTCGGGGGGGCCGCCGCGGTTGCCCCGGTGGGTCAGACGATACGTCTCGCGCTCTGGGCCGTCTCGAGCCTCTTTTTCGTGGCGCTCCTCTACGTCCTGGCGAACCGGCTGAGCCGGCAGGCCGCCCGGCAGAGCGGGGAGGTCGCCGCGCTGTTCAGCACGTTGCGCAACCTCGTGATCGTGCTGTGGACGGCCTACCCGATCGTCTGGATCGTCGGGACCGAGAGCACTATCGGGCTCATCCCGCTCGGCGTCGAGACGGCGGCGTTCGCGGTGCTCGACCTCCTGGCGAAGGTCGGATTCGGCTTCGTCCTCCTGCGCAGCCGGAGCGTCCTCGACGAGGTCTCGACGGCCGCCTCCGCCACGACCGCGGACTGATCGGGCTCGTCGTACGGGTCCGTTCCGTCGGGATCACACGCCCACGGCCGGTCGGGGGTCGGCCGTGTGGCGGTTTTGGACGCATGGATCCACCGACACGGCCAACAAGCTTATTAGCGCCGACGGTAGCGTAACACCCAAGCATCCGGGTTCCCGCCCGATCCGAACAGCCGTTGGCTCGGACCTAATCGTTTAGGCGCCCCCGTTATCCGTCCGCCGCGAGTAGTACGGATCGCAGCATGGCACAACCAGCATCAGGCTTGGAGACGATAGCGCTGGGCATTGGCACGCTCGGCATGGCCCTGGGCACCATCGCCTTCATCGCGATGGGCGCAGGTGAAACGAACGAGCGGAAACAGGAGTTCTACATCGTCACGATCTTCATCGCAGCGATCGCGTCGGTGTCGTACTTCTCGATGTTCATGGGGTACGGCGTCATCGACGTGGCGGTCGGCGGCGAGACCCTGAAGATCTACTGGGCTCGCTACGCCGACTGGCTGTTCACGACCCCGCTACTGCTGCTCGATCTGGGCTTGCTCGCGGGGGCCGACCGCAACACCATCATGACCCTCATCGGGCTGGACGTCGGCATGATCCTCACGGGTCTCGTCGGCGCGCTGGCTACCGAGGGCGCCGCGATGCGGATCGCCTGGTGGGGCATCTCCTGTGGGTTCTTTGTGGTGCTGCTGTACGTCCTGGTCAGCAGCCTGAGCCAGCAGGCCGCCAGCAAGTCCGGCGAGGTCGCCTCGCTGTTCAGCACGTTGCGCAATCTCGTGATCGTGCTGTGGACGGCCTACCCCATCGTGTGGATAATCGGTACAGAGGGTACCATCGGGCTCATCCCGCTGGGCGTGGAGACGGCCGCGTTCATGGTGCTCGACCTCTCGGCGAAGGTCGGCTTCGGCTTCATCCTGCTGCGGAGTCGGAGCGTCCTCGACGAGGTCGCCTCGTCCGGCGCGGGCGCGATGGCCGACGACTGACGACCGGGTCCCCGTCCGGCGGATCCGGGCGGCTTTAAGCAACCGTCGGGCGTCTCTCCGGTGGTCGTTCCCCCGATGACATTGACGTACCTCCAGTTCCACCTCCTGTTCCTCGCGCCGCCGCTCCTCCTGCTGGCGGCCGCGGCCCGGTGGCAGTCGGTGACGGATCCCGTCGACACCCCGCGGGTGTGGGGGTACGACGCCCGCGCCGTCGGTATCGCGCTGATGGCCGCCGCCGCGTTCGTCTACACCACCCCGTGGGACAACTACCTCATCTCCGTCGGCGCCTGGGGCTACGGCGACGGAACGGTCCTCTTCCGGGTGGGCCACGTCCCGTTCGGCGAGTACCTGTTCTTCGTCGTCCAGCCCGTCCTCACGGCCCTCTGGCTCTACCGGCTCCCGATGGACGTCGGCCCCCTCGAGATCACCGTCCCACAGCGCGCCCTCGGCGTCGGTCTGGGCGGGGCTCTCTCGCTGTCGGGCTGGTGGCTCGCCGCCAGCGACCCGGGGCTCTACCTCGGGACGCTGTTCGTCTGGGCCGGACCCGTCCTCTCGCTCCAGTGGGGGTTCGGCTGGACCTACCTCCTCGAACGCTGGCGGACGGTGCTCTTCGGCGTGGGTGTTCCGACCCTCTACCTCTGGATCGTCGACCGGTTCGCGATCTCGAACGGCATCTGGTTCCTCTCCGAGCGGTACACGGCCGGTTTCGGGGTGCCCGGCCTCGGCCTGCCGGTCGAGGAGGCCGCGTTTTTCCTCCTGACCAACCTGTTCGTCGTGCAGGGGCTCGTCCTCTGGGAGTGGGTGGTCCGGCGATGGGCGTGAGTACGACTCCCCCCGCGACGGCCCGGGAGACGCTCCACACCGTGGCCGTCCGTCCCGCGTGGCTCGTCCACGCCGCGCTCGTCGTCTCGTTCCTGCTGGGTGTGTCGGTGCCGCTCGAGGCCCAGTACGTCCCGCTGGCGGCGTCCGTCGCCGTCCTCGGCCTGCCACACGGGGCGGTCGACCACCTCGCGCCCGAGCGCTCGCGCGGGGAGTCGCCGACCTACCGCGGGATGGGGCTCGTGGGGGGCCTCTACGCCCTGGTCGGCGGCGCGTACCTCGTGCTGTGGTACGTCGCCCCGGTCTCATCGTTCGTCCTCTTCATCGCCGTCACCTGGATCCACTGGGGGCAGGGCGACGTCTACGCGCTGGTGGCCGTCGAAGGGGTCGACCACCTCCGGACCCGCGGTCAGCGCGCGCTCGCCGCAGCCGTCCGCGGGGGGCTCCCGATGCTCGTCCCCCTGCTGTCGTACCCGGGCCAGTACCGCGAGGTGGCGGCGCTGCTCGTCGGGCGGTTCGGCGTCAGCACCGCCGACCTCGCGCCGCTGTTCGCGACGGGGACGCGCCTCGGCCTCGGCGCGGGGTTCGCCGTGCTCACCCTCGCCGCGCTCTCGCTCGGAGCCCGTCGGGGCGAGGGGGTCGACGACCCCGGCTGGCGGGTCGACGCGCTCGAGACCGGACTGCTGTGGGCGTACTTCCTCGTCGTCCCGCCGGTGCTCGCCATCGGGGTCTACTTCTGCCTGTGGCACTCCGTGCGGCACATCGCCCGCCTCGCGCTGGTCGACCCCGGGGCCTCCCGTGCGCTCGACCGCGGGGCCTGGCGGCCCGCGCTCGCCCGGTTCGCCCGCGACGCTGCACCCCTCACCCTGATCTCGCTCCTCTTCCTCGGGGCGTTCTATCTCCTCGTCCCCGTCCGGCCGACGGACCTCCCCGAAACCGTGGGACTCTACCTCGTCCTGATCGCCGTCCTCACGCTCCCGCACGTCGTCGTCGTCTCGCTGATGGACCGCGCGGAGGGGGTCTGGTCGCCCGGAGACGCTGGCTGAACCTCCGTTCCAGCCCCGTTACGACAGTCCTATCAGGTCTCCTCGACGTCGAGCGCCGCTCCGTTGATGCAGAACCGTTTGCCGGTCGGGTCGGGACCGTCCTCGAAGACGTGGCCGAGGTGGCCGCCACAGGTCGCACAGAGCACCTCCGTCCGGACCATCCCGTGGGAGGTGTCGCGCTCGAACTCGACGGTGCCCTCCTTCGCGTCGTAGAAGGAGGGCCAGCCGGTGTTCGAGCCGAACTTGGTGTCCGAGTCGAACAGTTCGGTCCCGCAACCGGCGCAAGCGAACGTCCCGTCGCCGTCGTAGTCGACGAGCTCCGAGGAGAATCGGGGTTCGGTCCCACGTTCCCGGAGGACACGGTACTCCTCGTCGGTCAGCAGTTCGCGCCACTCCTCGTCGCTCTCGGGCATCTCGTGCGGTTCCTGGCTCATACCGGTACGTAGGCCCGGAGGGTCTTGTCCCTTCGCCCCCCGGACGTTCGCTTGCCGTCCTTCGGGACCCGGGGCATCGACAGGGTGAAGACGCTAGCGGCGCAGGTGGGGCCATGCGCAGCGAGGAGGAGATCCGGGAGCGGATCGCCCGTCTCGAGGCGGAGTACGACGACCACGACCCGCCGACCTCCCCCCTCGAGGAGGAGGCGGAGGTGGCGATACTCCGGGCCATCGAGGAGCTCGAGTGGGTGCTCGAGGAGTACGATGCCCAGTCCGGGTTCACGACGTAGTCCCGGCCTCGGGGTCCAGTCCACACCGACGGGGGTTTCAAGAGCGTCCAGTTCGTACGACCGTCCATGCTGGACGGGACCACGTACGGGCTACTGGGGGCGCTCGTGCTGCTCCACCTTCTCACGCTGGCCTACGCCTACCGGCGGCGGACGGAGGGGGGCGGTGGGGCGGACGCCGCCGTCGAGGGGGGGCCCACGCCCCCCGCCCGTCCCGTGCCGGGGGAGTTCGACGCCGACACGGAGACCATCGCGTGTGAGATCTGTGATACGGAGAACGCGGCCGAGTACGCCTTCTGTCGGGCGTGCGTGAGCGAACTCCCGACCCGGACGCCGACCGTCGACGGCGGTGCGGGGACGTTCCGCAGCGGGTCGGCGTAGGACCCCCGTGTCGACTACCGACGCGAGCTACCCCTTAAGATACCTCACGCCGACCCGGCGCGTATGCCGGAGCTCAGCGTCACCGAGGAACAGCTGGAGCGGATCGAGGGTCTGCGGGCGGATCTCGAGGCGGCGTTCGTCGAGGGCTACGGCCACGTCCGTCGGCGCGACGCCGTCGACTACCTGCTCGACACGCACGCCCCGCCCGTCGAGGAGCGGGTCCGGTCGGCGCTCGACCGGACGGTACGCGACGAGGAGGGTGCGATCGACTACCCCGCCCTCCAGTCTGTCGCGAGGAACACCGAGGGGGTGAAGGGCTCGGGGATGACGGCCGAAGAGATGTACGAGGCGGTCCTCGAGGCGAAGGTCCGGGAGGCGGAGGCGGGACACCCCGTCGACGTCGGTGCCGGTAGCGGCGACCGGACCGAAGCCGACGCGTCCGGTGGGGTCGACGACCCCGGAGCCGATGGCGCCCCCGGGGCCGACGGCGGTGGGGGTAGCATCGACGCCGGAACCGACACCGCGGAGGGGGACACCGACGAGGTGGACGATCCCGAGGCGGACGGCTCCGAGGCGGACGACTCCAGCGGGACCGAATCGACGGACGGCGAGGAGAAACCGGGATCGGTGGCGGGGGACGCGGCCTCGAACGGCGGTTCCCAGCTCCAGCAGATGATGAGCCTCCTGAACACCCACGACGACAAGTGGCGGACGGCCGAGAGCGGCGACGCTCCCTACGAGGTCGACCTCCCCGACGGCGGGACAAAGTCGGCCCGGACGAAGGACGACGTGAAGCGCATCCTCTTCACGAACTACTGATACGGACGGTTGTCGTCCGTCACCGGCGACCGCCGACCCCGCATGGGCGATCACCGGTACACCGTTCTGTCCGACGGTATATCAGTTCATCCGCATCCCGCCGTTCACGTCGAGGACGATGCCCGTCACGTAGTTCGACATCTCGGAGGCGAGGTAGAGCACCCCCTCGGCGATGTCCTCGGGCTCGCCGAGGCGGTTCAGCGGCACCATGTCCGGGCGGTAGTCCTCCCCCTCGGTCATCCGGGTCTTGATCGGCCCGGGTGCGACGGCGTTGACGTACACTCCCTCGGGGGCGGCGTTCTTCCCGAGCCACCGGACGAGTCCGTGGATCCCGGCCTTCGAGGAGGCGTAGCCCGCGTCCGAGATGACCCCGCCGACACGGCCGGAGACGGAACTCACGCAGACGACCTTCCCGTAGCCCCGCTCGACCATGTGGTCGTAGAACGCCTGCGAGACCAGGAACGTCCCCGTGAGGTTGATGCCGATGACGCGGTTCCACTGATCTACGGTCATCTCGGAGAAGTCGTGCCGGTGGACGACGCCGGCGACGTTCGCCACGACCTCGATCTCCTCGGCGAACTCGAACGCCGCGTCGCGGAGCGCGCGCACGTCATCCGGATCCGAGACGTCACACGCGACGGTCTCGCAGGCCCGTTCCTGCCCCTCGACGGCCTCGACCGCCGCGTCGAGGCGGTCCGCGTCGACGTCCGTCGCCACCACGTCGGCGCCGTGGCGCGCGAGCGCCTCGCAGGTCGCCCGTCCGATGCCGCCCGCCGCCCCCGTGACGACCGCGGTCTGTCCCTCCAGGTCGATGGGTCCGCTCACCGGTGCTGTCATGGCCGGGGGTTCAGCGGAGCCCGTATTAAACGTGGGCGGCGACTGACCCGACCGTCCCCGTGAGGGGGCCGACCGTCGGTCTCGGGTCCGATCCCCCGGGAACTACAGCTCGATCACGAACGAGCCGTCCTCGGCGACCCGTCCCGTCGTCGCGGGCGGGAGCATCGCCGTGCTCCCGGTGTCCTCAAGGATCGCCGGTCCCTCGACGGTCTCGCCGACGGCCAGCGCCGGCCGGAACACCACCGCTGCGTCCGTGTAGCCGGTCCCCTCGAAGTAGACCTCGCGCTCGCCGCGGTCGGCGTCCCCGCCCTCCGCGTCGGGGCGGTCGGTCATCGGCGGCGTCGGGACCGTCCCGGTGACCCTGAGCGTCACTGCCTCGACGGGCTCCTCGCGCATCGCGTGGCCGTAGAGCCGGGCGTGTTCATCGTGGAACCGCTCGACCAGCCCGTCGATCGCCGCCCCATCGAGCGGTCCCTGGCCCGCGGGGACGGTGAGCTCGTAGGACTGGCCGACGTAGCGCAGATCGGCGGCGCGTTCGAGCGTCACCTCCGTCCCCTCGAAACCCATCTCGTCGAACCGCCCGCTCACGGTCGCCTCCAGGTCCGCGAACTGCTCGTCCATCGCCGCGGCGTCGAGGCGTCCCCCGCGGTAGGCCCGGGACTCGTCGGCGCGGACGTCCGCGATCAGCAGCCCGCGGGCCGAGAGCGTCCCCGGGGTCCGGGGGAGCACGACGGTGTCGATGTCCATGCGCTCGGCGACGGCGGGGGCCTGCATCGGGCCCGCGCCGCCGAACGCGACGAGCGCGAACTCCGCCGGGTCCCGCCCCCGCTCGACGGTCACGCGCCTGATCTCGCGGGCCATCTTCGCGTTCGCCACCTTCAGGGTGTCGAGCGCGGCCGCCTCGACCGACTCGCCGAGCGGGCCGGCGAGGGCCTCGCGGAACCGTTCGCGGGTGCGGTCGACGACGAGGTCCATGTCGCCGGCGACGAACGCGTCGGCCGAGAGCCGCCCGAGCAGGAGGTTCGCGTCCGTGACCGTCGGTTCGGTCCCCCCGCGGTCGTAGCAGATCGGTCCGGGATCCGCGCCGGCGCTCTTCGGTCCCACCCGGAGGCCGCCGCCCTCGTCGATCCAGGCGATCGAGCCGCCGCCGGCCCCCACCGTGTTGATGTCGATGAGCGGCGTCTTGATCGGCAGGTCGTTGATCTCCCCCTCCGTCGAGCGGACGAGTTCGCCGTCCTCGACGATGCTCACGTCGGCGCTCGTCCCACCCATGTCGAGCCCGATGGCGGCGTCGTAGCCGAGCCCAGTGCTCACGTCGCGGCAGGCGACCGCGCCCGCGGCCGGCCCCGAGAGCACCGTCCGGAGGGCGAACCGGGTCGCCTGCTCGGGGCTGAAGATGCCGCCCCCCGAGTGCATCACGTTCAGCGGCACGTCGATACCCCGCTCCTCGATGCCCGTCCCCAGCCGGTCGAGGTAGTCCGCGATGTTTCGCTTGACCGCCTCGTTGAGTACGGTGGTCACCGTCCGGTCGTACTCGCGGGGCTCCGGGTAGACCGCCGAGGAGAGCGCGTACTCGAGGTCGGCGTCGTGGGCCTCGATCAGCTCCCCGACCCGGCGCTCGTGTGCGTCGTTCAGGTGCGAGAACAGCATCGAGACGACGACCGACTCCGCGCCCGCATCGAGAAGGTCCTCGACCGCCTCGCGGACGGCCGCCTCGTCGAGTTCGTCCACCACGGACCCGTCGTAGCCGATGCGGCCGGGGACCCCCAGCCGTCGGCGTCGGGGGACGAGCGCCGGGGGCTTCTCCTGCTGGAGGTCGTACAGTTCCGGCCGGGTCTGGTCGCCGATCTCGAGGACGTCGCGGAGCCCCTCGTTGGTCAGCAGCCCCAGCGGCGGGACCTCGCCCTCGAGGACGGCGTTGGTCCCGACGGTCGTCCCGTGGCTCAGGAACTCGACCCGTCCGGGGTCGACGCCCGTCTCCTCTACGATGGCGTCGATGCCGTTCAGCACCCCCCGGTCGAACTCCGACGGCGTCGATGGGGTCTTGATCGTGTGGACCCGTCCCGTCTCCTCGTCGTAGAGCACGACGTCGGTGAACGTTCCGCCGGTGTCGACGCCGATGCGGACGCTCACGCGCGGTCACCCCCTTCCTCCGAACCGCCGTCGGGTGCGGTCCCGGATCCGGGTTCGCCTCGGGCGGCCGTCGGTTCCACCGCCCCCGCCTCGGGGTCGACCTCGAGCCCGTACGCCTCGCGGGCCTTCTCGACGCTCACCTTCCCGTCGCGGACGTCCGCGAGCACCGCCTCGGGGTCCCGTTCGGTCGGCGGGCCGTATCCGCCGCCCCCGGGCGTCCGAACGCTCACCACGTCGCCGACGTCGAGTTCCGTCGTCGACTTCGAGGAGAGCGGTTCCTCCTCGTCGGTCCCGGGATGGCGGAAGAACCGCGAGGGGCTGGCGCTCTGCCCGCCGAACAGCCCCCACGGCGCGGATTTCGTCCGGTCGGTGAGTAGCGAGAAGGTCGCCTCCTCGCCGTAGAACTCGTAGTCCCGGCGGACCCCGATCCCGCCGCGCTGGCGGCCGGCACCCTCCGAATCCCCGATGAGTTCGTACCGCCGGATGTAGACCGGCACCTCCGACTCCAGCTCCTCGATGGGACTGTTGGGGGTGTTCTGGAAGTGGGTCTGGACGGCGTCCATCCCGTCCTTCTCCGCGCGGGCACCGTACCCCCCGGCGACGGTCTCGTAGTAGACGTACCGGCCGTCGTCGCGGGGGTCACGGCCCCCGAACGCGATGTTCATCACCACGCCCTTCGTGGCGGCGATGGTCTCCTCGGGCACGGCGTCGGCGAGCGCCTTCGCCACGAGGTCACCCGCCCGCATGGCTATCTCCCACCCGGCGGCAACCGGCGCGTTGTCCGTCGGGTTCACCATCGTCCCCTCCGGGGTCACGGTCTCGATGGGCCGGTAGAAGCCGTCGTTCTTCGGCAGGTCCTCGCCGACGAACGCCATCACGACCGACATCGCGCCGGCGAACGCCATCGCCGGCGTGCAGTTGAGCGGGCCGCGGTTCTGCGTCGCGGTTCCAGTGTAGTCGATGGTCAGTTCCTCGCCGTCGACCTCGATACGCAGCGCGAGGGTGACCGGTTCGTCGACGACCCCGTCACCGTCCATCTCGTCCGACGCGGTGTACGTGCCGTCCGGGAGCTCCTCGATGGCCGCCCTGACCCGCCGCTCGGTGTAGTCGAGCAGTTCGTCGAGCGAGTCCTCGACCCGTGCGAGCCCGTAGCGGTCACAGAGCGCCGAGTAGCGCTCCTCGCCGATGCGGTTGGCCGCCAGTTGTGCCTGGTAGTCACCGCGGCGCATGTCCTGCTCGCGGACGTTCCGCAGGAGGAAGGAGAGCACCTCCTCGCGGTAGGCCCAGTCCTCGACGGCGTGGACTCCGGGGATGATGATCCCCTCGCCGTAGAGCTCGGTGGAGTCGTTCGGGATGCCCCCTGGCGTGCCGCCGCCGATGTCGACGTGGTGGGCGGAGTTGGCCGCATAGCCGACGATCTCCCCCCCGTAGAACACCGGGCAGATGAGCATCACGTCCGGGAGGTGAACAGCTCCCTTGTAGGGGTCGTTGATGAGGATGCCGTCGCCCGGTTCGAGCTCCGTGCCCTCCTCCCGGAGCCGCCGGACGTTCCGCGGGACGACCGAGACGAGCGAGCCGATGTGCTGTGGCGCGAGGTCGTGCTGGGCGACGTGCCTGAGTTCGGAATCGAAGAGCGCACAGGTGTGGTCCCGCCGGATCTTGATGTTCGTCGAGTAGGCGGTCCGCTGCAGCGTCGCGCCCATCTCCTCGACGACGCTCTCCAGCGAGTGTCTGAATATCTCCAGCTCACCGGTGGAAACCATACCCGCCCTGCCGTCCCCGGTCGCATAAACGTGCGGGAACGACGGCCAGGGGTCCCCGGTCGAGGACCGGTGGCCGGTGGATCCGCGCGTGACAGTTATTAATGGGGTCCCGGTAGTCCCCGTATGTCCGGCCAGCGAACGAGCGTCCTCGAGCGCGAGACCATCGTCGACACGGACGTCCACCTGAGCGTGCCCGAGGCAGAGCTCGCGAAGTACGTCGACCGGCCGTACCGCGACTGGCTCACGGCCCCCGACGTCCAGCTGAAGAGCCCGGAGTGGGACCCGACGCTCGGGGGGAAGATCGAGTCACGAAGCCTGCTCACGCCGGACCAGTTAGAGCGGGACGTGATGGGGACTCTCCACGTCGACCACCCGGTGATCAACGTGTTCCGGAACCTCTCGCGGCTCTCACAGACCGACGCGGCCCTCGAGCTGATGCGTGGCAGTAACGACTACCTGTTCGATCGGTTCCTCGACGAGGGGGACTATCTCGGGCTCGCGACCGTCGCGACCCAGAAGCCGGATCGGGCCGCCGAGGAGATAGACCGGGTGGGCGACGACGACCGGATCGTCGGCGTCTTCCTCCCGACGACCGGTCCGGTGCCGCCGCTGGGCGATCCCGAGTACGACGTCCTCTACGAGGCGATGGCCGACCGCGACCTGACGCCGGTCTACCACGGGGCGACCAACAGCGGGTTCGACGTCGGGTTCCCCAAGTACGACCGGGCGTTCGAGAAGTTCATCACGGCCCACGTCAACGCCCACCTCTGGAGCCAGGCGATGACGCTCACCAGCGTCCTCGTTCACGGCGTCCCCGAGAAATTCCCCGACCTCGACTTCGTGTTCCTCGAGGCCGGCATCGGATGGGTCCCGTACATGATGTTCAGGCTGAACAAGGAGGCCGCCATGCGGCGCAGCGAGGTCCCGCTGCTCGAGAGGGAGCCCGAGGAGTACATCAGGGAGCGGATGTACTTCGCCAGCCAGCCCCTCGGCGAACCGATGAACGCCGAGCACATGGGATCGCTGATCGACATGGTCGGCACGGACTCGCTCCTGTTCGCATCCGATCATCCCCACTGGGACTTCGACCACCCCTCCGAACTCGACGCGCACCTGCGCGCGCGGTTCACCCCCGAGGAGCGGGCGCAGGTCCTCCACGGGAACGCGAAGCGGGTGTTCGATCTGCCGATATAGAGGGATCGGCGTACGCCATCGTCCGACGTATCGGAGTGCGCTCACGTCGGGATCGGTATACGAAGTAGGGAGAATAGTCAACATATTTTCCTGTCTTGTTTCGAATATACGACGACTCTTTGAGTTTCGATGAACGTTTTCACGCCCGCCGCCCGCACCTTACACATGAACCGGACCGGAGTCGTCCTTTCAGTCCTCACCGCGGTCCTCGTGGCGAGCGGTGCCGTCGGAGCTACTGCCTCGCAAGGAGACGGGGTAGTGCGGATCAGGACGGTCGACGATGTCGTCATCGGTGAGAGTACACAGCGTATCGAGGGGATGCGTGTCGTCGGGTTCGACGAGGACGTCGAGGAACTCGTCGTCGAACTCGACGTGACCGTCCTGACACACCACGGGATCGACATCGGCGACGCTTCGGTCGATATTCACGACGAGAACGTCGAGGGTGCCTCGATCGACTCGGCGACCGTGGCGGACGGCGTCGTGACCCTCGTCCTGGTGCCCGAGAACACCGGTATCTTCGTCTCCGAGTTCCGGCTCACCGGACTGGATACGGCGGCGGCCGAGAACGCGACGGACGTGACCTACGATGTATCGTTCTCGGCGGGCGACGGTGACGTTTCCAGCTTCGACATCGTCAGTCCCGACGACGTCACACCGTCGGCTTCGATGGAGACCCTGGTCCTGGACGACGGGACCCAGTGGGTAACGATCGAGGGAATACGGCCACTCGACGGGAACGTGACGGTAGAACTCGACCTGACCGTTCTCGAGACGTACGGGATCGCTACCGATAATCTCGGGGCCACCGTCGAATCCGACGAGGCCACCGTTCGGACGAAGACCGTTAGCGGTGGTGTCATCAGCATCCTCCTCACACCTGCCGAAGACACCGAGTCGTTCACTGTCGAACTGGAGCTATCCGGTTTCGAGGCGCCGTCGCTCGACCCCGACGAACGAGCCGTCGCTTCGAACGTCGCCTACGAGATCCGATTCGAAGGTGTCGCCGAGGAAGACGTCGACGTCGAGCCGTTCGACGTCGTCACGGAACCCCCGACCCCGACCTTTGACCCCACCCCGACCATCGACCCGACACCGACGTCTTCACCGGTCCGGAGTCCGGTGACCGAAGAGACATCGGCGGGGTCCGAAGACGCCCCGGGGTTCGGGTGGATGGTCGCGCTGATCGCCTTGGCGGTGGTTGGCTTGCACGCGGCTCGACAACGGTGACAACCCCCGTGACGTTTTTTCGACACCGGATGGAGTCGGCGCTATCCGGGGCTGTCGACTCCCTCGGCCCCGCGGAACGCACACCGCGTGTTCGGACGGCCGTATCCGCCGATTCTCGGGTAGAGTGTGCGCGAAATCGCGCCCCGTTCTCGTATCTCCTCGGGCTGTCCTCCGTTTCGAACGGTGTGCGACGCTCCGGAGGTTCGATACCGTGGCCGCTCACTCCGGCGGGCCGTCCCACTCGGCACCGTTGTCCTGCGGGCGGAACCCGAGGACTGCCCGGCCGTGTTCGAGATCCATCCACCGGCCGTCGTTGTCGCTGACCGCCCAGAAGATATCGAAGTCGACGGACTCGTCCTGCAGGCACAGATCGACCAGTTGCGTGAGGTCCCGATGCGAGAGCCAGGTGCATTTGAACCGGTCGGCGATGAGCT
This sequence comes from Haloarculaceae archaeon, assembly GCA_036625905.1. Classification (GTDB taxonomy): domain Archaea; phylum Halobacteriota; class Halobacteria; order Halobacteriales; family Haloarculaceae; genus Salinirubellus. The sequence goes on from JAZKST010000002.1 coordinate 148,291, forward strand.
CGTAGTCCTCGTCGCCCCGCTCCCACAGCCCCGCCTCGACGCCCTCCTCCGCGAGGCCGTAGGGGTGGTCGTGCTCGGCGTCGCGGACGCTCGTGATCCGCAGCGAGTAGAACCGCTTCGGGTACTCCCGTTCGAGCGTCGCGAACGCGGGGTGGGCCTCGGACATCGGGTTCGTCGAACCCTCGACGAACAGCCGCCCGAGCCCCTCGCCGAACACCTTCGAGAGCCCGTAGAACGAGTCCGGACGGACCGGATCGGTGTGGCGGACGACCGGCCGATCGAACTCGGGGTCGTAGAGCTCGGGTGCGAGATCGTTCTCGTACAGCCCGACGGTGTGGATCGAGGAGGCGAACAGGAAGTCCTCGACGCCCGCGTCCGCGGCCGCCTCCAGGGCGTTGTACGTCCCGAGGAAGTTCGTCTCGAGCACCTCGTCCCAGGAGGCGCTGACGTCCACGACGGCGGCCAGGTGGATCACCGCGTCCTGGCCCTCCACGTGGGGCCGCAGGTCGTCGTAGTCGGTGACGTCCGCGACCACGGTCTCGCGGTCGGGGTGCTCCTCGACGTCGAGCCAGGTGAACTCGTACTCCTCCCGGTCGCCGAGCTCGCTGGCGATCGCGCTTCCCACCGTCCCGTTCGCACCGGTCACGAGGACTCGCATTGGCGACCCCTCTCCCGGTTGCCCGATATAGCTTCGGGACCGGCCTCGAACCGCTCGGACGGGGTACGCGATCCCCGTCGAGGCCGCGCGGATCCGACCGGCGGACGACCCCGACACGCATTAACCGTTCGCCGTCCACCGTCCGTCGATGAACCACCACCCCGGCTTCCACTCGCTCCACGAGGAGACGGCCGCCTCGATCGCCGTCGAGGGCGACCTCCCCGGCTGGCTGACGGGGAGCCTGCTCCGGAACGGCCCCGGTGCGTTCTCCTTTCCCGGAGGGAGCGCCGTCGACCACTGGTTCGACGGGCTCGCGATGGTCTCCCGGTTCACGTTCGATCCGGGGGACCGGGCCCGGGACGGCGCCGTCGGCGCCGCGGACGCCGTCCACTACCGCAACCGCTTCCTCCGCACCGACGCGTACGAGGCCGCCCGCGCGGGCGAGTTCGAGGGGGGGTTCGCCACCGGCGAGACCACCCTCCGCTCGCGGCTCGCCGCGTTCCTCGCCGAGCCCTACGACAACACGAACATCGTCGTCGAGCGGGTCGGCGGGGACTACCTCGCGCTCACCGAGTCGCCGCGGTGGGTCGAACTCGATCCGAACACGCTCGACACCGAGGGCCACGTCCGGTACGAGGGGGACGCGCCGAGGGGTCAGCTGGCGTGTGCCCACATGAAGCGCGACCCGGCGACGGGCGCGCTCGTGAACGTCGAGACCGAGTTCGGTCGCAGGAGCGAGTACCACGTCCACGCGATGACCGCCCCCGACGAGCGACACCACGTCGGGAGCGTCGGGACCGACGAGCCGGCGTACATGCACAGCTTCGCGCTCACCCCGCGGTACGTCGTGCTGACGGAGTTCCCGCTCCGGGTCGATCCGCTCCGGTTCCTCAGGCCGGGGCGACAGGCGCCGTTCGTCGAGCAGTTCGAGTGGCAACCCGACCGCGGTACCCGGGTCGTCGTCATCGACCGGACCACCGGGGAGGTGGTCGCAGAGCCTGTCACGGACCCCGTGTTCGGCTTCCACCACGTCAACGCCTTCGAGCGCGACGGCGGGACCGAGGTGGTGTTCGACCTCGAGACGGTCCCCGATGCCACCTCCATCGACTCGCTGTACCTCGACGCGCTCCGTGCGGGCGAACTCGACGCCATCGCCGGCCGGCTCGAACGGTTCACGGTCGACCTCGGCGGCGCGAGGGGAACGGGCCGGTACCGCCCGGGCGAGGCGAGCGTCGAGCGGGAGACCCTCTTCGAGGACGGCACCGCCCTCCCGACCGCCTCGCCCGCGCGGTGGTGTCGCGAGCATCGCTACGTCTACGCGATGTGCATGGACCAGCCGGTGACCGAGTGGGCCCGCGGCGTGAACAAACACGACACCCGGACGGGCGAGACCGTGGTGTTCGCCGACGGCGGGGACTACTTCGGTGAGCCGATCTTCGTCCGCGACCCCGAAGGGGAGCGCGAGGACGACGGCGTCGTCCTGACGGTGGTACTCGACGCCGATGCGGACCGTTCGCGGCTGCTCGTCCTCGACGGCGTGACCTTCGAGGAACGCGCCCGGGCGACGCTCCCACACGCCGTCCCCTTCGACTTCCACGGGCGCTACTTCCCGGAACTGCGAGCGAAACGAGCCGGGTGAACCACCGACCCCGTCCGGGCGATCACCGGTACGTCGTCACGACCGTCCGTATCACCCGATACGGAGCGGCCGCATGGCGTCGTTGACCAGTCCCACGCCGCCCGCCTCGAAGAGCGTCCCGACCGAGACGGGACCCGTCTCGGCGATCCACGCCTCGAACGCCCCGAGCGCGTCGTAGTACTCGAGCATGTTCGGATGGAACAGCAGTGCGGCCCCCGGTTCGGTCTGCTCGCGTATCCGCTCGAAAGCCTCCGACGGGTCGGCCCCCTCGTTGAGGAGTATCAGGTCGTAGGGATGCGCCGGTTCGAGGAAGTCGATCCCGGGCGGTATCTCGGCGTCGGTCCGTCCGAGGACCCACTCCATGCCGAGCTCCTCGACCACCCGTAGCGTGGCGGCGTTCACCTCCTGGCGGGGTGCGATGAACCCCCGCGGGGCCACGCCGGCCGCGTCCTCGATGGCGTCCAGCCCCCGCGAGAGGTTCTCGTGTGCGAGATCGTACCCGACGTCGGTACAGGCCACGTGCCGGTACCCGTGGAGGACGATCTCGTGGCCGTCGCCGTCGAGCGCCTCGACCGTCCCGGCGTAGCGCTCGGCGTCCCGGCCGAGGACGGAGAAGCTGCTCGTCGCGCCCGCTTCGAGCAGCGTGCCCGATAGCCGCTCGTAGTCCGCCCACTCCCACTCCCCGAGGTTGTGGAACGAGCGGGCTCGGAGCAGCCGCTCGGACCCGCCACGGGCGATGACGTCGAAGTAGGTCTTCACCTCGCGCCGTCTGAGTTCGGAGACGTCCTCCATCGCCGGGGGCTCGAACGCACGACCGCAAAACCGTTCGGGTCGCCGTCGTTCCGTCGTCGCCCCGTCCCGGTTCGGCTCCGGATGCACACTCCCGTACCCGTCGCGATCGCGGGGACCGTCCCGACCCAGCCACTATACTGCTGGGCCGTCTACCGGCTCGAGTGCGCTGACCCGAACCCCCCGGATGGCGGTCCGTCCCCGGCAGAAGCCGTGGCGATGGACGCGGACCGCTATCCCGCTTCCGGCGAACCACCACCCGCTGGCGCTCGGCGAGCGGGCCGTCCCGGACGAGGCGGGCGTCGAGTGGCGCGTCGTCGACAGCGACCGCCCGGACGAGGCGTACCTCCTCCGGGAGGTGTTCGGTGTCCGGTACCCCGGTGACTGACCGGGATGCCGCTCGTACGGACGACGACTGTCCGTATCAGCCCCGCCGGTACAGTAAGACGAGCACGAGCACGAACGCCACCTGGACGATCTTGTCGGCGATGCCCGGGGTGGAGAACTCCGGTGCGTTGAGGAGATACCACGCGACGATCTGTCCGAGCGTGAACGGGAGCCCGAGGAGGTAGACCAGCCGTCGCCGGTAGTCGACGAGCACGGCCGCCGCCCCGCCGAGGAAGCCGATCCCGGCGACGACGAAGCTGATGCCGAACCCGGTGAGCCCGAACGAGGCCCCCAGGACGAGGTGCAGCACGCCGGTAACGACCGCCAGCAGGACGCCGAGCCAGTGCAGCGACGTCATCGACTCGGTCGCCAGCTCGAGTCCCGTTCCCTCTCCGGTGGTGTCTCTGGTCGCCATGTGGGGGTTGACGACTCCCGGGGTCTTCTATCTCAGGATCGTGGTCACGTGCTCGCGCATCTCGTCGGCGAACCGCTCGCGGCCGAACCGGTCCCGGGGCAGGAAGGGCCGCAGGTCGTCCTCGATGGCGGCCGCGATGCGGTCGACGGCCCCCTCGACCCCGTCGAACAGCAGCCGTCCGTCGCCGGCCAGCACGTCGGCCTGCCCGCCCTCCGCGGGTGCGAACGGGAGCATCCCCGCGGCGACGTACTCCGCGACGGCCATCCCGAAATGCTCGCGGGGCTTCGTGTTGAGCCCGTAGCGGTAGCGACCGAGCAGTTCCTCGATCCGCTCGCGGGGGACGTCGGTCTCGACCGCGGCGTACGGCCGGTCGGCGGCGGCCCGGTGGACCGCCCCGACGTACCGCCGGTAGGCCGGGGGTGCCGACCCGACGACGCGACACGAGAGGTCGTGGCCCCGGTCCCGGAGCCGGTCGACCACCTCGAACGCGTCGATCGTCCGCTTGTCGGGTGCGATGCGACCGAGCACGAGGACGCCGTGGACCCGGTCGTCCCACGACCGCCCGTCGACGGCGTCGACCGGCGGGTGACAGACCGTCGGCCGCGTCCCGTACACCTCCTCGACGACCTCCGCGGTCCACGCGGAGTTCGAGAGCAGCCGGACCCGCTCTGCGAGCTCCTCGCGGGCGGGCGCTGCGAGCCGGCTCCACAGCGGGTTCAGCCGGCCCGCGTCGGCCGCCCCCGTCCGGTCGAGGTGGAACTGCGGGAAGTGGACGTACTGGACGGACGGGACCGGGAGCGACAGTTCGTTCGCGGTGCTCACGACGGCGTCGTGCGCGTCGGCGTGCCGGCGGACGAACGACCGCAGGAGTGCCGTGCGCGCCGCCAGCTGCGGGCCGACGTACGGCCCGAGAGCGCCGAGCCCGGCGGCCAGCGTCCTCGCACCCGGTGGCTGGACGACGCGGGCGTCGAACCGGACGTCGAACCGGGCGGCCACCGACCCGGGGTCGGCCGTCGAGGCGGTGAACAGCGTGACCTCGTGATCCCGGGCCAGCGCGGCACAGGCGTGTAGACAGACCGCGTCGGCCCCGCCGCGGAAGTCGAGGGTGTTGTGGAACACGGCGACCCGTCCCATGCATCTCCCTACCCCAGCCCGGGTTTTAATCCCGGCACTACCGCCCGGAGAGCGTGGGTATTTTATCCCGCAGGTTCGACGCCCACGGGTGGACTGTGCGTTCGTCGGCGCGGGACGCGTCGCGGAGCGGTACGTCGCGGGTCTCGACGAGTCCCCGCTTCGGCTGACCGGCGTCTGTGACCTCGATGCCGGACGGGCCGAGCGCCTCGCCGCCGCCGAGCACGCGACGGCCTACACCGACCTCGACGCGATGCTGGCCGCCGAGTCGGCGCCGCTGGTGGTGAACCTGACGAGCCACGCGGCCCACGCCCCTGTCACCCGGACGTGTCTCGGGGACGGCCGACACGTCTTCTCGGAGAAGCCCCTCGCGCTCGAGAGCGAGGCGGCCGCCGGGCTCGTCCGGGCGGCCCGCGAACGCGGGCTCTCGCTCGGCTGTGCCCCGGAGAACCACCTCGCCGACGCCCAGCGACACGCCCGGGCGCTCCTCTCTGACGGGCGGCTCGGTCCGGTTCGGTTCGCCGGCGCGACCGCCAACGTCGGTCGCGTCGAGGAGTGGCACGACCGGCCCGGGTCGTTCCTCGAGGTCGGGCCCCTGTACGACGGGGCCGTCTACCCGCTCTCGCTGCTGGTTGCGTGGTTCGGGCCGATCGAGCGGGTCCGCCGGGCAGACGCCCTTGACGTCCGACCCCGGGACGGTACCCTCGAACGGGGCAGCGACCGCCCTTCGGCTGTCTCCCACGTCGAGGCGACCCTCGAGTTCGCCGACGGGCCCGTGCTCGCGCTGCGGGCGAGCTTCTACGTCGACCACCGGAGCCGCGAGTTCTACGGCCTCGAACTCCACGGCGACGACGGGACGCTCTACCTCGACGACACGGGGGCGCTGTCGGCGACCCGGGACGCGGTGACCGTCCGCGGCGGGGACCGCGACCCGACGGTCGCCCCCCATCCGGTCCCCGAGCGCGAACGGCCGCACCTCGCCGGCCCCGAGCGCCTCGCCCGTGCCGTCGAGCGCGGTCGTCGGACCCGACGGAGCGCCCGCCGCGGCGCACACGTCGTCGCGGTCTGTGCGGCCGTCGAGCGCGCCGCGAGCGAGGGCGGGTCGGTCGAACTCGACGACGCTGGCGACGCGATATCCGTCGAGCGCCGGCCACCGAACCCGCCGCCGATCCGGCCCCGCGGGGGAACCGCCCGTGCAGCGGTCCGGCTCCCGCCGGTCGGGTTCGGCTGCTCGCGCTACCGCGAGGGGGAGTACGTCGCCCCGGCGTTCGGGGCGGCCGTCGACGCCGGCTACCGGCTGTTCGACACCGCCGAGCTCTACGGCAACGAGTGGCGGCTCGGCTCGTTCCTCGGCGGCCGGGGCGGCCCGGACCGCGAGGGCGTCTTCCTGCTCGGCAAGCCCTGGCGGACCAACCACGGTCCGGGCGACCTGCGGGCCGCCTGCGAGGGGTCGCTCGAGGAGCTCGGGGTCGAGTCGTTCGACTGCTACGCGCTCCACTGGCCCGACGCGTGGGCTCACCGCGGCGAACTGTGCGAACTCTCGAAGCTCCCGGTCGACGAGCAGGAACGGCGCACGTTCCCGACCGACGCTGCCGGCGACCCGGTCCGGGCAGAGCACACCCTGCTCGAGACCTGGGAGCGGATGGAGGGACTCCACGACTACGGACTGGCGCGGACGCTCGGGGTCTGCAACGTGACGCTCCCACAGCTCGCCCGACTCGTCGACGCCGCCCGGGTCCCGCCGGCGCTGGTCCAGGTCGAGCGTCACCCCTACCGACCCCGTACCGACCTCGTCGGGTGGTGTCACCGGCGGGGTATCCGCGTGGTCGCACACTCGCCGCTCTCCGCGCCGGGGCTGCGCTCGGACCCGGCCGTCGAGGCCGTCGCGAGCGACGCCGGGGCGACGCCGGCCGAGGTCGTACTCGCGTGGAACGTCCGGCGCGGCGTGGTCCCCATCCCGTCGACGACGGCCCCTCACCACGCGGTCTCGAACCTGGCCGCCGCCCGGTGTCGGCTCGACGCGGACGCGATGGCGCGACTGGACGGGCTCGCCGACCCGGAGTTCGAACGATGAACGACGTGCCGACCGGGCTCCGGCGTCGGTGGTGGCTGACGGCGCTCGCCGTCGTGCTTGCGACGTCGTTCCTCGTCGCCGCGACGACGCACGCGTTCGACACGAGGACGGCGGCGACGTGGCTCCTCGCCGCCGCCGTACCGACCGGCTACACACTGTGGTTCCTGTGGCGGTCGCTCGGCCTGAACCACCGGCCCGACCGCGGCCCGGTGACCGACGGCGGGGGCCGGATCCACCGCACGTTCGGCCTCGCGAACGGGCTCACCGTCACTCGGGGGTGGCTGTACGCGAGCGTCGCCGGCTTCCTGCTCGTCGTTCCGCCCCCGGGAAGCGCCTGGCGGTGGGTCCCGGTGCTGTTCTACGGGACCGGGGTCGTGCTGGACCGGCTCGACGGCCTCGTCGCCAGGACCCTCGGTCGCCGGACCGTCCTCGGCGAGCGCCTCGACCTGGCGTTCGACACCCTCGGGTTCCTCGTCGCACCGCTCGTCGGCGTCGTCTGGGGGCAGCTCCCGGTCTGGTACCTCTCCATCTCGGCGGCCCGGTACCTGTTCCGGCTCGGCTGCTGGACCCGACGCCGCCGCGGCCACCCCGTCGGCGAGCTCCCGGAGAGCCGGGTCCGCCGGCCGCTGGCCGCCCTCCAGATGGTGGTCGTCACCGTCGCCCTGCTGCCGCTCACCCCCGCCGCCCTCGTCCGGCCGGCCGCGACCGTCGCGATGCTCCCCTCGCTCGCCGTCTTCCTCCGGGACTACCTCGCGGTGACGGGCCGGTTCGGCGAGGCGAAGGCTAATGCGGTCCCGGACCCCCAGTGGGAGACGTGACCGATCCTCCGACCCTGCAGCCCGGACCGTCCGCCACCGTGGGGGACGAGACCGCGGAGCCCGCCGTAGCGTCACGTCACGCGACCGGTGACCGAACCCGCTCGCGAGGGACCACGGACGACTGAACCCATGGACGCTCGAGTCCTCTACTTCAGCGCCCCGGGGACGGTCGAACTCAGGACCGAGACGGTCGGCCGGCCCGACAGGGGGGAGCTGCTGGTCGAGACCGTCGCCTCGGCCATAAGTCCCGGCTCGGAGCTGCTCGTCTACCGCGGCGAGGTCCCGTCGGGGATGGCGGTGGACGCGACCATCGACGCCCTCGACGGCGAGTTCGAGTACCCGCTCCCGTACGGCTACGCCGCTGTCGGCGAGGTCGTCGAGACGGGCGAGGCGGTCGAGGAGGCCTGGGTCGGCCGGCAGGTGTTCGCGTTCGAACCCCACGCCGACCGGTTCCGGACGACGCCCGACCGGGTCGTCCCGGTCCGCGAGGGGACCACCGCGGGCGAGGCGACGCTGCTCCCGTCGGTCGAGACCGCCACCAACCTGGTCCTCGACGGCTGCCCGCGGGTCGGAGAGCGCGTCGTCGTGTTCGGCGCCGGGCTCGTCGGCCTCTGTACCACCCACGTCCTCTCGGGGTTCCCGCTCGATCGACTCGTCGTGGTCGAACCGATACCGGAACGCCGGGAGCTCGCCGAGAGACTGGGGGCCGACCGCACCGTACACCCCGACGAGCCCGGCTCGGTTCTCGCCGACCGCGACCCCGAGGGCGCCGACCTCGTCTACGAGCTGTCCGGCCGCCCCTCGACGCTCGACGCCGCCGTCGGGGCGGTCGGCTACGACGGGCGGGTCGTGGTCGGGTCGTGGTACGGAACCAAGCGCGCCGCGGTCGACCTCGGCGGCTCGTTCCACCGCGACCGGATCACCATCGAGTCGAGCCAGGTCAGCACCATCGACCCGTCCCTCCGGGGGCGCTGGGACAGGCGACGCCGGTTCGACGTCGCCTTCGACCACCTGAGGTCGCTCGACGCCAGCGCCCTGCGTGGGGAGGCGATCCCCTTCGGTGAGGCCCCGGACGCGTACCGGCGTCTCGACGACGGGTCGCTCGACGGCCCCCACGTCGTTCTCACCTACCGATGACCGAACCACCGACACCGACACCACCGGCCGAACCGCACCGGCTGACCGTCCGCCGACAGTTCATCGCACAGCACTTCCTCACCGTCCCGGACCCCGGACCCGAGGGGGCGGTCCACAGCCACGAGTTCACCGCGGAGGTCGAGTTCGCCGGCCCGGCACTCGGCGCGTACGGCTACCTCGTCGACATCGACGCCGTCGAGGCGATACTCGACGACCTCGAGGGGCGCTACCGGGACGCGCTGTTGAACGACCTGCCGGAGTTCGGCGACCGGAACCCGAGCGTCGAGCGGTTCGCGGAGCTGTTCGGCGACCGGATCGCCGAGCGCCTCGAGGACCCGACACCGACCCGGCTCACCGTCCGGATGTGGGAGGACGACCTCGCGTGGGCGAGCCACGAGCGGGTCATCGAATGAGCGGCGACCGAGCGGCCCACGACCACGCCCGTCGGCGGTACCTGACCGCCAAGCGTTCGGTCGACGACCGGGCCCGCGACCGCCGGGTCACAGAGCGCCTCCGTCGTTCGCTTCCCGACGGCCCGCACGTGGTCGAGGCGGGATGCGGGGCCGGACTCGCGGTCCCCGCGCTCTACGAGTGGGGCCTCACACCGGCCTCGTATCGCGGGGTCGATACCGACCCCGGTATCGTCGCGTTTGCGCACTATCTCGTCCCGCGGGTGCTCCGCCGACACGGGTACGACGCCGTCGAAACGACCGGGGGCTGCCGGGTCGACGGGACCGACGTCGCCTTCGAAGTCGGCGACGCTCTGCAGCGTCTGCCGGAGTCGGCGCCGGACGGGTCGGTGTCGGGGCGGTCGGGCGCCGTCGGGGTCGCCGACCTCCTGCTCGCACAGTCCTTCCTCGACCTCGTTCCGCTCGGGGCGGCGCTCGACGCCGTCCAACGGGCGCTCTCGCCCGATGGACTGGCCTACGCGCCGATCACGTTCGACGGCGAGACGGTGTTCCTCCCCGAGCACCCGGCCGACGGGCGCGTCGTCGAGGCCTTCCACCGCGACATCGACTCGACGGCCGGTCGCGACAGCCGTGCGGGACGGCACCTCCTCGAGCGGCTCCGCGAGCGCGACGCCGACCTCCTCGCCGTCGGCGCCTCGGACTGGGTCGTCCGCCCCGTCGACGGGCGCTACCCGGTGGACGAGCGGTACTTCCTCGCGTGCATCCTCGGCTTCGTCGCGGATGCCGTCGCCGACGTCCGGGGGAGCGAGGCGTGGATCGAGACCCGACGACGACAGCTCGACGCCGGCGAACTCACCTACGTCGCACACGGCTACGACGTACTCTGGCGTCCCGCCGCGACGCCGTAGCCGGTGGTCGCCGATGATGGTCGTCACACACGTCGCGGTCGCGCTCCTGTTCGCCGTGCCGGTGGCGCTGGTCGAGCCGGGGCTCGCCGGGGCCGCCGCACTCGGCGCTTTCGTCGGTGGGAGCCTCCCCGACCTCGACCTGTTCGTCGGCGAGCATCGCCGGACGCTCCACTTCCCGGTCGCCGGTCCCGCGCTCGCGGTGCCCGTGGCGGGGGTCGCCCTGTTCGTCACCACTCCGCTGACCGTCGGGCTCGCCGTCGCCGTCGTGGGGCTCGGCGTCCACAGCGCCAGCGACGCGTTCGGGGCGGGCGAGGAGCTCCGGCCGTGGGAACGGACCAACACGAACGCCGTCTACGACCACCTCAACCGTCGGTGGTGGCAGGCCCGATACGTCGTCCCCTACGACGGTTCCCCGTGTGACTTGCTCCTCGCAGTCGCCGCCAGCGTACCCGTGATCGTGATGTACGACGGCCCGGTCCGGTGGGTGTTCGGGGCGCTCCTCTGCGTGGCTGCCGTGTACGCGGTGCTCCGGCGGCGGCTCGTCCCGTACTTCGAGCGCATCGTCTGACCTCCCGCTCCCGGACCACGCGACCGGTGTACTGTGGCGGATCGAATCGGTCGGCTGTTCGCTCCTCGCTCGCGTCGGTCGCTCGCGGCAGGGTTCGACCTACCGGCGGGCGTACCGGGACACCGCTCGCCGTCGCTCGCGGGTTCCTATGGGCCCTGCCGGATTCGAACCGGCGACCACTCGGTGTCCCACAGTTCCCGATATATATCGGAAATCTGATATGAGCCGAGCGCTCTCACCGGACTGAGCTAAGGGCCCTCTCGTCCTCCAGTTTCGGCTACCGCCTAATGAGTTTGCCGGGTCTCGACGCCGGACGAGAGGTCCGAGAGGCGCGCGTCGAGCCCGTGGTCCGCTACCGTCGGACGGATCCGTTTCCCGATGTATCCATCGCGCTCGTAGCTGTCGCCCTTCACCCGGGTCGTCCGTGTCTCGGACCGTATCGACCCGTCGTTCCGCCCCGCGAACGCCGTCACGTGGTCGGCCACACGGGCGGGTGTGCGGCGGCAAGGGTGAACCTGGACCGCGGAGCGGAACCGATAGGGATTATCGTAGCCGACCGGAGGATTCGACCCGCTGTCGGACGTCGGGCGGCGCGGCCCCGTGTGGAGACCTCACGAGTAACTACGATAACCCCGTATGAAACGACGGGATCCCGATTTCGCCCCGGTACGATCCGCCTGTCGCGGGCGCTCGAGCGTCCCGCACTGTGGCGTATCCGGCGCGTCCGAACCCCTCCCGTGGTTCGTGACACGAGAGCCGTCCACGTTCTCATAATCTTGGAATTTCCGTACAATACTATACCCGTCGACGACCTCTCTGCGGACGTGAACTGATCATGCCAGGCTACGCAATCGTACTCGCCTCCGGGAAGCTGGAGCGGCTCCAGGCCGTGGGTAACATCGCCTCCATCGCCGCGGCGTCGGAGATCCCGGTCGACGTGTTCGCGACGATGGACGGTCTCGAGGCGTTCGACAGGGACGTCATCGAGGGTATGGACTTCGAGATGGGCCCCGTCGGCCGCGCGATGATGGAATCCGAGGACATGGACATGGCGCTGTTCGACGAGAACCTCGCCCGCGCGAAGGAGCTCGGCCCCATCAGCATCTACGCGTGCGAGCTCTCGATGGACGCGCTCGACAAGGACCTCGACGACTACGCGGACGTCTTCGACGACGTGCTCGGCGTCGCGGGGTTCCTGGGCCACGCCGAGGACAAGCAGGTGATGTTCGTCTGAGCCCTCGGGGCCAGATGTACCGACAGCAGACCACACTGACAACACGATCCAACCCAGAAAAATGAGTGAAGCAATCCAACCCGACGTCACGATCGACTCCCGTGGTGCGACCTGCCCCGGTCCCCTGATGGACCTCATCGGCAAGGTGAAGAAGGCGGACTCCGGCACGGTCTTCGAGCTGCAGACGACGGACAGCTCCTCGAAAAACGACGTCCCCGAGTGGGTCGAGAAGGCCGGCCACGAACTGCTCGACTCCGTCGAGCACGAGGAGGAGGGCTACTGGAGCATCTACATCGAGAAGACCGAGTAGACCCGAGACCGGCCGAGCATCGTACCGCACCCCCGAGGGGCGAACCATTCACGCAATCAACAACTCATGACAGAACGAATCGTCATCGTCGGCGGCGGAACCGGCGGCACGGTGCTCGCCAACCGGCTCACCGACGACCTCGCGCCGGAGATCGACGCCGGTGACGTCCAGCTGACGCTGCTAAACGACACGCCCGAACAGACATACAAGCCGACCTTCCTCTACGTCGCGTTCGGCAAGAAGGAGCTCTCGGAGGCCCGGCGCCCGATCACCGACCTGATCGATACCGACCGCGTGAACTTCGTGGTCGACCGTGTCACTGGCCTCGACACCGGGGAAAAACGGCTCTCGCTGGAGGATGGGAGTGGCCTCGCCTACGACCAGCTCGTCCTCGCGACGGGGGCGAACCTCGCGCCCGAGGAGGTCCCCGGCTTGCTCGAGGGCGGCCACCACTTCTACGACCCCGACGGAGCCGAACGGCTCCGCGACGCGCTCGCGGACTTCGAGGCGGGTCACCTCGTGCTCTCGGTCATCGGCGTCCCGCACATGTGCCCCGCGGCACCGGTCGAGTTCGTGCTGATGGCCGACGCGTGGTTCCGCGAGCGCGGCCTGCGCGAGGACGTCGAGATCACCTACACCTACCCCATCCAGCGGGCCCACGGCATCCAGTCGGTCGCCGACTGGGCCACCGACCTGTTCGAGGCGCGGGACATCAACCTCGAGACGTTCTTCAACGCCGAGGAGGTCGACCCCGAGGAGCGGGTCATCCACACGCTGGAGGGCGAGGCGTTCGACTACGACCTGCTCGTCGGCATCCCGCCACACGAGGGGAGCGACCTGGTCGCGGAGGCGGGCCTCGGCGAGGAGGGCTGGGTCTCCGTCGACCGGCACACCCTGGAGGCGACCGAGGCCGAGGGAGTCTACGCCATCGGGGACGTCGCGGACGTCCCGACCTCGAAGGCGGGGAGCGTCGCCCACTACGAGGCGGGCACCGTCGCCGACCGGATCGCCAGCCGGATCCGCGGCCAGGTCCCGACGTCGACGTTCGACGGGAAGACCATCTGCTTCATCGAGAGCGGGATGGACGAGGCGACGTTCGTCGAGTTCGGCTACGGCGACGAACCCGTCGTCCGCGAGCCATCGAAGCTCCTCCACTGGGGGAAACTCGCCTACAACGAGTCCTACTGGTTGACCGCCAGGGGGCTCATCTGAGGTGATGGCATGAGCGACCAGACCTCCGAGGCCGAGTCGGAAGCGAAAGCGGAGTCCGACGCCGAACCCGATCCGACCGCGGACACCGAGCCCGAGACGGCTCCCGCGTCCGAGACCGGGACCGACGCCGATGCCGAACGGGCCCGCCGAGCCCTCGAGACCGCGGTCGCCGAGAACCCCGAGGAGGTCGTCGCGTTCGTCGAGCGGCTCGGCCTGCTGAACGAACTGCTCGACACCACGGCGCTGGCCACCTCGGCGATGGACGACGAGATGGTGATGCGCCTCGCCGGCACGTCGTCGCTGCTGGCCGAGTCCGCCGACGGGCTCGCCACGCCCGAGACCGCCCGGCTCGCGGCCAGCGTCGGCGAGAACGCCGAGGACCTCGAGGGCGCGCTCGAGACGGTCCTCCGGCTGGAACGGGCCGGCACGCTGGAGGAACTCGCCGAACTCGCCGACGCCGCCACGCTGCTGACCTCGGCGATGGACGACGAGATGGTGATGCGCCTCGCCCGGACGGGGAGTTCGCTCGGCGAGGTGGCCGACACCGCCGCCGAGCCCGAGACCGCCCGCGGCATCCAGCGGCTGCTCGACGCCGTCGGCGAGGCCGGCGGCGAACCGCCCGAACCGGTCGGCGCGGTGGGACTGTTCCGGGCGCTCCGGGACCCCGAAGTCAAGCGCGGGATGGGATTCCTCGTCGCGCTCGCCCGCGGGCTGGGGCGGGTCGAGGACTGAACTGCACCCTTCGTCACGTTCTCTCCCGTCGCTCGGGACGTCCTCGACGCCCGAGCCGCTCGCCCAGCGGTGGCTCCGTGGGACACAGTTCGACCGGACCCGACAGCCGCGGTTGCTCGCGGACGAGATCGCTCGCAGGAGGTATCCGACCGAACGCCGCCTCCAGGGCTCGAACCTGGGACCACCTCGTGTCTGCGGCCCGCGGGTACACCCGCGCACCCTAACAGCGAGGTGCTCTACCAACTGAGCTAAGGCGGCTCGCACTCAACCGTAGTCGGATTGATTTCATAGGAGTTTCGCTTTCGGGCCGGTTCGTCCCCCCGAGTCGGGCCGCCATCGACACCCTTTCGACCGGCACCGGCCAACGGCCGACGATGAGCGACGGCTCGGGAGAGATCGCCGCGGTAGTCGAGTCGGTCCGCGAGCGGGTGACGCCCGACGCGGCCGAGCGCGAGCTGATGTGCGAGGTGGCCGACGAGCTCACGGCCCGGGCCGAACGCACCATCGCGGAGCTCCCGGTCGACGCCGACGTGGTCCGGGTCGGCTCCACCGCCCGGGGGACCTGGCTGGCCGGCGACCGCGACGTCGACCTGTTCGTCCGCTTCCCCGCGGAGCTCCCTCGAGAGGACCTGAAGCGCTACGGGCTCGCCGTCGGCCACGAGGTGCTCCCCGACGGCCACGAGGAGTACGCCGAACACCCCTACGTCAAGGGGGAGTACCGGGGGTTCGACGTCGACTGCGTACCGTGCCACGACGTCGAGAGCGCCGCGGAGATCCGGTCGGCCGTCGACCGGACGCCGTTCCACAACGCCTACCTCCGCGAGCGACTCGACGAGTCGACGGCGGGGGACGTCCGCGTCGCCAAGGCGTTCCTGAAGGCCCACCGCGCCTACGGCGCGGACCTCCGGACCCGGGGGTTCGCGGGCTACCTCGTCGAGCTCCTCGTGCTCGAACACGGCGGGTTCGATGGACTGGTCGAGGCGGCTGCCGACTGGCACCCGCCGGTCCGGTTCGACCCCGAGGACCACGGCACCCGCGAGTTCGACGACCCGCTGGTCGTCGTCGATCCGACCGACCCGGAGCGGAACGTCGCCGCTGCCCTCTCGACGACGAACCTCGCACGCCTCCAGCACTACTCTCGGGAGCTGCTCGCCGACCCCCGAGAGTCGCTGTTCGAGCCCCGCGAGCCCGACCCGCTCTCCGTCGAGGCGGTCCGCGAGGCCGTCGCCGACCGCGGGACGACACCGGTCGCGGTACGGTTCGACGCCCCCGAGATCGTCGACGACCAGCTCTACCCGCAGCTCGACCGGTCGCTCTCCGGGCTCCGCGACGAACTGGAGCGGCGAGGCTTCGACCCCCTTCGAACTGATCGGTTCGCCGCCGATACGGCCGTGCTGATCGTCGAGTGTGCGGTCGCCGAGCGGCCCCGTATCGAGCGCCACGAGGGGCCGCCGGTCGGCGTCCGGGCGCACGCCGAGGGCTTCTACGGGAAGTACGCCGAGGACCCCGAGGTCCACGGCCCGTTCGTCGAGGACGGACGGTACGTCGTCGAGCGCCGGCGGGAGTTCCGCACGCCGGAAGCGTTCTGCGAGACCGACGCGCTGTTCGACGTCTCGCTCGGTCCGCACGTCGCCACCGCGCTCGAATCGGGCTACGAGGTGTGCGCCGGCGGGGCGGTGGCGGCGCTGGCCGGGGAGTTCGGCGTCGAGCTGGCGCGGTACTTCGACCCCGTGCCGTAGGCACGTTCGCCCCATCTGTCCCCCGGTCGTAGGGCGTCTCGGTCGGACCCGTCACATCCCCGCCCCGCTCGCGGGCCGCCCGGGCGTCGAGAACGCCGGCTCGACCCCGCTCGCGGGACACCGGTCCACGTCTACGGGCCGTCGAGCATCGCGATCTCCCCCGTGCGGTGCTTCGACCGTCTACAGGTGGTGAGCGTCCCGGACGTCCCCGAGGACCGTCGTCGCCCGTTCGGACGGTTCGCCGTCGGGTTCGACGGGCTCGCGGCCGTCGAACACCTCGTGGACCATCGCGACGCTCTCGGCGAGGGCGTCGAGCCCGTAGCCGCCCTCGAGGACGAACGCGAGCGCGGCGTCCGCCCCGTCGGCCAGTGTCCGTATCCGGTCGGTGAGGGCGCCGTACCCCTCGGTCGAGAGCCGCATCCGGGAGATGGGGTCGTGCTCGTGGGCGTCGAACCCCGCCGAGACGATCAGGAGGTCCGGGTCGAACCGCTCGATGGACGGGACGACGGCGTCGTCGACGGCGGCGAGGTACTCGTCGTCGCCACAGCCGCCGGGGAGCGGGACGTTCAGGTTCGTGTGCTCGGCGTCCTCGCCCCCCGTCTCGGCGACCTGCCCCGTCCCCGGGTAGAGTCCGCGCTCGTGGACGGAGCTGTAGTGGACGTCCGGGTCGTCGTAGGTGATGTCCTGTGTCCCGTTGCCGTGGTGGACGTCCCAGTCCAGGATCGCGACGCGGTCGACTCCCTGCCGGTCGAGTGCGGCGTCGGCGGCGACCGCGGTGTTGTTGAAGAAGCAGAAGCCCATCGCGTCGTCGTAGACGGCGTGGTGGCCGGGCGGTCGACCGATGGAGAACGGCGTGTCCCGGCCGTCGCGGCCGTCGAGGGCGGCCTCGGCCGCCCAGACTGCGAGCCCGGCCGACGCCCGTGCGGCCTCCCACGTCGACTCGGTTCCGATGGTGTCCGCATCCCAGGTCCCGCCCCCCTCGGCACAGAACGTCTCGACCGCCGCGACGTACTCGGGGTCGTGGACGCGCTCGAGTCGCTCGACCTCGACCGAGTCGTCGGCCTCGTACTCGACCCCGTGGAGCCGGGAGAGTCGCCGTCGGATGGCCTCGAGCCGGTCGGCCGACTCCGGGTGTCGCGGGCCGGTTTCGTGGTCGAGGCAGGCATCGCGGTAGCCGAACCTCATCACTCGAAGTACGGTTGCAGCTCGTAGTAGGTCTCGACGTCCTCGGCCTTGACGGTCCGACGCCCGACGTGGCGTGCGAGGACGGCGGCCGCCGCGGCCACCCGATCGGCGTACGCCTCGAGGACGCCCGCGAGCGCCACCCGGGCGTCCATCGAGACGCGGTACGTGTCGTCGATGTCGAGCCGGGCGATGCGGTCGACCGGCGCGATCGGCAGTTCGAGCTCGTTGTCCTCGGCGTCGGCCCCCTCGCCGGCGAAGTCATCGGCCATCAGCGTCTTGCGCCCGTCCGCGGTCGCCCGCTCGGCCGCCTCGACGGCGAGACCGGCCCCGTGATCCTGGATGCGCCGGGCGAGCTCGGCCGCCGCCTCGGCGCTGACACGCAGGTCGCCGGCGTTCCGTCGGATGATGGTGTCGACCGGCGCGAACGGCAACTCGACGCTCATAGCGTGTCCGGGGGTCGTTTAGCGCATAAAACCGTCGGTCACCGGGGTTCGACGTCCTCGGCCTCGATCCGGTCGTCGTCTCGTCGCCCTCTGACGGTCACCTCCTGGCCGAGCTCGACGTCCACCGTCGTCTCGACGATGCGCGTCTCCTCGCCGTCGTCGAGCATCACCGGGTTCCCCGTCTGGACGACCGTCCCGGTGAACTCGGCGACGCCACTGGACTCGTCGGCGCCCGATCCGGTCTCGAGTTCGGCCCCCGCGGTCGCCCCGCTGCCAGCGCTACTGCCGCCGCCGCTACCGTCACCGCCACCAGTGCCACTACCCCCACCGCCTCCACTGGTGAACGCGCCGAGGCCCGTCTCGGCGCCCCCCGTCTCGGCGCCACCCACCCCGGCGTCGTCGGACCCGCTACCGTCGGCGTCCCGGCTCTCGGAGCCACCGCTCGTCCCGGGTGCCGTCTCGCCACGTTCCGGGGGCTTCGCCGTCGTGCCGTCGAGTTCGACGAGGGTCGAGCGGAACCCCGCCGACGCCTCGATGTCGTCCTGCCAGCCGTCCTGTATCTCCACGTCGGCGAGGAACAGCTCGTCGCCCGGGCCGAGGTCGCGGTCGGCCTTCTCGCCCCAGAGCGCCACCCTGATATCGCCCGTCTCGTCCGTGACGCGGACGTTCCGGACCTGGCCCTCGCTGCCGTCGTCGCGGTCGAACGTCCGCTTGGGGTCGGCCGACCGGACCACGCCCGCGATGTCGACGGTCCGACCGATCTCCAGGGTTCCGATGTCGGTCGTCTCGGGGACGAACGTCACCGATTCCTCTATCCCCTCGATCGCTCCCCGGGAGCCGACGTGGAGCTCGAGGCTCCCCTCGCGGTCCCGGACGTATCCATCTACTACCTCGACGGTCGTTCCGGGGTCGAGCTCCTCGGCGCGGTCCGCCCGTTCGTCCCACATCGTCACCCGGACCCGGCCGGTCTCGTCACCGAGCGTGAAGTTGGAGACGCGGCCCTCGCTGCCGTCGTCGCGGTCGAACGTCCGCACCGTCCCGGTGTCGAGGACGACCCCCCGGAGGTTCACGTCGGACTGGCCGAGCGAGAGCGACTCGACCGTCGAGCCCTCGGCGAGGTCGACGTCGATGTCGGTCTCCTCGTCGCCCTCGACGCGGTCGGCGGAGACCTCTACGCCGTTGTAGCCGTCCTTCGGCCGGCCGGCGACCCGGAGCACCATCTCCGGCTCCAGTTCCTCCTCGGCCGCGGCGGCGTCCTCGTCCCAGAGCGCGACCCGCACGCGGCCGGTCTCGTCGGCGAGCTCGAGGTTGAGAACCCGGCCCTCGGCGTCGTCGCCCTCGCGTTCGAAGGTGCGGATCTCGCCCACCGAGACGACCTTGCCGACGAACCGTGCCTCCTCCATCCCGGGCTCGATGTCCGAGATGGTCTCGACCTCGCCGTCCTGCAGGTCGTGGACGATGAGCTGGGCTGCCGTCTCCTCGTCGGCGAGCCCGCCCATCTGCTCGACCTTCGCCTCGACCGCCTCCCGGAACTCCTCCAGCGAGACGTCCGCGTCGAGGTCCTCGTAGATGTCTTCGATGACCCCCATGGCTAGCGGTAGGTGGTGGGCCCCGTGGTTAATCGTTGTCGTGTCGGCACGGGTCCGATGGTCGCCCCATCGCCCAAGAACCTACTGGCGGTCGGCGTCCGCGTCTATCGGGTGCTGACCCGCCACTCGCCGTCTTCGTGGCGGGCGACGGCGTCGAAGACGGAGGCGAGCGTCGCCACCGTCCGGTCGTCGTGGGCCGCCGGGTCCATGTGGTAGTGGCCGACGCCGCCCGCCCCCTTTACGCGGTTGACCATCACGTGGAGGAAGCGGAACGTGCGCTTGAGATCGACGTACCCCAGGAGCACGGTCAGCGAGTCGAGCGTGACCAGCGTCGGCTCCGCCGAGCCTTCCCACCGCTTGAGGTGCTCCCCGACGGCGATGCCGAGGCCGGTCAGGTCGTCGGGGGACTCGACCGTACTGACCGCGCTCCCGGTGCCGTCCCCCTCGTAGGTGGTCGGACCGACGACGGACGACGCCGCGGACCGCGTGGCGTCGTTGACGCTGACGACCGCCGTCTCGGCGGGCGGGCGGCCGACGTGCTCGCGCCACTCGTCGAGCCACCCGTCCGGCCCGCGCGTGTACTCGATGCCGAGTACGTGGAGCCTGGATGGGTCGTCCGGGAGGAGCGTCTCGTAGTACGAGGCCCGGGCCCCGGGGTCCATGCTGTCGGACAGGACCAGGACGCTCTCGACACCGCGCAGGGAGCTCGCCGCTCGCTCGTCGCCTCCCTCCTCCGCGGTGTCCCCCGTCTGCATCACTTGCTGCTTCGGTCCCGGTCGTAATAATCCCCCGGGTCACCACACTGCACCGTGTCGCCGGACCGTAACCCTAATACACGGACCCGCGGTACTGTCTGTGAGTCCTGGTAGGGTAGTGGACTATCCTCCTGGCTTGCGGAGCCAGGGACCGGAGTTCAAATCTCCGTCAGGACGTCTCTATCGCGAACGACGGCGAGCATACGATCCGCGATGTTCGCCGGTCCGTGAGCGACGAAAGTTGATGGAAATCGATCCAACGAATCCTCGATATACGGAGCTCCTCCTCACTCGCCGGGTTCCTCCCGGACGTAGTCCGGCCCCGTCCACAGCGCCCACCCGAAGCCCCTCGCCCGCCACTCGGCCATCTCGGCCTCGCTCGCGGTCGGGCCCGGTCGCTCCGGTCGTTCCGGGGTTTCGGGTCGTTCGGATCCGGCCATCGGAATCCCGGTTGCCCGTTCCCGGTGTTGGGCGTTCGGGGGCGGTCACGCGGTGAGTCGGCGGGCGTGGCTCCCGGCTCGGGTATATACCGATATGTCCTGTCTCGCGATCCGGGTACACGAATATATACCAAATACGACGGCTTAAGCGCCGGTCCGTCCCGCGTCCGGACATGGCGACGCGACCGTCCCCGGCCCTCCCTCCCGACCCCGACGGCGCTGGCCGACGGGGGTGCCCCGTGAGCGACCCGGACGACCCGGACCGTCTCGCGGCCGCCCGGCGGGTCCTCCGGCGCGAGCGCCGGCGAACTGTCGACGAACGCGAGGCGTTCGACGCGTTCGCGGCCGCCGTCCGGGAGGTCCCCGCAGAGCGGGAGCGACCGCGACATCGACCCACGGCGCGCGGGTTCGCGACCGGGCCGGACGGCGGGGTCGCCACCGGGTCGGACGCGACCCCCGGCGGCGTGGCGACCGTCCGGCGGGCCTACGAGCGGACCGTGATGGCCGTCCCGCACTACCGGGAGGAGTACGACGACACGCTCGCGGAGAGCCTCGAGGTCGAGTTCGGCCCGGAGCTGGCCGCGGGGCTCGCCGGACACGACCGGCTCACGCCGCGACTGAAGCGGGCCGTCCTCGACGGCGCCGACGCCTCCCGGACCGAGCGCGAGCGGTTCGTCGAGGCGCTCGACGCCGAGGCCGACTCGGTGCGAGCGAGCGAGGACCGCCTCGTCGCCGTCCTCGACGAACTCGGGACGCTCGCCGAGGAGCCGACTCCCGACTTCGGCGCCCAGGACGCCGTCCGGGCGCGCCTGGGCGTCCTCGCCGAACGCTGTGACGCGGTCGCCGACGACCGCCAGGCGACCCTCCGGGAGCTGCGGGACCGCTTCGACGCCCCCGTCGGGGTGCCGGACCTCCCGCGGTACCTCTACGCCGACCTCGACGCGATGTACCCCGTCCTCGCGACCGTCGCCGAGGTCGGCGAGCGCGTGACCGGGCTCCGCCGGCGGGTAGAGCGGGAGATGGCCGGCGTCCCCGGCGACGTCGACGCCTGATACGGTCGTGCGTAACTGTTTTCGGCGATCTCCGGACGTTCGGCGTTTCGAGACCGACGGACCGCCATTCGGATCCGCGAGGCGGTACCGAATTACGCACGACCGTATGAACGTCGGGGCGACCGACCGCTACCGCACCGATCACCCGCCGGTTTATTCCCGTCCGTGCCCGACCGCCCGGCATGGACGACCGCGCGCTCAAGGACCGGCTCCGGGCCGGCGTCGCGCTCTACACCGCCGGGCGCTACCGCGCCGCCCACGACCCGTGGGAGGCGGCCTGGCACGAGGCCGACGGCGACGACGACCCGTTCCTCCACGGGCTCGTCCAGTTCACCGCCGCGGTCCACCACGGGCTCGGGGGCAACCGCGAGGGGGCGGTCGGGCTCGCCCGCTCCGCGCAGGGGTACCTCGCCGACCTCCCCCCGGACTACCGCGGCGTCGACCTCGATACCGTCCGGGGGTTCCTCCCCGAACTCGAGTGCGACCCGCAGGCCGCCCGCGAGCCCCCCGAACTCCGGTTCGAGGGCCGGCGGCTGACGCTCTCGGATCTGGAGTTCCCGGCCGCCCGGCACGCCGCCGCGGCCGTCGCCGAGGACCTCGAGGGCTACGACGACGAGGTCGTCGAACGGGCCTGCGAGTACGCGGTCGCCGACCTCGATGCAGGGAAGGCGACGACGCCGTTCGTCGCGCTCCTGCTCGACTTCCTTGACCCCGGCGAGACGAGCCGCGCGCTCGTCTACGCGCGACTTCGAAGCCACGTCGAGAAACGCGATACCGAGGTGTCGGACGTCGACGGGCTGTTCGAGCCCGAATAGGACGGTCGTACCGGACCGGGTCCCCGGATCCGGCGCGGCCCCCTTCCTCACGTCGACGTGTGGGGAACGAGCCCTCCCTGACGGGACGGATCGGTCCGTATTGCAATGTAATCGTCACAGTCGCTTCGAGCGATGCGGAGCCGCTCGGACGGGCACGTGGACCTCGTGCCCGACCCGGGACCGTACGCAAGCGACCCGATCCGAATTAATCCAATATATAAAAAATATAAAATTAGAATAAAGAACCCCGGAAGCGGCGCGTATGGATCTGGAGGATCCACCGGTACCCGACCTGACCGAGCAGAACCGGCGACAGTTCATGCAGCGGACCGGCGCGGCGGGGGTCGTGGCGGCGCTCGGCCTCTCCGGCCAGGCTTCGGCGGTCATGGAGGACGGGGAGTTCGAGACGGACCCGTACTCGCTGGGGGTGGCCTCGGGTGATCCACTCCCCGATTCGGTCATCCTGTGGACGCGACTGGCCCCGAAGCCGCTCGAGGCGGGCGGCGGGATGCCCGACGAGCCGGTCGAGGTGAACTGGGAGGTGGCGACCGACGAGGCGATGACCGACGTCGTCGGAACGGGGACGGCGACGGCCAAACCGGCCCACGCCCACGCGGTCCACGTCGACGTGAAGGGCCTCGAGCCGGCCACCGAGTACTACTACCGGTTCGGGGCCGGCGGGAAACGGAGCCCGGTCGGTCGGACCAAGACCGCCCCGGCGCCGGACGCCAGCCCGGAGGAGTTCCGGTTCGCGTTCGCCTCCTGTCAGGCCTGGCCGGACGGGTTCTACACCGCCCACCGGTACATGGCCGAGGACGAACTCGACCTGATCGTCCACCTCGGGGACTACATCTACGAGTACGGTATCGGGGCCAACGGCGGGGCACGGAACACGCCCGTCCCGCAGGCGTTCCGGAGCGAGACCGAGACGCTCGAGCGCTACCGGCTCCAGTACGGGCTGTACAAATCGGATCCGGACCTGCGGGCGGCCCACGCCAGCGCACCGTGGCTGATCACTCGCGACGACCACGAGGTGGACAACAACTGGGCCGACGAGGTGCCACAGGACCCGGACAAGCAGACCGTCGAGGAGTTCCTGAAACGCCGTGCCGCGGCGTTCAAGGCCTACTACGAGCACATGCCGTTCCGGATGGCCCAGAAGCCGGAGGGGCCGGACCAGAAGCTCTACCGGAACTACGCCTTTGGCGACCTGGTGGAGTTCAACGTGCTCGACACGCGGCTCTACCGGAGCGACCAGGCCTGCGACGACGCGTTCAACGTCGTGGAGTGTCGGGCCCGCTTCGCCGAGGACCGGACCATCCTCGGGGACGAACAGGAGGCGTGGCTGCTGGAGAACCTGCGGAACTCGACCGCGACGTGGGACGTCCTCGCGAACCAGCTCCCCATCGCGCGGATGGACTTCAACATCCCGCTGTTCGGCGGGGGCGACGAGGAGGAAGAGGAGGGGTTCCGGATGGACCAGTGGGACGGCTACGTCGAGGACCAGGACACCGTGCTCCGGGCGTTCGAGGAGGACGCGGGGAACCCTATCGTCATCACCGGTGACTTCCACCGCAGTTGGGCGAACGAACTCCGGAGCCCCGACGACCCCTCGAACCCCGTCGGCGCCGAGTTCGTCGGCACGTCGGTCACCTCCGGCGGCGACGGCACCGACATGGACGCGTTCGGCAGCCAGGTCATCGCCGACAACGACAACGTCCTGTACTACGGCGCCAAGCGGGGGTACGTCCGATGTACGGTCACGCCGGAGGTGTGGGAAACCGACTACCGCGTCGTCGAGTACGTGACCGAGCCGGGAGCGCCGGTTCGGACCGACGCGCAGTTCACCGTCGAGGCGGGGACTCCGGGGCTACGGACTCCACCCACGACTCTGGGGGTCGGCCCGGTGGCCGTCCGCAACGGCGCCGTCGGCACGATGGAGCTGACCGCCCGGTGGCTCCCCGAGGGCCTCTCGGGGGGGTCGATCACTCTCTCGCTCTCGGACCCGGAGCTCGCGAGCTTCACCGGCGTCTCGGCACCGGAGTCGTTCGGGCTGAGCGAGACGACGGTCGGCGACGACGGGGACACGGCTACCCTGCGGTTCGCCGACACGGAGCGGGCGGTCGAGGCGGTCGCCGGCGGGACCGACGTCACCCTCGCGTCCATCGACGTCCGGGGCGACCGCGCGGGAACGACCGACGTCGAGGTCACGGTGAACGAACTCGACGGCGACGACGGCGAAGGCGTCGAGACCCGGACGACCCCGGGGGTGCTCGTCGTCGGACCGCCGCCGGTTGCCGGGAACGACGCGCCGGGCGACCTCGACGGCGACGGCCGCTACGAGGACGTCAACGGGAACGGCCGGCTCGACTACGACGACGTCAACACGCTGTTCGACGGGCTCGATTCGGACAGCGTCCGGCTCAACGAGGCCGCGTACGACTTCAACGAAAACCGTCGGCTCGACTTCGACGACATCGTCGACCTCTACCGGGAGGTGAACTGACCGCGTCCGGGGCGCCCGCCCGGTCACCCTTCCCGGACGCTGTCGGGGTCCGGGTCGTACGCCTCGCCGACGCGGAGGTCGAGCGCCCGGGGGCGGGCGTACAGCCTGAGATCCTCGTGTTCGGAGAGTTCGCCGTCTCGCGAGATCCGGACCGGCTCGTCGGCGGCGACCTCCACCTCCGAGGCGCGGAAGTGCTGGACGTTCTCGGTCCCCTCGCCGAGGATACGGTGGGTGATCGCCTCGGCGACGAGGTTGCCCGTGGGCATCTGCTCGACGACCGCGACGTCGAACAGGCCGTCCTCCATGTCGGCCTGGCCTCCCTCCTCGACGAACTTCCGGGCATTGCCGACGAGGACGGCGATGGCCTCGCCGGCCCAGGACTCGGTGCCGGTCTCGCAGACGGCATCCAGTTCCAGCGAGAGGGGCTCGAACGATGCCGCCTCCTGCAGCCCCGTCACGAGGAAGGCGAGCGTGCCGAACCGTTCCTTGAGTTCGCTCGAGGCGGCCGTGCTGGCCTCGGCGGGGAGTCCGGCGATACAGGAGACGACGAACGGCTGCCCCTCGGCCATCCCGATGTCGACCGACCGGACGGGCCCGGTGTCGGCCACCTCGAGCCCGTGTTCGACGCCCTCCACGCCGATGTTCCCCGCCAGGAGGTTGGCCGTCCCCGCGGGGACGACCGAGAGGGTCACCTCCCCGAGGTGCTCGCCGGCGACCAGCCCGCAGAGCACCCCGTTTACCGTCCCGTCGCCGCCACAGACCGCCAGCTCCGAGACGCCCTTCTCGGCGGCCTCCAGGCCGAGGCTGACGCCGTCCTCCGGCCCCTTGGTCTCCCAGACCTCGAACCCCTTGCCGCGGGCGCGACGCCTGACCCGCTCGGCGTGGTCGCCCGTCCCGCTGGTCGGGTTCATGACCAGCGTCCGCGAGCCGACCTGCATGGCTCTATCCTGCGCATCGAGCCACTTAGCTTGAGCGAGTCGCCCTAGCCCCAGCCCCGGCCCCGACCCTGGCTCCGGGCTGGAAGGGAACGCCCGGGTCGGACTCGCCGGGCAGCCGGCCTGCCCGACCGCCTCTCGGGTTGCCGGGGCGCCGGGCCGCCGGGCCGCCGGAGACCCGACCGCTTATTCCGGTCGCCGCCCATCGACCCCACATGGACGACGAGATCTCGGCCGCCGAGCTCCACGACCTGCTCGAGTCGGGCTCGGTCCGGGTCGTGGACATCCGGTCCCCGGACGCGTTCGCCCGCGGGCACGTCCCCGGGAGCGAGAACGCCCCGTTCGCGGAGCTGACCTCGCGAATCGAGGAGTTCGCCGGCGACGACCACGTCGTGACCGTCTGCCCGCACGGGAAGGCCAGCGTGCAGGCCGCCCGGCTCATCGGCTCCTACGAGGGGTTCGAGGGTCGGGTCGAATCGCTCGCCCCCGGTATCGAGGGGTGGGCCGAGCAGTACGACCTCGAGACGGGGGATGCCGCGGGCGGGACCGGGTCAGGAGCGAAGGCGGAAGCCGAGACCGACGGCGGCGGCCCCGAGGCACCCTTCTAGGGCCGCCGACGCCGGACGGTGCCGTCGCGCTCGCCCGAGCCGGGGCAGACGCGTCTCTGTGGCGTCGTGAGGCCGGAGCCGGCCGTCGAGGTTCGGCGACGACCGGGTGCTGTTCGGGTCGGAGCGGCCGGCGACCGCTCCGCGTCGGGTACGGAGGCGACGCGCTCGACGTGCGGTCAGGCGACGTTGAACCCCTTGTCGCGGAGGAAGTCCTCCACGCGTCCGGTGTGGTTCCCCTGTAGCTCGATGGACCCCTCCTCGACGGTCCCCCCACAGGCGAACTTCGACTTCAGGTCGCTGGACAGCGAGTCCATGTCGACGTCCTTGGGATCGAACCCCTCGATGACCGTTACCTCCTTACCGTATCGGCGCTCGTCGATGCGGATACTGATCTCCTGGGACTCCTTCGCGACGTCCTCGCAGACGCAGAGTTCCTCGGGCAGTCCGCACGTCGAGCAGACTTCCGACATTACACCCCGTGACTACAAAACGAGTGCTATTAAACCCTATCGGGAACCCGGGGTGTGGGTCACGGAACCGGGGGTGTCGACGGTCCGGGCGGGTCGGTTCGGGGAAGGCACCGGGGTCCAGGCCGCGGTCACTTCACGCCGGGGCGGTCGGAGACGAGGGCGTCGGCGAGCTCGACCGCCTCGTCGGCGTCGGCCTCGGTCACCTCTCCGGCGTAGTGGGCCCGCTCGTAGAGCTCGCCGAGCCGGTCCGCCCGGCGGTCGATGACGTCCTCGAGGAACCGCCGTGGGGTTTCGCCGGGGCGCCGTGGCCGGCCCCGCTGGGCGGCGACGTACTCGAGGCGCTCGAACGCCCGCTCGACGTCGCGTCTCGGGTCGGTCCGGGGCTGGTATCGGAGCCACACCTCCCGGTAGGCGCGGGCGGTCAGGCCGCTGCGGCGGGCCGCCGCGGCCGCGCCCACGAGGACGACCAGCCCGAAGCCCATCTGTTCGCGGGAGAGGTCCGGGACGGGGACGCCACCCGACTCGTCGACCGGCGTCCCGGTTCCGCCGGGCCCGGCGGCCTCCTCGTCGGGGAAGTTCTCGACGTCAGGGGTGAACGCCCCGTCGATGTCCGGGTTCACGTCGGAGGGGCCCGAGGCGGGCGTCTCGAACTCCTCCCCGCCCGACGTCGGCGTGTACGTGTTGTTCGCCGTCTCCGGGATGTCGACCTGGGTGTCTCCCCCCTCGCGGGCGTCGTCGATACGGCTCTGCTCGGCCGCCTCGCGGGGACCCGCGGGGGTCGGGTCGAACCGGACCCACCCCACGTCGGGGAAGTAGACCTCGACCCAGGCGTGCGAGTCGAGCCCGCGGGCGACCCAGGTGTCCTGTGCGACCCGCTCGCCGGGCGTGTAGCCGACGACCAGCCGCGCCGGAACCCCCTGGGTGCGGAGCATCGACACCATCGTCGTCGCGTAGTAGGTGCAGTAGCCCGCCTCCATCTCGAAGAGGAACGCGTCGGCGATGTTCCCCTGTGGCCGGTCGACGTCGAGCGAGTACTCCCGGTTGTTCTCGAGCCACTGCTCGATGACTCGGGCGGTGTCGTACGGGTTCTCCGCGTTGGCGGCGATGCGGGCGGTTCGCCCGGCCACCCGCTCGGGCTGGTTCGCCGGGAGCTGGGTGTACCGCTCCGTGACCTCCTCGGGGTAGTCCGTCCCCGCCTCGCGGAGCTCCCCCGGGCTGGCCGCGACGACCCGCGACTCGACCGTGTAGCCCTCCCCCTGGCTCAGCGACCCGTCCGGCCGGAGCCCGCCCTCGGCGGTCACCCGCACGCCGACGTCGCTCGACCTGACCTCGCGGGGCTTCCACGCGGCGGGCATGATGGTGAGGTCGTCCTCGGCCTCGAACGTCTGGACGACGGGCCGCGAGCGACCGGGTGGCCTGGCGAGGCTTCCCTCGAGCGGGCGGTCGCTGCCCGTCCGGACCCACCTCTGGCCGGTGTAGCGGTCGTACGAGCCGACCCGCCAGTACGACCGGGCCTCGCTCGTGACGGCGAACCGCACCTCCGGGGAGAGCTCGATGGAGCCGAGGACACCGATGTCGTCGCCGGCGTTGACGAGGCTGGCCTCGATCGTCCCCCCGCCGCCGCCCTCGCCGGGGATGACCGGGCCGCCAGCGCCACCCCCGCCCCCGGAGATCGCCGGGATGACCGAGAGGGTCAGCGAGAGGGCGATCATCGTCGCGACGACCACCGCGACCGCGTCGGCGGCCCCGGGGGTGGCGTCCCGGGACGCGAGGTCGCCGAAGCCGACCGCGGCGGCCGCGCCGACGACGCCGAACAGCACGGTTGCCGGCGCGGCGTCGCCCGTGAGCACGAACAGACCCAGCGTCGCGCCCCCGACGACCACCGCGCCGACGTAGCGCCGGCGTAGCGCGAGGTACCACGCGAGGAAGACGGGGGCGGGCGCGGCGGCCTGCGCCCAGACCCCCGCGTTGACGATCCGCAGCACCGACAGCCCGGTCAGAAGTGAGACGGTGTCCCGGACGAACGTGGCCTGCTCTACGAGGACGTCGAGGCCGAACGGCAGCGTCCGGACGTAGAGGTAGCCCCCGCCGACCAGCATCGCGACCGCGACGAACAGCGCGGGGAGCAGCGGGAGGAAGCGAGCGAACACCGTCGCCGCGAGGGCCGCCCCGGCGACGATCGCCGCGAGGGCGACCGGGTCGCCGGCCACGTTCGAGACGAACCAGAGCACCGAGAGCGGCGCCGCGAGCAGGAGCACGACCCCGCCGACCGACAGCACCTCGAGCGTGTCGACGCCGAACCGGCGGCCGCGGTGGCGTCCGTGGTCCGACCGGGTCCCCGTGCTCACGCCGGCACCTCCCCGAGTTCGTCGGGTCGGGTGGGCTCGACCGCCCGGCGGTCGTCGCTCGCGACCAGCGACTCGAAGCGGTGGGTCGTCCCGCGGACGCGGACGGTCGTGCCGTCCGCGTCGGCGAACACGTGGACGTCCGCGCGCTCGCCGCGGCTGCCGCCGACCCGGCCGGCGCCGGTCCGTCCCAGCATCTCGAGGATCCGGCCGCGGTGCTCCTCGCCGCGGCCCGTCTCCACCTCGCCGCCAGGGGCCGCCACGTCGACGAGGATGTCGGCGTCGAGCAGGTAGCCCGCGACGCTGGCGGCGGCCGTCGCCATCTCGTCGGCGTGGCCCACCTCGCTCTCGGCGACGATACCGATACCGCCCTCGTCCTGGGCGGCGAACTCCGTGACGACGAACTCCCCGTCGGGCTGTTTCGCGCTCGCCTTCCAGTTGATGTCCCGCAGGGAGTCCCCGGAGGTGTACTCCCGGA
>JAZKST010000099.1:0-6213 GCA_036625905.1 Haloarculaceae archaeon
CGGACGGGCTTCCGGGTCGTGTTCCGCCCCGAGGCGCTCGTCCTGGCCGAGACCGAGCGGCTCGTCGACCGCCTCCGGGAGTACGGGGTTCCGATCACCGATCTCGTCGCCAACGGCGTCCTGACGGACGTGAACGAGGACTGTACGCGGTGTACCCGACAGCGCGACCGCCAGCGCGAACGGCTCGAGGAGGTCAGCGGGCGGTTCGACCTGCCCGTGACGGAGGTCCCGGAACTCGACGAACCGCGGGGAGTCGAGGCGCTCCGGGCGGTCGGCGAGGCGCTGGACGGGGCGTGATGCGGACCGGACGGTAGACGGGACTCGGTCGTTCCCGAGGGAGCGGACCGGGACCGTCATACGGACGGTTGTGGTCTTTTACCGGTGACCGCTGACTCCGCACGGGCAATCACCGGCAAATCGTTACAACCGTCCGTATCAGGCGTCCTGACTCCGCGAGCGGATGTTCGCCACCGTCTCCTCGTCGAGCTCCAGGTCGGGGTGGGCGCTCTCGGCGTGTGCCGGGGCTTGTTCCATCAGGTCCTGCTCCGTATTACCCTCGATGTGTCGACGGTTCCCGTCATCCAGCCGAGGCGCTCGTAGTGGTGGAGGGTGTCCGTCGCTCCCCCCGGGCCGACCTGGTCGACGAGCCCCTCGAGCCACTCGCGGAGCGTCTCCCGAAGGACGCTCCGCCGGGGGATCCGCCGGAGATACGGTTTGTGCCGCTCGTCGTGGGACCCCAGCCACGCCGACCGAGCTCATCCAGTGGCTCGACGACGAACTCGAGCGAAGCGGGGTGGAAGCGCTCGCCCGGGCGATCGTCGGGAACTGGATCGACTCGGAGCTCCACCGGCCGTTCGCCCTGAACGACTCGTGGACCCGGCAGGGCGTGGGCGTCCATCTCGCCGACTCGGGACGGGTGTACGTGGCCCAGAACACCTGTACTGCGGACTGATCGAACGGGCCGACTTCGGTTCCGTTCGGTTCCGTCCGGGGTGGCCGTTCCCCCCATCACTCTCGGCGTTCGGACGAACACCGTCCCCGTCCATCGCTACGGGTTCGTGGCCGGAGGCCTCCGACTGCCGACGTGGTCTCTATCGGCCGTTACGGTGACCGCTTACGAGGGGCCTCGTTTGCCTCTGTCGTCTCTGCTTCTGTCGTCTCTGCTTCTGTCGTCTCTGACTCTGCCGTCCCTGCCCGGTTCGCCGCACCGGCCGTGGATGATTTCCACCTTCCTCTTCCCTTCCTCTTCGTCGAACGTGCCGAACCCATCGTTGACGCACTCGGCTACATCACACCCGTCCCGGTACGCATCCAGCGCGTTCCGCGCACACCGTCCGGGGTTGCAGTAGAGAGTTATACTGCTCCCCTTGCAGTCCTCCTTCTTGTGCGGCCGCACGGCGATCACCTTCCAGTCGGATCCCTCGCCGACCTCGTAACAGAAGTCACCGTCGAAGTCCTTACCGCCGTCCTCGTCGACCGGCTGTTCGACGAACTCGAACTCCCAGCCCTCACCTTCCTCACGGGCCAAGACGACGTCGAAGGTGCCGCCCGTCTCCCCCCGTTCCAGGCACACCTGGCTACAGCCACAGAAGTTTATCTGCTTCGGGTCGGTCGCGCTCGCGACCCCCGCGAACGCGCCTGCACCGACTGCCGCAACCGCTGCCGACTTGAGTACTGTTCGCCGTTCGACTCCGGGAATTCCGTCTCTCATCTCTAGACTCATCACCGAGATTCATCATGTACTACGATATGAATAATTCGGCAATTTGATATATTATCTATGTAAACATATCTGAAAAAATCCGGAGCGTATGCCTCTATGCTCCGACAACCCCGGAGCAGCGGAACCCGTGACGCCCACGGGGTGCCGTGGAGCCGGGTCGGTGGCGTCGAGCCCGGGACGGCCGGACAGGTCCCAACGGGGTACGATCCGAACGCCGCGAGGGTTCGGGGGACGGAGACGGAGACGGAGATGGGGACGGCGACGAGCGGGGGGTTCCCTCGACCGGCCGACGTTCATGCGTCTGATAGGAAAGCAAGACATATACGAACGACGCGTATCGTCTCCGAGGAGAACCGATCCACATGCCTACCGAAGAGTCACAGCCGGTCGATCTCCCGGACCGCATCGTAGAGCGCGTCGAGGCCCGGCTCCCCCGCACCGAGTTCGACGACGTCGCGGAGTACGTCACGTTCGTCATGGAGGAGGTGCTCTACCGCGTCGAGAAGGAGACCGAGGACGACGACTTCGAGGCGGTCGACGAGGACGAAGTCAAGGACCGGCTCAAGTCGCTGGGCTACCTCAACGAGTGAACGGGGCGGGTCCGGAGGAGTAGCGAGGGCGCCCATGGACTTCCTGACACACCTCTGTCTCCCCGTCACGGTGGCGTACGTGCTCCGACCGGACCTGTTCGAGTCCCCGTCGACGTTCCTCCTCGCCGGGTTCGGGCTGCTCCCCGACGCCGACAAGTTCCTCGGGATGGCCGGCCTGCTGCACTCGCTCGTGACGCTGGTGCCCATCCTGCTCGGACTCCTCCTCGTCGAGCGAGTGGTGCGAGGGGATACGCGGTACGCGTGGCTCGCCGCCGCGCTCGCGCTCAGCCACCTCCTGCTCGACTTCGTCGACGGCGGCCCCGTCCCGCTGCTCGCCCCGTTCCTCTGGGAGGGGATCGGTCTGGAGTACCCCGTCCGGACGCTGTTCGGAGGGGGGCCGCTCGGGGTCCTCTGGCTCGAGGGGCCGCTCGTGTCGCTGCGGGTCGTCGCTCCCGAGCGGGGATTCAACACCTACGGGTTCATCAACGGGACCGGTGTGATGAGCGCGCTGACGTTCCTGGTGATCCGTCTCGGAGACGGACCCCGAGGGGAACGATAGATGCACGTCGTCCACGTCTACGACGGCCACGAGAAGGTGTACGAGGGTCGCGGGTCGGTCCCGGGGGTCGTCTGGAACGTCGCCCGCGCGACGGCCGCGAGGGGCCACGACGTGACGGTCATCGAGCGACGCTGGAACGGCCTCTGCGAACACGCGACCCACGAGGGCGTCGCGTTCGAGCGGATGTCGCTCCGGACCGGGGCGGACGAACCCTGGACGCGGGTCCCCTACGAGGCGGTGACGTCGCCCGAGGGGGCGCTCCGGCTGGTCGGCGACCGGACGAACTTCGCGTTCCACGCCCTCCGGCGGTTGCGACGGCTCGACCCGGACGTGATCCACGTCCACCTCCCGTTCGCCGCGAACGTGCTGATCACCGTCGCACCCTGGCTCCGAAAGCGCATGGTCTACACGGCACATCTGGGCGATCTCCGGATGAACCTCCTCGAGGACGACACGGAGGTCGACGTGCCGGGTATCCTCGAGCTGTTCTCGCCGGACCTCTACCTCGCCAAGCGCGTCGCCGGGACGACCGTGCTGAACCCGGAGATCCGCGAGGCGTTCGTCGAGGACGGCGTTCCCGCCGACCGGGTCGAGGTCGTCCCGAACGGCGTCGACCTCGAACGGTTCGGGGAGGTCCCCGAGGCCGACCGCGAACGGGTGCGCGAGGCGTACGGGCTCGACGACCGGCCGCTCGTCCTGTACGTCGGGACCGTCATGCCGCGCAAGGGCGTGACGGAGCTGGTGCGGGCGCTCGCCCTGGTGGCCGAACGGGAGGACGTTCCGACGCCACGGGCGATCCTCGCCGGCGAGAAGACGCTGGACGAGGCGTACACCGCCCGGGTCGAGGAGCTGATCGCCGAGGGAGGGCTGGAGGGGCACGTCGAGCTGACGGGGTTCGTCGACGCGGCGGACCTGCCGGCGCTCTACAGCCTCGCGGACGTGTTCGTCGTCTCCTCGCTCGAGGAGGGGTTCGGGATGACCGCGGTGGAGGCGATGGCCGCCGGGACGGCCGTGGTCGGGACGCGCGTCGGGGGGATCCCGACGCTCGTCGAGGACGGGGAGCAGGGTCGGGTGGTCGAGCCCGGCGACGTGGAGGGGCTGGCAGCGGCCCTCGGTGACGTGCTGGCCGATTCGGCGGGCCGGGAGCGGATGGTCGAGCGAGCCAGAGCGCGCGCGGCGGAGTTCTCCTGGGAGGCCGTCGGCGAGCAGTTCGAGGCCGTCTACCGTGGACTCGAGAGTCCGTAGGGTGTAGCAGCTCCTCGCGGCGCTCGTGGGTTCGATCGATGGCCGGCGATTCGCCTCCCGGCCCACGGATCCGTTTCGCCACGGCGATACCCGATCTCGACCGTCCGTCCGGTGAACCCCGTCCGTCGCGTGCGTCGGATACGGTAACGTTGAAATAGCCGATGGCGACTCCGATGAGACGGGTGTCGATGTCCGAGAACCGGGCGGGATCCGGGTGTCCGTTCTGTGGTGTACGTAGCGACACGCTCGAGGCGCTCGGGGAACACGTCCGTTCGGAACACGTCGTCCGCCTGCCGAACAACCCCATCGTCGACGTCGAATCGGCCGACGACCTCGGCGGCAACGTCAACGGCCCCTCGATCGTCGGCGTCCCCGACTGGATAGAGGCCCCCCTCGGGGAGTACTACCTCTACTTCGCCCATCATAGCGGCGAGTACATCAGGCTCGCGTACGCCGACCAGCTGGACGGTTCGTGGGAGATACACGGCCCCGGAACGCTCCGCCTCGAGGAGTCCCGCTTCGACCACCACATCGCGTCCCCCGACGTACACGTCGATCACGAGAGCGAGCGGATGCGGATGTACTACCACGGGCGGTACGACTACGGGAGCACCCACTCGATGCTGGTGCGGAACGCGGGGGCGATACTCCGGCGGTCGGCCTACGTCAACGCCCGGCGGACGTTCGACCGCCTTCGGGGTGCGGGGGTCGACTCGGGCCGCTGGCGCCCGACGGTCCCGTCCGGCGTGATACAGCACACGCGCGTCGCGGTGTCGCCCGACGGCCTCGACTTCTCGGTCGACCCCGGACACTGCGGGATGCCGTACTTCCGCGTCTTCGAGCACGACGGAACGCGGTACGCCCTCTCGATGCCGGGCGTACTCTACCGGTCGAGCGGCGGGTTCCGGGAGTTCGAACCGGGACCGGTCCTCTTCCCCGCGAGTATGCGCCACGCCGCCGTCCAGGTCGTCGGTGACACCCTGCGCGTGTTCTACAGCCGGGCGGGCGACCGCCCCGAACGGATCCTCCTGAGCCAGGTGGCGCTCCGTCCGGACTGGAACCGATGGACGGCCTCCGATCCGGTGACGGTCCTCGAACCGGAGCGGACGTACGAGGGGGGCGACCGGCCGCTCCGTCCGTCGAGCAGGGGTGCCAGCCGCGACCGCGTCCGACAGGTCCGTGACCCGGCGGTGTTCGTCGAGGACGGGACCACCTATCTCCTCTACTCGGTGGCAGGCGAACGGGGGCTCGCGATCGCGAAGATAGTCGAGTGAGCGGTCACACCCGTTCCTCGGCCAGCACCCGGGCGTTCCTGGCGACGGCCTCCCGCTCGTCCTCGTCGTCGAGGAACCGGTCGAGGACGGGCAGGAACTGCTCGACCCCGGCGGCATCGGTCGGCACGAGGTTCTCCTGCTCGCCGGGATCGGTCCGGAGGTCGTACAGCTCCATCCGGTCGGCGTTGACGATGACTTTCCACCCCTCGTTCTGCACGGCGAGTCGCTTGCCCTGCCGGGTTCGCGAGACCACGTACTCCGAGGTGACGTGCTCGTCGACGAACGCCGAGAGGTCGTCCCCGCGGGCGATGGCCCGAACGATGGCGGGGACCGACCGGAGCGAGACCGGTTCGGTGACCTCCCGCTGGACGCCGGCGTTGTCGACGAGGAACGGGACGTGGAGGTTCTCCTGGTAGAGGTACCGGGTGTGGTAGTAGGAGTCGTGTTCGAGGAACCCCTCGCCGTGGTCCGAGTGGACGAGCAGTACCGGGTCGGTGTCCGAGAGGTCGCGCCGGATGGCCTCGACGAACGCGTCGGCGTACCGGACGGTGTCGTCGTAGGCCGATACCAGTTCGTCGTGGGTGTCGTACGGTTCGTCGACCTCGTAGGGGGAGGACTGGAGCTCCCAGTTCGAGCGCATCATGTCCAGCCAGGAGTTCTCGCTCCGGTACTCGCGGGGGACGAAGTACGGCGTGTGGGGTTCCATGAGGAAGATCCAGAGGAAGTACGGCTCCTCGGTCGACCGGGCCCAGTCGGTCACCTCCTCGTAGTACGCCTCCCAGGGCTTGAACGACCGCTCCTTGAACGCCCAGTCGACGAGGG
>JAZKST010000100.1:0-6186 GCA_036625905.1 Haloarculaceae archaeon
GATCTACCGCAAGCGGAGTCAGACTGTCGAACCGGTCTTCGGCCAGCACGTCAACCGTGGCCTCGACCAGTTCATGCTCCGCGGGGAGAAAGGAGCGAAAGCGGAGTGGTCGCTGTTCTCAGCGACGCACAACCTCCTGAAGCTGTGGCGGTCCGGCCGCCGGCCGGACAGCCACGCAGTGGCAGCCACCATAGCAAGATAGCCGCTACTGGATGCTGTTTTTACGGAAGTAGCAGAACCCCGGTTGGTTGATTCATCCAGCTTTCGATCCCGATCAGGTCACTGGTCGGCCAGTTCGTCTGGCGGAATTCTCGGACAGGCTCTCTAGAGGCTTCTATCACCGGTACAGATCGTCACGGCGGTAAAGAATCGCAGTAATCACTATCAGAGGACCTTTCCGTCGAGATGGTCGGCCAGTCGGAGGGCGGTCGCCGCGATCGTCAGCGTGGGCTGGCTCGCCCCGATGGTGACGAAGGTGCTCGCACCGGCGACGTAGAGGTTCTCGACGTCGTGGGCGCGGAGGTTCGAGTTCACGACACTTTCGTCGGGATCGGTTCCCATTCGGGTCGTGCCCGACGAGTGTCCGGCTCCCTTCCAGGTCTGGCCCCGCTCCGTCCACTTCACTTCCGCGTCGAACTGCTCGATTATCTCCTCGATCACCTCGAACGCGTGTTCGGCAGTTCGTCTGCTGTACTCCCCCCGGTCCCAGGAGATGTCGGGAACCGGGTCCCCGAACCTGTCGGTCCGGTTCTCGCTCAAGGTGACGCGGTTCTCGGGGTCCGGGAGGGGTTCGATCTCGGCGAGGACCTGGAAGTGGTTCCCGTATCCCCCACGGATCGTCTCGACCAGGTCATCACCCCACTCGATCGGTCGGTCGTCCTCGGCGAGGTCGGCCAGTGCCGCTCTCGTCGGGCCTCCGAGGACCCGGTTCAGGTCGGCGACCGGATCGCGCTGTCCCAGCGCGAGCTCGGGGATGGTCGGCCCGGTGTCGTTCTCGGCCTGGAGCTTGAACGAGCCCGGCGGCGGCTGTCCCTCCGGCTCGTAGAAGTGGTACGACTCCGTCGTCCCGAACCCGATGCGGTGCTGTCCGGTGGGTTCTCCCAGCTGGCCGTAGACGCCGATGTACGGGTGGTCCATGAAGTACCGCCCGACGGCGTCGCTCGAGTTCGCCAACCCGTCGGGATGCTGGGTGGAGCTCGACAGGAGCAGGAGTCGTGCGTTCTCGACCGCCCCCGCCGCGAGGACGAACGTTCCCGCCGCCTGCCGGTGTGTCTCGCCGTCGGGGGTCCGGTAGACGGCTGCGGTGAGTCGCGTCCCGCTGTCGTCGTGCTTGAGCCGCCGGACCACCGCCCGGTCGATCAGCCGTGCGCCCTCCGATTCGGCCTTGTGTGCGTGGACGTCGGCGCTGTACTTCGCGCCGGACGGGCAGACGGGAATACAGGTGCCGTAGCCGACACACGGGCTCCGGCCGTCGTACGGCTCCGAGTTCCGCGCGTTCGGCACCGAGTGCGTCACGATATCGAGTTCCTCGCACGCCTCGATGAACAGGGAGTCGGAGTAGCTCGGCGGGAACGCTTCCATCGGGTACGGCTCGTTCCGCGGTGGCTCGAACGGGTTGTCGTCGGTCCCGGCCACCCCGAACGCTCGCTCGGCCTCGGCGTAGTACGGCTTGAGATCGTCGTAGCCGATGGGCCAGTCCGAGGCCACCCCGTAGCGCGTCTCCATCTCGAAGTCCTTCCGGGGGAGTCGTGCGACACGGCCACCCCAGTGGAGCGTGGACCCGCCGACCCCCTTGGTCCGCCGGATGTTCAGCGGGTACGCCACCTCACCGCTCACGGTGAACGCGTCCCGGTCGGGCTCCGTGTCCCACACCGACGTCGGATGGTGCCCGGGACGGATCGACCGCTCCATCCGCTCGGGCCGTCCCTCGAAGGCGAACCGCTTGCCCGCCTCGAGGACGACCACCTCGTGTCCCGCCCGGGCCAGCCGGTGGGCGATTAGCGACCCGGCAGGGCCGGATCCGACGATGCAGACGTCGACTCCCGGCGAGGGGCTCCGGTCGGTACCGCTCACTGGACACCCCCCGGTCGCTGCTGGTACGCTTCGGTCCCGCCCGGATACCCGACCGGGTTCTGACTCCCGACGAACTCCGCACCCTTCGGCGTCGCGTAGAACGCGTACAGGAGTTCGTCGACGACGTAGTACCGGATCCGCTGGGCGACCGTTCCCCCCGGATCGGCGTACGCACGGTCGGCCCCCGTCGCCCGCAGGACCTCGTCCCGGAGGTCCGGATCGAGCGAGACGTACGCCCGGCCGGTTTCGAGCCTGCTCGTCGTTCGAACCTCCCCGAGCGCCCCGCTCATCCGGGCGAGGTACTCCTCGTCGACCGCCGTCCGTCCGAGCGAGTACGTCTCGACGAACTCGCGCGTGACCGCCACCGACGACGGGTAGAGCACCTCAGCCAGTGCCACGAGCGTCTCGAGGTCGTCCTCGGATACCGTCCCGTCGTTCCCGGCCGTCCCCACCCCGTCGACGGCCGCAGAGGCGACCAGACCCCCACCTGCGAGGGCGAGCAGCGCGTCCCGCCTCGTCAGCTCCATGACCTCCCTAACCGCTCCGATCACTATCAACTCCTCGTTCGATCGTCGTCGGTCCGGTGTGGCGATCGCCGACGGAGCAGTAGCCCGATAGCTGCGAGCGCCACGGCGCCCAGAGAGAACTGTGCGTACGTCCCCTGCCATCCCCAGAGGGTGACGAACTCCACGACCGCGGGCGGGAACCGGCGCGCGAGACTGGCGGGCGGGACCCGCTGAACGACTCTGAAGAGGAAGCTCCCGAGTTCCCCACCGACCGTCCAGAGGAGGGCGATCAGGATCACCGCCGCACGTGTCGACGCCGTCAGGGGCCGTCCGTGGACCCGCCAGTCGTGCTCGCCTGCGCGTTCGAGGCCCAGACGGACGACCGGTGCCCCCGCGAGCGCGACCGGAAGGTTCGTGCTCACCGTCCGGGCCGCGGTGACGCTGAACGCCGCCCGCCCGAGCGCGTCGAGGAGCCACGCGCTCGTCGCCGCGAAGACGACCACCCCGCCGACCGCGACGACGACGTATCTGACCAGCCACGAGCGGGAGCCCCCTTCGCGTCCCTCGTCGTCGCGTGCCCACAGGCGGGCCGAGACCGCCGCGGCCGCGAACGCGGCGAGAGCCCAGGCGACACTGCTGGAGAAGGCCCCCAAGAGCGTCCCGGCGACGAGCAGGCCCACCGCACTCCCCCATCGGGCCGGCCGCCCGGCCAGGATCCCCGCGGCGACGACGGCGAACCCGGTGGGCCGTAGCCACAGGCCGACCCCTGCCGCGACCCCCCACTGGCCAACCGTGGCGACGAGGGCGACGCTACCCCCGACGAGCAGAACCACCGTCCACGGAACGACCGCACCGCTCCGTTCGACGGCGGCCTCCCCGACGTCCGTGCCGGTCATGAGCGATCGCCGCGCGTGCTGCCCGCCCGTTCACCCGCCCGAACCCCTGGAGTGGTGCTCACTCACCGGAGGTTGTGTCGCTCGGCGTGATAAGTGGCGTGACATGGACTTTCGTGGGATGGGCGAACGTCCCGGGCTCCGACAGTCAAGATCCCGTCGACGTCGCCACGGCTTCGCTTCCCGAATATCGACACCGCCCGGACATCGATACCAGTCCGAACTCCGGCGCCGGGACGCTCCGGGAGTTCCCGGCGGTCACCGGCCCGGTCCGGACGGCGGGCCAGCGGTCCCGCCGGGGAACGAGAAGCAAGAGGCGACAGCCGACTCCCCTGGAGGTCGAGACGGATCGGAGAAACGACAGCGTGAAATCGTTGCCGGGGCAGGCCGGTAGTACCGTGGGGACTCGTCGAGTCGGGCGTCATCCGTCCCGATCAGAAACCGACGGATCCACGCCCGAGGACGGGGGGACCGGGGGAGTCTGACCGGATGCTCGATACGCTGCGTGCGGTGTACGACCGGCTGACCGCCGACGGTTCCACCGAAGAACAGGCCGTCCGGAGCGGCATCTGGGCGGCCGGTATCAACGTCGGCGACCGGGTCCTCCAGTTACTCAAGGTCGTGGTCCTGGCCCGGCTGCTCTCGCCGACGGCCTTCGGGCTGCTCGGGATCGGCCTCCTGACGCTCGCCGCGCTCAACCAGTTCTCCCGACTGGGGTTCGACCAGGCGCTGGTCCAGCGCCCCGAGGAGGACGTCGACGAGTACCTCAACACGGCCTGGGTGATGAAGATCGCCCGCGGACTCCTGCTCTCGGTCGTCGCGTTCGCCCTCGCGCCACACCTCGCGGCGTTCTTCGGCGAACCCCGGGCAGAACCGGTCATCCGAGTCCTCGGCGTCTCTCCGCTGCTCCTGGGGCTACAGAACCCCGCCGTCGTCTACTTTCAGAAGAACCTGGACTTCCACCGGGAGTTCCTCTACCGGATCGGCGGACGTCTGGTCGATCTCGTCGTCGCGGTCGCGTTCGTTCTCGTCTACCGGAACGTCTGGGCGCTCGTCGCCGGCCTGATCGCGAGCAAGGCGACGATGGTGCTCCTGTCGTACGCCATCCACCAGTACCGTCCGCGGATCTCGTTCGACCTCGGGTACGGACGGGAGATGTTCGCCTTCGGGAAGTGGTTGTTCGCGTCGGGTGTGCTCGTGTTCCTCTACGGGCAGGGCGACGACGCGTTCGTCGGCTGGTTCTTCGGAGCGACGGCCCTCGGGTTCTACCAGATCGCCTACCGGTTCTCGAACGCGCCAGCCTCGGAGATCACGG
The DNA here is from genome assembly GCA_036625905.1 of Haloarculaceae archaeon. GTDB lineage: Archaea > Halobacteriota > Halobacteria > Halobacteriales > Haloarculaceae > Salinirubellus. The sequence continues at coordinate 4,788 of JAZKST010000100.1, forward strand.
GAGTCATCTCGCGGGTGGCCTTTCCCGCCCTCTCGAAGGTTCAGGACGACGTCGACCGGCTCCGTGAGGGGTACTTCCGGTCCGTCCAGATGGCCGCCGTCGTCGGGTTCCCGGTGGCGGCGGGCATCGTCGCCGTCGCCCCACAGTTCGTCGGCGCCGTGCTCGGTACCGAGTGGGAGCCGATCGTCCCGCTCATGCAGCTACTGGCGGTCTGGGGCGGGATCCGGGCGTTCGGCGCGAACGTGGGCGCCGTGTTCAAGTCCGTCGGACGGCCGGACTACGACACCAAGTTACAGGCGATCAAGGTATCGATCATCGCGGTACTGATCTATCCGGCTGCCGAACAGTTCGGGGTGTTGGGGGTGGCCTACGCGGTCGTGGGGAACACGTTCGTGATCCAGCCGATATCGATCTACCTGGTGCTCTCGGTCGTCGAGGGGAGCCTGTCCAGGCTCATCTCCCTCGTGGTCTACCCGCTCGCCGGGAGCGCGTTGATGGCAGGGGTCGTCGTCCTGATCGACACCCATGTTTTCGCCGGGACGGGAGTGATCGAGCTGTCCGTACTGGTCGCTGCGGGCGTCGCGAGCTACGTCGGGATCATGCTGACCCTCGAACGGAGTACGGACTGCGAGTTCGTCGGCATCTACCGGACCCTCAGGCGGTCGGTCTGAGCGAGCGTGACGTTTCGTGTCTGGATTGCTGACACTCGACGGACCTACCGGCTCACGAGCACGTCGAAGATCCCGATCAGACGGTCGACCGCGTTCGAGATGTCGAACCTCTGTTCCATCGTCTCCCGTGCGTTTCCAGCGAGCTCCTCCCGTCGACGCGGGTCGCCGAGGAGGCCGGCGATCGCCTCGGCCAGCGCCTCGGCATCGTTCGGTTCGACCAGAACCCCGTCGTGACCGTGGGTGATCACCTCCGGGATGGCGGTGATGTTCGTCGACACACAGGCCGTCCTGGTCGCCATCGCCTCCCGGAGCGCTACGGGGGTTATGTCCCGGTCGCCGTCGGCGGCGATCACGCACGGGAGGACGAAGACTGCCGCGTCGCGGAACTCCTCTATCAGTCGTTCGTCCGATACGTTCCCGAGGAACTCGACGTGCTCCCGGATCCCGTGTTTCGCGACCTGCGCACGGAGGGTGTCCTCCTGCTCTCCGGAACCGACGAGGTGGTACTCGACGTCGTATCCCCGGCCGACGAGGTCCGCGACCGCCTCGATGGCGTATCGGTGGCCCTTCTTCTCGACCAGACGCGCGACGGTGAGCAGCCGCCCCGGGACGCACTCGCCGGACGGTTCGAACTTGTCGACCCGCGTCGTGGCCGGGACGACCGATATCTCCGTTTCGAGGCCGACCTCGTCGACCAGGTACCGTCTGTTGTACTCGGCCGGGACGAC
>JAZKST010000101.1:0-6132 GCA_036625905.1 Haloarculaceae archaeon
CTCTGGGGCGAGGACCCCCGGGAGCTGGCCGACGCGATGCTGGACGCCGGCTTCGAGATACTGGTGCTGCAGGTGGCGGCGGGCGGCCTCGACGAGTCCTGGCTCGGCCGTCGGCTCGACGCCGACGCGCTCGCCGAACTGGAGTCGCTCGGCAAGCGGTACGGCGTCCACCTCCTCGGCGAGGGCGGGGAGTTCGAAACGTTCGTCACCGATGGGCCACACATGTCACGGCCGATAGAGCTGGAGTACGAGCGGGTCTGGGAGGGCGACCGCGGTCACCTCCGGGTTACCGATGCCCGGTTGGGGTAGCGACGGAGGGAGGACGCCCCGCTCAGTCGTTCCGATTCACCAGTCGGGTGTGCGCGCCGACGAGCGCGCCCGCGAGGTCGAGGTTCTCGATGTGCGCTCCCTCGTCGACGATGGAATCGTGGACCTCGCAGTCGAGGATGGTCGCCCCCGGGAAGACGACCGACCGCTCGATCGAGGAGCCCTCGACGCGAGCGTCGGCCATCACGTGGACGTTCCCGCCGACCTCGGTGTCAGCCAGCGTCGCCGAATCGGCGACGACGCTCCCGCCGCCGAGCCCCCACTCGACGGCCTCGAGGTAGGACTCCGGGGTGCCGATGTCGTACCAGGCGTCCTCGAACGTGAACGCGTAGACGGGCTCGCGGGACTGGAGCCACTGGAGGAACCAGCCCGGTTCGTCCGGGTTCTGGTCAGCGGCGAGGTACTCCCGGAACCGTAGCGACGCCCGCGGGAGGGCGTAGCAGGCGATGGAGACGAGCGTGCTCCTGGGGTCCTCGGGCTTCTCCTGGAAGTCGACGACCCGTCCATCCTCGAGAGTGACGAGGCCGTAGGATTTGGCCTTCTCGCGCGAGCCGACGTCGTAGGCTGCCAGCGTCGCCGTCCCCTTCTCCTCGAAGTGGTCGAGGAAGTCCCGGAGGTCGAACCCCATGAGGTTGTCCCCGGCGACGACCAGCAGGTCGTCGTCGACGCCCTCGCGCTCGACGAGCTGTGCGAGCGCACCGACGACACCGAACTTCTCGTCCTCCTCGGACGTGTCCTCGACCGATAGGACTGGCTTTACGAAGTCGCTCTCCTCGAGGTACGCCTCGAAGTCCCCGGCGAACCGCTCGTTCGTGCTCACGTACACCGTCTCGACGCGGTCGTCGCGCTCGAGCTGGTCGAGGATCCGGTCGATGACCGTCGTCTCGCCCACCGGGAGGAACATCTTCGGCCGGTGCTTCGTGATCGGCCACAGGCGCGTCGCGTACCCCCCCGCCAGCACGACTGCTTCCATGCTCGCGACTGTTATAGGGGCCGGATAAAGCCCTTCTCATTCGGTCAGCGCCGATAACCGGTATGGAGGGGAACGGCCCCGAACGTAACGCTACGGCCGGATCGAGTCGACTCCGGAGGCCGGCGTCCGGAGCCCGGACACGGACGTCGTCGAGACACACCCGACCCCGCCACGACAAGGGATATACGGGGGCGAACCCATCCCCCGTCCATGCAGGGCGCAGACCGGACGACGCGCCAGCGGATCGCCGACTTCCTCCGCGAGGAGACCGCACGGGCCGGGACACTGGCCGGCGAGTTCGGCATCACGACCGCCGCCGCGCTCACCCACGTCGAGCACATCGCCCGGTCGCTGGCGGGCGAGGGCGACGAGCGGCTCCTCGTCGCGCCGCCGGAGTGCCGGGACTGCGGGTTCACCGACTTCGACGACCTCGTCAACCGACCCTCCCGGTGTCCGGAGTGCCGCTCGGAGAGCATCGAAGAGCCGGCGTTCCGCGTCGAGTAGGGCGAGTCGGACGGACGACGCTGGTCACGACCCGGTGAAGTCGATGCGGCCGCCGGGCGAGGCGGTCGAGGAGTCCCGGTCATCGCTCGGGCCGAGCGAGTCGAACTCGTGGTCCTCGTCGGTCAGGTAGACGTCGCCGCCGTGGACGGTCACCTCGACGCCGTCGAGGTACGCCCCCTCGCAGGGGCCGAAGTCGCAGTAGCCGGTGTCGGTCTCGAACGTCGCGCCGTGTTTCCCACAGACGAGTTCGTCGTTCCGGAACATCCCGCCCGACCCCTTGTCGAACCGCACGTCCGAACGCTACTGTAGTTCTCCCAGGCGGCCACCCCGTCGACCAGCCGGACGAGGGCCACCTCGCGCTCGTCGAACCCCTCGCGAGCGGTGAACAGGAGCGTCCCGTCCTCGGGGACGTCGTCGAGCGCGGCGATGTGACGCTCCTCGCTCGGTGCCGTACGGGGGATCCGTCCCGGAGTGACCCCAACGTTGCGGTCCGCGCCCACCGGAAGCCCCGAGTCCGTGCCGCCCGTAGCGGACCCCGTGGCCGACCTCGACCGGCTCGGCAGGGCTTCGGGGGTGGCGTTCCCGCTCGTCTCGCTCGGGGCCATCCTCCTCGCGACGCTCGGTTCGCCGACGTTCACCTGGGCCAAGAGCGCGCTCTCCGACCTCGGAGCGTCGGGGGCACCGACCGCGCTGGTCGTCCCCGAGACGCCGCCGTCGGCCTCCTCTGTGGGGCGCTCGATCCCCTCGGGTGGGTCGTCTGGGGGTTCCTCGTCCGAGGGATCGCTCCCGAGATCGCGCTCTTGGAGCTCGTCGGCGTCCTCGGACTGCACGCGTGGGCGCTCTACGTCGTGTTCTCTGCCTCGCGGCGATCCCGCCGGCGGGGATCGACGGGGGACCGCACGACCCGTCGCTCCGTGCCCCAGGTGGGAGTACGAGGGCCGAAAGAAGAGGGGAAGGTCGAAGACCCCGACCCCGGCCTACGCCTCGGCCTCCGTCTCGGGCCGTTCGACGGTCACCTCGGGGGCGTCGGGGGCGAACTGCTTGACGGTCGCCATCGCGCTCCGGGCGTCGTCACGATCCCCGTGGGCCCGGAAGCTCGTCGCCAGCGGCGTCCCGTCCTCGTCGATGAGCCGCCAGCGCCAGCGGCCGTCGTCGGTCTCGAACAGCTCGAACGCCGCGCCGTCCAGTTCGAGGACGCTCGCCTCGCCGAAGGTCTCGCGGGCGTCGGCCATCGCGGCCTCGGCGGCCTCCCGCGACGGGTACGAGTCCCCGGCCCGCGCGACGAGCTCCCGGTCCTCGTCGAGGAGCCGCCAGCGCCAGCCGTCCTCGGCCCGCTCTACGTCGTAGATCGGGACGCCCCGGTCGCGGACGGGTGCCTCGGCGGCGTCGCGGCGGAACCGCGTGAGCGCCTCGGTGGCGGCCTCGCGGGTCTCGAAGTTCCCGGCAGCGGCCACGAGCGAGCGTCTATCGGGGTCGACCAGCCGCCAGGTGTAGCCGCCGTCCTCGACCTCGTCGATCCGGTAGACCGCACGGTCTATGCTGAACCGGGTCGCCTCGGCGGCCGCGTCGGCGTACGTCTCGGCGGCGTCGGTCGCCGTCGTCGAGTCGTCGTACCGGCGGGCGCTCCGCCCGCGGACCTCGCGGTCGCGGTCGACGACGTCGAACGACCACGCCGAGCCGCGCTCGTGGACCCGGATGGTCAGCTCGCCGAGGACGTTGACCGGCGCCGTCCCGGCGTAGGACTGGAGGTCCTCGACGGCGGCGACGGCCGCATCGCGCGAGCGGTGGGTCCCCTCACCGCGGGCGAGCACCTCGCCGGACGGGTCGACGAACACCCACGCCCAGCGGGTCGCGTCCTCCGATCCGTCCGGGGCCTCCCCGGTGTCGTCCGTCCCGACCCGCCTCACCGCGGGGATGGGCGTCTCGGGAGCGTCCGACGCCTCTGTCGTCCCCGCTTCGGACGGTCCCGCGTCGACCACCACGTGGGCCTCGGTGGAGTCGTCGGGTTCGTCGGCCCCCTCGTGCTCCCCGCCGTCGGTCGCGGCCTCGACGGCGTGGACCTGGAACGTGGGGCCGTCGAGCCGGAGCGGGTCCGCGTCGGGCCCGAGCGAGGTGACCGCCTCGAGCGCCCGTCGGGCACCCCGCCGGGTCGGGTGCCGGGAGGTAGCGGTCGCGAGGTCCTTCCCCGTCTCGTCGATGAGCCGCCAGCCCCAGCCGTCGTCGTCGCGGAACAGCTCGAACGCGCTGTTGTTCACCTCGATGAGTTCGGCGTTCGGGACGTGCTCCTTCAGCCGCGGGATGGCGGCGGCGGCGGCGTCCCTGGTCCGGTAGTCCTCGCCGCTGTCGGCGACGACCTGGCCGTCGCGCTCGATGAGCCGCCAGCGCCACTCGGTCTCGGACTCGTAGAGCTGGAACGCCGCCGAGTCGAACTCGATGAGGTCGGCCTCGCCGACCTGACCCCGGACGTCCTCGGCGGCCGCCTCGGCCGCCTCGGCGGTGTCGTGTGGGTGCGTGCTCTCGGCCAGGACGTTCCGCTCGTCGTCGACGAGCCGCCAGCGCCAGCCGCCCACCTCGCTGTCCGTACCGGCCTCGGGGTAGGTCTCGAACGTCGCCTCACCGAGCTCGACGACCGGCGCGTCGGCCACGGCCTCCCGGACGGTCCGGGCCGCGGATTCGGCCGGGTCCTGGCCGTCGAACGCCCCCGGCGCGCTCGCTGCCACGTCGCCGGTCGGCCCGGCCAGCCGCCAGCGCCAGTCCTCGCCGCGCTCGTACACCTCGAAGGCGGCCGCGTCGGCGTGGACGACTGCGAACCCCTCGGGGTCACAGACCGCGAGCTCGGCGTCCGCCTCGGCCGTCTCCCGCGAGTCGAACGCGCCGTCGCTCTCGACCAGTGGCGTGTCCTCCGGCGTGACGAACCGCCACCGCCACTCCCCGTCGGTCTCCCGGAGTTCGAACCCGCCGGCGTCGAGCTCGAGCAGGCGCGCCCCGGCGACCACGTCGCGAACCCGCTCGAGGTCCGCCTCCGCGTCGGCCTCGCTGTCGTACCGTCGTGGGGTCGTCGCCAGCGTGTCGTCCTCGCCCCCGACGAACTCCCACGTCCAGCCGTCGCCGGCCTCGTGGAGCGTGAACGCCGTACCGGCCTCGACCGTCTCGGCACCCGGCCCATGTCGCTTGGCGAGCGCGACCGCCTCCTCGGCGGCGTCGCGTTCGCCGTACCGTCCGCCCTCCGCGAGGACCGTCCCGTCGTGGCGTGCGAGTATCCACCGCCAGGACTCGCCCGCACGGTAGATCCTGAACGCGACGTGCCTGATCTCCAGGAGCCCCGCGCGGTCGACCATCGCCTTCAGCGTCCCGACGGCCGACGCGACGCCGTCGAACTCGGCGTACGTCCGGTCGTTCTCCGCGACGACCGACTGGTGGACGAGCCGCCAGTCCCACCCGTCCTCGTCCTCCTCGTACATGGCGAACAGCGCCCCTTCGCCCGCGCCGCCGAGGAACAGCGACTCGGCGGCGCTCCGCAACGCCGGTTCGACGCTCGTATCCGCCGCGGACCCGGCCGCGGTGGCCACCGTCGCGTCGGTCGTCTCGCTCGTGTCCGTCGACGCCGTCGTCGTGTCCGGCTCGGACTCCTCGGTCGCCGTCCCCCGCTCGGTTCCGGCGCCGCCGGCCGTGCCTTCGGCGACGATCGGTTCCGTACCGCCGCTCCCCTCGGCGGTGAACAGCAGGCTCCGCTTGGACGTCGCCAGCGGGGCGAACGCGACGACCCCGATCAGGATCGCGAGGCCGGCACCGTACGTGAGGAGGACGACGTTCGTCTGGTCGGCCGGGCCGGTGCCGGCCCAGTTGCGGGGGTACGCGGAGAGGAACAGCCACACGCCGACCAGCGCGACCGCCGTCCCGAATCCCGCCAGGAGCTGTCCGCCGCGCCTGATCGGCATCTGGAGGACGACCCCCAGGAGGAGGAACACCCCTGCGATCGCACCCGTCGCGATGGCCACCTCGCGGACGATGAACGGGCGTCCCGGGACCACCTGCTCCCCGGTCACGAACAGCAGGATCGCCACCAGTGCCAGCACGTACGCCACGACGTAGAGCCAGTAGCCGTAGACGGTCGTCCTGTCGTCCGGGTCCCCGATGTACGCCCTGTATATGCCCGTGAGGCCGCGTCCGCTGCCGGTGGCTCGGCGGTCGTCGAAACTCATGTGTGCAGAGGTGGATATGTCACACGGTGTCATAAGCTTACGGTGCCCGCCGAACGCGAGGAGCGTTGCGACGGGGCGGTGGCGTCGTTCGGGGACGTCTCCGACGGGATACGCACGACCGTATCA
>JAZKST010000043.1:0-28590 GCA_036625905.1 Haloarculaceae archaeon
TGTTCCAGGACATGCACGCCATCTCCGACTCGTTCGACATCTGCAAGTTCAACGCGTTCGCGGAGGGCATCGAGGAGTACGTCAAGCAGTACAGCGGCATGACGGGTCTCGACGTCACCGAGGACGAGCTGATGGAGACGGGCGACCGCATCTACACGTTAGAGCGGTACTACAACAACCTCAACGGGTTCGACCGCGCTGACGACGACCTGCCTGCCCGGTTCCTCGACGGCGAGGGCGGCGTCCCCGGCCAGGGCGCCAGCGAGGGCGAGCACTGCGAACTCGACCCGATGCTCGACGAGTACTACGAGCGCCGCGGCTGGGTCGACGGCGTCGTCCCGGACGAGCGTCTCGACGAACTCGGCATCGACGTCGGTCCGGGCACCGGCGTCTCGCGGGGCGATTCGGCCGCGCCCGCCGACGACTAGAGACCCCCGAGCACACCGCTTCTTTGATCCCCGGTCCCGGAGTGCCGACTGGTTCATTCGGGACTGTCCTGTCAGGCGGGTCGGCATACGTATTGAAGTATTCGTTCACGAACTATCGTGTGAAGGGATCTCCCATGAGCCCTCGACCCGACTCCGACCAGCCACCACTCGCCCCACCGACCGAGGTCAGTGTCGCGGACCACGGCAACGCCGGCCGATCCACGTCCGGCACGACCGTCGAGGTCTGTGTCCGGTCGCTCTCCGACGACGTCCAGCCGCTGCTCGACGAGACGCTGCGCCGCCTGCGGGCGGCCGACGACGTGGAGGCGGTCGGGGTGTCGGTGTGGGGTCGGTCGTTCGACCCCACGGGACCGGCGGCGGCGACCGACCCCGGTCGCGCGCTCGCGGACCGACTCGAGGCGTTCCGGCGGTGGGCCGACGAGAACGGCGCGTCGTTCGGCCCGTTCTTCAGGCCCCACACCGTGGGCCGGCTGACCGGCGAGACGTGTACGCGCGTCGACCTCCCGACCGTCGTCCTCGCGGAGTACCGCGACGGCGACCTCGTGTTCGTCGCTCCCTGCCGGCTCGACGACCGCCACCACTCGGTTCTCGACCGGGCGGGACGGCTCGCGGCCGGCGAATCCCGGTCGGCAGCCTCAGTCGACGTCCCCGAGCGGGTCGAACCCGCCGACGAGAACGGCGCCTCGGTCCGGACCTGATTTACCGGACCGGGACGGACGCCCGGTATGGACGCGGACCCGGACCCGACGGAACTGTTCGACGGTATCCCGTTCGTCGAGGACCTCGGTATCGAGCTGACCCGCGCGGCGGACGGTCGCGCGGAGGGCCGCCTCGAGCTCGCCGAACGACACACCTCCAACGAGCGAACCGGCGTCGTCCACGGGGGCGTGACGTACTCGCTGGCCGACACGGTCGGCGGTGCGGCGGTCTACTCCGTGGTCGGGACCTCCACGCCGACCGTGGACATGCGTATTGACTACCTCGCGCCGGCGACGGGCGAGCGGCTGCGTGCGGAGGCCGAGGCGCTCCGGGTCGGGAACGCGCTGGCCACGGTGGACGTGACCGTCACCGACGGGTCGGGGACACGGGTCGCCGAGTGCCGGGGCGTGTACAAGACCGGCGGCGGCGACGGCGAGAGCGCCTGGGGGGAGCGACCGGGGGCGTAGCGCCGGATCACGACGGTCGGCAGAACTTCATCGCCGTCCGGACGGCCTCCCGCGACCCGATGAGGGTGATGTGGTCGCCCTCCTGGAGGGTGAAGTCGGCGTCCGGGACCTGGGCCCGGCCGTCGCGTGCGACCAGCGCGATGAGACTGCCGTCCGGCAGTTCCGGACCCACCTCGCGGACGGTCCGGCCGACGAGCTCCTCGTTGGTCACCTCGACCTCCTGGACGTCGCCGGACTCGCCGATCTCGCTGAACCAGCTGGTGAGCGCCGGCCGCTCGATGGCGTTGTCGAGCGCCTGCGCGGTGGCGTCCGCCGCGGAGATGGTTCGAACCCCGAGGTCCTCGAACGCGTCGACGTTGTCGGGGTTGTTCGCCCGGGCGAGGACCGTCTCGACGTCGAACTTCGACTTCGCGAGCTGTGCCACGAGGAGGTTGGCGTCGTCGTCGCCGGTGGCCGCGACGACGATGCGGGCGTTGTCCGCCCCCGCCGAGCGCAGCACGTCCGTGTCGGTGCCGTCGCCGATGTGGGTCGTGTGGCCGTCGTTGCGGACCACCTCCACCTGTGTCTCGTCGTTCTCGACTATGACGACGTTCTCTCCCCGGTCCTCGAGGCGGTCGGCGAGCGCGCGGCCCACCTGTCCGCCCCCTACGATGATTACACGCATTGGTATCACGTCGAGCAGTTCCGCGATGTAGCGGGCGAACCCGCCCTCGAAGACGACCGTCGTCAGGATGACGAGGAAGACGGTGCCCACGAGGAGGGTCGCGGCGTCACCCATCCCCCGGTCGACGAGTTCGACCGCGAACAGCGTCGCGACCGAGGCCGGGATGATCCCCCGCGGACCGACGAAGCTGAGGAACACCCGCTCGTTGAAGCTGAACCGCCCTCCGACCGTCGAGAGGAAGACCAGCGCCGGTCGGATCAGCAGAGCGACCGCGATCACGACGACGACCCCGCCGAGGCCGAGCGCGATGAGGTCCTCGAACCGGAGCAGGGCCGCGAGCGCGATGAAGACGAACGACAGCACCAGCAGCGTGATGTCGCCCTTGAACGCGGTGATCTCCTCCTCGTAGGGCACGTCGAGGTTCCCGAGGACGATGCCGGCGACGGCGACGGCCGCGACCCCCGCCTCGCTGGCGATGGTGTCCGCGGCACCGAACGCGACCAGCGCGCCCGCGAGCACGAGCAGTCGGGCGTTCTGCGGGGCGTTCCCCGGCGAGAGGTCGACGTACCGGAGCAGGTACCAGACGATGACGGCGACGACGATCCCCACGATGACGCCGGTCCCGAGCCGCAGGACGAACTCCTCGACGAACACGCTCGGGGTCGCCTCCCCGACCGCCACCACCTCGAAGACGACGACGGCGAGGATCGCGGCGGTCACGTCGTTGACGATGCCCTCCGTCTCGAGGGCGGCGGCGACGCGGTCCCGGACCGGCACCACCTCGAGGATCGGCGTGATGACCGTCGGGCCGGTCGCCACGAGCAGCGCCCCGATGAGGAAGGACATGGCCCAGTCGGCCTCGAGCGCGAAGTGGATGGTCACTGCCGTCCCCACGAGCGCGATGGCCGCACCGAGCGTGACCAGTCGGATGGTCGCGCTCGGCGCCTCGCGGAGCTTCTCGATCTTGAGGTGGAACGCGCCCTCGAAGACGATGATGGCGACCGAGAGCCCGACGATGGCCGGCAGCGCGTCGCCGAACGATGCCTGGGTGACGAGGCCCAGCCCCTCCGGTCCGACCGCGATGCCGGCCGCGATGAGGAAGATGATGCTGGGGACCTCGAATCGGTCGGAGAGTATCTGTGCTCCGACTCCGAGGCCGATGATGGCCGCCACGAGCGGGATCAGGTATCCGGCGCTGGCTGCCACTGGGTCACCTCCATCCGTTCGAGCCGATGGCGTCCCTCCGTATAAAAGGCACCACTTCCGCGAGCGATCCGGCGCGTCCCGAGGTCCAGTCCCCCCCGGCCGCTTCGGTGGCTACTCCTCCCGGGTGTCCAGGTAGCGGAGTATCCCGTGGACGTCCATCTCGGCCACCGCACGCGCGCGGTCCTCGGTCCAGGCCGCCGCGAGGTCCGGGTCTGTCTCCTCGACGAACCGCTCGATCACCGCCTCGTCGTCGGCGAGCCGTCCGCGGCGCTCCTCGACCAGTTCGACGAACGCCGTGAGCGCACGCTCGTGCTCGGCGGGCCGGTCGTCGGTCGCCGCCGGTCCGAAGTGCGAGTAACAGAGCACCTCCGGGTCGAGGTCGGCTATCGCCCGCGTGTCCTCGACCGCCTGCGGGACCTCGAAGTTCGGCGGCGGGGTGGTCGGCTTCACCGCGTCGAGGTCCGGGACGTAGATCCCCGCGGCGTCCGCGGTGAAGACGGTCTCGTTCGCCGGGTCGTGGTAGACCACCTGATGAGGGGCGTGTCCCGGCGTGTGGTGGACCGCGAGTTCGTGGTTTCCGAGGTCGACGACGTCGCTGTCGGTCACGGTCCGGATTCGCTCCTCGGGGACGGGTTCTGGCTCGGCGTAGTGGCGTATCTGGTCGCCGACCGCCCGCTTCGTCCCCTCCCAGAGCCGCCCGGGGTCGACGAGGTGTGGCGCGCCGATCTCGTGGATCACGACCTCGGCGTTCGGGCAGACCTCGGCCAGGTAGCCCGCCCCACCCGCGTGGTCGAGGTGGACGTGCGTCGGCGCGATGTACGAGAGTTCCTCGGGCGCGACCCCCACCGCCTCCATCGCCCCGACGATGGCCTCCCACCCCGTCCCGATGCCGGTCTCGACGAGCGCCGGCTCCTCGGCGTCGAGGACGTAGACCGAGCTGTACCCCTCGATGTCGAACATCCCCGTCTCCACGTAGTGGAGGTCGGTCGTGCCGTGACCGGCCTCGCGGACCTCGCCGGGTTCCATGTCCGGTGGTCCTCGGTGGCGGCCTTGAAGGCATCGAGTGAGCGTGTACCGAGTTCGGGTACGCGTCGGCAGGCGGAGAGCTGCGGTCGGGTGGGACTGAAAGGAGCCGGGGGCTTCCGAGATGTGCTACGTCCCGGAAGCGCCAGTACCTGTTCCGCTCAGACCCCTCGGCCATCAGTTCGTCGAGAACCGCCCACACGCTACCGACACGCCTAACCTCGGCCATCGAGAACCGCCGGCCATGATAAGCCGGCAGTTCCTCCGCGAGAACCCCGATACCGTCAGGGAGGCGATGGAGAAGAAGGGTGTCACCGACGTCGACCTCGACCGCGTCCTCGAGGTCGACGCGGAGTGGCGGAGCCTCAAGTCGGAGGGCGACGACCTCCGGCAGCGACGCAACGAGGTCTCGGGACGCATCGGCGAACTCAAGCAGGAGGGAAAGGAGGCGGAGGCCGAGCGGGCCATCGAGGAGTCACAGGAGCTCAAGAACGAGCTCGAGGAGGTCGAGGCCCGCGCCGACGAACTCGAGACGGAGCTCGAGGCGGCGCTACTCGAGATCCCGATGATACCCCACGAGAGCGCTCCAGTGGGCGAGGACGAGTCGGACAACGTCGAGCGCTATCGGTGGGGGTTCGAGGACCTGCGCGATCTCCCCGACGAGGTCGTCCCTCACTACGACCTGGGAGAGGACCTCGACGTCCTGGACTTCGAGCGCGGCGCGAAGGTCTCGGGCGGGGGGTACCAGTTCGTCAAGGGCGACGGCGCACGCCTCGAGTACGCGCTGATCCAGTTCATGCTCGACGTCCACCGCGAGCAGGGATACACCGACGTGTTCCCGCCGATCCCCGTGAACAGCGCCTCGATGCGGGGGACCGGCCAGTTCCCCAAGTTCGTCGAGGACGCCTACCGCATCGGCGGCGCCAACGACGAGCCCTACGACGACGACGACCTCTGGCTGCTCCCGACCGCGGAGGTGCCGGTGACGAACATGTACCGCGACGAGATCCTGCTCGACGACGACCTCCCGATCAAGCACCAGGCGTTCACGCCGAACTTCCGGCGCGAGGCCGGCGAGCACGGCACCGAGACCCGGGGGTACGTCCGGGTCCACCAGTTCAACAAGGTCGAACTCGTCAACTTCGTCCGCCCGGAAGAGAGCTACGACCGGCTCGAAGGACTGCTGGAGGAGGCCGAGGAGGTCCTGAAACGGCTGGGACTCCCTTACCGCGTGCTGACGATGTGTACCGGCGATATGGGGTTCACCCAGGCCAAGAAGTACGACGTCGAGGTGTGGGCGCCTGCCGACGACATGCCCGACGGCCCCGGGGCGGGCGGGCGGTGGCTCGAGGTCTCCTCGGTGTCGAACTTCGAGGACTTCCAGGCCCGGCGCGCGGGCATCCGCTACCGGCCCGAGCGCCACGAAAGCGCCGAGTACCTCCACACCCTCAACGGTTCGGGCGTCGCGCTTCCACGGGTGGTCGTCGCCGTCCTCGAGTACTACCAGAACGAGGACGGTACCGTCACGATACCCGAGCCGCTCCGGCCCTACATGGGGGGGCAAGAGGTCATCGAGGGCCACGAACCCGTCGGCGAGAGCGCGGTCGGTGCCGGACGGAAGGAGTAGGCCCGACGACCGGCGGCCACATCCCGCCACATACTTTTGTGCCGGTACGGCGAACACTACCCATGCCCGTACGCCTCCAGCAGTTCCTCCGCCTCGAGGGACTCGCCGCGGTGTGGACCGCCCACATCGGCGCCGACCGACTCCTGGGATACGGGCTGAAGTTCGAGTCGGGGGTCCGGGACACGCACCTGGCGACACAGCCGGCCCCGGTTGCGGTGGTCGTCGAGTCGGACTGACCGACGGGTACCGGCCTCGGACCGGCTCGTACTGTCGGTCGTACTTACGTGGATATCGGTCGCACACCCGTCCTGTGTGCAGTACCGAGACGGTGCGTTACCACCATCGACACTCCCTACTCCCACGACCGACAGTATCAGTCGGTGTAAGTCCTGATCTCCTCGACGCGGTCCCCATCGAACCGGAACGTGTCGACGAACCCGAACAGCTCGCCGCCGTCGGTCCGGACCAGTCGTCCCTCGACGGCCACCCGGTCGTCCCCGACGTAGAGCGTCTCGACGAGGTGGGTGGTGTCGGTCATCGGCCGCTCGTCGCGCATGAACCGGACGAACGCCTCCGGTCCCTCGATGGTGCGGTCCGGGCGGACGTGCATGAACCCGTCGGCGAGGAGCCCCCCGAGTTCGACGTACGCCCCTTCGTCGATGTGCCGGTAGTACGCCCGCACGAGGCTGGGGCCGTCCATGCCGGTCCTGGGGCTCCCAGGCGTATGAACCTGAACCCGACCTCAGCTCCGACTCCCGGGCCCGAACCGCCGGCGTCCCGGTCGGCTTTTGTCCGACGGCGGGGTAGGGGAGTCGTGGAACTGCACGTCCGCTACGAGGGCGACGACGACCCCGAGAAGTGCACCGCGCGCAAGCTCGCGCGGTTCGGCCTCGTCTCCCTCCACCGCTCGGCGCGGGCGACCCCGCCGGGGATCGTGCTCGATCCCTACGCCGAGCGGGCGCTCTCGCCGGCTGACGCTGCTCCGAGCGGGGACAGCGAACGAGAGTGGGGGCCGGACGCCCGCGACCGCCTGGTCGCGCTCGACTGCTCGTGGGAGACCGCCGAAGCAGAGGCGTTCCAGCTCCGGGGTCCTCATCGGGCACTCCCGTTCCTCGTCGCCGGCAACCCCGTCAGCTATGGGACGCCGTTCCGGCTCAACACCGCCGAGGCGTTCGCCGGCGCACTCGTGATCCTCGGCCACCGCGAGCGGGCCGAGGAACTCCTCTCGAAGTTCCGGTGGGGGCACACGTTCCTCGAACTCAACGAGGAACCTCTCCGGCGGTACGCGGGGGCCGCCGACTCGGCCGAGGTCGTCGCGATACAGGAGGAGTACCTCGACCGCGGGGAGTGATACGGTCGTACGTGCTTCCGTTCTGCCTCACGGACCGGGATTCGGTCCCATCGGTCCCGGAACACCGATCGTTCCGAAGATCGCTACAGATCGGCACGTTCGACCGTACGAGCGTCCCGTCCTCGGTCGGCGGTTCGCGTCCGCGAGTTCACCCGACGACGCCTCCGCGCTGACGGACCTCCACGGGGAGTACGGTGGTGGTCCGACCGCGGGTCCTGACCGAGTTCACGTACTACGCGAACGTCTCCGACGTCGTCGTCGCCGCCGGCCGGCGGGGGCTCGTGCCGTTCTACGAGACCGTCGGGTTCGAGCTCTACGACGGCGAGGTCGGCGTGCCCGAGGGCGGTACGGAGGAACTGGTCCGGATGACCTACCGGCAGGACGACTGACCCGCAGAACGGCGTCTCGAAGCGACCAGCGTCGCCGGTCGACGATCGCCATCACGCCCCGTCGTCGGCCGGCGACGGTTCGCCGATCACGATCGCGCCGACCGTGCGTGCGTAGACGTCCATCTCGGCGCCCTTCTCGGAGTACTGCGTCCCCACGACGGTCACGAGCCCGGCCTCCTCGAGCCTCGGCAGGTGGTAGGAGACGGTCTGTACCGAGCTCCCGATACGGTCGGCGACCTCGGTCGTGGTCGCCGGCTCGCCACTCAGCTCGGCCACGATCGACTGGGCGGTCCTCGATCCGAGTGCCGCCGCTGTTCGACCCGCGTCGTCCACCGAGAGGTATCGGATATCGGGCTCCGGCTCGGGGAACTCGTCCGGACTCAGACGTTCTATCGTCGACATCGATGGTCCTGGGTACTACCGTGTGTGCCAATAGCGGTATGCCGCAGTGATTCGGTACCCTTTCGACGTACCGATCGGTTCCCGGCCGTCGTTCCGTTAGGGGTCGTGGTCGTTCCGTCAAAGGAACGTCTTCCTCTCGGGTGACGTCCGGTCGTCGGAGCCCGCCACACGGGGCGCATCGTAGGCAGCCGGCGGGTTCGATCCGCCACCGTTGCTCCGCGTGCTCCGGGCGGGGACACGACGACCGACGACGACTCTCATCGACCCCAGGCGAGTCCGGTGGGGTTCTCGATCTCCAGCGGACTCCGGGCGAGGCCCTCCGGGGGCTCGGTCTCGTTGTAGTCCGAGGGGGCGACGTCGTTGGGCGTATCGGGGTAGAACAGCGAGGCGAGGACCTGCAGGTGGCTCCGACCGGGGCCGAGCTCGTACTGGCCGCCGCCGTAGAGCGAGACGTCCCGGTCGAGGCAGTACTCGATGCACTCGAGCAGCGACCGCACGGTTCCGAATCGCGAGGGCTTGACGTTCAGCCACCGCGGCTCGACGGGCAGCGCCTCCACGTCCGAGAGGCCGTGGATGGGGGCGTCCCACGAGAGCCGGTCGGCCTCGGGTTCGAGTATCGGGCGGGTCTCCTCGGTCCACCGGGCGTCCTCGATGACGGCGTCGGGGAACGACCCGACGGTCCGGCGGTAGAGATCGGGGTCCGCGGGAACGTCGACGGTCGTCCCCTCGTAGTAGCCCTTGAGGTCGGCGATCCGGACCCGTCCGGTGTCGGCCAGGTCGGCGAACAGTCCTCCGTCCCAGTCGATGTCGGGGTCGAGCTTGAACTCGGCGTCCGGGTCGACCTCCAGGAGGGTCTTGATCCGGTCCATCGACTCGACGCGCGTGCTGACGACGAACCGGACCGGGTCGTAGTCGCGGCCGAGGGCGCCCCCGAGTGTCGTGTCGGCCTGCCGGAGCGCGAGGTCGAGCGCCGCGCTCTCGACCGCCCACCGACGGTAGTCCCGGGAGACCTCCCGCGTCGGCGCCTCGGACCACAGCTCCACTGCGTCGAGGTGCTCCGAGAACCCGTCGAACGTCCACTCGCCGACGAACGCGTCGTCGAACGCCCCCGCGTCGTCGGCCCCGGCGAACGCGTCGTGGTCCTCCGTCTCGTAGGTGACGTCCTCGCCGGCGCCCGTCGCCCCGAGGCCGTGGAGCCGGAGTTCGGTCGTCGCGCGGGTGAACTCCGGCCGGGGTGAGCGCTCGTATCGGCGGCGGTCGTGTCCCTCGACGACGAGCGACAGGTCCGCGAGACTGTCGTACAGGCTCATGTGGGGGACAGGCCGGGCGCGGGCATAAGGGCTCGCGCCGTGGCCGTACTCGGAACGTTTAACCGCCGCGCAGGACTCCCCCCGGACATGGCGAGAAACGAGAAGGCGGAGGCCCGCATCCTCGACAAGATGATCTGCATGAAGTGCAACGCCCGCAACCCCACGCGGGCCGAGCGCTGCCGGAAGTGCGGTTACAGCAAGCTCCGGCCGAAGGCCAAGGAGCGACGGGCGGCCTGAACCCGGTCTCCCTTCTCCTCCCCTCCCCCTCTACCCGTCGGGGTACTTCGGTTCGCGCTTCTCCGCCCGCGAGAGCGCCGTCTCGACCACGTCCCGGACGTCGCCGTGGAAGACGCCGCCGTGGCCCGAGTACATCTGCTCGACGCCCTCGGGCATCCGGTCGAGGAGGTCCTCGATGGACTCGACGAGCCGCTCTCGGGACTGGCCGGCCATGTCCGTCCGGCCGAACGAGCCGTGGTCGAACGCGCCGTCGTCGTGGACCACCACGTCCCCCGAGAACAGCGTCGTCTCCGAGACGAACGCTAGGTGGTCGTCCGCGTGGCCCGGCGTGAACACCGCCTCGAACGTCTCCTCGCCGATCTCGACCGCATCGCCGTCACCGAGTGAGTGGTCCCGGTGGGGGTGCTCGGCGTAGGCGTACACCTCGGGGTCGAACGCGTCACGGACCGTGTCCAGTTCCGCGACGTGGTCGCCGTGCTGGTGGGTCAGGACGAGCGCCTCGACGGTGTCGGTGTGTTCGCGGATAACGTCGACGACGCCGTCCATCGCGCCGGCGTCGACGAGCGTCGGCCGCGCCCCGAGCGCGAGGTAGGCGTTGCAGGTGAACGTCTCCGCGTCCGCGGTGACATTGACGACCTCCATACGCGCTCCCCGGACCCCGAGGACTTCACGCTGGCGGCGATAGAGTGAGCTTCCGTGGTGTCTGCTGGTACCTGCGCTCGACGTTCGGGCGATGGCTCCCGACGGTTCGATCGACGCCCGTCCGACCCCTGCTGCACACGCAGACCACGGCGTTAAGATGCCACACCCACTACCTACTGTCATGAAGAGCTTCAGGGTGGGCCGCCTGTTCGGCATCCCCATCGAGCTGGACCTGACGTTCCTGCTGGTGCTCCCCCTGTTCGCCTACGTCATCGGGGCACAGGTCGGCCAGTGGGTCGGCATCCTCAACGACGTCCTCGGGGCCGGCCTCGACGCGGACGTCCTGACTGCGACACCGACGGTCGCGTTCGCTCTCGGGACCGTCGCTGCCGTCGGCCTGTTCCTGGGGGTCGTCCTCCACGAGCTCGGCCACTCGCTGGTCGCGCGCCGCTACGGTGTCGAGATCTCGAGCATCCGGCTCTGGATCTTCGGCGGCATCGCCCAACTGGCCGAGCTACCCGAGGACTGGAAGAAGGAGCTCTACATCGCGCTCGCCGGGCCGGTCGTCTCCGTCGCCCTCGGAGCCCTCGCGTACGGGGCCTTCCTCGCGGTGCCCGGGATCGGTGGGACCGTCGGCGTCGCGCTCTCCTTCCTGCTGGGCTACCTCGCGCTGATGAACCTCGCGCTCGCGGGGTTCAACATGCTCCCCGGGTTCCCGATGGACGGCGGTCGGGTGCTCCGGGCGCTGCTCGCCCGCGACCGCCCGTACGCCCGGGCGACACAGATCGCCGCCCGCGTCGGCCAGGGTTTCGCGCTCCTGCTCGGACTGTTCGGGCTGTTCGGCGGCGGCGGCCTCTTCCTCGTCGCCATCGCCTTCTTCATCTACATCGGTGCCTCCTCGGAGGCCCAGCAGACGATGATGCGGGCCGCCTTCGAGGGCGTCACCGTCCGGGACGTGATGACGCCCGCAGAGCGGGTCGACACGGTCACCCGCGAGACGAGCGTTGCGGACCTCGTCCGGCGGATGTTCACCGAGCGGCACACCGGGTATCCGGTCCTCGAGAGCGGCCGGATCGTCGGCCTCGTGACGCTCGAGGACGCCCAGTCGGTCCCGGAGATCGAGCGCGACGCCTACCGCGTCGGGGACGTGATGAGCACGGACCTCCACACCATCGAGCCCCGCGTCGACGCGATGGACGCCATCGAGCGGATGCAGGAGAACGGCGTCGGCCGGCTCGTCGTGATGGACGGCGGCGAGTTCGCGGGGATCATCTCGCGGTCGGACCTGATGACGGCGCTCGACATCATCCGGTCGTCCGGGTCGCTCGCGGCCGCCGACCGGCTCGACGCAGGTGGTCGACGGAACCCCTCCGAGTCGAGCGACCCCGATCCCCGGTTCGACGACTGACGGTGATCATCGTGCGCCGTTCGTTTCCGCGTACGGATCCGAACGTCCAGAATCGGCGGGTAGTGCTACCCTTCGAGGGCGAGTCGACGCTCCCCGCCAGCCTCGCTACCGGCGTCCCGGTGAAGAACACGAACGGCAGCGCCGGCCACTGCCCGCGGACGGCCCGGTAGAGGTCGAGCCCGTCGCCGCCGGCTCCAGACATGTAGACGTCGCTCACGACCGCGTCGACGGCTCGAACGTCGTTTGATCCGTACGGTTCGACGTATCACACGAGGGCGAGAGGGGTGGTCGGCGTCCACCGATCACTCGCCGGTGTACTCGATCGTCTCGACGTTCGCCGCGAGCCAGCCCCGGGCCTCCTCCAGGGTCGTCTCGTCCTCGGCGCGGAGCTTCAGGCGGTTGTGCTCCGCCTCGCGGTCCGGGTAACAGCCCACTCCCACCCCGAACCGCTCGCGCACCTCGTCGAGCCGCGCGATGAGGTTCGCCTCCGGCTCCTCCGTGTAGAGCGTCGCCGAGCGCACGGCGCCGGCGAACTCCCCCGCGACCCCCTCGAACATCGACGTCATCTCGCTCGGGATACCCGGGAGGACGTAGATCGCTCCGGTCCCCTCGTCGGGTTCGATCACACAGCCCGGCGAGAGCCCGGCGTCGTTTATCAGGGGCCTGGCGCCCCGCGGGATGGAGGCCTCGGCCTCCACGTCGACGTCGAGGTCGAGTTCGGGGCGGTCCTCGGCGATGGCCGAAAGCGTCCGCTCCAGGTCGGCCCGCACGAGGTCGTTCGGCTCCATCGGCCGGCCGAACGCGGTCGCGACGCCCGCCATCGTCACGTCGTCCGGCGTGCCCCCGAGCCCGCCGGTCACCACGACGGCGTCGTACGCCTCGGCGTACGCCCGGACGTTCTCCGCGATGGCATCGATCTCGTCGGGGACCGTCAGCGTCCGCTCCACCGTCACGCCCCGGTCCGAGAGCTGACGACAGAGCCACGTCGCGTTGGTGTTCTCCGTGTCCCCGGCGAGGAGTTCGTCACCGACGGTGAGGACGGCGGCGTCCATACCGGGCGAAGGCGAGGTGGCGACCTAAAAGGGTTGGGTAGCGTGGGACGAGCGTAGCGAGTCCCACGGGACCGCGAGCGGAGCGAACGGCGAGCGCAGCGAGCCGTTCAGGTCCCGGTCGGCGTCGTCTGGATGTCCAGGGCCTTCCGGATGATCTGGGTGAACCCCATCGAGCAGAGGAAGTACCAGACGATCCACGCCTGTATCGGGCCGAGGACGCCACCGGTCCACGTCTTCTCGCCGAAGATCGGCAGGACGATGGTCTCGGGGGTGATCGTGGTTCCGTCTGCCAGGATCATCCAGTACATCCAGAGGAACACGGGGATGGTAAAGAGCATGATCCAGACCATCGGCCGGAACTGCTCTTTGAACATCCCGAGGTTCTCGCCCATCGCCTCCATCTGCTCTTTCTGGAGCTGGTCGAGCGCCTCGTCGTCCCCGGCCTCCTTGGCCTCGTCGCGCTTGTTCTGGAGGGCCTTCATACGGTCCTGGTAGTAGGCCATCTTGTCCATGTCCATCAGGTT
Source organism: Haloarculaceae archaeon (assembly GCA_036625905.1). Classification (GTDB taxonomy): domain Archaea; phylum Halobacteriota; class Halobacteria; order Halobacteriales; family Haloarculaceae; genus Salinirubellus. The sequence goes on from JAZKST010000043.1 coordinate 13,451, forward strand.
GGCCTGCAGGAGCGTCGAGTAGAGCCCGGTGAACAGCGCGAGCACCATCACGACGACGTAGAACGGGAGGTTGGCCTCGAGCGGGCCGAGCAGGAGGTCGAGCGTCTGCCCGATGACGTTCCGAACGCTCGAGATCGAGTAGCCGGCGAACAGCCCGACCGAGCCGACCGCCGCCGCCTTGTCGTAGACCGACCACGAGGAATCGCCCTCGGGCTCGTCGGGCATGTCGAGGTCGAGCGAGACGCTCGCCTCCTCTTTCGTCGCCTCCTCGAGCCCCTCGCGGACGCCCTCCGGGTCCCGAACCACGTACTCGTCGCCGTTCTCGACCAGGATGCCCCGGTCGATGAGCCGCCCCCATCGGCCGCTGTCCACGTCGTCCCTGACGTCCCCGTAGGCGACCGCGCCGTCCTCGGCACGATCGAGGACCAGCTGGACGACGCCGGCCATCTGGTCGTCGTCGTCGACGAGGTCCTGTACTCGTTCGGCTGTCCCTGCCATTGGTGGTGGTTGGCCGCGACGGGTTATCAAGCTTTTACTCCGCGTCCGGACGGTGCACGACCGCCGACGGCGCCCGTACGGGGCTCCGGCGGGCCGGACCGGTCCCTACAGCCGCGCCTCGACGCCGGACTCCAGCCGCCCCCACACCTCGTCGGGCGTCCCCTCGCCGTCGACCTCGAGGAGGTCGCCCCGCTCGTCGTAGAACCCGATGACCGGCGCGGTGTTCTCCTCGAACACGCGGAGCCGCTCGCGGACCGTCTCCTCCGTGTCGTCCTCGCGCTGGACGAGCTCGCCGCCGCACTCGTCACAGACCCCCTCCTCCCGGGGGCGGTCGAACTCGACGTGGAAGTTCGTCCCGCACTCGGCACAGACCCGACGGCCGGTCAGCCGCCGGACGAGCTCCTCCTCGGGCACCGACAGCGACGCTACGGCGTCGAGGTCGGTGATGTCGGCGAGGTACTCCGCCTGGTCGATGTTCCGCGGGTAGCCGTCGAGGACGAACCCGTCGGCCTCCTCTATCGCCGTTCTGACGATCTCGTTGACGACCTCGTCGGGGACGAGCTCGCCGCGGTCCATGTACTCGCCGGGGGTGTCGTACTCGGTGTCGAGGTGCGAGATGTCCATCCCCTTGTTCGACCGGAGGGCGTCGCCCGTCGTGATGTGCTCGACGCCGAACCGCTCGACGAGGTTTGCGGACTGGGTCCCCTTGCCGGCGCCCGGCGGCCCGAGCAGCAGTATCTTCGGCTGGCTCACACCGGCCGGTTCGACAGCGACGGGTAAAGTCTTGTAGGAACCGTCCGAAGCCGCACACGACGACCGACGGTCGGAGCCCCGGTCCGGTCGAACCGATCCGCCACCCCTACTCCCCGAGCGTCGTCTCCGTGTCGATGCCGTACACCCGCGCCGGAGTTTCGACGTGGGCGGTGCGGAGCGCGTCGTCGTGACCCTCCTCCTGGAGCTGGAGGCTCCGCTTGGGCACCGTCTTCGGCCCGAGCACCGCGCCCGGCCTGTCGGGGTCGTCGATGAAGTCCGTCTCCATCATGAACGGTCGGCCGTGCTCGATGGCCGCGTCGAGCTCCTCCCGCCGGGCGATGACGCTCGGGACCGGCCCCTCCGTGCGGCCGCCGGCGAAGTGCTTGACGACCTGCTCGCGCGGGAGCCCGCGGTCCTCGGCCCACGCGGTGACCTCGGTGAAGTCCTCGCCGGATTCGGTGTGAAGCTGGACCGCACAGCCGACCTCCGCGGCCCGCTCGAACGCGTGACACATCACGGCGTTCGAGGCCGCCCACACGTCCTCGTCGACGTCGTAGTGCGGCCGGCCGGACTTGATCGACAGCGCCGGACCCTCGGCGACGTACTCGGCGGCGACGTCGATGCCGCCCTCCATGAGCGCCCGTGCGTCCTCGACGTCGAACCCCCGGTCGAGGAGTCGGGAGACCAGCGCCGGGTGGACCCCGAGGACGGGCCAGGCCCGCCCGTCGATGACGTCCGTGGCCTCGCGGGTCACCGCGACCGTGAGGTCGAACGGCTCGCGGAAATCATCGGGGGACTCGACGTCGGTCCCGAGCGACCACGAGGGCTTGTTGAGCACGAGGAGGTGGGTGCCGCCGACCCGTGCGAAGTCGCGTGCGGCGTCGACCCCGCGCCCGTTCACGGGGTCGAGGTGCATGTGGTCGTCGAGGACGGGCGTCTCGAGCGCGGCGGCGGGGTCCATGGGGACGGTAGACGGCGGGCGTCGAAAAACCACCCGGCTCGGTGGTACCGGCACTCGAGGTGATCGCGGGCGCTTCGCTACGGACCCCGGTGTCGTCACGGAGGCTTTTTCGTAGGGTGGGACCGACGGTGAAGTATGCGATACCTCGTCGCAACTGACGGGTCCCGGGAGGGCGACAGCGCCGTCGAGTACGCCTCGCGGCACGCGGCCGCGCTCGACGCGACCCTGGAGATCGTCCACGTACTGACCCCGGATACGCGGCTGGTCGACGGCGAGCTCGTCCTCGCGGGCGGGAGCAAGGCGGTCGAACTCGGCGAGCGGACCCTCGAGCAGGCCCGCCGGCTGGCCGCGGACGCCGTCGAGGCCGAGCCCCCGGACATCGATGCGGAGCTGCTGAGCGGTCGGCCGGCCGAGTCGATAACCGACCACGCACGGGAGGCCGAGGCCGACGCCATCTTCGTCGGCCACCGAGGCCTCTCGGAGGAGCGCGAACAGGTCGTCGGGAGCGTCGCCAAGAGCGTCCTCGACAAGGCGACCGTCCCCGTGACGGTCATCAGGTAGGAGGGGCGGCCGCGGTCGGTGTCACTCCCCGAGCGTCACCGCGTCGTGTGCCGCGTTCCGGAGTGCGTCCGACCGACCGTGGCTCCCCGGAGCGATGGCGAGCGTCCGGACCCCGCGCCGGGCGGCGAGTTCGAGGACCGGCTTGAAGTCCGTGTCCCGCGAGGTGATCGCGAGCGTGTCGATGCCGCCGTCGACGACGAACTCGGCCGCGTCGACGGCCAGGCGCACGTCGACGTCGCCGCTCGTCACCACCACCTCGTACCCACGGGCCTCGGCGGCCTTCACCAGCGCCGAGGAGGCCCGCTCGTCGAGGTAGAGCCGGACGACCGCGGGCCGGCCCGCCGCGGCCGCAGCCGCCCGGACGTCGTCGAGGTCGACGTCGAACTCCTCGCGGAGCACGTTCGGCCCGTCGACGAACAGCCCCACGCGGTCGGGACCGCCCCGTCGGTCCGACACGCCGGCCTCGCCGCGCAGGGCACGTACCAGTCGTCCGAGCCGACCCATGCGCCGCGGTTCGGCGGTCGGCGTCAAAGCGTCGTCGGTAGCGCCCTCGTCTCACGCGCTCCTCCCGGATGCCAGGACCTGTCGCCGTGTCCGACCGGTCGGCGCCGCCCGGGACCGCTCGCACCCGCCGGCAACACCCACTCCCGTCCAGGGACCGCGGGTACGGTCGAGACGCCGAACCGCGACGAGGCCGGAGAGGAGGACCGCCTCCGGTGGCTCCGGGGGCACCTCCCCGGCCGATTCCGTCGACCGGGCCCTCCCGGGGGTCGGCCGGCCGCCGGGGTCGGCCGCGAGGGGAACGTATAACAGCCACCGCGTCACACCCTCCACGCATGGCCCTACGGATGCCGCCGTTGCGCGAGGCCCACGCGGACCGCGGTGCGACGTTCACCGAGTTCGGCGGCTGGGACATGCCCGTCGAGTTCGACTCGATACGGACCGAACACGAGGCGGTGCGGAACGCCGCAGGGGTGTTCGACGTCTCGCACATGGGCCAGATCGAGGTGTCCGGTCCGGACGCCGCGACGCTCCTGGACCGGCTCACCACCAACGACGTGTCGGCGCTCGACCCCGGCGAGGCCCAGTACGCGGCCGTCACCGACGAGGCGGGCGTCATGCTCGACGACACGGTGGTCTACCGTCTCCCGGAGGGCGGCGACGCCGACTACCTGTTCGTCCCGAACGCCGGCCACGACGCGGAGATGTACGACCGGTGGACGAACTACCGCGACGGGCACGGCCTCGACGCGACGGTGGAGAACGTCACCGACGGGATGGCGATGTTCGCCGTCCAGGGCCCCGACGCGGCCGAGCACGTCGCGGAGACGACCGACGCAGCCGTGCGGGACCTGCCGTTCTTCGAGACGACCTACGGGACGATCGAGGGCGTCGAGACCCTGTTCTCGCGGTCGGGCTACACCGGTGAGGACGGGTTCGAACTGCTCTGTCCGGCCGGGGACGCCGGGACGGTCTACGGGGCGTTCGATGGCGTCCAGCCCTGCGGGCTCGGCGCCCGCGACACGCTCCGCCTCGAGAAGGGGTTCCTCCTCTCGGGTCAGGACTTCGACCCGGAGGCCGACCCACGGAACCCGTTCGAGGCGGACATCGGCTTCGCGGTCGACCTAGACACGGAGTTCGTCGGTCGGGACGCCCTCGCGCGGGTCGCTGAGGCGGGCGTCGAGGAACGACTGACCGGGTTCGAGCTCCTCGACCGCGGGGTCCCCCGCCACGGCTACGACATCGTCGACACCGACGGACGGATAATCGGCACGGTCACCTCGGGGACGATGTCGCCGACCCTCGGCGAACCGATCGGCATGGGCTACCTCCCGGTCGAACACGCCGACCCGGGGACGACTCTGCGGGTGGTCGTCCGCGGCGAACAGAAGGAGGCCCGCGTCCAGAGCCTACCGTTCATACCATGAGCTTCGACGTACCAGAGGACTGTCAGTATCTCGAGACGCACGAGTGGGTCCGGCGGACGAACGGCACCGCCCGGATCGGTATCACCGACTTCGCACAGGACGAACTCGGCGACGTGGTGTTCGTCGAACTCCCCGCCGAAGGCGACCGGATCGAGGCCGGCGAGGAGTTCGGCGTCATCGAGTCGATAAAGGCGGTATCGGACCTCTACGCGCCGGTCTCCGGGGCGGTGACGGCGGTCAACGAGGAGCTGTTCGACGCCCCCGAACTCGTCAACGAGTCGCCGTTCGAGGACGGCTGGATGCTCGAGATCGAGTACGACGGTGCCGAGTTCGAGGATCTGCTCTCCCCGGCGGAGTACGCCGAGCAGACCGAGGGGTAGGGTCTCCCGGCTGCGACCGTATCAGATCGCGGTGTCGCCGGACCCGATCGAGCCACGGGGTCCCACAGCCCCGGCCGTCCCCTCCTCGTTCCCGGATCCGCCCTTCCCCTCCTCGTTCCCGGGCCCGTCCTTCCCCTCCCCGTCCCGAGGGTCGTCCTCGTCGATGGATGCGGCGAAGGGGCCGTCGTGGAGGCCCAGGTCCCGGACCTCGAAGCGGGCGCCGCCGCCCTCGGCCTCGGTGACACTGACGGTCCCGCCGTGGCCATCGACGATGTCGTCGACGATGGCCAGCCCCAGCCCGGTCCCGCCGGTCGAGTACCCCCTGTCGAACACCTTCTCGCGCTCGTCGGCCGGGACGCCGGGCCCGTCGTCGACGACGGCACAGCCCGCGTCACCGAGCGGTCGGACCGACACAGACACGTCCTCGCCGCCGTGCTCGACGGCGTTCCGGAACAGGTTCTCGAACAGCCGCTGGAGCTGTTCGCGGTCGCCGCTGACGACGGGGAGTTCCTCGGCGACGTCGACGCTCGCCTCGAGGGTGCCGACGGCGCTCCAGGCGGCCAGTGCGGCCTCGCGGAGGCCGACCCGCTCGCATTCGGTGGCGTCCTCGCCCTGGCGGGCCAGCGCGAGCACGTCCTCGATGAGTCGGTCCATTCGCTCGGCACTCTCGACGATGGCGTCGACGTGATCGACGTCCCCGGTCTCGCGGGCCAGCTCTGCCCGTCCCACGATGACGGACAGCGGGCCACGCAGGTCGTGGGAGACGACGCTCGCGAACTCGTCGAGCCGCTCGTTCTGGCGTTCGAGCGCCTCCTGGTTCGCCGCGCGGTCGAGTGCCGTCTGGCCGGTCCGTGCGTACACCCGCACGAGGTCGAGCCCGCGGTCGTCGAACCCGCGGTTCCGTGGGAGGGTGACCGCGAGCAGGCCGTGTTCGGCCAGCGGGACGTAGAGCCGCTCGCCCGCGTCCGGGGCGTTGACGGTCCGCTCCCGGCCGTCGTCGAACCCCTCCGCACCGGCGCGGTCGGGACTGGCGGGCGTCCCGTCGACCACGGGTTCGAACCCCGAGTGCCCGGTCAGCCAGACGGCGCAGGTCGCGTCGGGGATCGCTCGTTCAACCCCGCTTGCGAGCAGTTCGGCGACGCGGTTCTCCTCCTCGGCCTTGAGGAGTGCGTGGCTGGTCTCGCTGAGCTGGGAGAGCCGGTCGCGCTCGGCGGCGTACATCAGGGCGTTCGTGCGAGCCTCTTCGGCCCGGCGCGCTTCCTCGACGGCTCGCACGGACTGGATGCCGACCAGCAGGCCGCCGACGGTCCCCAGCCCCGCGAAGAACAGTACCTGGAGAGTCGTCCGCCCGAAGCTCGAGACGCCGGTTCCGCCGAGGTCGGCTCCGAGGTAGACGACGAGGCCGACCCCGCCGCCGAGCGTCACGAAGCCGCCGAACACCCACCGCGCGACCGTCCAGTAGGTCGCCGCGTCGAGGCTGCTCCAGAGGATGTAGACGAGCCCGCCGAGCAGGAGGACGCCCGGCATCGCGACCATCCCGGTCAGTAGCTCCCCGGTCCCGAACCGGACGTCGTGTGCCACCGCGGCGGCGATGATGCCGATACCGAGGACCGTCAGCGCGGTCGCTGGCACCGCTCCTCTCCCCCGCTCGGTGGACGCGGTTGCCATGCCCGAGCTTTCCGTACGACCCCGATATCGCTTTCGGCCGACTCGACGCTCGATTCCGGGGCCGGGATCGACTCGAACGATCATCGGAACCGAGGCGTTCATAGGCCGCCCCTCGCTAGCGACCACCTATGACAGGAGGTCGGTACCCGTGAACGGTGACCGCGGCAGCCCGTTCGCGCCACACACTGCGGCCGAACGGGACGCGATGCTCGAGGCGGTCGGCGTCGACAGCGAGGAGGCGCTGTTCGACGTCCCGGAGTCCGTCCAGTTCGACGGCTCGCTCGGCATCGAACCGCGCGACGAGCGGACCGTCGTCCGCGAGGTCTCGGCCACGCTCGAACGGAACGAGGACCTCGTCGAGTTCCTCGGCCGGGGGCGACACGCCCACTACGTCCCCTCGGCGGTCGACCACCTCGCCGACCGGTCGGAGTTCCTCACCAGCTACACTCAGTACCAGCCCGAGGTCGCACAGGGGTTCCTCCAGGCGCTGTTCGAGTACCAGTCGCTGCTGGTCGAGCTCACCGGACTCGGCGTGGCGAACTGCTCGATGTACGACGCGGCGACGGCGCTCGGCGAGGCAGCGACGCTCGCCAGCCGGGTCCGCGCGACGACCGGGACGCGAGTGCTCGTCCCCGAGCACCTCTCGGAGGGTCGCCGAGAGACCCTCGAGAACTACGTCGCCGGCGCCGACCTGGCCGTCGAGTCCTACCCGATGACCGACGGCGCGGCCGACGTCGACGCGCTCGCCGATCTCGTCGACGAGGACTGTGTGGTGCTCTACGCCGAGTCACCCACCGTCCGCGGGGTGATCGAGGAGTCCCTCGCGGAGCTGGGAACGCTCGCCGACGAGCACGAGGCGCTGTTCGTCCTCGGGTCGGACCTCGTGGCGCTCTCGCTACTCGAACGGCCGGCCGACGTCGGCGCGGACGTCGTCGTCGGGGACGCCGCGCTCGGGCTCCCCACCGCCTACGGGATGGGCCTGGGCCTGTTCGCCTGCCGCGAGGAGTTCCTCCGGCAGGTCCCCGGCCGGCTCGTCGGCGCCGGCGAGGACGGCCGTGGCGCCCGTGCGTACACGCTCACCCTCCAGACCCGCGAACAGCACATCCGCCGCGAGCGGGCCACCTCGAACATCTGCACGAACCAGGCGTGGGTCGCGCTCCGGGCGGCGATGCACGCCTTCTCGCTCGGTCCCGACGGGCTCCAGAGCCTCGCCGGGGACTGCGTGCGGTGGGCCGACGACCTCGCCGACCGCCTCGACGGACTGACGGGGGTGCGCGCGCCGGTCCACGACCGCCACCACGTGCGGGAGTTTCTCGTCCACACCGACCAGCCGGCCCGGGCCGTCGCCGACGACCTCCGCGATGCGGGCTACGCCGTCCACGTCCGGGGCGATCACCGGATGCAGGTCTGTGTGACCGACACCAACCACGACCGCGTCGACGGGTTCGTCGACGCCTTCGAGAGGGCCGCACGATGAAGTACGACCAGGCACGCTGGACCGACGATTCGGAGGAACTGTACGAGCCGCTGCTGGCCGAGAAGACGAGCGAGCGGGTCGAGACGGGGGCCGGGAGCGACTCCCCGCTCCCCGAGGAGCTGACCCGCGATTCGCTGGAACTCCCCGCCCCCTCCGAGCCGGAGCTGGCGCGACACTACACCCGACTCTCGCAGATGAACTACGGCGTCGAATCGGGGCCGTTCCCGCTTGGCTCCTGTACGATGAAGTACAACCCGAAGTTCACCGAGGACCTCGCGGTCCGCCCCGCGGGGCTGGTCCATCCGGGCCGCGACGAGGAGACCGTCCAGGGGACCCTCGAGCTGATGTACGGGCTCCAGGAGCAGCTCGCGGCCATCGGCGGGATGGACGCGGTCACGCTCCAGCCGCCGGCAGGGGCGGCCGGGGAGTTCACGGGCATCCTGATCGCCCGGGCGTACCACGAGTCGCGCGACGACGAACGCAGCGAGGTGATCGTCCCCGAGAGCGCCCACGGGACGAACTTCGCGACGGCGGCGATGGCCGGCTACGACGTCGTCTCGCTCCCGAGCGACGAGGACGGCCGCGTCGACCTGGAGGCGCTCGAGGCCGCCCTCTCCGAGGAGACTGCGGCCCTGATGCTCACGAACCCGAACACCCTGGGACTGTTCGAGCGGGACATCGAGGGGATCGCAGAGATGGTCCACGATTCAGGAGGATTGCTCTACTACGACGGCGCGAACCTGAACGCCCTGCTGGGCCGGGCACGCCCGGGTGACATGGGGTTCGACGTGATGCACTACAACGTCCACAAGACGTTCGCGACGCCCCACGGCGGCGGCGGCCCCGGTGCCGGCCCGGTCGGCGTCGTCGAGGAACTCCGCGAGTTTCTCCCGCGGCCACACGTCCGCCGCAACGACGGCGGGTACGAGCTCTACGACCCCGAGCGCTCGATCGGGAAGGTCCACGGCGACCTCGGCAACTGGCTGGTGCTGGTGAAGACCTACGCGTACATCGCCCGGCTGGGCGATACGGGGCTCAACGACACGAGCGCGAAGGCGGTGCTGAACGCGAACTACCTCGCCTCGCAGGTCGACTACGAGGTCCCCTTCGAGCCGTTCCACCACGAGTTCGTCGCGAGCGCGGGCGAGCAGGACGCCGCCGACGTCGCAAAGCGGATGCTCGACCACGGGGTCCACCCGCCGACGACGAAGTGGCCGGAGATCGTCGACGAGGCGCTGATGACCGAACCCACGGAGGGCGAGAGCAAGCGGTCGCTCGACCAGCTCGCGGCGGCGTTCGAGGCCGTCCGCGAGGAGGACACGGCGACCCTCGAGTCGGCCCCGGAGCGGACCGCGGCCGGACGAATCGACCAGGCCGCCGCCGCGCGGAACCCGCGGCTCTCCTGGCAGGCGCTCGACGCGGAGGAGTAGGAGAAAGACGACCTACTGTTCCCCGCAGTCCACGGAGCCGGACGGTCGACGACCGTCGGGCAGTACGAGAAATCAGGGGGCAAATTACTTCCCCGAGCGAGCACGTAACCCGGGACATGTCCCGGCGAGTCGAGGACGAGACGACGGTGAACGAGAGTTACTCGGTCACGGTCCCTGCTGCGGTCCGCCGGATAGCCGGCATCGAGGCCGGCGACGAGCTCCGCTGGATCGTCGACGAGGAGGGGACCATCTCCGTCGAGCCGGTCGACAAGCGGTACGGCTCGTTCTCCGAACTCGATCCGGTCGACACCGGCGAGGAGACACACGCCGCGGAGGACCACGACCTGGTCGCTGGCGAGCGCTGATGGCGCGGGTCGTCGTCGACGCGAACGTCCTCATCGCGGCTCGGCTATCGAGGGACCAAGACCACGAGCGTGGCAGGGAGATAGCGAACGCGTTCGATCGAGGGAACCTACCGACCGCTCTCGTATCGAGCGACGTCCTCGAGGAGATGCTCAACTACCTACAGGCTCGAAGTACCCACGCCGTTGCGGTCGAGACGCTCGATGCCCTGATCGAGAGCCGAGGCTTCGAACTCGTCTACATGCCGAAGGCGGATTTCGACGCCGGACGCTCCCTGTTCAGGGCGTACGACCGGCTATCGCTCACCGATGGGGTCATCGCTGCCTCGATGGATCGACGGGGCATCGAGTACCTCTACTCGTTCGACGACGGTTTCGATAGTGTCGAGGGGATCACCCGCCTCGTAACGGCGGAGAACCCGTTCGAGTGACTCGGTACTCCTCTCGCTACCCGTCGTTCGTATACGACGACGCGCCCGTCGTCCGAGCTACGGAACCAGCAGCTGCCGTATCTGCCCGCCCTCCTCCAGGGCGCCCATCGCCTCGTTGACCTCCGACATGGGCCGGGTGTCGGTCACGAGCGGGCCGAGTTCGAGCCGCCCCTCGACCGCCAGGTCCGCGAGCTTCGGGATCGCGAGCTGGAGGTTGTACGAGCCCGAGAGCGACCCACGGATGGATTTCTCGCCGAACAGCATCCCGTAGACGTCGAGGTCGACGCTCTGGTGGCCGAACGGCGGGACGCCGACCACGATCACCTCTCCCCGCGAGCCGACGGCGTCGAGCGCCTGCGTGATGACGTCCTTGTGACCGGTCATCTCGAAGGCGTAGTCCGCGCCGTCGGGACAGATCTCCCGGATCCGCTCTACGGGATCCTCCACGTCGTTCGGGTTGACGGCGTGTGTCGCACCCATATCGCGGGCGAGGTCGAGCTTCTCATCGACGAGGTCGACGGCGACGATCGTCGAGGCGTCGCGGATGCGGGCGGCCTGTACCCCGTTGAGGCCGACCCCGCCGGCCCCGAAGATCACGACCGACGCCCCGAGTTCGATGTCGGCGGTGTTCCCGACCGCGCCGAACCCGGTGAACACGCCACACCCCAGGAGACACGCCCGGTCGAACGGGAGTTCCTCGGGGATCCGCACGGCGACATCCTCGGTGACGAGTGTGTGCTCTGTGAACGAGGAGACGCCCAGGCAGTGATGCACCGGTTCGCCTTCCCGGCTAAAGGGAACGTTCCCGTTGCGGAGCGTGCCGGTCTCGTTCGCGGGTACGCGACGTTCACAGAGGTGGGAGTTGCCCTCCCGACACCGGCGACACCGTCCGCAGGCGATCCGTCCGAGGACGACGTGGTCGCCCGGCGCCAGGTCATGCACCTGGTCGCCGACCTCGCGGACCACGCCCGCGCCCTCGTGGCCCAGCACGAGCGGGTAGGGCACGTCGAAGTGCCCGAGCGCGAACCCGACGTCGGTGTGACAGAGGCTCGTCGCTCTGATCTCGACGAGGACCTCCTCGCCCTCCGGGTCTTTCACTTCGACCGTCTCGACGGAGACGGGTCGGCTCTCCGCGAAGTCGTGATCGTCCGTGGGTGCCTCGAGGACCGCGGCCGTCGACTCGCTCGGCATACGGCAGCACACTCGTCCGGGGGTCATATACTGTGGGCCGGGAGCGCGGTCCGGTCACCCCGGCTCGCACCGAGGCGGGCTCACGCGGGGTCCCCTGCCGGGTCCGTAGCGGCCGTCAACCGGGAGAGCGCGATGGCACAGGCGAGGCCGGCGGCGGCTCCGAGTGCGAGGGTCCCGAACGCGAGGCCGAATCCGGAGACGTCGAGAGCGACCCCGAAGACCACGGGAGAGACGACCGTTGCGAAGAAGCCGACGAACGACTGGACCGAGAGGGCGGTCCCGACCCGGTCGTCGGCGACCGCTTCGGTGACGGCCGTCGACACGGGGGCGCTGTCGGCGGTGAGCGCGAGGCCGTAGACCAGCAGGACGACCGTCAGCGCCGGCAGCGGGAGGTCTCCGAGGACGACGATGGAGATGCTGATGGTACCGCTGACCGCGAGCGCGAGCGCGACGGTCCGCGCCCGGCCGATGCGGTCCGACAGCCACCCCCCGACGAGGTTACCGGCACCACCGACGGCCATCATCACGCCCACGAGCGTGCCGGCGAGCGCCGTCCCACCGGCGGCCACGACCGCCGGCGCCGTCACGAGGAACGCGAGCAGCCAGTTCCGCACCCCGAGCAACTCCCAGCTGTGGAACGAGTAGACGCCCACCGCCGAGAGGTACTCGCGGTTGCGGAACAGCGATCGATCGATCGAGAACCCGCCGCCTCCACCCCGGGCGGTCGCCGAGGGGCTCTCGCGTGCCAGCACGAAGAAGAGGGGCCCAGCGAGGAGCGCGCCGACGCTGGTGGCACCGACGGCGGTCCGCCAGTCGAGGGTGGCGGCGATGTTCGATGCCAGCAGGAACGAGAGGCCGCTGGAGAACGAGAAGCCCCCCACGTAGACCCCCATCGCCCTGCCCCGTTCCGCCTCGGGGTACCAGTCGCTCACGAAGCGCATCCCGGGGACGTAGACGCCGGCCATCGCCATCCCGCCGAGGAACCGGAGCGCAGTCCCCGAGAGGAAGTCGGTGGCCAGCCCCGCGAACGCGAGGCTCGCGACGCCGGTCCCGACCGCGCCGAAGGCGACCACCGGGCGCGGCGAGTAGCGGTCGGCGAGCATCCCCATCGGGATGATGGCGAGCATGTATCCCGCCTGGAACGCGCCGAAGATGATCCCCGCGTTGGTCCCCGAGAGCCCCCAGTCCTCGACGATCAGCGGCAGGACGGCCGAGTAGTTGAACCAGACGAGCACCGACAGCAGCAGCGTGCCCGTCGCGACAGCGAGCATCCGGGTCCGGTCACGCATCGGTGGCACACCCCGCCGGTCGGACGGCGACGGGCGCCCGGTGCCACACGGCTTCGCCGCCGGACCCCCGAGAGGCTCCCCACCCGACAGTTGCTCGTCGACGGACGACACACCTCGTGCCCGGGCCCCTGGGTCGCCGTGTCATACGGCCCCCTGTCCGCCCCCTCTCTTGGAGCTTTCTCAACGGATCCGAGGCCGCGGAGGCACGCCGGGCCTGGTCGGGCGAGCCGGGACCACGGTCGGCTCCACCTGGAAGTCGAGACCACAGAGGGTTTAGCGGGGCTGTGATGCGTGGCTTCGGACAAGTCGGTGAGCGAAAACTGCTCCAAATTGCCTCTCAAGTGCTGCTTCCTGGTGTCCTATCAACTAGTCGGGCAGTTTTCTGAGACCAACAACAGCGTTGCCACTCCGAAAACCGACTTTCGACCAGGTCGAGCATCTCTCTATCCAATTCCGGTCTCCTTCTTCAGCAGCGCTAGGGTGTTATCAGCCGTCACCATCGGCGCGTGCTCGTACGCCTCGGTCGGTTCGACCTGCACAAGCAGGTCAACCGCTCGCCAGATCGAGTACAGGAGACACGCGAACGCGAAGTAGAAGACAGTAGCCCGAAGTCCTTCGAGGTCGTCGCAGCCATGAATCGCATGATCGACTTGTAGCCACTTTCGATATCCCACCGATAGCCATACTCGGCAAGGACTCCACTACTGCGATTCGTCATAAACACCGAGTACTGTGGGTGATCATCGTGCTCAGCGTTCTCTTTTCTCCGATAGATCAGCGTCGTCTGGTGCCATTCGTTCTTCTCGGCATGAAGCTTCCGGTCGATCTCGTAGCGGTCCTGGTCGCGTCGAAGCAACCGTTTGGCCTGGGCCTTCCCGTCTCCCAGACCCGTTCTATCGCCTGTGAACGGGTCTACTTCAGTGATATCGATGGCGACCATGCCCGCTCGAAAGAACTCCTCTGTCTCCGCTACCTCGCCTAGTAGACGGTCGACTGCTTGCCGATACATTTCCCGAATCCTCACAATGGTACGGTCACGAATCTGTTCGCTTGTTCGCGCTCGCTGTGACTGGTGTCATCCTCGTCGTTAGTTCGATCGGAATCCTGCTCTGGGAGACACCAATCGAAGGATGACTATCGATACTACCGGCTTAGGGAGTCAGCATACTCGGAACTCTTGTACGAGCAGTCCGGAAAGCATCCGATGCGAACGAGTTTCAATATCCCGGATACGGTGGTTGACGAGTTCGATCGGGTCTGGCAGGACGAGAGACTCGACAATCGATCCCGGGCAGTTCGTGAAGCGATGCACGAACATATCGAGTCGCATCCTCGACTCGAAGACCTCAGCGAGGGCGTTATCGCACTCGTCGCGTTTGACTACCGCCATCACGAGGTGATCGGAGAACTCCACGCGGTCCAACACGAGTACCAAGACGTGATTCTCAACACGAGTCACACGCACCAAGGGGAATGGTGTCTCGAGTCTTTATTCTGCCAGGGAGTAGGCGAACTGGTTCGGGAACTGACCTACCGGCTCCGTGACTTCGACGGGGTGAATCGGGTGAAACTTATGATGATTCGAGATAACTGAGACCGGTAGACGCTTCGTTAATTCGCTCGCTCAGTCCGCTGCTGTTGCCGTGTTTTCGGTCGACTCGGACGGCGTGTTCAGGTAGAGGTAGATCAACACGAGGACCAAGACCACCTGAACCGCCTTGTCTACGTAGTCAACAACCCCGTACTCCGACTTGACCACGAGCCAGATCGGGATCTGGACAGCCGTGTACGGAATCCCAATCAGGTAGAGCAGTCGCCGCCGATAGTCGAGGAAAAAGAGCACAAGTGCACCGGCGTAGCCAACGCCTGCCAGTGCAACGGGGATCCGTCCCTCGACGGCGCCAGCATACACGTGCAAGACGCCAGTGATAACGATTAGAACAACTGCCAGCCGCTGGATCTGGGTGAGTGACCCTATCCGACTCGCCGAATTACTTGGTGTACTCATTACAATACTATCTTGTATTGGATGGATGATAAGGACTGTTATTATCCAACCCATCGTATTATGATACGACGCCCACTAATCCGTAGTTCTGATTCTACAGTCATCTGGCCATAGATGCGTCTTTGTTCGGAAACGAATAGTATTCACACAACTGATCAGTTTGATCGTACTGGCTACGCATCGAGGTGACCGGCCTCAACTTC
>JAZKST010000010.1:0-77975 GCA_036625905.1 Haloarculaceae archaeon
TCAGTCTCCGTATCTCGCAAGTCGATCTGAATAAATCATAAATAAATCATGTAGATGGCTACGAGGAATATCGTAAACTCCCCCGTCAGTACGGCGGGAACCCCGGCCGGGCCACCTCGGGTATCGTCCGGGCGTCGACCACCAGAGGCGTGTCCGACCCCTCGGCGAGGTGACGCTCCAGGGGTTCGAGGTCGTCGAGCGACCGGACGGTCACCCCGCGTGCGCCCAGCCCCTCGGCGACCGTCGCGAAGTCCGGGCTGTCGTAGGAGGCCCCGGTCTCGCGGCCGTAGTCGAGGTGCTGGCGGTGCCTGATGATGCCGTAACTGGCGTCGTTGTAGATCACGACGACGACGCCGAGGTCGTACCTGACCGCGGTCTCGACGTCGCCGAGCACCTGCATGAGGCTGCCGTCGCCGGCGTAGCAGACCACGGGTCGTTCCGGGTCGGCCGCCTTCGCGCCGAGCGCCGCCGGTAGCGAGTAGCCCATCGCCCCGAAGTTTCCGTTGACGAGCATCTCCCCGTCGACGCCGACCTCGTGGAACACCGCCGGGAACCCGGTGTTGTTCCCGGAGTCGACCGTGACGACCGTCTCCGGCGGCGAGACCCGAGAGACGGCGACGGTCAGCGCCCGCGGGTCTACGGCGTCCGGGGCAGTTTCGAACTCGAGGTCGGCGGGGTCCTCGGCCTCGCGGACGCGCTCCCGGACCCGGTCGGCGCGGGCTTCGTCCGGCGCGACCTGCTCCGCGAGGGCCGCCGCCGTCTCGTGGGCGTCCCCCAGTGCCGCCACGTCGACGTCGCGGTGGCGGCCGAGCGCCTCGCGGTCGACGTCGACCTGGACGACGGTCGCGTCGGCGTAGAGGTCGCCGTAGCGGGTGGTCTTGCCCGAGAGCTGTGCCCCGACGGCCAGGACGGTGTCGACCTCCGGCACGAGGTCGGCGCTCGCGGGCGTCATGAACGTTCCCGCGATGCCCGTACACAGAGGGTGGTCCGGGAGGAGCCCCTTCGCGTAGAAGGTGGTTGCGACGGGTGCGCCGAGCCGCTCGGCCAGCGCCGCGACGGCCCCGCCGGCACCCGAAGCGGCGGCCCCACCGCCGGCGAGTATCAGGGGGTTCTCCGCGTCGTCGAGGACGGTCACGGCGGCCTCGACCCGCTCGGCGTCCGGACGGATACGGCCCGTTTCGTATCGCTTCGGCTCGTAGGACTCGTCGGGGGCCGGGCCCTCCTGGACGTCGGCGGGCACTTCGAGGACGACCGGGCCGGACCGCTCCCGGGCCTTCGCGAACGCCCGGCGGGTGGTCTCGGGAAGCGTCCCGACGGACTCGACGCGGGTGCCGTAGACCGACACCGGGTCGGTCACGCGGAGGTGGTCGAGGTACTGCAGGGAGGTCTCCCGGCCGGCGATGGACGTGTCGCCCACGATCACGACCAGCGGGACGCCGTCGCGGTCGGCGCTCGCGAGGCCGGTGACGCCGTTGGTCAGGCCGGGCCCGTGCGTGAGCGTGCAGACGCCGACCTCGCCGGTCGTCCGGGCGTAGCCGTCGGCCATCGTCACCGCGACCTGCTCGTGTCGGGCGTACCGGTAGTCGAGTCCGGACTCGTGGAGCCGGTCGACGAGGTGGGCGTTCCCCTCGCCGACGAGGCCGAACAGCGTCGAGGGCCCCTCGGCTTCGACCGCCGCGAGGAGGTAGTCGCTGCCGGTCCGGTCGGTCATCGGCCACACCCCCGTACCGTTCCTCGAGTGCAAGGATCCGTGGTGCGTCGAACTGCCATACCCCCGCGACGGTCACGCCGAGGATTAAAGCTTCGACGCGTCGTCGGACCGTGGTGTGCAAGCGGGAGGGCCCGCCCGACGGATCGACCGGGACGAATCCGGACACCCGAACTCCCCGGGGACCGAACACGTGCCGGCCACGATTTATCACGCTCCCGTCCGTGCGTCTCGCTCATGAACTCGGATCGACCTGAAGCCTACGGTCTGCACATCGGCGGCGAGTCCGTCGAGTCGACCGGCGAGGGGCGCATCGACGTGGACTACCCCTACGATGGGGGCGTCTGGGCGACCGTTCCGGAGGGGACGGCCGAGGACGTCGACCGGGCGGTGAGCGTGGCCCGCGAGGCGTTCGAGTCCTCGGGGTGGGCCGAGACAGGTCCGTCCGAACGGAGCCGCGTCCTCCACCAGATAGCCGACGTCCTCGACGACCACGCCGAGGAACTGGGTGAACTGGAGACCCGACAGAACGGCAAACTCGTCCGCGAGATGCGGGGGCAGATGGAGGTACTCGGCGAGTGGTACCGCTACTACGCGAGCCTCGCCAACACCCAGGAGGACCGGGTCGTCCCAGTCGAGAACAAGGGCGGGGCGCTGTTCAACTACGTCCGGAAGGAGCCCGTCGGCGTCGTTGGGGCCATCACGCCGTGGAACTCTCCGCTGCTGCTGACGACGTGGAAGCTCGCGCCCGCGCTGGCCACGGGCAACACCTTCGTCCACAAACCGAGCGAGCACACGCCCGTCAGCGCGCTCCGTCTCGCCGAACTGCTCGCGGAACACACCGACCTGCCCGACGGCGTCTACAACGTCGTCGCCGGCGCGGGCGAGACGGGCGCGGCACTCACCGAACACGACGGCGTGGACAAGCTCGCCTTCACGGGGAGCACGGCGGTCGGTCGGCAGATCGGCAGCACCGCTGGCAAACAACTGATACCAGTTTCACTGGAACTCGGTGGGAAGTCCCCCAACGTCGTCTTCCCGGACGCCGACCTCGAGAACGCCATCAACGGCGTAATAAAGGGCATCTTCGCCGCGACGGGCCAGACCTGCCTCGCAGGCTCGCGCGTGTTCGTCCACGAGGACGTCCACGAGGCGTTCGTCGACCGGTTCGCCGAGCGGGCGAGCGAGGTGAAGCTGGGCGACCCGCTCGACCCCGAGACGCAGATGGGGCCGACGGCGTTCCCCGCCCAGCGCGAGAAGGTCGAACACTACGTCGACGTCGCCCGCGAGGAGGGCGCGACCGTCACGTTCGGCGGCGAGCGCCCCGACGATGCCCCCGGCGAGTGCTTCGTCCAGCCGACCGTCCTCGTCGACGTCGAGAACGGGATGCAGGTCGCCCAGGAGGAGATCTTCGGCCCCGTCGCGAGCGTCATCCCCTTTTCGACCGAGGCGGAGGTGCTCGAACTCGCCAACGACACGGACTACGGGCTCGCGGCGGGCGTCTGGACCGAGGACACCCGCCGGGCGATGCGGATGGCCGAGGAACTTGAGGCAGGAACAGTCTGGGTCAACGAGTACCGGACCGTCTCGTTCCGGTCGCCGTTCGGCGGCTACAAGGACAGTGGCATCGGCCGCGAGAACGGCCAGGAGGGGCTCGAGGAGTACCAGCAGACCAAGAGCGTCTGGATCGACCGGTCGGGGGAGGTCGAGGACCCGTTCACGATGGGGTAGGACGGTCCTCGGACCGGTCGTCGGTGGAGTACAGACGGACCCATTTACGTCGAGGGGACGTCTCTCGGCAGCCATGCCGACAGTCGTCGTCGACCACGACCTGCCGCTCGCCGACCCGCTCGCGGACCGATGTGACGACCTTGAGATCGTCACCACGAACGGTCCCGAGGAGACCGGATCGGCGCTCGCCGACGCGGAGATCCTCGTCACCAACCCGACCCGCTGGGACGACCGTCTCCTGGCGGCGCTCGATCCGGGTGACTGGGTACAGGCGACCAGCGCGGGGTACGCGGCGTTCCCGGTAGCGGAGTTCCGCGATCGCGGCGTGACGTTCGCGAACGCCACCGGGCTCCACGACCCCGTCGTGGCCGAACACGCCTTCGCGCTCGCGTTCGCATTCAGCCGGACGATCCCGGCGTTCGTCTCGAAGCAGGCCGAGCACACTTGGGGGCCCCGAACGGCGGTCACCGCCGATCTGACCGACTGGACGGGCCGGACCCTCACCGTCTACGGCCTCGGGAGCATCGGCGAGACGATCGCCGAACGGGGCTCGGCCTTCGGGATGGACGTCTACGGCGTCAAGCGCGACCCCGAGGACTACGACGGCGGTCTCCCCGCCGAGCGCGTGCTCGCTCCCGAGGCGTTCCACGACGTCCTTCCGGAGACCGACCTCCTGGTGGCGATCGTCCCCCTGACCGAGGAGACGCGAGGCTCGATCGACGCGGCCGTCTTCCGGGCGCTTCCGGACTCCGCGATACTGGTCAACGTCTCGCGGGGACCGGTCGTAGACGAGGCCGCGCTCGTCGACGCGCTCCGGGAGGGCGAGGTCGCCGGTGCGGGCCTCGACGTGTTCGAGGAGGAGCCCCTCCCGGAGAGCTCGCCGCTCTGGGATCGCGAGGACGTGCTCGTGACGCCACACGTCGGCGGTCGGTCCGACACCTTCCCGACCCGGTTCGCCGACCTGTTCGCCGAGAACTACGGGCGGTGGCGGGCGGACGAGCCCCTCAGGAACCGGATCGCCTGATCGCCGAAGGATCCCGGTCGAGCACGAGCCGAAGCGTTAGGCCTTCTCCCGGACCGCCTCGGCCGCCGCGACGAGTCCCTCTCGCTCATCGGTGGCGAGGTCCCACTCGAGTATCTCCCCGACTCCGTCCGTGGTGAGTGTCACGGGAACCGACAGCGAGACGCCCTCGATGCCGTACTCGCCGTCGAGGGGCGTCGAGAGGCAGACCGGCTCGTCGGTCCCGCCGTCGAGTATCGAGGCGACGACCAGAGCGGCACCCCGTCCCGACACCCACCGCGAGGAGTGCTCGGGTCCGCGCTGTGCGATGACCTCGTAGGGGACCGACTTCGTGTAGTCGAGCAGTTCCGCCCGTGCCTCCTCGGAGAGTTCCAGGGACTCGCCGGCGACGGTCGTCCGCGAGAACGCCGGCACCATGTGCTCGCCGTGTTCGCCGAGTATCGGGCAGTACAGGTCGGCGGGGTCGGTATCCACCCGTCGGGCGATGGCGTCGGCGATCCGGGCGGTCTCCGAAAGCGAGTACCCCACGAACCGCCGCCGGGACCACCCCGACTCGGCGTGGAGGCGGCCGAGGAACCGGTCGACCGGGTTCGTGACGGCGACGACGGGGACGGGGTCGACGTCGGCCAGCCAGCCGGCTACCTCGTCGGCCACGTCGCGGTTCGCCGGCCAGAACCGGTCGCGGCCCCCGCGACCCGTGCTCCCGGACGGCCGTCCGACGCTCGCCGTCACGAGCACGCAGTCCGTACCCCGAAGGGCGTCCGGACCGGGGTCGACGGCGGTCGCGTCGGCGGTCGGACCGACGGGCCCGAGCGGGTGGGCCGAGTGACACCGGGCGTGCCGGAGATCGGTCGCGTGGCCGGCCGCCGCCTCACTAGCTACGTCACAGAGGCGGATCTCCACGCCGGGGTGTGACACTGCGAGCGTGTAGGCCGCGGTCGTGCCGATGGTTCCCGCCCCGCCGACGACTGTCACCGTGTGGGTCATAGGCCGTGGGTGCCGGGGGGACGCCAATAGGCTGTCGGCTCCGACCGACCGTGCCCCCTCCGGGGATACGGATCACCGTCGGCCGGCCCGCGTCGGTCGACGTTCGGGCGAGGACCCGTGGTACTAAGCGGTCCCTCGCGGAAAGGCGGGCATGCCAGTCGACGACACCCGGAACCGGGAGTCCCGGAGGACCGAGCCATGACCGGCGAGGCGCGGGAGCCGAGCGGCGAAACCGGCCCGCTGGATGGGGTCTCGGTGCTGGACGCCTCGCGGGTGCTCGCCGGGCCGTTCTGTGCGATGCAGCTCGCCGACCTCGGCGCCGACGTGGTGAAGGTAGAGCGCCCGGACGGCGGCGATCAGACCCGCGGGTGGACCCCGCCGACCTACGGCGATTCGGACGTCGGTTCGTACTACTGCTCGATCAACCGTAACAAGCGCTCGGTGACGCTGAACCTCGCGTCCGAGGAGGGCCGGGACCTGTTCCGGGACCTCGCCGAACGGGCGGACGTCCTGCTGCACAACTTCCGGGTCGGGACGATGGAGCGCTGGGGGCTGGACTACCCGGCGCTACGCCAGGGGAACCCCGGACTGGTCTACTGTGCCATCAGCGGCTACGGGGAGTGGGGGCCGGACCGGGACCGCCCGGCGTACGACCTCGTGTTGCAGGCCGAGGGCGGCATGATGAGCATCACCGGCGAACCCGGGGGGCAGCCGGTGCGAGTCGGGGTCGCGATAACCGACCTCGTCACCGGGCTGTACGCCTCCCAGTCCATCCTCTCGGCGCTGCTCGAACGCGAACTCGGCGACGGCCAGGGACAGAAGCTCGATCTGAGCCTGCTGGACTCGGCGGCCGCGCTCAACAGCTACGCCGCGACGGAGTACTTCGCGACCGGCGACCCCCCCGGCCGGCTCGGGGGGAAGATCGGCAACATCGTCCCGTACCAGGTGTTCGAGACGGCCGACGACTACGCGGCGATCGCCGTGCCCTCCGAACACCTCTGGCCGAAGTTCTGTACCGCGCTCGGCCGCGAGGACCTGGTCGACGACGAGCGGTTCGAGACGAACGCCGACCGGGTGCGGAACCGCGAGACGCTGGAGCCGATGCTGGAGGCCGAGGTCGCTGACTACACCACCGACGAGGTCGTCTCGCTGATGCGCGACCACGACGTTCCAGCCACCCCAATTAATGACATGGCAGACGTCTACGACCACCCGCAGGTGCTGGCCCGCGGGATGCGCGCGTCGGTCGAACACCCGAGCGTCGGCGCCATCGAGATGCCGGGCGTGCCGATGCAGTTCTCGCGGACGCCCGCCGAGGTGCGGACCCACCCGCCCGAACTGGGCGAGCACACGGCGGAGGTGCTATCCGAGCTCGGCTACGACGAGGAGACGGTAGCGCGGCTCCGCGGGGACGACGTCGTCTGATACGGTCGTTCGTCGTCCCCTGCCGGTGATAGCCCACGACGACCGTATCACCCGTCGCCTTCGGACTGTCCGGGTTCGCCGACCGCCTCGATCGGGAGGTTGTTGTAGATCTCCGTCTCGAGGTCCCCGGAGTCCGCGAAGGTGTCGACGTTCGACCGCTCGCCGACCGACGCGAGCGGTTCCTCCCCGTCGGCGTACAGCAGCGTCACGTCCGACAGTTCCTCGCCAGCCGCGTCCTTCGGGACCGGGTACTGGATCGAGTCGAGCACGGTTCGGAGCCGGTTCAGCATCACCTCCCCGGGCATGGCGTACGGATACGGGTCCGAGAGATATAACGTAGCCGCGGATCCCCGCTACGGCCGTCCCTGCCGGTCGAAATCGATGCTACAATAACTCCGACATCGTACCCTGCGGCATGGCGACCTACACGGTGGACGTCGACGTACGGTTCCGCGACCTCGACCCGATGGAGCACGTCAACAACGCCATCTACGCCACGTACCTGGAACAGGCCCGGGCCCGCTTCAGCGAGGACGTCCTCGGGGTCCCCCTCGCCGACCTCGATACGGTCCTCGCACAGGTGGAGATATCCTTCGAGCGGCCCATCGAGGGGGTCGGAACGGTCACTGTCGAACTCGAGGTGGACGACCTCGGCCGGTCGAGCATCCCCGTCGACTACGAACTGTTCTCCGGGGGCGAGCGCGTGGCGACCGCCCGGACGGTCCAGGTCTACTTCGACCGCGAGACGGGGGAGTCAAACCCCATCCCGGAGGACCTCCGCGAACGGCTGGTCTGACCCGGAGCGGTCCGCCACGGTCCCACCGGGCGGTGGATACTTGCCGCTCTCCTCCGACGTCGAACCATGTTCGCACTGTCTGCAGAGCAGGAGATGCTGCGGGACTCGCTCTCGGAGCTCGCCCGCGAGGAGTTCGCCGCCGACGCCTTCACCTGGGGCGGCGAGGTGCCGTGGCCCAACGTCGAGCTGCTGGCCGACCGGGGCTACCTCGGGGTCAACATCGACGAGGCGTACGGCGGCGGTGGGCTCTCGGAGTTCGAGGCGATGCTCACCATCGAGGCCGTCGGTCGGGTCTGCCCGGACACCGCCGAGTTCCTCTACAACCAGCAGCTCGTCGCACCCCGCGCCATCGAGATGCACGGCTCGGAGACGCTCAAGGGGCGCTACCTGCCGGGGGTGACCGCCGGCGAGACCGTCATCGCCATCGGCATCTCCGAGCCGGGCGCGGGCTCGGACGTCGGGGCGATGAACACCCGCGTCGAGGAGGTGGACGGCCAGTTGGTCGCCAACGGGGAGAAGATCTGGGTGAGCAACGTCCCGCACGCCGACGCCGCAGTGATCTGGGCGAAGTTCGACGACGGCCTCGGCGCGTTCGTGACGGACATGGACGCCGAGGGGATCGAGGTCCAGCAGCACTACACGAACATGGCCGAGCACACCCAGAGCCACTTCTACATCGAGGACGTCCCGGTGCCGGAGGAGAACGTCCTCGCCCGGGGACCGGAGGGATTTAAACGTATACTCCGGGCACTCAACTGGGAGCGGCTCGGGAGTTCGACGCTGGCGAACGCCATCGCCGGCTGTGCGGTCGAGCACGCGCTCGAGTACGCCGAGGACCGCGAACAGTTCGGCCAGCCCATCGCGGAGTTCCAGGGTATCGGCTGGAAGTTCGCGGACATGGTCAAGGAGCTCGAAGCGTCGCGGACGCTGGCCTACCGCGCGGCGCTCGAGGCCCGGGAATCGGACGGCCCTCCGGATCGGCTCCAGACCTCGCTCGCGAAGCTCTACTCCGGCGAGATGGTCGAGGCGGTCGTGAGCGAGGCGCTCCAGGTCCACGGCGCCAACGGCTACCAGCGGGGCCACCCCCTCGAGTACCTCTACCGGCTGGCGCGGGGCCGCCGGCTCGCTGCCGGCACGGACGAGGTCCAGAAGAACGGCATCGCCGACGCGCTCCGGGAGGAGGGCCTGCCCCGTTGATACGGACGGTCGTAGAGCGGCGTTCGACCGGTCGGCTCGCGTCCGGCCGCCGGTCCGGACCCCGAACCCTTTTTATCCCCCGGGCAGGCTCCCCCGCATGAACCCGGAGTTCCGTCGGAGACTGGTCGCCGGTGAACCCGTCGCGGGCAACTGGATCTCGCTCGCCCACCCGGCCATCGCGGAGACGAGCGTCGACCTCGGCTTCGACTTTGTCGTGATCGACACGGAACACACCTCGGTCGGCGTCGACGAGATAGAGTCGATGATCCGGGCCACCGACACGGGGAGCGGCGAGACGGCAGCGATCGTCCGGATCCCTGACCACGACCCCGGGAAGATCAAGCGCGTGCTCGACATGGGCGCGGCTGGCCTGATGATCCCGATGGTCGAGTCCGCCGAGGAGGCCGAACGCGTGGTCGAGGCGATACGCTACCCGCCCGAGGGACGGCGCGGCGCGGCACCCGCCCGGGCATCGGGGTACGGCCGGTCGTTCGAGGCGTACTTCGAGAACGCGAACGAGGGGCTCGTGACGATCGTTCAGGTCGAGACGGCCCGTGCCGTCGAGAACATCGAGGGGATCCTGTCCGTCGACGGCGTCGACGCCGTCCAGATCGGTCAGGGCGACCTCTCGGCCTCGCTGGGGGTCTTCGGCGAATGGGAGAACGACGCCTTCCGTGACGCCATCGATCGGGTCGTCGAGGCCGCGGACGAGGCCGAGGTCCCGGTCGGAATGCTCGCGCTCGACACCGACGGGATCGACCGGTGGCTCGACGCCGGCGTCGACTTCGTGACCGTCGGTATGGACGTCGTCTACCTCCGGGAGGGCGCGAGGCGGGCCAGGGAGCACTTCGAGGACGCCGTCGGGGAGTAGCCGGTCCCGGCGACGGTGTCCGGTCAGTAGTCCCGGTCGAACTCGGGCTCGCGCTTCTCGCGGAAGGCGGCGACGGCCTCCTCGTGTTCGGGGTCGTTCACGCACTCCCACTGGTAGGCGATGGCCCGTTCGCAGTAGTCCTCGAAGGAGGTCTCCGGGTCGACCAGCCGATTGGTGTTCCGGACGGCGAGCGCGGGCAGCGAGAGCAGTTCCTCGGCAAGGGCGTGTGCCTCGGCGAGCGGGTCCGCCGCGACCGTCGTCGCGAGCCCCACGTCGACCGCTTCCTGGGGCGGGATGTCGACTCCTCTGAGGAGGTACTCGCGGGCTTTCGACTCGCCGATCAGCCGCGGGAGGAGCCACGCCCCTCCGTCGCCGGGGACGAGGCCGACCCGGACGAACCCCTCCCGGAGGATACCGCCTTCCCCCATCACCCGGAGGTCACACGCGAGCGCGAAGTCACAGCCGGCGCCGATCGCCGGGCCGCCGACGGCCGCGACGGTCGGCTTTGCCGTCCCGCGGAGCCGCCGGACGACGTTCTGGACCGTCCAGAGGTAGCCGGCGTACTCCTCCTCGGTGAGGTCCGACCAGTCGGGCATCTCCGTGACGTCCGCGCCGGCACAGAACCCGTCGCCCGCGCCGGTGAGGACGATCACGTAAACCCCGTCGTCGTCCGTGGCCCGCCCGATGGCGTCGTTGAGTTCCTCCAGTGTGTTCCCGGTGAAGGCGTTGTACGCCTCCGGGCGGTCGATGGTGATCGTGGCGATGCCGTCCTCCGTCTCGTAGCGCACGTCCTCGTACATGGGTCGGTCTCGCGTGCGGAGCACGCGTCGGTCGGAGGGTCCCATCGAGCGCACTTGAACCCGACCGACCCTCGACGGCGGGACCGAGTGGTTGAGGACCCCTCCGTCCGAGGACCCGGTCGATGGGACTGGAGGACTACTGGGGCGTCGGGCCGAAGACCGCGGCGCTCCTCCGCGACTCGCTCGGCGAACAGCGCGCCGTCGAGGCGATAGAGGCCGTCGACGCACGGACGCTCGCCGACGCCGGGCTCTCTCGCGGCCGAGCCACGCGCATCCTCCGGCGGGTGGCCGGCAGGGAGGGGATGA
The DNA here is from genome assembly GCA_036625905.1 of Haloarculaceae archaeon. Classification (GTDB taxonomy): domain Archaea; phylum Halobacteriota; class Halobacteria; order Halobacteriales; family Haloarculaceae; genus Salinirubellus. Next base: position 10,843 of record JAZKST010000010.1, read on the forward strand.
ACCTGCTGGCGACGCGGGACGCCCGCGCGGTCTACCGAGACCTCGTCTCGCTGGTCGAGTCCTACGCGGTGACCGAGCGTGCGGCCGACCGGCTGCGCGTGCTCACGCCGCTCACCGACCGCGGGGCCATCGAGGCACGGCTCGACGAGACGATGGACGCCGTCTCGGCCTGGCGCGGCCTGGACGACGCGACACGCGAGGCCGTCCAGGCCGCGTTCGAGGACCACGCCGGCGGCGAGGTCGAGGCCGTCGAGACGGCGCTGGCGCTGCTCGACGCGGACGTCGCCGAGGGACCGTTCGGACCTCTGGCGTCGCTCGACCGGGACGCCCTGGCGGCGGCCGCGACCGCGCTCCGGGCGCTCGGGGAGGACGGCCGCGTCGGCGAGGGTGCGGACGACGAACTCGACCGACTCCGGGCCGCACTCGGCGGCGTCGAGGACCTGGCCGCCGACCCGGCGGGCATCCTCGAGGCCGTCCAGGGGAGCGCCCGCGACGCCTCGGGGTTCCGGGACGCGGTCCGCCAGCACGTGACCCGAGAGACGGTCGTAGAGGAAGAGCTCGTCCGCGAGGCCCTGCCCCGAGAGGCGGCCGACGCCGACGCGTTCGTCACGGAGACGCTCAGATCCGTCACGAGAGGACTCCGCGAGCGGGTCGACGAGCGCGAGCGAGCCGTCCGCGAGCGGCTGGAGGGCGACGTCGAGGCGGCTCGCGAGGACGTCGACCGCGCGGTCGCGACCGTCGACGACATCGCGTTCCAGGTGTCACTGGCGCGGTTCGCCGACGCGTTCGACCTCACCCGTCCCGGTTTCGCCCCGCCGGGAACCGATCGACTGGCCGTCCGCGGGGCGCGGAACCTCGGCCTCCTCGCGAGCGGAAGGGACGTCCAGCCGGTCGACTACGGCCTCGGGGACCACACGCTCGACGGGACGGCGCCGACCGGCGACCGGGTTTCGGTGCTGACCGGCGCAAACTCCGGCGGGAAGACGACGCTGCTGGAGACGCTCGCGGAGGTGGCGCTGCTGGCGCACATGGGTCTTCCGGTCCCCGCCGAGGAAGCCCAGGTCTCGGAGGTCGACAGCCTCGTCTTCCACCGCCGACACGCCTCGTTCAACGCGGGCGTCCTCGAGTCCACGCTCCGGTCGGTGATCCCGCCGCTCACCTCCGGGGGGTCGACGCTGATGCTCGTCGACGAGTTCGAGGCCATCACCGAGCCCGGGAGCGCCGCGGACCTCCTCCACGGGCTCGTCACGCTGACCGTCGAACGGGGGGCCCTCGGCACGTTCGTCACCCATCTCGCGGAGGACCTCGAACCGCTCCCGGACGTCGCACGGACCGACGGCATCTTCGCCGAGGGGCTGACCCCCGACCTCGAACTCGAGGTGGACTACCAGCCGCGGTTCGAGACCCTGGGACGGTCGACGCCGGAGTTCATCGTCTCCCGGCTGGTCGCCGAGGCCCGGGACGCGAGCGAACGACAGGGGTTCGAGACGCTCGCGGCCGCCGTCGGTCAGGAGGCCGTCCAGCGGACGCTCGCGGACGCCCGATGGACCGAGGAGGGCTGAGGAGGACCCCCCGAGGTCCGCCGGTCGACGACCCCCTCGGCCGCCTGCGATGACTCGTCGACGGCCGGGACACCCGTGGAGCGCGAGGCCGTCCGCGAGTGGTGGGCGGCGGCACCTGGCTCTGCCGGGGTGCCCTCGGCGAACGGGGCCGCTCCCGGCTCGCCACGCTCGACCTCCCGTGATCGGTCGTCGATCAATCCCCGTCCGACGAGAGGTCGTCGAACGCCCGGGGGTCCTCCCAGAGCTCCCGGAGCGTCGCCGCCGCGAGGAACCGCGTCGGCGCCGTCACCCACTCGGTCGTCACGTCCGAATCTAGCGACGGCGGTTCGTCGGCCTCGAACCACCACGCGACGTACCGGCCGTCGGCCAGCTCGGCGGTAGGGTAGATCTCCCCCTGGACCGCGACGTCGATCCGCGTGTCCGACTCGACCGTCGGGCGCTCGTCGCACTCCTCGGCGACCGTTATCTCGATGGGAACGTGGCTGTCGGATATCATGTGTTCGCAGCCGCTCCTCGCCGTTCGACCGTCCTGGTGGCGGTGGGGCCTCGATCCACAAAAACCCGCGTCAGGCGTCCGTCTGACGGTCCTACAGGGGTTCGGGACTCGGTTTTCGAGTAACATCATAATTAACTGTGTATGGATCTCTATCCCACATATGCCAGCCGACACCAGACCCGGAACCACCCCACTCGACCGGATCCGGGACCGGCTCGATACCCGGTGCTCGGAGTGCGGATACGAGGACGACGACGGGCGGTGGACCGCGGCGACGTCGGGGGCGCAGGTCACCTACCAGCACATCTGTCCGAGCTGTGCGGCGGTTCGCCAGCGCACGTTCCACCTCGGCCGCTAGGCCGCCCCGACGCGGTCGAACGGCCGTCCGTATCACTCCAGGTCCTCGGGTTGTGTACCGATGCCTTCGGGCCACCCCGGCGGCCGCGCCGGGGTGGGGTCGGCGTGCTTGCGCTTGAGGACCATCGGCGTCCGCTCCAAGGAGAGGACGAGCTCGTCGTCCTGGTTGTACCCCCGGACTTTCGTGGTGACGATGCCGACGTGCTCTCTGGAACTCGACTCGCGCTTCTCGGTCACCTCGCTCTCGGCGAACAGGGTGTCGCCGTGGAACACCGGCGCGTGGTGTCTGACCTCGTCGTAGCCGAGGTTCGCAGTCGCGTTCTGCGAGACGTCGACGACGCTCATTCCCACTACCATGGCGATGACGACCAGCCCGTTGACGAGCCGCTCGCCGAACTCCGTCTCGGCGGCGTACGCCTCGTTGAAGTGCATCGGGTTGAGGTTCATCGTCACGTTGGTGATCCAGACGTCGTCGGTCTCGGTCACCGTCCGCCCGTAGGGATGCTTGTAGACGTCGCCGACCTCGAAGTCCTCGTAGTACCGGCCCTGCCAGCCCGCCACCAGTCGCCGCTCGGAGGGGTCGTCTCCCATGCCTCTTCCCACGCCGTCGAGTACCTAAGTGTGTCCACCTCGACCCGTCCAGGACAGCCCCCCGGGTAGCTGCGTCCCGTCGGCCCGCGGTGTCGGACGCGCGACCCGGTGGCCGACCGTTCACGGGACGGACCGAACCGGCCACACGCCGGTTCGCAAGCTTGATACGGCCGATAGCACTACCGGGAGCATGGACCTTCGCGTCATCGAGAACCGGGAGACCGAACTCTCGATAGAGATCGCCGGTGAGGACCACACGTTCATGAACGTGCTGAAGGGAGCGCTGCTGGAGACCGACGGGGTCGCCGCCGCCACCTACGACATGAATCCCGAGCAGTCCGGCGGACAGACCGACCCCATCCTCAGCATCAAGACCGAGGGTGGCGTCGCACCGCTGGACGCACTGGAGGCCGCCGCCGGCAACGTGAAGGGCAAGGCGACGGCGTTCCGCGAGGCGTTCGAGGCTGCCGCGTAGCCTCGAGCGGCTGCCCGTCCACCCCTTCTGACCGACCCGTATCAGTCGTGCATCCGGACCGGGACCCCCCGTTCCTCGAGGTACTCCTTGACCTCCCGGATGGAGTACTCGCCGAAGTGGAAGATGGAGGCGGCGAGCGCGGCGTCCGCGCCGGCCTCGGTGAACACCTCGTAGGCGTCCTCCGGGCCACCACAGCCCGAGGAGGCGATGACGGGCGTCGAGACGGTGTCACAGACCGCCTTCGTGAGGGGGATGTCGTAGCCGTCCTTGGTCCCGTCGGCGTCGATGGAGTTGACGAACAGCTCGCCCGCGCCCCGCTCCTCGGCCTCGGCGGCCCACTCGATCACGTCGACGTCGGTCCCCTCGCGCCCGCCCTTCTTCGTGCACTCGAACCAGACCGACTCGCCGTCGACCTCGACGTAGTGCTCGCCGGCCCCGTCGTAGCGCCGCCGGGCGTCGACGCTGATGACGATGCACTGGCTGCCGAACGCCTCCGCACCCTCGGTGATGAGTTCGGGCCGTTCGAGCGCACCCGTCGTGATGGAGACCTTGTCCGCGCCCGCCCGGAGCGTCTCCTTGATGTCCTCGCGGGTGCGGATGCCCCCGCCGACGGTCAGGGGGATGAACACCTCGTCGGCCACCTCGTTGACGACGTGGAGCATCGTCGCCCTCCCCTCGGCCGAGGCCGTGATGTCGAGGAAGACGAACTCGTCGGCCCCGAGCTCGTTGTAGTTTCGGGCCATCTCGACCGGATCGCCGGTGTACTTCAGGTCCTCGAAGTGGACGCCCGTGTAGACGGCCGGGTTCCCCTCCTCGTCGAGGTCGACGTCGATACAGGGGATGATGCGCTTGGTGAGGGTCATCCGATACGCCATCTCCGCGACCGGGCGACAAAAGCCGTCCGGAGCGCGCAGGAACGGCCGAGCGACCGGACCGGATCGCTCCCCCGGGCTGTCGTGATTCGGTACCGCCCTGGCCAGACGGGTTCGTGGGTTCGGACGATGAGTCGTCGGCGGGTGGTTCCGACGAAACGGATCGATAGACCCGTGAGATGATCGGTATCAGTCCACGGTGTAGGTCCGAAGCAGCGTCGTCTGCCCGTCGTGGGCGGCGTAGAACCGGAACGTCTCCCCGTCGCCGGCACAGATGGCGACGTCCCCGCCGTCGGCGATGACCTAAATCGACTCCGCACGGTCGAGGTACGAGAGGGTCACGTCGAGCGCGACCTCCGGCTCGCTGCCGCCCGCACATTCGGAACTCGTCGTGGACGTCGTTTCCGACACCGAGACGTCCGCCGACGCCGGCTGGTGGAGCTCCTCGGTGGTGCCGGTCAGTAGCGCTCCGGCTCCAACTGCGAGGGTGACCGTGACGGCGATCAGCAGGACGACCGCGACCACCTGCGAGACGCCACGCCCGTCGCCCCCGGCGTTCAGACCCGCCACTGTACCCTACGGCTGCCGCTTCGCGGGTCCCCACCCGCGCTCCCACCCAGTCGCATTATCCCGACGGACCCTTCGACGTCACGTTACAAGCGCCTTGCTCCTGTTTCAGCGCGTGAGCCGGCAGTGGCGGGTTCGTTACTGGGCAGTGTTCAAATAAACGATGACCAGCCGACCAACCGCCGCCGAGCGGACGGGGGCTTTCGAGGCGATGAGGCCGGTCTCGTCAGCTCGGTCCTTACCTGAACAGTACCGCGCCACGGTTCCGACAGGTCGAAGTACCCGCACGGTGACCCGACGGGTATGACCGACCACGCCGACGACGGCCACGAGGACCACCACGACCCCGAGTCCGGCCGGTCGACCGCCCCGCAGAGTGACTACACGAACCGCGAGGTGGGTATCGGTCTCGCCATCGCGCTCGTCGGCATCTTCCTGGTGTTCGCCGTCCCGATCCTGCTAGCGTAGGCACCGATACGTGTACCGTTACTCCTGGTGCATCACGGTCACCACGGGGAGGGACGCCTCGAGGAGTACCGACTGGTTGATGCTTCCGAACATGGCCTTGCCGACGGGCGATCGCTTGCGGCCGCCGATGACGAGGTAGCGGGGCTCCATGCGGTCGGCTTCGTTTACGATCTCCGTGGCAGGGTCGCCGACTCGACCGAGAAACGTCACATTCCGCCGATCGTCGAGCGTCTCGTCGACGACGTCGCGCGCGAGGGCTGCGGCGTCCTCGTCGCCGTCCTCGATCGAGTACTGGTGCTGGCCACCGGAGGCAGCACCCGACTGTGCGTCCCCGCCGTACGCTATCCCGGGAATGGAGAACGAGGCTCCCGTCCCGTCGGTCGTCGAATCCCTGAACCCGTCGAACACGTCCTGTGGCATGACGTGTAGCACGACGAGTTCCTCGTCGAACTGGCGGGCCAGTTCGTATCCGATCTCGACCGGTCGGCTCGGGATCCGCTCACCGTCGACTGCTGTCAGAATCGTCATTATTGCGCCCTCTCCCGGTTGATGTACTACGACACGTAAAAACCTATTCGAGGGAGCGGATCCGGCGCGGGAGCCGAGCGGGAGCGCCCCCCTCCGTCGGTGGACGCGGGGTCCCGAGCGTCCCCTTTCTTGACCCCGCCGGACCTACTCGGTTCCATGCGCGTACTCTCCGAGGGCGACGTGCTGGGCCTCGTCGAACTCGAAACACTCCTGCCCGAGCTGGAGGGGGCGTTCGTCCGGGACTACCGCGACGAGGTCGAACGCCCCGACCGGCCGCACTTCCCGGTCGGTATCGGAGTCGACGGACGCGAGGAGCCCGCTGGAACGGGTCTGACCATGTCGGCGTACGTCCACGGCGCACCGTACCTCGCGACCAAGCTCGCGACCGTCCACGAGGGGAACCCCGAGCGCGGGCTGCCGACGGTCCAGTCCCAGCTCGCGCTGACCGACGCCGAGACCGGCGAACCGCTCGCGTTCATGAACGCGGCGGGCGTGACGAACGCCCGGACGGGCGGCATCGGCGGGCTCGCGGCGAAGCACCTCGCCAACGGGGGAACCGTCGGCGTGCTCGGGGCCGGGGTCCAGGCCCGGTGGCAGACCCGCGCCATCGAGGCCGCACGGGGAACCGGCGACGTGTGCGTCTACTCCCCGAGTGACTCCCGGGAGGCGTGTGCGGCCGACCTGCGCGAGGAGGACATCGACGCTCGGGCCGTCGACTCGCCGCGCGAGGCCGTCACCGGAGCGGACGTCGTCGTGACGGCGACCACGAGCACCGAACCCGTCTTCCCGGCCGACGCGCTCGGCGAGGGGACGCTCGTCGTCGCCGTCGGCTCGTACTCCGCCGAACTGCGCGAGCTCTCGGCAGCGGTGTTCGAACGGGCCGACCGGGTGTTCGCCGACGTCCCCGAGGAGGTGGCGGACATCGGCGACCTGCGCGACACCGGGCTCGACGCGGCGGACCTCGCGCCGCTGGGGGCGGTGTTCGCGGGCGACGCCGGACGCGAGTCCCCCGAGGAGGTCGTGGTCGTCGAGAGCGTCGGGACGGCCGTGCTCGACGCCGCGGCCGGGGAGTACGTCTACGACGCGGCGATAGCGGCAGACGTCGGCGTGGACGTCGAGCTGTAGTCGAGTTATCCGAGCGCCCGCCGTCCTCACTCGAGCTCGCGCCCGATGACCGACCGGAGTCCGCGTATCCTCTCGTAGGCGTAGGCGAGAGATCCACCGTCGACGTCGAGCGAGAGCGAACCCGAGTCGTCCGTCTCACCGAGGGTCTCGACGGGTGCGACGCCCTCGAAGGCCTCCCGGACCGCCTCCGGATCGGTCGTTTCCACTACCGCACGGCCAGCGCGTTCGGAGAAGAGGACCTCCAGCGGCGGGCCGTCGAGCGAGACCGTCGCACCCGATTCGGCGGTGACCATCTCGGCGAGCGTCACCGCGAGTCCGCCGTGGCTGGTGTCGTGGACGGCGAGCGTCGACGCCTCGTTCGCTACCGACGCCAGCGCCTCGACGCGGGCGGTCGCCGCCTCGCCCACCGCCGGGAACGTGTCGCTCCCGCCGACGCGGGCGAGCAGCTCCGATCCGCCGAGCGGCCCCTCCGTATCGCCGACGAGCAGGAGCGTCCCCTCGCCGGCGAACGCGGCGGGCGGGGCGTCGTAGCCGGCCTTCGTCCCGACCATCGCGAGCGTCGGCGTCGGCGGGACCGGGCCGGCCGCCGAGTCGTTGTACAGCGAGACGTTCCCGCCGACGACCGGCACCGAGAGGGTCCGGCACATGTCGGCCAGCCCCTCGACGGCAGCGGTGAACCCGCCGTACACCTCCGGTTTCTCGGGGTTACCGCCGTTGAGACAGTCGACCGCCGCGAGCGGGGTGGCGCCCTTCGCCGCGAGATTCGTGGCGTTCTCCACCGCCACCGCGCGGGCGCCCTCGTAGGGGTCGACACCGGTCCAGTTCGGTTCGGCGCCCGCGGAGAGCGCCAGCCCCGTTCCGCATTCACGGATCGCGACGACCGCCGCGTCGTCGCCCGGCCGGAGCGCCGTCCGGACCCCGACCTCGTGGTCGTACTGGCGGTAGACCCACCGCCTGCTCGCGGTGTTCGGGCTCCCGACGACGGCCTCGAACGCCTCCCCGAGTTCGACGTCGGGCAGGTCGCGTTCGGGCTCCGGCGGCGAGACCGCGTCGAGGTCGTTCATCGGCGCGCCCTCGGCGAGGTACTCGGCGGGGACGTCGACGACGGTCTCCCCGTCGAAGGCACAGACGTAGTTCCCCTCGGTCACCTCGCCGATGACCGAACAGCCGAGATCGAACCGCTCTGCCGCCTCGCGCACCGTCTCGACGTTCTCCGGGCGGACCTCGTAGCACATCCGCTCCTGTGACTCGGCGAGCAAAATCTCCAGGGCGTTCATGTTCGGCTCGCGCTGGTGGACCCGGTCGAGTTCGATGTACGCGCCGAGGCCACCCTTCGCGACCAGCTCGCTGGATGCGCCGCCCAGTCCTGCGGCCCCGAGGTCGCGGGCGCTCTCGACCAGCCCCTCCTCGACGAGGGTCTCGTTGGCCTCGATGAGCAGCTTCTCGGTGTAGGGATCGCCGACCTGTACCGCGGGCCGGTCCTCGGTTTCGGCGTCCTCAGCCAGGTCCTCGCTGGCGAAGGAGGCGCCGCCGAGGCCGTCTCGACCGGTGGCGTTCCCGACGAGGACGAGCGAGTTCCCCGGTTCTTGGGCCTCCGCAGTGACGAGCCGGTCGGGAGAGAGCAGGCCGACACAGGCGACGTTCACCAGCGGGTTCCCCTCGTAGTCCGGGTGGAAGGCGACGCTCCCCGAGACGGTGGGGACGCCGATGCAGTTGCCGTAGTGGGAGATGCCCTCGACGACACCCTCGAAGAGGTACCGGGAGTGCTCGCGGTCGAAATCGCCGAAGTAGAGCGAGTCCGCGAGCGCGATGGGGTAGGCGCCCATCGACAGCGTGTCCCGGACGATACCGCCGACGCCGGTCGCCGCGCCGTCGAACGGGTCGACGTACGAGGGGTGGTTGTGGCTCTCGATGCCCAGGGTGATGTACGTCTCCTCGTCGCCCGCGTCGCCCTGGCCGTCCCCGCCGTAGGCGGGTAGCGAGACGACGGCGGCGTCGTCGCCCGGCCCGACGACGACCTGCGGTCCCTCGCTGTCGAACTGTCCGAGGAGCGGCCGGGAGGAGCGGTAGGCACAGTGCTCGCTCCAGAGGTTCTCGAACAGGGCCGCCTCGGCCGGGGTGGGCTCGCGGCCGAGCTCCTCGACGATCAGGTCCCGGTCGGACGGGTCCAGGCTCATTGCCGGGGAGTCCGCGAGTGCGACCCAAAGCGCTTTCCATCACCGGTCGGTATCGGACCGCTTTTCTACCGGCCGGCCGAAGGTCCGGCCGTGCTCTCGGTCGAGCTCCACTGCCACTCCGAACTATCGTACGACGGGCGCGACCCCGTCGACCTCCTGCTCGAGCAGGCCGCGGCAGTGGGTCTCGACGCCATCGCCGTCACCGACCACGACGAGATCGACGCCTCGCTGGCGGCGGTCGACCTCGCCCCGGACTACGGGCTGGTCGGCATCCCCGGGATGGAGGTGACAAGCGCCGCCGGCCACGTCCTCGGGCTCGGCATCTCCGAGGCCGTCCCCCCGGGTCTCCCGTTCGCCGAGACGGTCGAACGGATCCGCGAGCAGGGCGGCCTCGCGGTCGTCCCCCACCCGTTCCAGCGGTCGCGCCACGGCGTCGCCGCCCACGTCTCGAGGACGGAACTCACCGACGTCGACGCCATCGAGGTGTACAACTCCCGGCTGTTGACCGGGCTGGCCAACCGGTGGGCCGAGCGGTTCGCCGAGCGGAACGGCCTCCCGATGACCGCCGGGAGCGACGCCCACATATCCGAGATGGTCGGCCAGGCGGTCACGCGGATCGATGCCGACGACCGCAGCGCGGACGCCATCCTCCGCGCAGTAAAGGCCGGGAAGACGACGGTCCTCGGCAAGCGGACCCCGTGGCGGATCAGCCTCCGGCAGTTCGGCGGCGGCGTCACCCGGCGCATCGTCAACGGCCTCCGGGGCCTGTAGATGCCGCAGGAGGGCCCGGCTCCCGAGCGGCGTCCGCCGGTCGTTCACGGTGGGGCTCCGGAGGGAGTGACCCGTGCGGCATCGTGTTCCGACCCCCTCCCCGGCCTCGAACGTTCACCGCGCCGGGGCTTCGCCGCCGCCCTCGGCGGTCCCGAGGGGCCGGTCCTGCTGCGGGACGTCCTCGGCCGGTACCCGCTGTTCGCCGAGCGAGACGGCTCGGACTGGGCGTTCGACCGGTCGGCGCTCCCCGATCCGGTCCCGGTACCTGCCGGTCACGCCCGGGGACCCGTCGACGGCGAGACCGCCGAGGAACTGGTCTGGTCGCTCCCCGAACGACCGCCCGAGCGCGACCACGAGCGGGCGGTCGCGGCCATCGGCGACGCTATCGAGGCGGCGCTCCGGACTGCCGTCGAGGAGACGGAGGCCGACGAGGCCGGCGGGACGGCCGTCGCGTTCTCCGGCGGGGTCGACTCGGCGCTCGTCGCCGCCGGGCTCGGCGGTCCATGCTACGTGGCCGGGTTTCCGGACAGCCACGACGTCGAGACGGCCCGGACCGCCGCCGACGCGATGGCGCTCGACCTCCGCGTGGTCGAGCTCGACCACGCCGACATCCAGCGGGCAGTCCCCGACCTCACCCGGGCGACCGGTCGGACGAACGCGATGGACGCGAGCATCGCCCTCCCGCTCTACCTCGTCGCCGAGCGCGCCGCCGCGGACGGGTTCGACCGCCTCGCCGTCGGCCAGGGCGCCGACGAGCTGTTCGGCGGCTACCAGAAGGTCGCGAACGCGCCGGGTGACGACCGCGTAGAGGCCGACACGGTCCGGGGGGCCCGCCGGGAGACGGTCGCGTCGCTCCCGGAGGGACTGGAGCGGGACGTCCTCGCGCTCCGGGCGGCGGGCGTCGAACCCGTCGCGCCGTTGCTGGACGACCGGGTCGTCGACGCCGCGCTCTCGCTGCCGGGGGAGTTGCTCGTCGAGGGCGACGAGCGGAAGGTCGCGCTCCGTCGGGTCGCGAGTGCGTGGGTTCCGGACTCCGTCGCCACGCGGGACAAGAAGGCGGCCCAGTACGGCAGCCTCGTCTCCCGCGAACTCGACCGGCTGGCGCGGCAGGCCGGGTTCAAGCGCCGAATGGACTGCCACGTCGACCGGTACGTCGAGTCGTTGCTCTAATTCGTACGTTCGACTGCGTACCGGCCGGTGACCGAATCGGCCCTCCGTACTGTCGGGTATACGTCCCCGAACGTCGTCGGTACTGGGGTGGCGATGACCTTCGAGTAGGTACGTCCGACAGCACGGGTCCCCGTGCGATACCGTCCGAAAGACGCTTTGATACATCTCGCCGGGAGCGTCCTGGCAGAGTCGAATAAGCCGTTCTGTCCGACGGTAGAACGGCCAGTTCTCGGAGGAACTGATTTGTATACGGGTTCGTATACTGGACCACATGAGCAAGAGCATCCGGGTCGAAGACGACACCCATGCCGCGCTCGCCGCCCTCAAAGGCGAGGACGAGACCTTCGACGAACTCCTCTCACGCCTGATCCGGGAACGACGCGAGACTGCCGAAGCGGGAGCCGGACTCTGGGAGGGGACCGACGCTGCCGAGAGGGCCCGGGAGAAACGCGAGGAGATGAAGCGGGGCGTCGGTTCGCGGTGACGCTCTACGACAGCAGCGTCCTGATCGGTTATCTCGACGGCGAGGAGGATGCAGTGGACTACGTTCGGATACACCTCGACGAACGAGCGGTCGCCCCTCCGCTCGTGATGTTCGAAGTGTATCAGGGAGAGGTGTTCAAGACGGGGCCCGCGGACTTCGACGCCGTGGATGGGGCGCTCGAATGGCTCACGGTCGTCGAGGAGACCGCCGAACTGGCACGCGCGGCCGGCGAACTGCAGGACGAACTCCACCGTCGGGGAGAGCCGCTCGCCGCTCGTGACGCGTACATCGCCGGGGCCGCGAAGGGGCTCGACGAGCGGCTCGTCGTGGCCGACTCGGACTTCGACGTCGACGGGATAACCCACGCCATCGACGTCGATTTCCTGTGACGTACGAGCATCGCCGCTAGTCCCCGTCCGACCCCTCCGAAACCACTCGAATCGCCCGCTTGCCGGCCTCGACGACGTCCGCGGGGAGCTCCTCGGCGCGTGCTTCGAGGTCGGCGGCCGTGAACCAATCCCACTCCTCGGCGCCCGCCTCGTCGTCGCCGTCGGGGGCGATAGCTCGACTCCCGACACGGCCGTAGAAGACGAAGTCGACGTGCTGGTGGCTCACTCGTCCGTCCGGATGGACGTCGATGTCCTCCAGGAGGAAGTGCTGTGGCTCGGGGATCGACTCGACCGTCTCGCTCGCCAGATCGTCCTGTGGCGCGACTAACTCGACGTCGAGGCCGGTCTCCTCGCGGCACTCGCGGTGTGCGGCCTCGTGGGGGAGTTCGTCGCGGTCGAGGTGCCCCCCCGGCGGGAGCCACATCCCCAGGCGGTCGTGCTCGTGGAGGCAGGTCGCACCGTCGGCGACGACGTAGACCGTCGCGACGAAGTGGCGGGTCGTCTCCATCGTCCGAGGGGACTCACGGGGCCGGCAAGTAGCCTGCCGTTCCGGACGTCTGGAGTGGTGTTCGACTGAAAACGGATACACGGACGGAGTCCTGTACCCCTCTGGTCTCCGGGACTGCCCGGAAAGCCCAGTTCGGTCCCACCCGATGGTTCGAGTCCGGCTGTTCGAAGCCGACGGACGTCGCGTGAGCGAACGTTTATAACCGAAACCGGGACCACCGGGCCCGTGCCCTGACGAGTCACCCACGGGGCGGTCGCGGGAGTCCGGCACACTACCCCCTGGAGCGAAGAGGAGTGCCGGCTGTCCGTACGAAATGCCCGGAGAGAGCCGGATCGACGACTCCCCCGCGTCCGATCCGGGACCGGGGACCGCATCGGTTGTCGTCTCGGAGGGACAGTCGCTCGACCCCGGCCCGCCCGAGGTCGGCGTCGGCCGCCGCGGCGATCACCACGAGAGCAGCCAGACACGAGTGGCGGTCCTCAGTCGTCGCTCGCCAGTTCCACGCGGTCGTGGATGGGTCCCTCCTGCCGGCTGAGGTGTCCCGGCGTCCGATCGTGGGCGACCGCCTGCACCTCCGCGACGATGCTCTGGGCGATCTGGTAGGGCGTGTCGCCGCCGAGGCTCAGCCCGATCGGCGTGTAGACCCGCTCGAGTTCCGCCTCGGTGAGCGTCCGTCCCTCCTCGGCGAAGTCCTCGCGCATCTCCTCGAACCGCTTCTCCGGGCCCATCAGGCCGACGTACTCGACGGGGGTCTCTAGCAGTCCCTCGAGGGCGATGCGGTCGTCGAGGAAGTTGTGGCTCATGATCACCGCGTAGGTGTCGGCGTCCCACTCCTTGAGGTCGGCCACGTCCCGCGGGGAGGTCGAGGTCACCTCGTCGGCGTCCGGGAACCGGCCGGAGTCGGCGTGCCCACCGCGGAACGGGACCACCGTCACGCGGAAGTCGACGAGCTTCGCCAGTTCGACGACCGGCCCGACGTCGTGGCCGGAGCCGAACACGACGAGCTCCGGCGGCGGGCGCACGCCCTCGACGAACACCTCGACGGTCCCCCCGTCGGTCCCGACGGCGAGCGTCTCGCTCTCGCCGTTCGCCACCAGTGACTCGGCCGGTTCCGCGAGCTCCGCGAGCACCCCGTCGTCGATAGGTCCCTCGAACCCCTCTCCGGGGCGGTAGTACGCGCGATCGCCGACCACGGGAGCCACATCGCAGTCGCCGACCGTTCGGGTCGCCTCGTCGTCCCCACCGACGACGGTCGCGACGCCGATGGGCTCGCCGGCCAGCCGGGCCTCGACGACCGGTCGGTACGAGTCTTCGAGCGGCTCCAGCAGGACGGTGATGACGCCGTTACAGCCGACGCCCAGCCCCCAGACGTCGTCCTCGCCGGTGAGGTCCCACGTCTCGACGCGCGGGGCGCCGTCGGCGAGCACGTCCGTGGCCAGCGCGCGCACCTCGTCCTCCAGGCAGCCGGCGGTGATGCTGCCGGCCCCGCCACCGTCCGGGTCGAGCAGCATCTTCGCGCCCGGCCGTCGGTAGGCGCTACCCTCGACCGCCGTCACCGTCGCGAGAACGGCGGGCGAGCCCGCGTCGATGGTCGTTCGTATCCGGTCGAACACGTCCGTCTCCGGTACGCTCCAGTCGCTTGCACTCATGCGTCGTTCTCCGTTCTGGTGGTCGTCGGTCGGTGCGTCGTGCGCGGGTCGAACTCGTAACCGATCCGTCCCCCGGGGCCCTGCCGCCGGAGCTGACGGGCCAGTTCGGCGACGTCGCCCGGGGCGGCGAAGGCGAACAGACCGTCGAGATACGGGAGTGCCGCGGCCATCCCGCGTGCGGTCGGTTCGTAGTGCTCGCCGGCGGCGAGCGGGTTCAGCCACAGCACTCGCATGGCCCGACGGGACAGCCACGAGAGCTCGTGTTCGAGGGTGCTCACGTCCCCCATCTCCAGCCCGTCCCCGACGAGGAGGACGGCGGTCCGTCGGTCGACGGCCTCCGGGTAGGTCCCGTGGAGGCTCGCGAGGGATCCGCCGATGCGCGTGCCCCCGCCCCACGCCGCCTCGGCGGCCTCGAGCGCCTCCATCGCCACTGTCGCGGACGGTGCGTCGAACGGCTCGGACGCCTCGCGGAGCTCCTCGTCGAAGAGGAACACCCGCGCGTCGCGCCACTCGCGCCGGGCCCGCCTGAGGAACTCGACCAGGAACCCCCGGTCGAGGACGTCCAGCATCGACCGGCTGACGTCGACCAGCAGGAGCGCACGGACCGCCGTCCGCTTGCGTTCCCGACGGGGGACCGACAGGGGGGTGCCGCCCGTGCTCACGCTCGCCCGGAGCGCCCGCCGGACGTCGGCGTGGTCGGTGCCGGGCCGGTAGCGTCGCCCCTGCAGTCCGGCGAGCGCCCGCGTCAGTTCGCGGAACGCCGGCCCGAGGCCGGCCTCGCCGGAGAGGGGCCGTCCCTCGACCGCGCTGGCACTCCCCGACGGGCTGTACAGCGCGGTCGTCGTCCCCTCGCCGTCGCCGTCCGCGTCGTCTCCCGCGTCGGACCCGACCGCGAACGACTCGACGATGGCGCGACCCTCGTCCCCGCCCGTGTCGCCCGCGCCGTCGTCGGTCCGGTCGACACCGCCGCTGTCCTCGATCCGTGGACCGAGCGGTGCGAGCCCGCCGCCCGGCTCGGACTCGTCCGGCGGCGACCGTCCGGCGTCGGGGTCGGAACCGAGCCGCCGCCAGAACGCCTCGAACAGCCGGTCGAACGTCTCGAAGTCCTCGCGGTCGGTCAGGAGGCCCGCCCGGAGCGCCGTCCGGGCGCGGTCGCGGTCGTCGAGCCCCACCTCCACGAGCGCCCGGGCGGCGGTCGTGGCGGCGTTCGCCGGCACCGACGCGCCGGCACCGCGGAGCGCCCGGACGAACCTGACCAGCTCCGACCGGACGCGGTCGTCGACGCCGGGGGCCTCCACCGGGCCGGTCACGGCCCACCACCCGCGTTCGCCCGCTCGGCGGCCTCGAGGAGGTCCTCGAGGAGGTCCTCGTCGACCCGCTCGACGTCCTCGACCTCCTTCAACAGGGTGCCGAGCGTGCTCCGGATCGTCTCGGCGGTGATCGTCCCGTTCCCGGCTCCGTCGTCCCCGTTCCGGAGCGTGGCCACCGCCCGCGCCCAGTCGATGGTCTCGGCGGCGCCCGGGGGT
The DNA here is from genome assembly GCA_036625905.1 of Haloarculaceae archaeon. Classification (GTDB taxonomy): domain Archaea; phylum Halobacteriota; class Halobacteria; order Halobacteriales; family Haloarculaceae; genus Salinirubellus. The sequence continues at coordinate 26,558 of JAZKST010000010.1, forward strand.
TTCCTGAGCGGCTCCTCGCGGAGCCGGGCGGCCATCGCGGACAGCTCCGCGGCGAGAACCCCGTCGAGGTCGGGCACCTTCCGTCGGAGGATGGCCGTCTCCTTCTCGAAGCTCGGCGGGGCGACGTGGAGGTAGAGACAGCGGCGCTTGAGCGCGTCGCTCAACGGCCGCGTTCTGTTGGACGTGACGACCACCACCGGCGGCCGCTCGGCCGAAACGGTCCCCAGTTCCGGCACGGACACCTGGAAGTCCGAGAGGACCTCCAGCAGCAGCGCCTCGAACTCGTCGTCCGCACGGTCGACCTCGTCGACCAGCAGGACCGGCGGCCGCTCGCCGTCGCCGCGCAGGGCCCGCAGCAGCGGCCGTTCGAGCAGGTACTCCTCGTCGAACACCGACCCCTCGGGGTCGGGATTCCCGTCCGCGGGGCCGCTCCCGCCGGTCTGGACGGCCAGCAGCTGCTTCGTGTAGTTCCACTCGTAGAGAGCGTGCTCGGCCGCGAGCCCCTCGTAGCACTGCAGGCGTATCAGCTCCGAGTCGAACCCCTCGGCCAGCACCTTCGCGAGTTCGGTCTTGCCGGCGCCAGGCTCGCCCTCGACCAGCAGCGGCTTGCCGAGGCGCAGCGCCAGCAGGGTCGTCGTGACGATCTCGTCCTCGGCGACGTAGTCCGCCGCCTCGAAGGCGTCACGCACGTCCCCCTCGGTCACGTCGGCGAACGCCGTCGTCGGTCCGTCCGTCATGCTCGTTGTGGGTGGTTCGGTCGCCTCCGTGATACGCTCGTCGGGTTCCGGCGACGATCACTATCAGTCCGCCGCCGCGGGTGCCGAGACGCGGTCCACCGCCTCGCGCAGCGCCCGCTCGGTGTACACCTCCAGGAGCTGTGCCCGGAACTCCCCGGACGCCTGCAGGTCACCCATCATCATCGCGGTGTCGAGGTCGTCGGTCGCGTGGCCGGCCGCGGCCTCGACCGTCGCCTCGTCGAACTCCTCGCCCTCCAGCGCGTCCTCGACCGGTTCGAGGCGGACCCCGTGGTCCATCACGCCGTTGGCACCGACCCGGACCGAAGTGACGGTCCCGCCGTCGGTCTCCATCAGGGCGGCGACGCCGACCATCGCGTAGCCCGAGGAGGGGCTCGGCTTCTTCGCGTAGGTGCCGACGGCGTCGCCCGCCAAGGGTATCTCCACCCGCGTCACCAGTTCGCCTGGCCCGGTATCGGTGGCGTACATCCCGAAGAAGAACTCCTCGGCCGGCACCTCGCGCTCCCCGTCGGGACCCTGCACGACCAGCGTGGCGTCGGAGGCAAGCGCCGCGCCGGGCAGGTCCGACGCCGGGTCGGCGTGCGCGAGGTTGCCGCCGACGGTCCCGGCGTTACGGACCTGTCGGTCGCCGACCTGTTCGACCGCCGCCGCGAACGCCGGCGCGTGCTCGCCCGCCGCCTCGACGTCGAGCAGGTCGCTGTAGCGGGTCATCGCGCCGACGACGAGCGCGTCGTCCTCGACGCGCACGCCGTGGAGCTCCTCGATACTCCCGATGTCGATCAGGACGTCCGGGCTGGACAGGCCGGTCTTCATCGCCGGGAGCAGGCTGTGGCCGCCCGCCAGTAGCTCCGTCTCGGCCATCGCGTGCTCCTCGAGCAGGTCGATAGCCTCCGCCACCGTCTCCGCCTCGTAGTAGTCGAACTCGTCGGGGTACATCAGATGTCGCCTCGGTCGCTCTCGGTCGCGTCGTCGTCCGCGTCGCCCTCCTCGGGCCAGCGGACCTCGCCAGAACCGGAATCGCGACGCGATTCCGGTAGGGCCGTAGGACCTCCGGTCCTGCAACCCCCGTCCGCGACCGCGCCGGTGCCCGTATCCATCGCCTCGGCGGCGTTCTCGACCGCGTTGACGATGTTCTGGTAGCCCGTACACCGACAGAGGTTCCCCTCGAGCCCCTCGCGTATCTCCTCGCGGCTCGGGTCCGGGTTCTCCTCCAAGAGGTCCGTCGCGGCCATCATCATCCCGGGGGTACAGTAGCCACACTGCAGGCCGTGCTCCTGCTGGAACCCCGACTGGATGGGGTGGAACTCGCCGTCATCGGCGAGTCCCTCGACCGTGTCTATCTCCGCGCCGTCGGCCTGCACCGCGAGGACGGTACAGGACTTGACGGCGTCGCCGTCGAGGTGGACCGTACAGGCGCCACAGAGGCTGCTCTCGCAGCCCACGTTCGCGCCGGTGTAGCCGAGTTCGTCGCGGAGCGCGTGTACCAGGAGCGTCCGCGACTCCACCGTCAGATCGTGTTCCGTACCGTTGACCGTGAGCCTGATGTCGTGTTCCGTCATGGTTACTCGTTTTCGCCCTTGCCTCTGCCGAGCACCCTGTCGACGAGGCTCCGCCCGTCGTCGTCCGAGGCCGACGCGTCACCCGCCTCGCTCTCCGCCCGCGCCTCGACGTCCAGGAGGGTCAGCTCGTGGAGCCGCTCCTGGACCGAGGAGAAGAACCGCTTGACCACCCGGTTGGCCACCGGATTGACGACGCGCTGGCCCATCTGGGCGACCTTCCCGAACACGTCGGCCTCTGTCTCCCACTCGACCGCGACGCCGTCCTCGGCCTCCGAGAGGACCATCCCCGAGGACATCTCGAAGGAGCTGTCGCCGGATGACCCCTCGCCGGAGGCGGACATCGCCGGGTACTCGCGGTGGTCGATCGTCACGACCGTCTCGAAGGTGGGGTTCACCGGCCCGACGCTGATCTGCATCAGCGCCGCGTAGTGGCTCCCCTCCTCGAACGCGCGTTCGGCGATCACCTCGGGGTCGCCCGTCAGTTCCACCTCCCGGTCCGCGGTCTCCTCGCGCAGCACGTCGAAGTCCGGGTCCGGATCGTCGACGCGGACGAGGAACTGACACCCCGGAAGCGACTGCTCTATCAACACCGGATCCGACAGCGCGAGCCACACCTCGTCGACCGTCGTATCCTCGAGTTCGAACGTCCCACTGAATTCCATTGTATCGGTCTGGCGTGTGCCAGTCTCCTCCACGGCTTCCACTGACGCGGTAATGATAATACTTTGCAAAGTGGTTGTCGAAGGTAGCTGGGCAACCACAATTAGTTACTATCGGGGCGTCGGGGCGGCCGTGCGTGGGGAAGGGGTAACAAGATATATTGACGGCGCCCGTCGTGCGGACGGTATGGACGGCCACGAGTCGGTGCCCAGGTCGGTCGCCGTCGAGCGGCTGCTGGGACTCCGCGGGGGCCGGAACGACGCCCCGAGCGAGCGGGTCGGCCTCGACCGGGCGGCCGGACGGGTGCTCGCCGAACCGGTCGACGCCCCGGGGGACGTCCCCCGGTACGACCGGGCGACGATGGACGGCTACGCGTTCGCGGCCGACGACGAGTACCCGCTTGGAGTCGTCGACGAGGTGTTCCCGGAGGACGAACCGCCGAGCATCGGTCGAGGGGAGGCCGTGGCCGTGGCGACCGGCGCGGCGCTCCCCGAGAGCGCCGAAGCGGTGCTGATGTGCGAGGCGGCGACCGTCGAGGACGGCCGGCTCTCGGGACCGTCGCTCGACCCGGGGACGAACGTCCACCCCGCGGGGACGACCGCGACCGCGGGCGAACGGCTGTTCGCGGCCGGCGACCGCCTCGCTCCCCGACACGCCGCGCTTCTCCGAGACGTCGGCGTCGGGACCGTCACCGTTCACCGACCGCCCGCGGTCGCGGTCCTCGCGACGGGCACGGAGATCCACGAGGGTCGTCAGCCCGACCGTGACTCCGAGACCCTCTGCAACCTCCTCCGCCGGTGGGGCGGGGCCCCGACTATCGAGGAGCCGATCCCGGACGACGAGTCCGCCATCCAGGAGGGGATAACCACGGCGGCCGCGTCGTCCGACGCCGTCGTGACGACCGGCGGGACCAGCGTCGGCGGCGCCGACCACGTCGTCGACGTCCTCCGGGAGAGCGACGTGCTGTTCCGGGGGGTCTCACTTCGCCCCGGCCGCCCGGTGACCGTCGCGGCGGTGGAAGGGACGCCCGTCATCGCGCTGCCCGGAAAACCGGTCGCGGCACACACGGCGGCGACGCTGGTCTGCCGCCCGTTCTTCACCGGAGAGCGCCGGCTCCCGACCGTGGCCGCCGACGCCGCCCTGGGGCTGACCGTCCCCGACGAGGACGTCGAGTTCGCGGTTCCCGTCGCGCTCGAGGGGAGCGAGGCGACCCCGCTGGGTCACGCCGATTCGTCGCTCCAGCTGTACGACGAGCGGTTCGCACCCGGTCGTGTCTCCTCGAGCACCCGGGTCACGCTCGCCGACGGCGTCGTCCTCACGAACGACGGGTTCGACGCCGGCGAGCGGGTTCCGGTGGTCCCCTACGAGGTGGTCGAGTGACCGACGGCGGACGGGGCCTTCCGAGCTACGGCCGCGAAGCGGTCGCCGAGGCCCTGGCTGCTACCGACCCGGACGGCCGGACGGTCGTGGGTATCCTCCTGGCCGGGGGGACGAGTTCGCGGTTCGGCGACGCGAACAAGCTGCTCGCCGAGCTCGACGGCGAACCGCTGGTCCGTCACGCCGCAGGGACGCTCCTCGACGCGGGCCTCTCGGCGGTGGTCGCCGTGTTCGGGTACGAGGCCAACGCCGTCGGCGAGGCGCTCGCCGGCCTCGACGTGTGCTCCGTTCGGAACCCCGACTACGAGGCGGGACTCTCGACGTCCGTGGCGCGGGGCGTGGAGGCGGCGGACGACGCCGGGGCCGACGCGGTCGTCTTCCTCCCCGGCGACATGCCGGGGGTCGACCCGGCCACCGTGGCGCTGCTCGTCGACGCCTACCGGGCCGGGCTGGGGACGGCCCTGGCGGCCGCCCACGGTGGCCGCCGGGGGAACCCGGTGCTGTTCGACCGTCGGTACTTCGAGGCGCTTCTGGGGGTCGAGGGCGACGGCGGCGGCCGCTCCGTGCTCCTGGGGAGCGACGACGCGGCGCTCGTCGAGACCGGCGACCCCGGCGTCGTCGTGGACGTCGACACGACGGCGGACCTGTGGCGGCGCCGGTGACCTCCGATCCCACCGCGACGGCGACGGGGACCGGCGGAGTCGGTGTCGACGGGGACCGGTGGAGTCGACGGAGTCGCTCGTCCACACGTCCCTTCGCCCTGCGGCGAACCCTTTTTCCGTGCGTTGCGAGATAGGTGAGCGTAACACATGGGTCGTAACGCCACACGCGACGGAGTCGACGGACGCGAGAGCGGTGAGTGAGCGGATGTCCTTCGAGACCATCGAGGGCGGTGACGCCGTCCCGAACGAACTCGTCGGGTCCGCGGTCCAGCGCCGGGAGGACCCCCACCTCATCACCGGGGACGCCGAGTACACCGACGACCTGCAGTACCCGGGCGAGGTCCACCTCGCGCTGCTGGGCAGCCAGTACGGCCACGCGCGGATCGAGGGCGTCGACACGAGCGCCGCCGAGGCGACCGACGGCGTCCTCGCGGCCGTCAACTGGGCCGACGTCGAGGCCTCGGACGCGCCGGGCTACATGCGGGTCGACAGCCCGGCCGGGTCCGAGGAGTCCGATACGGACACGGGGGCCACGGCGCCGGATCACCCCATGCTGGCCGACGGGAAGGTCACCTACCAGGGCCAGCCGGTCGCGGCCGTCGTCGCCGAGAACCGCTACACGGCCCACGACGCGCTCTCGGCCATCGACGTCGACTACGAGCGGCTCGACGCGGTCGTCGACCCGATGGCGGCGATGTCGGGCGACGCCCCGCAGATCCACGATCTGAGCCCGGGAAACGTCGCCTTCGACTGGGACACCGGCGACGAGGCGGCCGCCGAGGCCGCACTCGAGGAGGCGGACAACGTCGTCGAGTTCGACCTCGAGATAAACAGGGTGAGCCCGACGGCGATGGAGCCCCGGGCGGCCGTGGCACAGTACCGCGGCTCGGACGACGAGCTGTTCGTCGAGATGTCCACACAGAACCCCCACCGGGTCCAGGCGGACCTCTCGGAGACGCTCGGGCTCCCGGACCACCGGATCCGGGTGCGACCGCCGGACGTCGGCGGCGGGTTCGGCGCGAAGCTGTTCCCCTACACCGGCCACCTGCTCGCGGGCTGGTGTGCGATGCAGTTAGAGCGGCCGGTGAAGTGGGTCGCGCCCCGGACCGAGGACTTCCAGTCGATGATCCACGCACGCCACCACATCGTCGAGGCGAAGGCGGCCGTGGACGACGACGGCACCCTCCGCGGGTTCCGCGCCGACACCACCGTCCCGGTCGGCGGGTTCCTCGTCCCCGGCGGGTCGGGCGTGCCGACGAACCTCGGTGTGATGGCCAACGGTCAGTACGACGTGCAGAACGCCTACGTCCACACCACGGGGGCGTTCACCAACACCGCGCCGCTCTCCGCGTATCGCGGCGCCGGCCGCCCGGAGGCGACGTACTTCATCGAGCGGCTGGCCGACACGGTCGCCCGCGAACTCGCCCTGGATCCCGTGGCGTTCCGACGCCGGAACTTCATCCCCCCGGAGGCGTTCCCCTACGATTCCCCGTTCGGGCGCACCTACGACTCGGGCGAGTACGGGAAGACGCTCGACCGGGCGCTCGAACTCGTCGACTACGAGGACCTCCGCGAGCGCCAGCTCGAGGCCCGCGAGGACGGCCGGTATCTGGGCATCGGGCTCTCGTGTTACGTCGAGGCCTGCGGGGCCGCCCCGGGCATGATGGAGACCGGAGTCGTCCACGTCAGGCCCTCCGGCACGGTGATCGTAAAGACCGGCACCGCCGAGATCGGCACCGGACACCGCACCGCCTACACGCAGATCGTCGCCGACGCGCTGGGCGTGCCGTTCGACGACGTCGAGGTCCTCGAGGGGGACACCGCGGAGGTCTCCGAGGGGAACGGCACGGCCGGGAGCCGTGCCATGCCCGTCGGCGGCGGTGCGCTCGAGGAGAGCGCCGGGAAGGTGATCGAGAAGGCCCGGCGCATCGCCGGCCACCGGCTCGAGGCAAGCGAGGCCGACCTCGAGTTCGAGGCCGGCGAGTTCTCCGTCAGGGGCGCCCCGAGCCGGTCGATGAGCCTCGGGGAGGTCGCCGACGTCGCCTACGGCGGCGCCGACGGGCTCCCCGAGGACGTGGAGCCGGGGCTCGAAGCGACCACGTACTTCGACCCCTCGAACTACACGTTCCCGTTCGGGACGCACGTCGCGGTCGTCGAGGTGGATCCGGGTTCGGGCGAGATCGCGTTCGAACGCTACGTCGCCGTCGACGACGTCGGTACGCAGATCAACCCGAAGATCGTCGAGGGGCAGATCCACGGCGGCGTCGCACAGGGTATCGGCCAGGCGCTCTACGAGGAGGCCGTCTACGACGACAACGGGAACCTCCTGACCGGCAGCCTCCAGGACTACGCGATGCCGAAGGCCGAACACCTTCCCGAGATGGAGTGGGACTCGACGGTGACGCCCTGCCCGCACAACCCCCTCGGGGTGAAGGGCGTCGGCGAGGCCGGCGCCATCGCCGCACCCCCGGCAGTGGTGAACGCGGTCGTCGACGCGCTCGAGCCGTTCGGCGTCGAGAACATCGACATGCCCCTCTCGCCCGAGACGGTCTGGACGGCGATCCAGGAGGCCGACTGATACGGGCCGTCCACGACGGGTCCCCGAGTCCGAGCGGCCGTCGCGTCCCGGAACGGGACCCCCGGCCGTTCAGCTCCTGAGCTCCTCCAGCGTGACGTGGCCCTCCCGCATGGCGATCCGGAGCCGCTCCTCGCCGTGGAGCTCGTCCCAGTCGTCCGGCCGCTCGGACTCGGGGACCCGCTCGGTGAGCGCGAGGAGGTCCTCCCGGAGGAAGTGGACGAACCCACAGCCCCCCTCGCAGGTCCGGACCACCGACGGGACGCGGAACTCCCGCTCGGTCGTCGTCCCGCAGGTCGAACAGACGTACGTCTCCGTCACCGTCCCCCGTCTTCGTTCGACCGTCGCCGCCAGCCGTCGCCGCGAGCGGTCACGCTGCGATGCCGTCGTCGGCCTCGAGCAGTTCGTGGTAGCGGTTTCGGATGGTCACCTCCGAGATGTTGGCCACGTCGCTGACCTGGCTCTGGGTGACCTTCTCGTTGGTGAGCAGCGCGGCGGCGTAGACGGCCGCGGCCGCGAGCCCGACCGGGGACTTCCCGGAGTGGATGCCCGCCTCCTTGGCCGACGTGAGCAGCTCCCGGGCGCGTCGTTCGGCCTCGTCGGAGAGGCCGAGGTCGCTGGCGAACCGGGGGACGTAGCTCTCGGGGTCGGCCGGCTGGATCTCCAGGCCGAGTTCCCGGACGACGTACCGGTACGTGCGGGCGATCTCGTCCTTCTCGACGCGGGAGACGCCGGTGATCTCGTCGAGCGACCGGGGGGTGCCAGCCTGCCGGGCGGCGGCGTAGAGGCTGGCCGTCGAGACTCCCTCGATGGAGCGCCCGGGCAGCAGGTCGTCGGCCAGCGCACGCCGGTAGATGACGCTCGCGGTCTCCCGGACGTTCTCGGGGAGGCCGAGCGCGCTGGCCATGCGGTCGATCTCGCCGAGGGCCTGCTTGAGGTTGCGCTCTTTCGAATCGCGGGTGCGGAACCGCTCGTTCCAGGTGCGGAGCCGCTGCATCTTCTGGCGCTGGCGGGTCGAGAGCTGTCGGCCGTAGGCGTCCTTGTCCTGCCAGCCGATGTTCGTCGAGAGCCCCTTGTCGTGCATCATGTTCGTCGTCGGGGCGCCGACCCGGGACTTCTCGTCCTTCTCCTTCGAGTCGAACGCGCGCCACTCGGGGCCGCGGTCGATCTCGCCTTCCTCGACGACGAGGCCGCACTCCACACAGACCGTCTCGCCGTGCTCCGTGTCGCTCTGGAGGCGACCACCGCACTCCGGGCAGACCAGTTCGTTCGACTCCTCGTGCTCCTGCTCCTCGAACTCCGCTCGCTCGGAGCGCTCGCCTCGCTCGCGCTGGAACCGCCTGACGTTGGTGTCGGACATTGGTGTGAAAGGGCGGACGTTGGGTACACCGCAGGGTAGAATCCGCTCGTGTACGGCGACACGAGTCCGAACGGCTTAAATTCTTCGACACGTTCCGTAACGGACTTTCGGGGACGTTTCGCCCCCGTTCCTATCTGATTCGTTATCTTTCTGTCGGACGCGTCACGGGTCACCTGGGGACGGGCGGTCGTGGGGGTTGGTTTCGGACACGGAGGAATCCGCTGTCGGGGTACCGCCGCGCATCCGAAATCCTTACCGCCGGTCCGGGCGGGTCTCCCGGTATGACAGACCGCGTGGACGACGCGGAGGTCCGCCACGTGGCGAGCCTCGCGCGGGTCGACCTCGACGACGCGGAGGTCGAACTGTTCGCCGAGCAGTTCGCCGACATCCTCGAGCACTTCGACGCCCTCGACGACGTCCCCGAGGTGGACGCCGAGGAGGACCTCGACAACGTGATGCGCCCGGACGAGGTCCGGGAGGGTCTCGGCCAGGAGGAGGCGCTCCGGAACGCCCCCGAAACCGAGGACGGCTACTTCAAGGGGCCGAGGGTCGGATGACGGACGATCTCAACGCGTTCGTCACCCACGAGGAGATCCCGCCGATCGAGGAGGGCCCGCTCTCGGGCCGGACCGTCGCCGTCAAGGACAACATCTCCACGGCGGGTGTACGGACCACCTGTGGATCCGAGATGCTCGCGGACTACGTTCCGCCGTACGACGCGACGGTCGTCGAGCGGCTGACGGGAGCGGGTGCGACTGTCGTCGGCAAGACCAACATGGACGAGTTCGGGATGGGGACCACCACCGAGACGTCGGCGTTCGGGCCGACGGAGAACCCGGCGGCTCCGGGTCGCGTCCCCGGTGGCTCCTCGGGCGGGTCCGCGGCGGCCGTCGCCGCCGGCGAGGCCGACCTCGCACTCGGGACCGACACGGGGGGATCCATCCGGTGCCCGGCCGCGTTCTGCGGCGTCGTCGGCATCAAGCCCACGTACGGGCTCGTCTCCCGCTACGGGCTGATCGCCTACGCGAACTCCCTGGAACAGATCGGCCCCATCGCCCCGACGGTCGAGAGGGCGGCCGAGTTCCTCGAAGTCCTCGCCGGGCCGGACGAGCGGGACGCGACCACCCGCGACCCGGAGGTGGCCCGGACCGACGACGGGAACCCGGACTACGCCAGCGCCGCCGACGGCGACGTCGGCGGCCTCGACGTCGGTGTCGTCACCGAACTCGTCGAGGGGGCAGACGAGGGCGTCGTCGAGACGTTCCGCGAGGCGGTCGACGAGCTGGAGTCACGGGGAGCGACCGTCCACGAGGTGTCGCTCCCCTCGGTCGAGACGGCCGTCCAGGCCTACTACGTCATCGCCATGTCCGAGGCCTCTTCCAATCTCGCCAGGTTCGACGGCGTCCGCTACGGCGTCTCCGGGGGCTACGACGGCGACTGGAACGAGACGTTCGCCCGGTCGCGCGAGGCGGGGTTCGGCGCCGAGGTCAAGCGACGCGTCCTCCTCGGGACGTACGCGCTCTCGGCGGGCTACCACGACAAGTACTACGCGAAGGCCCAGGACGCCCGGGCGTGGGTGAAGCGGGACTTCGAGGCGGCGTTCGAGGACGTCGACGTCGTCGCCTCGCCGACGATGCCCGTCCCGCCCTTCGAGATGGGCGAAAGCCTCGACGACCCGCTGACGATGTACCTCGCGGACGCCAACACGGTCCCGGTGAACCTGGCGAACCTCCCCGCCATCTCCGTGCCGGCCGGCGAGACCGACGGGCTTCCCGTGGGGCTGCAGCTCGTCGGACCGGCGTTCGGCGAGCGGACCCTCGTCCGCGCCGGGTCGGCGCTGGCCTGACCCGCGCCGTCGAACGACGCCAGGCCCGTCGTCGCTCGGGTGTGGACGTCGGCGAGCCAAACCCCTAAGCCCGCCCCCGACCGACACCCGTCCATGAAGTGGAAGCTCTTTGCCAACCTCGCCGAGACGGCCGGAACGAAGGAGATCGAGGTGGACGCCGGACCCGGTGACACCTTCCGCGACGCGTTCGACCAGCTCCTCGAGACCCACCCCGAACTCCGCGAGGAGGTGCTCGACGAGGACGGCGAGCTCCGCGAGCACATCCGCGTCCTCCGGAACGAGCGCAACCCGTTCGTCAACCACGACGGCTACGAGACGGTGCTCGAGGAGGGGGACACGCTGGCGCTGTTCCCGCCGGTCAGCGGCGGTTGAGCCGTTAGGAGGACCGCCCGGCCAGGTCCTTCGCCAGCACGAAGTCCGGTTCGTCGCTGATCCCGGCGCGGGCGTAGGCGGCGTCGGAGACGTGTCGCGGCGTCTCGGGGATCAGCACACGGGTCCGGTCGGCGCCGACCGAGGCGGCGTCCCGCGCGACGACGGCGAACAGCCCGCGGGCGGCCTCGAGGTCCGACCAGACGCCGACACCGTACTCCGCCCACGTCTCCGTCCCGCCGCCGTCGCCCTCGCGTTCGTACTCGCGGACGCGGTAGGTGCAGCCCCGGACCCGCTCGCCGTCGGTGAGCGCGATACTCGCTGTCTCCGCCGCCGCACGCCGGAACCGTTCGAGCGTGCACTCCGAGAGCGCCCACGACTCCTCGAGGTCGAGCGCCAGCCCACGGAGGTGGCCCGCGGCGTCCGAGCCCTGGTAGCGGGTCCACGCCGCCACCGGATCCTCGGCCACCTCGAAACCCTCGGCCTCGGCGTCGGGGTCGGGGTCCGAGTGTGCCCACCGGAACTCGGTAACGGGCTCGAACCCCACCGAGCGGGACTGGCCGAGCCCCGCCCGGTTCCAGGAGAACACCATGTTCCGGCAGACCGACGCGCCGGCGTCGACCGCCCAGTCGAACAGCGCGTACGTCAGTTCCGACGAGACGCCCATCCCGCGGTAGTCGGGGTTCACCCGCATCGCCTGGGCCCACGCCTCGTGGTCCGAGAGGAGCACCCCCTGGAGGATGCCCGCGAGTCCCGGCTCCCCGACGGGATCGAGTACGAGGGTCCGCTGGTCCCCGCCCTCCGTCTCCATCCAGCCCTCGTACACGCTCGGAATGTAGTCGCTGCCCCGCTCCGGCCAGGTGTCCGACGTGAACGCGACGACCGCATCGTAGTCCTCGGGCCGGGCACGGCGCACCTCGAACCCGTCGGGGTCGGGGTCGTCCGGGCTCATCGCTACGCCGTCGGCCGCGCTCCGGTTCGGTCCCTCGCGATCGGGCTCATAGCCACGGGGTCGAGCGTTCCCGTATCTCCCCGGCGAGCGGGCGGCCCATGGCGTCCGCGACCGAGGCGTCGTCGACGTTCGCCAGGGCCCACATCAGTTTCACGACGGCCGTCTCGGGGAGGGTGTCCTCCCCCTCGATCACCCCCGCTTCCAGCAGGTCCCGGCCGGTGTCGTACACCCGATCACAGACCCGTCCCTCCAGACACTGGGAGGTCATCACGACGGTCGTGCCGCCCTCGACGAGGTCGGCGAGCCGGGGGATGAGCTCCGTATTGACGTGCCCGAGCCCCGTCCCCTCGACGACGAGCCCTGCCTTCCCCTCGTAGACGTCGAACACGGCGGGGTCCATCCCGGGGACGAACTTGAGCAGTTCGACCTCGGTCTCCAGCTCCGGGTGGACGTCGAGATCGACCTCGCCGCGCTCCGTGTACTCGCGGCGGAACGTCACCGCCTCGGTCGCGTAGTCGACCTCGCCCATCGGCTCGGCGCCGACGGTCTCGAAGGCGTCGCGCCGGGAGGTGTGGTTCTTCCGGACCCGGGTCCCGCGGTGGAGCGCACAGACGTCGTCCGAGGACGTGGCGTGCATGCAGACCATCACCTCCGCGGCGTCGGACTTGGCGGCCTCGACCGCACAGACGGCGTTCATCACGTTGTCCGAGGAAGGGCGGTCGGCCGACCGCTGGCTCCCCGTGAACACCACCGGGACGGGCGTATCGAGCACGAACGACATCGCGGACGCGGAGTACTGCATCGTGTCGGTGCCGTGCATGACGACGACGCCGTCGGCGCCCGCCTCGACCTCCTCGTGGATCGCCCGGGCGAGGTCCTGCCAGATGGCCGGCCGCATGTTCTCCGAGAGGATGTTCGCGACGACGCGGCCCCGGTAGTTCGCCCGGCCGGCGAGGTCCGGCACCGCCCGGAGGACGTCCTCGGCGTCGAACTGCGCGGTGACCGCACCCGTCCGATAGTCGACCGTCGAGGCGATCGTTCCACCCGTGGAGATGAGCGCCACCGTGGGGAGGTCCTCGTCGAAATCGATGGCCGAGGTGCCGTCGCCCGCGTCCTGTGCGGACTCGACGTCGTAGACGTCCGATTCGAGGACGTCGGCGTCGGCGTCGGTACGGGCCACCCCCACGTTGTACCCGCCGTCGAGCTTGACGACGAACTCTTCGGGCGTCGTCGAGGGGAGCAGGACGCCCTCGTAGACCGTCCCGCCGCGCTCGACCCGAACCCTGTCACCCGGATTCATGTATCGAGGATCCCCCGCGCCGGACTTGAAACCACCTATGCGACCGTGGGCATGCGCGTCCCGTTCCGCCGCCACCTCCTCGACGCTCGTCCCCGACCCCTCCCGGGGTCCCACGCCCAGCCCTCGCGGAGACGGACCCGTCCGTCGGCGGTGGTCTCGACCCGGCACTCGGTGTGGCCCGTGGCCGTCCCACCCTCGGTCGTGACCTGCGTGTACCGGGCGAACAGCGAGTCGCCATCGCGGAGCCCGACGAGGAACCCGAACCGTATCGACTCGCCCGAGTACCGCCGGCCGTCGAGCGAGACGTCGGTCATGGGCGTGCCACCTCGCCGTTCGTGGTGAACCATCGGGGGGGGACTCGGGAAAGACCGATGTATCCGCGCGACCAACCGGGCGTATGAGCCAGACCGACGAGCTCCTCCAGGACCTCGACCGCGAGGTCGTCGGCGACGAACTCGCCGGCGAGGACGGCAGCGGCGAGGACACCGAGCGCGACCGATCCGGCGCCGAGCGGAGCCGCGGCCGACTCGACGGTCTCCGGCGACGGGTCGGTGGTCTCTTCTCGCCGCGGCGGTTCCTCCTCGCCTTCGTCCTCGCCCTGGGTGGGTTCTTCCTCGGGGGCGCCGTTCCGTTCGTGGGGAGCGTCCCACTCGTGGGTGGTCTCGCGGGCCTCCTCGGGATCTCCGTCGCGGGGTTCCTTCTCGGAATCCTCGGTCGGCGTGGCTACCTCGAACTGCTCGTCGCCGGCGCGGCGACCGCCGGAGTGGGCCTCCTGCTCGACCAGCTCGTGCTCTCCGTGGTCGGCGGGTTCGCCGTCCCGGTCGCGGCAGTCGGGGCGACCGCGGGCGCGATCGCCGCCGTCGTCGGCCACTACTTCGGCCGCGACCTCCACGACGGGCTCACCCGCTCGTTGTGAATCGCATCTCGACTCACCCTACCGCTCGCGGGTCGTTCCTCCCCGCTCGCGTCTCCGAGGCCTCCCTGCGGTCGGCCTCCCTACTCCCCAGCGACGTGCCAGCGGTCGCCCTCCTGGGTCACGACGTCGTAGCGGGCGAGCAGCGAGAGCGCGTCCTCGACCATCTCCGGGGGGGCGTCGATCCGGTGGGAGAGCTTCGGGACCGTGTCGGCGCCGTTGGCCATCGCCGAGAGCACCTCGGCGTAGAACCGGCCGTCCAGGCCGCCGCGGGCGTCGAACTCCTCCGAGAGCCGGTCCATCACGTCGGTCAGCCGTCCTTGGACCCACCGCTGGGCCATCGAGAGCTCGTTCTCCAGCCCCTCGAGCTGGTCGAGCTCGGCCGCGAGCGACCCGAGCCCCTGGGGCTCCCCGTCGGCGCCGTCCCCTCCAGCGATCACGTCGAGCGAGAGGTAGCGACACCGGCTCATGTCCAGCCCCCGCGAGGCCGGGTACGCCGACTTCGCGCCGAAGCCGTACGGCGTGACGTTCACCTCCAGCCGGAGGTTCCGCGCGATGGAGAAGTACTTCCGTCGCTGACTGTCGACGCGGGACTCCACCAGCCCCGCCTCTTCGAGCTTGCGCAGGTGGTCGATGACCGCCTTCGGACTCACCCCCAGATAATCGGATATCTCTGTGACGTAGCACGGTTTCCGGGCGAGCAGGCGGAGGATTCGCCGGCGGTTCTCGTTCCCCAACAGGTCGAGCAGCGCGGCGGAATCCATCGACGGGGGTACGAGCCGAGCGGAAAAAAGGGTGACTACCCGCGACGGGGTCGTCCGACCCGGCGACGGCCGCACGCGTCGGCCACCGGACGTGCCACCGAGCGGTTACGCCGACGATTCAGTTCCCGCGACCGTCGCCGCCACCGCCACCGTCGCTGCCGTTACCGGCCCCGTCGCCGTTGTCGGGGCCGTCACCCTCTTCGTCGCCGCTACCAGAGCCCTCACCGGTACCCGCTCCGCCGTCACCGCCGCCCGGGTCGTCGGGCGGGCCGCCGTCACCGCCGCCCGCTCCGTCACCACCCTCCGGTGGGCCGGCGTCGGTGCCATTGCCGCGTTCGCCCTCCTCTGCGGGCGGGCCGGCGTCCTCGGGCGGGCCGGCGTCCTCGGGCGGACCGCGCTCACCGCTGCCGGCGAGGCCACCCGCCATCTCGGCGACCTCACCCTCGCTGAGGTTGCGCGCTGTCCGGCGGAGTTCGTCCAGGCCGTTCCGGTCGACGCTCACGTTCGCTCGGTCGGCCGCCTCGATCATCCGGCCGATCGACCGGTCGAGCGAGTCGGCCTGTGTGGCGAGCCACGCGGCTCGCGCCCGTTCGCGGGCGGTCAGGTTCTCGGACGCGAGCAGTTCGCGTCGCTCCTCCCGGAGTTCGGCCACCCGTTCGCTGAACTCCCCCGTGCGCTGGCCGACGAGGCGCGCTCGCTCGCTGGCGTTCGAGCGGTTCCACTTCGCGACGAACATCCCCGACTCGACCTCGCTCTCCGCGTCGGCCGACGAGGCGGCCATGAACGAGGAGACCTGCGAGCCGAGGGGTGCGTTCGAGCCGCCGTCCGTCCCGTTCCCGTCCGGGGTCCCGTCGGTCCCGTTCGTAGCGTTCCCGTCGTCGGACTGTCCCGCGACGTCGGGTGCGACCGACGAGGGAGCCCCTGTCGACGAGGGGATATCCCCACCCACCGGGGCCGCCGGCGCCCCCCCGACCGCCCCGGGCACGACGACGCCCGCCAGGACGACCAGAGCTGCGACGACGGCCACCGACCCTGCCTTCCGTGTCATCTCTCGTTCCACCCTACGGCTTTCGACCCCTAAAAAAGAGGGCTTCGTTCGCTTCGTTCACGCGACCCCTGTCGAAGTCCGAGAAGCCCCGAGAGCGTTCAAGCGGCGTCGAGATCGCGTCCCACCGGAAAGGCAAGCCACGCGAGGCCGACCGCCGCGACGGACAGCGCGACGGTGAGGGCGGGGAGGGCGAGCCCGGGTTCGTAGCGCAGCGGCGGGTGGAGCCCGAAGCCGTAGTCGAGGACATCGTTCGCGAGGGACAGTACCAGCGCCGTCACGAGCGCCCCCCGGGTCGTCGTCCCGTAGCGGGGGACGAGGTAGGCCATCGCGACGAACCCGGCGTGGCTCGCGACGACGGCGAAGTAGCCGAACGGGTCGGGGAAGTACGACGAGAAGCCGAGGTTCAGCGCCACCACCGTCCAGAGGCCGTACTTGACCAGCCAGACGAAGGCGACGGTGTGGAGATACGCGAGCGGGAGGTTCGTCGGCGCCTCCTCGACCCTGCGGCCGAGGTTCGCCAGGAGCGTCACGAAGGAGAGCGTCGCCAGCGCGGTCGCGGTCGGCGAGTCGGCGAACAGCGGCCAGAGGAACGTCGACACCTCCGCCAGCCCCCGGTCGACGTAGAAGCGCAACCCGACGAGGGTGAGCACGGCGTTCCCGAACACCAGCACGGAGAGCGACGGGGCCGCCTCCAGGTAGTACCTGGCGTACCGCTTCGGGATGGGGTTCACACCCGGGATGAGCGACCGGCCCGCAAAGGCGTGTCGGACCGGTCGACCGTCCCCCGGACTCGCTGATTGCGATTCGATAAAAGAGGTCCGGCGAAGGCTTATGTGTGTGAGTAACTCACACGAACCGTGACGATGTTCGAGGAGTTCTCGAGCGGGTACTACCTCGGGCGGCTCTACGTCGAGTCGCACGACGGGGACCGTGCAGTCATGCACCGCGACGAGCACGAGCGGGTCAACGAACAGCTCTACACCGAAGGGGTGGGCGTAGAGCGGTTGGACCTCCCCCTGGTGATGAAGATCGGCGGCGCGCACCTCCCGATCCACGGGGCCGACGGGGTCCCCGAGCGGACGGTCGCGCTCCCCGACGAGGTGATCGAGCGGACGGGGGTCCGCAACCCGCCGGCGCTGAGCGAGGTGCTCCTCGCGAAGGCCGACCGGGCGCGACAGCTCCTCGACATCGAGGCCGAACTGCCGGGCGCCGGGGTCTAACACGCTGGCTAGATTTAACCGCTGGCGACCGTCCCGTCGACCATGCTCGACGACCTGCTGGGTCGCACCGCGCTCCGCGAGCGCATCGAGGAGCTGGAGGAGGAACTCCACCACACCGAACGCGAACTGGCGGCCGAGCGCGAGCGCCGGCGCGAGGCCACCACCGCCCGGCAGGACGCCGAGGAGCGCGTCAACCGGCTCGAGGACCGCATCGCGGACCTCGAGGGGCGTCTCGAGGCCACGGGAGGTGAGGCCGACGACCTCGGCTTCCGGCGGGAGGAACGCCTCCGTGGCGCCCGGCTCGAGTCGGTCCTCTCGCGGCTAACGTCGTTCGACGCCGGGGCCGAGGGGGTGCTCACGGCGATGGTCGACGGCGACGTCCCGGAGCCGCTCGCGGACCTGCTCGGCGACCGGGTCCCGCTCGTCCGCCGCACGGAACCCTGTCTCGCGGTGGCCGACGACGCCGGCGTGCTCGCGGTGGCGCTCGACCCGCCGGTCACCCCCGGCCCGTTCGTCGAGTGGGACGAGGCTCCGAGACTCGACCGCTCGTGGTTCCTGCCCACCGGCGAGCACGCGGTCGGACTCGTCCGCGCGGACCTGTTCGGGCTCGGTCGGTTCGAAGGCGAGGAGCGCGTCGGCTTCGAGGGGTTCGAGTCCGACGTCAAGGGCGACCACTCGAAGGGCGGCTTCTCGCAGGGACGGTTCGAGCGCATCAGGGACGGACAGATCGACGACCACATCGAACGGTGTCGCGAGGCGCTCGGAGCCGTGGAGGGACCGCTCTACCTCACCGGCGAGCGGGTCGTCCTCTCGGAACTCGAGGACCTCGCGACGGTCACGAGGCCGGTCGACGCCACGGGCGAGCCCGAGTCCGCGCTCGACGACGCGGTACGGGACTTCTGGACGACGGCCTGCTATGGGCTCTGACGTACCACGATGACTCCCCACGTCGTCCGGGGCGTTTTATACACCCGTGTCGTGAGGGGCCGGTATGCACGACGGGACGCGTATCGCGATCCTCGCACACGAGAAGTTCCCCGGCCGGGCGAAGACGGCTGTCGGTCTCCTCCGGTACGGCGACCACGAGGTCGTCGCGGTCCTCGACCGGGAGATCGCGGAGTCCGACCCCGACGCCAGGGTCAACGACTACGTCTCCGACGTGCAGGACGCCCCGATCGTCGGCCGCGCGGCCGACGCCCCCGAATTCGACGTCCTGGTGGTGGGGATCGCCCCCATCGGCGGTGGGTTCGACCGCTCGTGGCGGCCGGACGTCGAGACGGCGATCGAGTCCGGCGCGGACGTCTGGGCCGGCCTCCACTACTTCCTCGCCGAGGACGAGGGGTTCGCCGCCCTGGCCGAGGAGCACGGGACGGAGATCTGGGACGTCCGCCGGCCGCCCGACGACCTGACGGTCGCGGAGGGGACCGCCGGCGACCTCGACGCCACGGTGGTCCTCACCGTGGGCTCTGACTGCTCGACCGGGAAGATGACGACGACGATGGAGCTGGTCGAGGCGGCCCGCGACCGCGGCTGGGACGCCGGGTTCGTCCCGACGGGACAGACGGGGGCGATGATCGCCGGCCACGGGGTCGTCGTCGACCGGGTGGTCTCGGACTTCGCCGCCGGCGCCACCGAGCGGATGGTACTCGACGCAGGTGTCGAGAACGACTACGTGTTCGTCGAGGGCCAGGGGAGCATCGTCCACCCCGCCTACTCCGCGGTGACGTGTGGCATCCTCCACGGCGCGATGCCGGACGCGATGGTGCTCACCCACGAGGCCGGCCGCGAGGTCATCCACGGCTTCGAGTCGTTCGCGATCCCCGACCCCGGGACGCTCGTCTCGCTGTACGAGGACCTCGCCGGGGCGGTCCACCCCTCGTCGGTCGTCGGAGGGGCGCTGAACACCCGCGGACTCGACGCGGCGGCGGCCTCCGACGCCGTCATCGGGTACGCCGACGCCATCGACGCCCCGGCGGTCGATCCGGTCCGGAGCGACGTCGACCCCCTGCTCGACGCCGTCACGGAGGCAGAATGAGCCTGGAGATCTCGTTCGAGCGGATCGAACTCCCGCTCGACGAGCCGTTCGGCATCTCCCGGGGGACCACGACCACGACCGAGAACGTCGTGGTCCGGCTCGACGACGGCGAGCACGTCGGCGTCGGCGGGGCCGCCCCCGCCGCACACTACGGCGAGACGGTCGACACCGTCGAGGCCGTGCTCCCGTCGCTGCTCGACGCGGTAGTCGAACTCGGTGACCCCCTCGCGGTCGACGCGGCCCACGACCGGATGGACGGCCTGGTGCGGGACAACCCGGCGGCGAAGGCCGCCGTCGACATCGCACTCCACGACCTCGCAGCCAAGCGGGCCGACCTGCCGCTCTACCGCTACCTCGGGCTCGACCCGGGGAACGCCGTCACCTCCTCGTACACCGTCGGGCTGGCGGAGACGGAGCGGATGCGCGAGCGGGCGGCGGAGGCCGTCGATGCGGGCTACGGGGTGCTGAAGGTGAAGCTCGGTTCGGTACCGGACCGCGACCGGGAGATACTCGGGGCGGTCCGGGAGGCCGCGCCGGACGCCACGGTGCGGGTGGACGCCAACGAGGCGTGGACGCCCCGCGAGGCCGTCCGCAAGAGCGAGTGGCTCGCCGAGTTCGACGTCGAGTTCCTCGAACAGCCCGTCCCCGCGGAGGACCCCGAAGGACTGCGGTTCGTCTACGAGCGGAGCGCCGTCCCCGTCGCCGCCGACGAGTCCTGTATCGCGGCGAACGACGTCCCCCGCGTGGCCGACAGGACCGACATCGTGACGCTGAAGCTGATGAAGACCGGCGGGATCCGGCCGGCCGTCGAGGCGATCCACACCGCTCGCGCCCACGGGCTCGAGGTGATGCTCGGGTGCATGCTGGAGTCGAACGCCTCCATCGCGGCCGGCGCACACCTCGCCCCGCTGCTGGACTACGCCGACCTCGACGGCTCGCTGCTGCTCGCCGAGGACCCGTTCCGTGGCGTGCCGATGCCGGACGCCCACCTCGATCCCCGGACGTTCGAGGCGTCGGGCACCGGCGTCGACGACGCGGCCACCCCCGACTCGGGAACGGATCGGGCGGAGCGGGACGGGTGAGACGGGGATGACCCGCACCGAACACTACCGGAAGCTCGAACGGATGTTCGCGGGGACGCCGTGCAACCAGGCGTTCGACATCGACATCTCCATCGAGGAAGGTGCGGCCGAGCTCCGGATGGCCGCCGAGCCCTCGATGCACCACCCGGCGGGGGGCCTCCACGGCTCGTACTACTTCAAGCTACTCGACGACGCGGCCTTCTTCGCCGCCAACTCGCTCGTCGAGGACGTCTTCCTCCTGACGACGGACTTCCACCTCTACCTCGAGCGACCCGTCTCGGAGGGCGAACTGAGGGCGACCGGCGCGGTCGTCAACGACAACCCCCGACAGACCATCGCGGAGGCCGTCTGCCACGACGAGGACGGGAACGAACTCGCCCGGGGGTCGGGGACGTTCGCCCGGTCGAGCGTGGAACTCACCCCAGAGATCGGATACGAGTAGACCACCCGGCGGGTCGTCGTCGGACGGTGACTCGGCGGTAGCTTGCTGAGTCGGCGGTCCGATTTAAATATCGATGGCCCGAAGGATCGGGCAAGGGGGACGGGATGGAACGGGTCTCAACGAACATCAGGATGCTCGATCACCACCTCGGCGGTGGGATACCAGCAGGGAGTATCACCGCCCTGGTCTCGCCACCAGCGAGCCAGGTGAACCCGCTGTTCTACGCGCTGATGGGCGAGCGCTCGTGGCTCTACCTCTCGACGTACCGCTCCGAGCGGGCCGTAAGCGACGAGCTCGAGGAGCTCCTGTGGGGCGACGTCGACATCGAACACCTCGGGGTCGAGCGACCGGCCCGGCGGATGCACGAGGCGCTCCAGGAGGCGGACGAGGAGCGGCACGTCATCGTGGACACGATGAACCCGATGGAGAAGCTCCCCCACGAGAGCCGCTACGTCGACCTGCTGAACGGGCTCAAGGACTACCTCCTGGACAGCGACCGCGTCGCGGTCTGTCACTGCACCCGGCACGGCGACCCGCCGTCGCTGCGCGAGTCGACGCTCACCGTCGCCGACATGGTCTGGAAGCTCGACACGACCATCGAGAAGCAGGGCATCGAGAACACACTCGTCGTCCCCAAGCATCGCTCGCGCGAGGCCATCGAGGACGTCATCAAGCTGGATCTCGGCGAGGAGGCCGCCGTCGACGCCTCCCGGAACGTCGCGTAGGGCCGAGGGGTCACCGAACGCCAGGACGGCCCCGCACGTGGCCTCCGGGGACGGCAGACATACACCGCACAGCCGCATATCACGCCCGTCCGGCGTCCGGCCTCGGTTCCGAACGCTACTAGAACTGGAGCGTGTTCCCGTTCGAGGTGACGTGCAGGTCGCGGCCGAGTTCGTATCCGAGGTTCCCGGCGAGGTCGACGTAGCCCGAGTAGCCCTTCATGTCCTGGTGGGCCGGGATGACGTGCTTGGGCTGGAGCGCGTCGAGCATCTCGTAGTGGCCCTCCTGTGCGAGGTGGCCGGAGACGTGGACGTCGTCGTAGATTCGCGCGCCCTGCATCCCGAGCAGCTTCTCGGACTGGTAGCGCTGGCCCTCGTTGGTCGGCTCGGGGATGACCCGCGCCGAGAAGATCACCTTGTCGCCCTCCTCGAGTTCGTAGGGGGTCTCGCCGCGGCCCATCCGGGTGAGCATCGCGCGGGGCTCGCCCTGGTGGCCGGTCACGACGGGCAGGAAGTTCCCCTTGCCCTCGTTCATGATCCGCTTGAACGTCCGATCGACGGACTTGCGGTGCCCGTACATCCCCAGGTCGTCGGGGAACGTCGCGGCACCGATGCGTTCGGCCGTCCCGGAGTACTTCTCCATCGACCGACCGAGCAGGACCGGCTGGCGACCGATGTCCTCGGCGAACTCGACGAGACTCGTGACGCGGGCGATGTGGCTCGAGAACGTGGTGGCGACGATCCCGCCGTCGTAGTCCTCGAGACTCCGCATGACGTCCTGGAGCTGGCTCCGGGCGACGGCCTCGCTCGGCGTGCGCCCCTTCTTGTTCGCGTTGGTGCAGTCCTCAATGTAGCAGAGCACGCCCTCGCGACCGATCTCCCGGAACCGCTTCATGTCGATGGGGTCACCGATGACCGGCGTGTGGTCCATCCGCTTGTCCAGCCCGTAGACGACCGCGCCCTCGGGCGTGTGGAGGACGGGGTTGATGGCGTCGATGACCGAGTGCGTGACGTTGACGAACTCGAGTTCGGTCCGCTCGCCGATGGACATCGTCTCGCCGGCCGCCATCTCGACGAGGTCGTTCTGGACGTCGAACTTCCCCTCGTCGTGGATCTCCTCCCTGACGAGTTCGAGCGTGAACGGGGTGGCGACGACCGGCGCGTCGTAGCGGTGCGCTAACTTGCTGATCGCGCCGATATGGTCGAGGTGGCCGTGGGTCGGGACGATGGCCTTCACGTCGCCCTCGAGGTCGGACATGATCCGGTCGTCGGGGATCGCGCCCATGTCGATGAGGTCGAGCGAGTGCATCCGCTCGGTCTGGACATCGTCGTGAATCAGTACCTTCGAGAGGTTGAGGCCCATGTCGAAGACGACGATGTCGTCGCCGGCACGGACGGCTGTCATCTGGCGGCCGACTTCCTCGTAGCCGCCGATAGTTGCGATTTCAATTTCCATAGTTGGGGTCCGATCAGAGCGATCCCAGAACTCGTCAAAGTCCGCCTGGTAAAGGAGAGCTGGTGTGCCCCCCGGCTCCGACGGCCGGTCTGTACGAGCGCGGCAGTCGGGGCGCCCGGGGAACACGACCGTCTCGGGGACGACACGTGTTTCGGTTACTGTACGTTCGACGACCCTCGTATAAATACTCGGGGATACGCCGGCGCCGGCCTTCCCCGGGCGACGTCACGTGGTCACTGATACGGACGGTTGTAACGATGTACCGACCATCACCCACACCGGGTCAGCGACCACCGGTAACGGAATCGTCCGTACGAGTCGGCAACCGTCCGCGCGTCCCCGTCCGGCTATGGTCGCTTGAGCGCGCCCTCCGCGTCGAAGAGGCTATGGCTGTCTTTCGGTTCGCCGGGGTACTCACGAGCCGCGTCCGGATGGAACGTGACGCCGAGCCCCGGTTCGTCCGGCACCTCGATGACCCCGTCTTCGACGGTGTAGCCGTGTTCGATGATCTCCTCGCCCCACTCGACGTCCCGGCTCATGTGTTCGAGCACTTCGAGGTTCTCGAGACCCGCACAGAGGTGGACCGAGGCGGCCGTGCTGACGCCGGCGTTCGGGTTGTGTGGCGCGATGGTCATGTAGCGGGACTTGGCCATCGAGGCGGCGTGCTGGACCTCCTGGAGGCTCCCGTAGTTCGTCACGTCGGGCTGGATGATGTCGCAGGCCTGTTTCCGGACGACGTCCTCCATCGTCTCGTTGTTGTAGATGCGCTCGCCGGTCGCGACCGGCATGTCGACGTGCTGGGTGACGTCGGCCATCACTTCACGATCCTCGAGCTCGACGGGCTCCTCGAGGAACATGATGTCGTACTCCGCCAGCGCGTCAGCGACCTCGATCGCCCCGCGGCGGGTGAACCGCCCGTGACAGTCGAGTGCGATGCCGACGTTCCAGCCGACCGCCTCCCGGACGGCCTCGAGGAGGTCGGCGACCTCCTCGATCTGGTCGTCGGTGAGCGAGTACTCGTAGTGGGCGAACGGGTCGCACTTCAGCGCCGGATAGCCCTGTTCCTCGACCGCCTTCTCGGCGTGATGCGCGTAGTTCTCGGGGGTGCGCTCGCCGATGTGCCAGCCGTTCGCGTACACCGGAATCTCGTCGTGGACCTTGCCGCCGAGGAGCTTCCAGACCGGCTCGCTGTAGTGCTTCCCGGCGATATCCCAGAGTGCGATGTCGATGGCCGCGGCGACCGCGTTGATCAGTTTGCCGGCCCGCCACGCGAAGGGATAGCGCCGGAGCTTTCGACCGATCCCTTTCCGATTCAGCGGGTCCTCGCCGATCACGTAGTGTTTGTGTGCTTCCGTGGTGGCTTCCAGCGCGGCAGTGAGTCCTTCGCCACTCAGTGCCTCGCCGACGCCGGTGATACCTTCGTCCGTTTTGACCTGGACGAAGAACCAGTTCCGCCAGTCGGCGTCGACGACGAACGTCTCGACGTCAGTGACTCGCATACTGGAGCTTCCAGAAGGCCGAGAGAAAGCCTTTCCGACTTCGACGCACTCCGGAGGTAGCACTCTTCGATCGCCGGGCAGGGATTTCACGGCGGTTTTATCTGGGCGGCGAAGACTACGGACCGACTGCTCCCGCCTTCCCGTTCGCGTCGACGTTCGAGGGACGCCTCACGTTCTCCGTCCCGATGGCAGGAGAGATCTCCGGTGCCGTCGTGGTCTTGCTTCCGAATGGGCTGCTCGGTATTGCAGACGTGTTCCGGGAACCCGCGAGTATGGCGCTGTTCGCGGATGAAGGGAAGGGCGAGGGAACTACCGGTAGTCTCGGCGTTCGATCGCTCGTCTGGAAACCGGGAAGCGTCCTCGCCCCGCTAGCCGGTGGGTGGTTGATGGGCCAGTTCGATATCGTATGGGTGTTCTTCGCGGGGGGGTTCGCTGCGCTCTCGGGCGTGGCGACTCGGGGTTCTCTCCTGGGACCACGGGTCAGGCACACTTCGACAGTGGTGAGCGGGTCACCCCGGAAGATCGAGCTTCTCTCTCGATCATGAACTACTAAGAGAGTATCGCGTCAGTACCCGTCCGAGGGTCGGCAGCATGCGTCTCGTCTGTCGGCCACTACGGAGGGTGATCTGTATGCCAACACCACTCGATGGCGACGTCGAACAGCAAGGTGCGCTCGAACTGACGAGCCCTGCCTTCGATGACGGCGAACAGATGCCGGACTCGACCGGCTACGTCAACGAGAACGCGAACCCACAACTCGAGATCAGCGGTGTCCCCGACGACGCAGAAGCGCTCGTGTTAGTGCTCGACGATCCGGACGCTCGGCCGGTCGCGGGCCACACGTGGGATCACTGGCTGGCGTGGGACATCGATCCCGATATCGGGACGATTCCGGAAGACTGGACCGCGACCGGTGCTGTCGAGGGCTACAACGACTACGTCGAACAGGGATACGGTGGGCCCTCGCCGCCGGAGGGAAGTCACGACTACCGGTTCAAGCTCCTCGCGCTCGATTCGGCGCTGGAGATGCCCGCGGAGACGCGGAAGGCACGGTTGGGGTCGGCGATCGCGATGGAGGCCGAGATCCTCGCAGCGACACAACTGGTCGGCACCTACGACGCGTCCCAGGGAACCGCGTTCTAACCGAACGGCGGGTCACCGACTTCCGATGTTCATTCCGTCCAGTGAAGTTCGTACTCCAGTTCGTACCGCTGCTCCCCGGTTTCGGAGTCTGTCAGCCGCTCTAGTTCCACTTCGAACGTCGGCTCTTCCGGAATCGACACCGACTGCTCCTGTGTCGCGCTTTCTAACGCAACAGTACCGGACTCGATCTGTTCTGCGGCCTCAGCGAGCGCCTGCGCGATCTCTGCTCGCGTGTGAGCTTCTTCCGTCTTGAAGAGTTGTTCTTCGGGCATCGATTCGGTATACCTCGTCCAGTCACAAAGGGTGTGTGCAACGTACTCGCATCCTGGGATTCACACGGTCGTGCGTACCTATCTGTGGCGGTCTTCGGAACGATCGGAGAACGGAAGTACGCACGAGCGTATCAGTTCTCGGCTGCGAACCGAAGCGACCCATCACTGCCTGCGGTCAACTCTTTTCGATTCCGGCGGGAGTCGATCGCGGCTTCACAGTTCGGACACTCGTAAGTGAGCGAATCGGCGAGTACGTGGATGATCCAGTCTCCATTGATGAGACTATCGTGACCGCACCCGGGACAATTGAGGGTCGCCTTGTCGGGCGGCTGTCGCTCAGTAGTGGAGGTAGAGGGCGTCATTTCCTTACCTTCTCTCTGGACAGGTATAACCGTGTCGTACTTCATACGGTCGTGCGTAACGATTTACCGGTGAGCGCCCGGACGGGGTCGGCGACAATCGGTAAAAGACTACGCACGACCGTATCAGCCACCGACATCACCACCGACACC
Organism: Haloarculaceae archaeon; assembly: GCA_036625905.1. GTDB lineage: Archaea > Halobacteriota > Halobacteria > Halobacteriales > Haloarculaceae > Salinirubellus. Next base: position 53,081 of record JAZKST010000010.1, read on the forward strand.
GGATCGGCTGTGACGACCCCTCGTCGGCTGATAGTCGAAGGCGAGACGATCGGAAGACGGGTGAGTGACCCAGAGTACGCCATCGACGAGGTCTGCGATCGCTGTCATCGTCTCCTGGTCGTGAGCCGTGTAGTCGATCCCGAGGAGACACAGGCCCGACTCGGAACGAAGGCCCGATATTCGCTCGATCACAGCACCTACTCGACTGGTAGGCGACGTGTCGAGAATCGGCGTGAGCGATCGGACGAGGAGGTGGCGCGCACCACTCGTCGGCATCGTGTTGTCGCAGAGATCGGAGAGAGCCAGGACCAACCGTTCGAGATCACCCGGCGAGGGTGTGAAGACGACGGGTGTTTCACCATACAGCGCCGAGAGGAACTGCTGCTCGGAGGTCGTATCGACGATCCCGATCGACGGCCACTCCGTCTCGCTTTCGAGACTGGTATACACCGCGATCGTTCGATCAGCGCTCTCCGTCGTCGTGACGACGAGGCCCGTATCCCCGGTGGTTCCCTGAGCGACGAGAACACGTAGGCTCACAGCGTATCGGGACGGGTCACCGGCGACGGCGACGAGGACGGTCGAGCCGTCGCCGAGACCCTCCGGGAGCGGATCGACCCGCAAGGCCTCTGTATCGATGATGCCGTCCGAGTTCCCGTCCATCGGTTAGATGTCACCACGAGGACGGAAATCATGCGCCGATCCCGCCAATCGAGATAGTGCCCTTTTGTGGTAGTACCGAGCCTCGCACGCCGGGCACTCGGCGATGCGCACGTGGCCCTGCCAGCTCGTCGCGACCGGAAGGTCCCGTGCGTGAACCGTCCGCTCGACGAGGGCCGTACCACAGTCCGAAGGGGGGATGTCTGTTTCGTGCATGGGTGGATGGGAGTCGTGCCCAGTCCCGTCCGGGAGACCCAGGGCCACCGCGGACGGGTCGGCATCCGGCACGGCGTATCTCAGAGCAGTGCCATCGAGGGACGCCTCCGCAGTGGCGGCGAACCGATGGGCGAACGAAGAAAGACGGGACGAAGCCCGAATGACGAAGCGACGTTGCCGTGTCGGTTATAAATAGGCTTCGCTCACCGCGGACGCGGACTCGGCATCTCGGCCACTGCCGACACGGTCGTGATGATCCCGGAGCTACCGGACTCATACGGTCGTGTGGGATCAGTTACCGCGTCGCGAGTCGGCGGTCCGTCGCTTCGGTCTCGGCACGCCGACGGTCCCGAAGGCTACTGGAGATCGGGACGCACGACCGTATCAGTCGAAGCGGAACGTTTCCAGGTTTCGCGGTGCGTGTGTCCGGACGTTGAGTTCCTGGTAGAGTCCGGAGGAGAGCTGATCCGTCGCCGATTCGTCCCCATGGACACAGAGGATCCGCTCCGGACGGGGATTCATCGTCCGCACGAAGTCCTCGAGCCCGTTCCGATCGGCGTGGCCGGAGAACCCGCTCACGGATTCGACGTCGAAGCGCAGCGTCAGCTCCTCGCTCCGACTCCCGCGGTCGCTGAAGGGGATCTCCCGACGCCCACTCTGGATCCGCCGACCGAGCGTCCCCTGTGCCTGGTACCCGACGAAGACGAGGGTGTTCTCGGGGTCGTGGCCCAGCAGTTCGAGCCACGACATGATCGGGCCACCGGTCACCATTCCCGAGGTCGAAAGGATGATACACGGCTCCCCACCGGCGATCTCCTCGCGCATCTCCCGACCGCCGTCGACCTGCTGGAACTGCTCGGCGAGGAACGGGTTCTCGTTCTCGTGGAGGATCCGCTGTCGCAGCCCGTCCCGGAGGAACTCGGGATACGCCGTATGGATCGCCGTCGCCTCGCGGATCATCCCGTCGAGATAGATCGGCATCGTCGGGACCCGTCCCTCGCGCATCGCCTCCTCGAGGACGAGCATGAGTTCCTGGGACCGCCCGACGGCGAACGCCGGGACGACGACGATTCCGCCCCGGTCGTACGTCTCGTTGACGAGTTCGACGAGGTTGCGCTCGCTGTCCTCCTGGTCCGTCTGGTAGTCGTTGCGCCGGCCGTACGTCGACTCCATGACGAGCGTCTCGACCCGGGGGAAGTCGTTCGACGCCCCGTTGAACAGGCGGGTGTCGTTGTAGTGGACGTCGCCCGAGAAGACGACGTTGTGGAAGCCGTCGCCGACGTGAAAGTGGGCGACGGCACTCCCGAGGATGTGACCCGCGTTGTGGAGCGTGAGCTTGATGTCCGGTGCGATGTCGGTGACGTTCCCGTAATCGACCGTGATCGTGTGTTTGAGTTCCTCGCGGACCCTCGCGCTCTCGTACGGCGGCGAGCGGCCCTCCTTCGCGGCGACGTCGAGGTAGTCGAGCTGGAGCAGACCCATCAGGTCACGAGTCGCCTGCGTCGTGTAGACCGGCCCGTCGTACCCGTACTTGAACAGCAACGGGAGCAGGGCGCTGTGATCGAGGTGTGCGTGGGTGAGGACGACCGCATCGAGGTCGGCGATCGGATTCGCCTCCGGGATCTGGAGATAGGGCACCTCCCCTTCCGCGCCGGGCTTGTCGCCACAGTCGACGAGTACCCGCGTTTCGGGCGTGCTGAGAACGAAACTCGCACGGCCGACTTCGCGACAGCAACCGAGCGTCGTCACGCGGACCCACTCGGTCTCGTGTATCGGCTCGCGATGGATCTCCTCACCGACGCGTTCGAGGAACGCCCGTCGCTCGTCGCGTTCCTGCATCAGGAAGTTCCGGACGTTGTCGACCGTCGAGGACTCCATCGGCGGCGTCCGGAGAACCTCCGGCGTCCACCCGACCTCCTGCGTGATCTCCCGGAGCGTGCTCGCTCGCCGACCGATAACGAGCCCCGGCTTCTCGGCCTCGATCAACACTTCACCGGTCGTCGGATAGAACTCGAGGTTCGTGACGCCGGCCCCCTCCGGGATCAGATTCAGAATTCTGGGTCTCGCATCTGCCGGACTCGCTTGCGTGCCTGCCGCCGGACGGACGGTGATCCGCTTGCGGACGGTACTGGCCAGTTCTCGGATCAGTCCGTCCTGCTTGGCGAACGTCCGAGGGGTCTCGGTGTAGATGATGAGTTCCGGTCCCTCGTACGTGACCCGCGAAACCGTTAGATCATCGGGGATCACGTCTTCCACGGTAGCCTGTACCGCCTCGATCGACCTCGGGTTATCGTTCGTGCTCATGCATATGTGCGGTTATCGACCGTGAACGAGACGCCACTTTGGCCGGTCCGTTCTGCCAGCGACGGCGCCGATCGGCAGAGTGAGACCACCGCCCTCGATCCGAACGCTCGGATCGGGGACATCGTGGTCGTCATCGGTGGACGCCGCCGTTCGATGTGACGGATGACCGATAAGACGCTCTCGCCACGGCTCGAACGGATGAAATCGTTCGGTTGGGACTACCAGGGTGCCCGTATAAACCTCTTCTGACGCGTCTCCGACGCGATCGTCTCGTGATGTTCCACCTGAAACCCAGACATCTAGGCGAGTCGACCGAGGAGACGCTACAGTCACGACGCCCTGTAGTCGGGAAGCCGGGCGGAAACACCGGGCGTCTGCTCACCGGACCGGACCTACGCCTGCTCTCTCGCCGGTACCGGTGTCGTCATCCCGCGCGGCCACGCCGCGTGGTACCCGGGGGGACCGGAGGCCCGTGGCGGGAGGTCCCCTCTCATACGGTCGTGCGTCATTCGTTTCCGCCACTCGGGTCGGAACTCGGGCTCATCGCGCTCGAAACGCCGATTCTCCGGAAGACAGCCGGAGATAGTTACGCACGACGGTATCACACGGTAGGGGAGCGTGGCTCGTGCCCCGGAACGTACGAAGGCTTACCACCCGTCCCGGACAGTTCCGACCCATGCGTTCGCAGACGAACACGAACGGCGGGGAGCTACCGATTCGCGTCGGGCTCCGGACGCGCACCCTCTCGGAGGACAGGCTGGCGTTCTGCAAGCAGATCGGGGTCGACGACGTCTTCCTGGACCACCGCGCGCCCAGGGGCGACGTCTTCACGGACGAGGGCGAGGACTTCGACGAGGCGGCGACGGTCACCATCGACCGGGGCGTGGTCCCGACCGTCGAGGAGCTCGTGCGGGCCAGGGAGCGAGCGGCCGACGCCGGACTCCGTCTGATGGGCATCCAGTCGCTCTCGTACAACGTCTACGGGGATATCATGCTCGGGAAGGACGGGCGCGACGAGCAACTCGAGACCATCGAGGAGCTCCTGTGGAACCTCGGTGAGGCGGGGCTCCCGATGCTGGGCTACCAGTGGAACCCCCGGGGGGTCGTCCCCATGCGCACCTCCGAGACGCGGCTCCGCGGCGGTGCGCGGGGACGGGCCTTCGATATCGACGAGATCGAGGATCCCTACGACCCCGTCGACGACCTCGAACGACAGTACACGGAGGAGGAGCTCTGGCAGAACTACGAGGCGTTCTTGGAGGAGGTCCTGCCGGTCGCGGAGGAGGCCGGCGTCCGGATGGCGCTCCACCCGGCCGACCCGCCGACCGTCGAACAGCTCGGCGGTATCCCCCGGCTGTTCAGGAGCTTCGAGGCGTTCCGGCGAGCGATGGAGCTCGTCCCCTCGCCGAACCACGGGCTGAAGCTCTGTCTCGGGTGCTTCTCGGAGATGCCGGATACGGACGTCGAGGACGTCGTCCGTCACTTCGGCGCGCGCGACGAGATCGTGTTCGTCCACTTCCGGGACGTCGTCGGGACTTGGCCCTCGTTCGAGGAGACGTTCGTCGACGACGAGGCGAGCAACTTCGATCCCCTCTCGGCGATGGACGCGCTGCGGGACGCCGGCTTCTCGGGCGTGGTCGTCCCCGACCACGTTCCCAGCGTGATCGACGACACCGACTGGGGCCACCGGGGCCGTGCGCACGCCGTCGGATACCTCGGCGGGCTCGTCCGGTGTTCGCTCGGGAGGGAGTGATACGAACCACCGTTCCGGCGTCGTGCCGTTCGTGCCTGGCGGTCTCACCGTCTCAACACACTTATCCCGGCCACACGACTCCGTGGTGGTATGAGCGACGTCGAGGTCACGTTACCCGACGGCTCCGTCCTCTCCGTCGAGGCGGGGTCGACGGTGGAGGACGTGGCGTACGAGATCGGCCCCGGCCTCGGGCGGGACACGGTCGCGGGCGTGGTGGACGGCGAACTCGTGGACCGGCACACCCCAATCGAGGAGGACGTCGAGCTCGTCATCGTCACCGACCAGTCCGAGGAGTACCTCCGGGTGCTCCGGCACTCGGCGGCCCACGTCTTCGCACAGGCGCTCCAGCGGCTCCACCCGGAGGCGAAGCTGACCATCGGCCCGCCCACCGACGACGGGTTCTACTACGACGTCACGGGCGTTGACCTCGACCAGTCGGACCTGGCGGAGATCGAGGCCGAGATGGCGGAGGTCGTCGAGGCCGACTACGAGATCGAGCGGGTCGAACGGATCCGGGACGAGGCGTTCGAGATCTACGAGGACAACCCGTTCAAGCGGGAGATCCTCGAGACCGAGGCCGCGGACGAGGAGATCGTCTCCTTCTACGTCCAGGACGGCTGGCAGGACCTCTGTCAGGGCCCGCACGTCGACTCGACCGGCGAGGTCGAGGCGTTCGAGCTGCTGGACATCTCCGCCGCGTACTGGCGCGGGGACGAGTCGAACGAGTCGCTGACCCGCGTCTACGGGACGGCGTTCCCCTCCGAGTCCGAGCTCGAGGAGTTCATCGAACGTCGCGAACAGGCAAAGGAGCGCGACCACCGGAAGATCGGCCGCGAGATGGACCTCTTCTCGGTGCCGGACCACTCGCCGGGCTGTGTCCACTTCCACCCCAACGGGATGCACATCCGACGCGAACTCGAGGAGTACATCCGCGGGATGAACGACGAGCTGGGATACGAGGAGGTGTGGACGCCCGAACTCAACAAGGCCGAGCTCTGGAAGCCGACGGGCCACTACGACAACTTCACCGCCCAGGGCGAGATGTTCAACTGGGAGCAGGACGACACGGAGTACGGCCTGAAGCCGATGAACTGCGCGAACCACGCCTACATCTACGACCGGGAGAAACACTCCTATCGGGACCTCCCGATCCGGTTCTCGGAGTTCGGCACCTGCTACCGGAACGAGCAGTCGGGGGAGCTGTCGGGAATGCTCCGAGTACGGGGGTTCACCCAGGACGACGGCCACGCGTTCGTCCGGCCCGACCAGATACAGGGGGAGATCGTCGACGCGCTCGGGGTCATCGAGGAGATCTACGGCGACGTCGACCTCGACGTGAAGTACGTTCTCGAGACCCAGGGGGAGAACGCGGTCGGCAGCGACGAGATCTGGGCACAGGCGACCGAGTCGCTCCGGGACGCCCTGGAGAGCGAGGGACTCGAGTACGCCGTCGACGAGGGTGAGGCGGCCTTCTACGGCCCGAAGATCGGCATCAACGCCGTCGACGCCATCGGCCGCGAGTGGACCGTCGGGACGGTGCAGGTCGACTTCAACATCCCCGAGCGGCTCGAACTCTCCTACGTCGGCGAGGACAACGAGGAGCATCGGCCGGTGATGCTCCACCGTGCGCTGCTGGGCTCGTTCGAACGGTTCATGGGCGTCGTCATCGAGCACTTCAACGGCAATTTCCCGACGTGGCTCGCCCCCGAGCAGGTGCGCGTGCTCCCGGTGACCGACGGCAACCTCGACTACGCCGAGGAGGTGAAACGCGAACTCGAGAACCGGGGGTTCCGCGTTACGGTCGAGGACCGCGACCAGACCGTCGGCCGGAAGATCCGCGGCGCCCACGACGACCGTGTGCCGTACATGCTCGTCGTCGGCGACGACGAGGAGGAAGCGAACACGGTTTCGGTGCGCGACAGGCAGGAACGCGAGCGCAAGGACGTCGACCCGGCGGCGTTCTACGACCACCTCGAAGGCGAGCGGGCGGAGAAACGGGTCGCCCCGGACTTCCTGGCGGACTGATAGCGAGTTGATCCCCGACCGGTCACTCCTCGTCTGGTGGCCGCTCGTCCCTGGACCCGGTGTCGGATAGCTCGACCTGCACCTCCAGGATGCGATTGTGCTCGGCGGTCTCGACGACGAACCGGACCCCGTCGTGGGTCACGCTCTCGCCCTCCTCGACGAGGCGGCCGGCCTCGTGCATGAGCAGCCCGGCGATGGACTCGAACCTGGCGGATTCGGGGAGGTCGGTCCCGAGCGCCTCGTTCGCCGTGTGGACGTTGAGCTCGCCGCGAACGAGCACGGTGTCCTCGTCGAGCCACCGGATTGGGGGCGACTCCGTCTCGGCGAGCACCTCGCCGATTATCTCCTCGACGATGTCCTCGATGGTCACGATCCCGGACGTCGTTCCGAACTCGTCGACGACGACGGCCATCCGGGCTCGCTCGGCGCGCAGCTCCGTCAGGAGGTCGTCGACCTCCTTGGTCTCCGGGACGACGTAGGGCTCCGTCGCGACCGAACGGAGCGAGGTCACCTCGTTCCGTTCGCGTGCGTCGATCAGGTCGAGAACGTGGACGACCCCGACGACCGTGTCCAGGACGTCCTCGTAGACGGGGAGCTGCGTGAATCCGTGATCCCGACACGCACGGATCGCCCCGTCGAGGCTCACGTCCGCGTCCACCGCGACCACGTCCCGTCGGGGCACCATCGTCTCCTTGGCGATCCGGTTGCGGAACCGCAGCAGACGCTGGAGCATCCGGTGTTCCGCCTCGGTGAACACGCCCGCCCGCTGTCCGGCCGTGATCACCTCCTGGACCTCCGCTCGCGTGACGTATGCGGCCTCGAAGTCACCCTCGCTTCCCATGATCCTGTTGATGATCCGAGTGAGTGTGTCGAACAGCTCCACGAGGGGGTATAGACCGACCTGGACGATCCGGAGCGGTCGAGCGATCCGGAGCGACCACTCCTCGCTGTGCTCGACCCCGTAGGACTTCGGTGCGGTCTCGCCGAGCAGCAACACGAGCGACGTGACCCCGAACGTGGCGACGAGGACCGACTCGCCCGGCGTGAAGTAGAATCCGAGCAGTCCCGTGGCGATGCTCGACATGCCGATGTTGGCGATGTTGTTCCCGACGAGGATCGTCACCAGCAGCCGACGCGGGTCGGACTTGAGCGCGGAGAGCGTCGCCGCCCCGGGCGTCCCCTCGTCGACCAGCGCCCCGATCCGATGGTTACCGAGGGAGAAGATGGCGATCTCCGCGGACGCGAAGAACGCCGAGAACAGGACCAGGACCACGACCGCGAGGATCCCCAGTCCGGTGATAGTTCCCTGTGGGACCTCGAGAAGCGCGACGGATCGTCCGACGGGTATCGGCGCCACGACGGGCGTGTGCATACTTCCGAACGAAGGACCGGACGGGTAAAGTCCCGGTCTCCCCGGAGGATCTTCCGTCGTCGGGTATCCGGGTACGGCCGTCCAGCGTCTTCGGAGGAGGGTTTCCGACTCTCGGCCGGCGCTCCCGTGATACGGTCGTGCGTCCCGATCTCCAGTAGCCTTCGGGACCGTCGGCGTGTCGAGACCGATGCGACGGACCGCCGACTCGTGACGCGGTAACTGATCCCGCACGACCGTACGATGGCCCCGCTGCGCCCCGGGCACCCCGGTCCCGCTACTCGTCGCTCGAGCGGTCGGTCCCCCGGAGGATGAACGGACCGATGGAGAGCGTGCGGCCCGTGATTGTGGCGATGCGGAGGACGTACGCGAAGAGGACGACGAACGGGGTGACGGCGACGGCGACGACGGCGCTCGTGACGATGACGCTGATCGGCACCCCGAGGACAGTCCCGGAGAGCAGCGGGACGTCGACGAACGACAGCGCGGCGACCGTGACGACGAGCGAGGGGAGCGCCGCCGCGAGCACGGCCCGCGAGAGCCCGACGAGCTCCGACTGGAAGTAGAGCGTCTTGAAATGCTCGCGGGCGGGACCGAACAGCCGGAGCACCTCGACGAGCCCTTCCAGCGGCTCAGGTGCGGGGTCGTCGGCCCCGCGCTCGGCCAGCGCGCGGCGGGCGGCGTAGAGCTTCCAGGAGTAGTTGAAGTCGAGCGCCGACGAGAGGACGTCGAACCCGCCGAACGTGGCGCCGTCCAGCCCCTCCGAGACCGTCTCTGCGTTCCCCTCGGTGCTGTCGAGCAGCGCCCGGAGCTCGTCGTCGGGCGAGTCGACGGCGTCCCGGACCGCGCGCGTCCGGTCGGCCGACAGGTCCACGAGCGCCCGGAGGAACGCGGAGGGTTCGGCCGGGCTGACCGGTACGCCGAGGGCGTCGGCGACGTCGTCGCGGAACGACATCGCCCCGTCCATCCGTTCGCGCTGGTCGCCGACCGCGCCTAACTCCTGTGATAGGGTCGTGCGTAACCATTTTCGGCAGGTCCGCGGACCCCGGGCGTCCCGATGGCTGAAACGAGGGCGTCCGGACGCCCCGGCTGCAACGAATTACGCACGACCCTATGAGAGGACGAGCTGGTTGAGCGCGAGCACGAACGTGACCCCGGTGATGATCGCCCCGACGAGCGCCTGGAACCCCGTCTCGCCGGGGTCCCCGGAGCGTAGCGCGGCCGCCGGGTCGGGGAGGAGCAGCGAGAGGCCAACGAGACCGAGGAAGACGGCGAGCACGAGCCCGCCCGCGACGAGCCGCCGGTCGACTTCCAACAGGAGGTACGCCGAGAGCGTGCTCCGTGCGGAGCGTTCGCGCATCGTGTCGGCCGGCTCCTCGGGCATGGTCGAGGGTCGTGAGTCGGGGTCAAAACCCCCCTGCTTGCGTGGTGCCCGACGGCGGCATCGAAGTGGGAATTTATACACCAGGGTTCCCTACGGGGTTCATGGGAATCCTCTCTCGTGCATCGTACGTGATCCGCTCGAAGCTGAACGCCCTCATCGGCTCGGCGGAGGATCCCTCCGAGACGCTCGATTACAGCTACGAGAAGATGCGCGACGAGCTCCAGGACGTCAAACAGGGCATCGCGGACCTGACGACCCAGAAGAAGCGTCTGGAGATACAGAAGCGCCGCCTCGAGGAGAACGTCGAGAAGCACAACGAGCAGGCCCGCGAGGCCGTCCGGCAGGACCGCGAGGACCTCGCCCGGCGAGCCCTGGAGAAGAAGAAACAGAAGATGCAGCAGATCGAGGACCTGGAGGCTCAGATCGCCGACCTCCAGGACACCCAGAACAGCCTCGTCTCGAAGAAGGACGAGCTCCAGGAGCGCATCGAGCGCTTCCGCACGGAGAAGGAGACGATGAAGGCGCGGTACGAGGCCGCCGAGGCCTCCACGCGGGTCTCGGAGGCGCTCTCGGGCGTCGGCGACGAGATGGCGGACACCGCCCGTGCCATCGAGCGGTCCAGGGAACGGACCGAGGAGATGGAGGCCCGCTCGGAGGCGATGGACGAACTCAACGAGACGGGGGCGTTCGACGACGCCCTTTCGGACGAGGGCGAGATCGACAAGGAGCTCCGGTCGACGCGGACGGACTCGGAGATCGAGGCCGAACTCGACACGCTCCGGGCCGAGATGGGCAAGGAAGCCGGGACGAACGGCTCGGAGACGGAGGCCGAGTCGGTGAGCGCGGACGGGAGCGATGGCAGCTCGACCGACCCGGAGGTCGAGGCCGAGCTCGAGGAGCTCCGGGAGGACGAGTCCTGACCCGAGCGGACGCCCGCCGGCGCACGACGGTCCGTCGCGTCGGCGACACGTATTTGAGGCGGTGCAAGCAAGGACGAGCGGACGAACGTCGGTGAGGACGAGAGATGGGGGAGAACACTGACAGACCGGGTTCGGGGGAGGAACGGGACGGCGACCGTCGACTCTCTGAGTCGCTTCCGAGTCGACCGATCGGCGAACAGGTGCTCGACGCGGTCCCGGAGGTCGTGATCGTCTTCGATCCGGGAGGACACGCCGTCTGGTGGAACGACCGGACGATGGAGGTGACGGGGTACGGCAACGAGGAGCTGGCCGAGGGTGACACGCTGGCGATGATCGCCGACGGCGACCCCGAGGAGCTCATAGAGCGGTTCCGGACGGCCGCCGACGAGGGCCGGCCGGTACCCGTCGAGGTCGACGTGGTGACCGCGGCGGGCGAGCGGCTCCCCTACGAGTTCGTCGGGGCACGCCTCCCGAACGCCGAGGACGAGGCCGTGGGCATCGTAGTCACCGGGCGGAACATCGCCGACCGGCGGGCGCGCCGCGAACTCGAGCGGCAGAACGAGCGGCTCGACGAGTTCGCGAGCGTCGTCAGCCACGACCTCCGTGGGCCGCTGTCGGTCGCCCAGGGCTACCTCTCGCTCGCCCGCGAGGGTCGTGACAGCGACGAGCTGGCGAAGGCGGCCGACGCCGTCGAGCGGATGGGCGACCTCGTCGACGACCTGCTCGCGCTGGCCCGCGAGGGGGAGGCCGTCGGCGAGACGACGCCAGTCGACCTCGGTGACACCGCCGGACGGGCGTGGGAGGGGCTCGGAGCGGTCGGGACCCTCGAACTGGCGTCCCCGCCGACGGTCGAGGCCGACCCCTCGCGGCTGCGCGCGCTCCTCGAGAACCTGTTCCGGAACGCCGTCGAGCACGGCTCGACCGACCTCGAGGCGGGCGACATCGACGGGGCGGTCGAGCGGGAAGAAGCGGGTGGCACGGCGGGGACGCAACCGGCGGACGGGGGAGAGAACGGAGATGGGATCACCGTTCGGGTCGGGACGCTCCCCGACCGGAACGGGTTCTACGTCGAGGACGACGGGCAGGGGATCCCCGAGGACGACCGCGAGCAGGTGTTCGAGTCCGGCTACACCACCTCCGAGGACGGGACGGGATTCGGGCTCGCCATCGTCCGGACGATCGCCGAGGCCCACGACTGGTCGGTCACGCTCACCGAGAACGAGGCCGGCGGCGCCCGCTTCGAGTTCGTGACCCGGCCGGGCTGACCTCGCTCGGATGGAGGTGGCCTCCCTACGGTCGACCACCCTACTCCTCCCGCTGCTGCCTGAGGTTCTGTCGGGTGAACTGCGGGGTCGCCCGGATGCCCTTGCGCCGCCGGAACGAGCGGTAGAGCAGCCCGAGGACGAGCATCGAGCTACCCAGCGAGAGGCCCGCCGCAAGCGGGTCGGAGAACGCCCAGAGGATGGCCGTCGAGACGACCGAGCCAGTCAGCAGGAGCCCGAGGATGATGCGGCGGGCGAGTCGTTCGAACACCCGCTCGTCGTCGACGACGTTCGCGTCCAGGGCGAGCGACTCGCGGTTGATCCGGTCGAGCGCCTCCTCCAGTTTCGGCGGGGTGCGCAGCGCCGCCCGCGTGGACTCCTGGAGCGCCTCGGCACTGTCCTCGATGTAGTCGCGGACGCCCTGTTCGAGGAACCCGTGCTCGCGGAGGTAGTCGGTCGCCACGTCGATGAAGTCGAACTCGGGGTCGAGGGTGACACAGACCCCCTCGACCACCGTCGCGACCCGGAGGACGAGCGCGAGGTTCGGCGGCAGCCGGAGGGGGAACTCGTAGATGGTGTCCTCGACCTGCGAGACGATCTGGTTGACCCGGTACTGCTCGATGTCCTCGCCGCGGGCGTCCTGGATCGCCAGTTCCATGATGTCGCTCATCAGCTGGCGGTCGGCGTCGGGGCTGAGCGTCCCCATCTCGATGAGCGTGTCCAGGATGTCGTCGATGTCCTGTCGGGCGACGGCGCCGTAGAACTGGACGATCTTCGTCTGGACGAACTCGTCGACCCGACCGGACATCCCGAAGTCGTAGAAGACGAGCGTCCCGTCGTCCTGGACGGCCAGGTTCCCCGGGTGGGGGTCGGCGTGGAAGGTGCCGTCGACGATGAGCATCTGGAGGTAGGCCTCCTGGAGCCGCCGGGCGAGGTCGGTCCGGTCGACTCCCAGCGCGTCGAGGTCCTCGACCCGGGAGATCTTCGTCCCGGGGACGTACTCCATCGTGAGCACCCGCCCGGTCGAGTGGGACTCGAGCACCGCCGGGATGCGGATACCCGGGTCGTCGGCGAAGTTCGCCTTGATGTCCGTGAGCATCCGACGTTCGCGCTCGTAGTCCATCTCCTCGCGGATCGTCCTGTCGAACTCGTCGGCCAGCGTCTCCAGCGAGAACGAGCGCGCCTCGCCGACGAACTGCATGAGTATCGGCAGCGAGAAGCGGATGACCCGGAGGTCCGCCTCGACGAGCTCCTCGACGCCGGGCCGGCGTATCTTCACGGCCACGTCCTGCCCGTCGATGCTCGCCGTGTACACCTGACCGAGCGAGGCGCCGCTGATGGCCTCGGTGTCGAAGTCGGCGAACCGCTCCTCGATGGGGCCGAGGTCCTCCTCGAGGACCCGTTTCGCCCCCTCCCACGGCGCCGGCGGGACGCTGTCCTGGAGGCTCTCGAACTCCTCGACGTACTCCGGCGGGAGGACGTCCGGCCGGGTCGAGAGGAGCTGTCCGAGCTTGATGAACGTCGGCCCGAGCGTGAGCATCGAGTCGAGCAGTGCCCGGGCCCGCCGGCGACGGGTCTCGGCGTCGACCTGCCGGCGGCCGCCGAAAAGGAGGAACCGGCGACGATCGCGGGCGTAGGCGAGCAGCAGCGGGAGGAACTGGCGGGTGACGACGAGGAACCGCCGGTACGTTCTGAGGTTCACCACTCGGGCGACCCTCTACGCGTCCGTGACCTCTATCGACGTCGTCGCCCCCCGTGTCGACTTCGGCAGGCGGAGTTCGAGCACCCCGCGCCGGATGGTCGCCTCGGCGTCGCTCCCGTCGGCGTCGGGCGGGAGCGGGAGTTCGGCGTCGAGGAACAGCGACCGGCTCTCCTCGAGGTAGCGGAACTCCGGGGGAAGGGACTTCTCGCGACGCGCCTCGATCCGCAGGCGCCCGTGCTCGACGGAGACGTCGACGGTCTCGGCGGTCGTTCCCGGCAGGTCGACCACCAGGAGGTACGCGTCCTCGGATTCGAGCAGATCCGCGAAGACGGCGTCCGGCAGGTCACGCAGGGCGTCGCGCAGCGCACTCATACGCCGGGATACGTGACCGGGGGCGAAAAAGGCCCCGAAAGGGGCCGCACTCGGTGACGAGCGACCGGGTCCGGACGGGACGGCAGTCGCGATGGGCTTTTCCACCCCGGCCACGGGTAGCGCACATACGCCATGGTCACACGACGGCGGTACCTCCGGAGCGTCGGCGCCGGGACCGCGGCCCTCCTCGCCGGCTGTGTGACGTCCGCCGACGAGGAGTTCGACCCGCTCGCCCCGACGTCGCTCGACGAAACCGCGGCCACGCAGTTCAGGGGCGGCCTCCGCAACCGGGGCTACGTCGACGCGAGCGTCCCCGAGTCGGTCGAGGTGGACTGGACGATGCCCATAAATCGCGGCGAGCACACCGCGGCGAAGTCGACGCCCGTCGCGGTGGATGACGGCGACATCGTAATCGCGGGGGACACCGGGACGGTGCGACGGGTGAGCCCGGACGGGGAGGTCCGCTGGGACACGTCGGTCGAACGGACGATCCGTGGGATCCACGGGACGCCGGCCCTCGCGAACGGAACCGTCTACGTCGGCGCGTACGACGGCGCGATGTACGCCTTCGACGTCGGGTCGGGCGAGCGCCGCTGGCGGACCGGCATCGGCGACGCTATCGGCTCCAGCCCCGTCTACTTCGACGGCGTCTGCTACATCGCCGTCGAGTACGACGACCCGAGCGGGAGCGTCGCCGCCCTCGACGCCGGGTCGGGGGACGTCCGCTGGATCGACCACCGGCCCACGGACCACCCCCACTCGACGGTCGCCATCGACCGGGACGTCGGTCGGCTCGTCGTCGGTTCGAACGACGGGGTCTGCTACGCCTGGTCGTTTCCCGAACTCGAGCGCGCGTGGACGTTCGAGACCGACGGCGCGATCAAGGGACCCGTCGCGATCCACGACGGGCTGGCGGTGTTCGGCTCCTGGGACCACGGCGTCTACGGCGTCGACCTCGAGGACGGCACCGAGGCGTGGTCGTTCGCGGCCGACGAGGACGTCATGTCCGGGCCCGCCGTCGCTCACGACGGGACGGTCTACGTCGGGAGCCACGACGCGCGGCTCTACGCGCTCGATGGAGCCACCGGGGGGGAGCGGTGGCGCTTCCAGGCGGGCGGGTGGATCATCGGCTCGGTGACGGCGACCCGCGAGCACGTCCTCGCGGGGGCGTACGACGGCCGGATGTACGCCGTCGAGGCGGCGACCGGCGAGGAGACCTGGTCGGTCGAAGGACGGGGCCACGCCACGAGCGCGGTGCTCCTCGACGACGGGGCGCTCTACTACGCCGAGCGGGCGACCGAGGAGAAGCCGGGCCTGCTCTACCGGCTGGTACCGGCCTGATACGGGCCGTCGTAACGACGTGCACGGCGATCACTCGAACGACCCTGATGGCCGTAAACGACTACGACAGTCCACACGAGCGGGTAACGGAACGACCAGAAAGGTGGCGGCTCCCGATAGTGACACGGCGACTGGACGATCCACCGCGCGGTTTCGTTCGTGCCGATGACAGCTGCCTCACCCGGACGAACGCGCTTCCGACCGGCCACAGTACCAGAGGACCGCCGCGTACGTCGACCCGACGACGACCGACCCGATGAGTGCGAGCAGGACCCCGAACGCCAGGTAGCCGACGAGCGGGTCCTCGTAGGGTACCATGACGTCCTGCGGCGGTTCGACCGCCCACGGACTGATGTGGAAGTACGCGAGCATCCCGGCGCTGAGCGCGAGAAACCACGCCCAGTAGCCGGCGTCGACCCTGTCGGTCACCGTCAGATAGAGGCTGATCGCCAGCAGCGGGTAGATGGCGAGGCTGTACGTGAACGGGTTCACCTCCGGCGTGAGCGGCCAGCCCACGTGGTTGCCACGGACGACGTGGTCGATATGGTGGGCCGCCCCCAGTACGGTCGGGAGGACGACGAACAGGTAGAACAGCGGAGTCAGGCTCTTCTCTTTCGCCGAGACATCGTTCGGGAGGGAGTCCCCGGTATCCATCGTCTCGTCACCCGCTGGTCGTGCTCGCCCTCGGATCCGCAGGACGGGGCGTGTGAGTTCGGTGCTCGCTGTATCGATGCCGTTCGTGCGTCATCAGGTGTACAGTGTGATCCCGGCCCCCCCAGTCTGTCGTCGACGTATGTAGCCCCGCGGGTGTTCGGGGGACTATCCACGTAAGCCTCGTTCCGGCGACGGGCGTTAGCGGCCGCCGATTCGGCCCGTGTTCCCCCGAGAGGGTTCCCGTCGTCGACACGAATCTCATACTGACCAACAAAAGTGCCTAAACCGGATAGCTCGGGTTTTCGTCCGTCAGTATCAGTAGTGCCACGGGAACCGATCGAACTCCGGTTCCCGGTCCTCGACGAACGCGTCGCGGCCCTCCTTGGCCTCGTCGGTCATGTACCCCAGCCGCGTGGCCTCGCCGGCGAACACCTGCTGGCCGACCATCCCGTCGGTGTCGAGGTTGAACGCGTACTTGAGCATCCGGATCGCCATCGGCGACTTCGAGAGGATCGCCTCGGCCCACTCGATGGCGACCTCCTCGAGTTCCTCGTGGGGGACGGCCTCGTTGACCATGCCCATCTCCTCGGCCTCCTCGGCGGAGTAGGTCTTCCCGAGGAAGAACACCTCCCGGGCCTTCTTCTGTCCGATCTGGTTGGCGAGGTACGCCGAGCCGAACCCGGCGTCGAACGAGGCGACGTCCGGGTCCGTCTGGAGGAACTTCCCGTGTTCGGCCGAGGCGAGCGTCATGTCACAGACGACGTGGAGCGAGTGGCCGCCGCCGACGGCCCAACCCGGTGCGACGCAGATCACGGGCTTGGGGATGTGTCGGACGAGCCGCTGGACCTCGAGGATGTGCAATCGGGGCGCCTGTCGGGCGCGGCGCTCGGCCTCCGTCTCGTCCCCGTCGGGGTCGTCCGCGTCCTCGTCTCGCGGGCTCCGCCCGCTCGACCGTTCCGATGTGCTTCGCGCATCGCTGTACTCGTACCCCGCATCGCCGCGGACGCGCTGGTCGCCGCCCGAACAGAACGCCCAGCCCCCGTCCTTCGGCGAGGGGCCGTTCCCCGTGAGGAGAACACACCCCACGTCCGTCTGTCGCTTGGCGTGGTCGAGGGCGACGTAGAGCTCGTCGACCGTCTCCGGACGGAAGGCGTTCCTGACCTCCGGGCGGTCGAACGCGATCCGGACCGCGCCGAGGTCAGTGCCACGATGATAGGTGATGTCCCGGAAGTCGAACTCCCCGACCGCCTCCCAGCGGCCAGGGTCGAACAGCTCGGAAACCATGCCGAGCCGACGCCCGGCCCGCACAAAAGGGTTGATACTGTCGGACGTACGCCCCCGAACGACATCGCCGCCCCGTTACGGCGATGCTATTCGAACAGGTACGTCCGATAGCATGAGTTCGACCCCACGCCACGGAGGACCCGCCACCGTCGGGATACCGTTCACCGCGACGGCCCCGTAGGAAGGGTTTAGACCCGTCACCCACCAGGAAGGACGATGGCGGATCCGTCCGGGAACGGGGGGTCGGAGCCGACGTTCTACGAGACGCTCGGCGTCGAGGAGGACGCGAGCGCCGCGGAGGTCAGGGCCGCCTACCGCGAACGGGCGAAGGATACCCACCCCGACGTGAGCGACGCGGCGGATGCCGGCCGGCGGTTCAGGCGTCTCAAGCGCGCCCACGACGTGCTCGCCGACGAGCACGAGCGCCGGCGCTACGACCGCCTCGGCCACGGCGCGTATATCGCACTCGACGACCACGGACGGTCGGGGACCGGGCGGGAGGCGTCCTCCGGGGCCCCGAGGACCGGCGACCGGACGGAGGGATCGAGCCGCGGCCGCCGAGCGGCCGGGAGTCGATCCACGAGCGGACGGCGCGGCGGGTACGACACGACCGGCCACGGCCGAGGGGGATCGGGGACCGACAGCGGGGGGACGGCGACAGAACAGGAGGCGTTCGGTCGATTCGCATACGGGCTGGCGCGGTGGCTCGGCTTCGCGGGCGCACTCGTCGGCGCGTGGCAGTCGCGGATCGGTCCCACCGGGGCGGCCACCGCGCTGGCGACGTTCGCGGCCTACCCCGTCTTCCTGGCGAGCACGGTGACGCCCCTGTTCCCGCTCGGCGTGAACCTCCTGGTGGGGCTCTGCACGCTCGCGATGCTCGGCTACTTGATCGCCCGGCCGGAGATCGGGATCGCCGTCCTCGGGGCCTGGCTGCTCGTGCTCCCCGTCGCCCTGACCGTCAGCGGGGTCGGGGTGGTCTCGCTCGGCGGGCTCTACGTGCTGGTCGCGACCGGCGTCCCGCTGGTGCTCTGCGTCGCGACCCTCCTGGGTGTGTCGGCCTGATCCGGATCCGGCACCGCTACTCCGACCCGCCGGTCGCCCGGGAGAGGTCGCCCGCTTCGCGCGCCGCCAGGACCCGCTCGTGACGGGCCTCGCGGCCGCGGTGGCTCGACGCCGAGTCGAACGCCACCTCGATCACCTGCGTGCCCTCGCTGCCGACCGACTCGCGGTAGCGCTCCCGGAACGTCTCGCGGTCACGGGTCCGCGCGAACTCCAGCCCGTGGAGCTCCGCCGTCGGCTCGAGGTCCAGCCCGTGTGGCGTTCGGAACTGCTCGGTGAACGGGGGGTCGAACCCCTCGATGGGGAGGAGGTAGAAGATGCCGCCGCCGTCGTTGTTCACGAGGAGTATCGTCGCGTCGACGCCGCAGCGCTCGACGGCGAGGAGGCCGTTCGAATCGTGGTAGTACGCGAGGTCGCCGGTGACGAGCACGAGCGGGTCGTCGGTCCCGCTCCCGGCCCCGAGTGCGGTCGAGACGATGCCGTCGATGCCCGAGGCGCCCCTGTTACCCAGGACCGCGAGGTCGGCGTCCCTGGGTCGACCGAACCGGTCGAGGTCCCGGACCGGCATCGAGTTCGAGACGAACAGCGTCGCGGGGTCGGGCGCGAGCGCGACGGCGTCGGCGAGGACGTCCCCCTCGATGAATCCGTGCCCGTCGCCGTCGGTCGCCTCGCGGTCGCCGTCGACGTCACGCTCGCCGTCGAGCAGCGACCAGTAGCCCCGTTCCATCGCCGCCAGCCGGTCGTGGAACGGGCCGGGGGCGCGGTCGACACGACCCGAGAGCGCGACCGCGAGCGGCGTCGCCTCTGCGACCACGAGGTCCGACGCGGCGAACTCGGCCTCGCGCCACCCGCCCGCCGGGTCGACGACGAACTGGCGGGCCCCCGATCCGAGGGTCGCGTCCCGGAGGTACGTCCGGAGCGGCTTCGACGTGGGCGAGGCGCCGAACCGGACGACGACCTCCGGGTGGGCGTCGAACCCGTCGATGTAGGAGTCGTAGCCGCCACAGACCGTGACACCCGAGGCCCCGACGTGTCCGCCGAAGCGGACCCCGGAGAGCGGATCCGCGAGGACCGGAAAGCCGGTCGCGAGCGCCAGTCCACGGACGGCGTCCCGCGAGGGCGTCGGCTCGTCCGCGGGGCCACAGACGATCAGCCCCGAGTCGGCCGACTCGACGGCCTCGACGAGTCGTCCCCGGTCGGCCGCCGAGAGCTCGGCCCGGCCGCGGGTCGCGGCCACGAACGGGCCGTCGCGCCCGCGAGCGGCGAGCGGGTGCGCCTCGGCCCAGGTCCCCGGAACGTCCCCCTCGACCGGCGTGGGTTCGAGCGGCTTGCGGAACGGGACGTTCAGGTGGACCGGTCCCGGCGGCGTTCCCCCGCTGGTGTGGACGGCTCGCGTGACGGCCGTCCGGAGCGAGCGGACCTTCCGGGGCTCGGCTTCGGGCTCCGGGAGCGTGCGATAGGAGCGGACGGCGTCGCCGTAGAGCTTCTCCTGGTCGACGGTCTGGTTCGCCCCCGAGTCCTGCAGTTCCCGGGGCCGGTCGGCGGTGAGGAGGAGCATCGGTACCCGGGACCGGTCGGCCTCGATCACGGCCGGGTGGAAGTTGGCCGCCGCAGTGCCGGAGGTGCAGACCAGCGGCGTCGGTCGGCCGGTCCGTCTCGCCCGCCCGAGCGCGAAGAAGGCCGCCGAGCGCTCGTCGAGGTGGGAGAACACGCGGACGTCGGGGTGTTCGGCGAACGCGACGGTCAGCGCCGTCGAACGCGACCCGGGGGCGATGCACGCCGCGTCGACGCCGGCCTTCACGAGCTCGTCGACGATCACCCGGCCCCACAGCGTGTTCCGGTTGGGGGCCTCGGCCGGGTCCGGCCGGCCGTCCCGTCGGGGGGCGGTCTCGTCGCCGGTCATTCGAGTTCGTCGAGGACCGGGCGGTACTTCAGGTCGACCTCGTCCCACTCGCGGTCGGGGTCCGAGTCGGCGACGATGCCGACGCCGGCGAACAGGGTGGTGACGTCCTCTCGGGCAACGGCCGAGCGGAGCGCGACGGCGAAGGAGCCGTAGCCTGCGGCGTCGAACCATCCGACCGGGGCAGCGTACCAGCCGCGGTCGAACCGCTCGGTCTCGCGGATGGTCTGCAGGGCGCGGTCCGGCGGGAGGCCGCCGACGGCGGGCGTCGGGTGGAGCGCCTCGACCAGCGTCAGGACGTGTTCGTCCTCCCGCAGTTCGGCCGTGATGGGCGTCTCGAGGTGCTGGACGGTCGCCAGCCGGCGGACCCGGCGGCTCCCGGTCGCCACGCTCGAGGCGAGCGGATCCAGCTGGTCGCGGATGGCGTCGGCCACCAGTTCGTGTTCGTGGGTGTTCTTCCGGTCGTCGAACAGCTCGCGGGCCAGCCACTCGTCCTCCTCGGGGGTGTCCCCGCGGCCCGTGGTGCCCGCGAGCGCGCCCGTCTCGACGGTCCGGCCGCGGAGCGAGACCAGCCGCTCGGGGGTGGCGCCGAAGAACGAGCCCGCGTCCTCCGGGCCGACGAGGAAGCGGTAGCAGTCGGGGTACCTGTCGCCGAGGCGGGCGATGACGTCGGGAATCGAGAGCGGCGACCCGAGCGTCGCCCGGAGCGCCTGTGCGAGGACGACCTTCCGGAGCTCGCCGTCGTGGATGCGCTCGACCGCGGCGGTCACGCTGTCGTGCCAGTCCGCCCGGGAGGTGGTCCGCTCGCGGCTCGATACCCCGGGCGGCCGGGCCACCGGTCCGGGATCGGGGAGTTCGCGGATGACCGTCCGCTCGTGTTCGAGCCGTTCCTCGACCGCCGACGGCGAGGCGTCCGAACCGACCGCGTTGACCGTGAGCCACGCCCGGTCGGCGTCCGGCGGGTCGCCGGCCGCGTACGTCACCTGCACTTCGGGGAGCAGGAACATCGCGCCCGGAAACCCGTCCCACGGAGGGGACCCGGAGTGATCGTCGTGAAAGGCGAGACCGCCGAACAGCCGCGGCCGGGCGGCGATGGCTCCGGCATGGACGTCCCCGGCGGCGAACAGCGCGTCCGCACCCGAGCGGACCTCGTCGAACCGGTCCTCCCCCGTGGCCGTGATCGCGGTGGCCGCCCCGCTCCCCACCACGGTCGGCTCGTCGGGGGCCGTCCAGAGGATACGTGGTCGCTCGGCCCGACCCAGGACCGCCCGGACCGAGGGGGGGGGCACCTCGACGCTCCGGCTGACGACCGACCCGCCCACCCCCTCGCGGGACGGCGCCGCCTCGCCACGCAACGGTTCCATTACCCCGTCTTGGGACCCCAGCGTTTTGATGGTAACTATCCCGGCGGCGCTCGGAGGCCGGCGAATCGGGGAGCGATACCCTCTACAGGAGGGTCGATACGATGCCGTCAGGACGGTCCGCGGCGAGATGTATCACAGCACTTGTCCGACGATATACGGGCGAGCGGTCAGCGACGCACGACCGAACAGGGAACGGAGCACCAGCCACTGTACCGCGAGCGAGGGCGCGAAGCGACCGAGCGAGCGGCTTTTGGCATGAACGGGTTTTGGCCGGGGGGTCCGAGCGAGCGGCGCGAGCGAGGTCCCCCCGGCCAAAAGAGGTTCAGGCGTAGCGGTCTTCCTTCCAGGGATCGGCCGTCACCGAGTACCCCCGCTTCTCCCAGTAGCCCCGTCGGGGTTCGGTGAGGAACTCGACGCCCGTCACCCACTTGGCGCCCTTGTACGCGTATCGGTGGGGCGTGACCACTCGGAGAGGGCCGCCGTGGTCGGCGGGGAGCGGCTCGCCGTCGAGTTCCCAGGTGAACAGGACCTCCTCGCGCATGCACGCCGTGAGCGGAAGATCGGTCGTGTAGCCGTCGCCGGCGTGGAACACGACGTGGACGGCGTCGCCGTGGACCCCGGCGCGCTCGGCGAGGGTGGGAAAGGTGACGCCGTGGAACTCGTTGTCGAAGCGCGACCAGCCCGTCACGCAGTGGAAGTCCTGTCGCTGCGTCTCGCCGGGGAGGTCGCGGAACGATTCGAGGGAGAGATCGAGCGGGTTCTCGCACGCGCCCCGGATCTCGAACGTCCACTCGTCGGGATCCATCGAGGGGGTGCCGCCCTTGTCGAGGACGGGGAACGCGGTGGTCTCGCGCTGTCCCGGGGGGAGCCGGTCGTCGCCGAACTCGCGGTAGAGGTCGGTGACGTCCCGTATCCGATCCGTGGTCTCGGACATACCCCCGAGACGGGGACCAGCGGCCTACGTGTTACGGCTCGCGGTCGACGCCAACTCATACTATATCCGATACGAACGCAAAAATATATATTGTGCTATATGAATGCAGTATATATAGTATATGCGATATGAGTACGGAAAACGAAAACGTTTCTTCGTGAATCAGCCGAAAGTTTCCCGGTCTTCCGGCCACGTTTTTGCACGTCGAGAATCCACCCCACAGGAATTAAATACCCTACTGCCGAACCGTATCACGAACAGATGCCCAAGGTAGAGATCACCGTCCCCGAGCACCTCGAGATGCAGATCGCCCAGATGGTCGAGCAGGGCGAGTTCGTGAACCGGGAGGAGGCGATCGAGGACCTGCTGTCGACGGGTATCCGCGCCTACAAGACCAGCGGACCGATGGAGGACGAGGACCCGGAGTACGAGGAGGACGGGATGATGGGGCACGAGGACGAGTACGTCTTCTGATCGAACCACCCCGGGACCGGACCCTCTCCCCTTCGACCCGCGGGTGAGAGCCGATACCGCGCAACCGTTTTAGTCGTCACCCGCAGTATAGACGCGTATGCACAAGGAAGAGCTCCTGGAACTCCACGAACACATGGTCGCCATCATGGAGACGTTCCGCCGGATGGACGAGGTCGACGGGTCGCTGTTCGACCCGTACGACGAGCTCGACGTCTCGCCCGACGACGTCCACAAGTCGAAGAGCGAGCACAAACACGCCGTGTTCGTTCTGGGCAACGCGCTGGCCGAGGTGATGAGCGAGGACGAGTTCTCCGACGCGGGCCGGATCGGCAAGCGGATGGCCGAGCTCGCCGAGGACGCCGAGCGCAAGCTGTAGGGGCCGAGTGACGGTGTCGATGTCCGGGCGTACCTCCACCGTCGACCGGACGGTGTGACGGTCGGGTTCGTTTCACGGAAACGTCTTCGAACCGGATGGTCGGGGCCCGTTTTACGTGTGCCGGGCCCGGAGTACCGGGTATGATACCGCCGGTCGCGAACGACTTCGTCGCGGGCGAGACGGCCGAGGAGGCCATCGAGCACGCCTGCGAACTCGAACGACGCGGGGTGGGAACCATCCTCAACCTCCTCGGGGAGCACTACGAGGACCCCGCGGACGCCGCGGCCGACACCGCGGTCTACGGGAACGTCGTCGAGCGGCTCGCGGCCGTCGACGCCGACGCCTGCGTCTCGGTCAAGCCCTCGCAGATCGGCCTCGACGTCTCCGAGGACCTGTTCCGCGAGAACCTCGCGTCTATCGTCGACGTCGCTGACGAACACGGCACGTTCGTCTGGATCGACATGGAGGACCACACGACGACCGACGCGACGCTCGACGCCTACGAGCACCACGCTCGCGACACCGACGGGAACGTCGGCGTCTGCGTGCAGTCGAACCTCAAGCGGACCCGGGAGGACCTCGAGCGGCTCGCGGACCTGCCCGGGAAGGTTCGCCTCGTGAAGGGCGCGTACGACCCGCCGCGGGAGTTCGCCTACCGGAGCAAGGAGCGGGTCGACCAGGCCTACCGCGAGGACCTCGAGTATATGTTCGGGGAGTTCGAGGACGGCGTCGCGGTCGGGAGCCACGACCCGACGATGATCGGTCGGGCCCGCGAACTCCACGGCGAGTACGGAACCGACTTCGAGATACAGATGCTGATGGGCGTCCGCGAGGACGCACAGACCGAACTCGCCCGGGAGTACCCGGTGTACCAGTACGTCCCCTACGGCCGCAAGTGGTTCTCCTACTTCTACCGGCGGATCCGCGAGCGGCGACGCAACGCGCTGTTCGCACTTCGGGCGCTCGTCGACTGACGTCCCCGGTCGGTAGCCCGGGGTGGCGAGGTCAGGAGCGCTCGGGCGCGAGGAGCTTGGTCTCCGCCTTCCGGAGGTGTTCGAGCTGGGTCGTCTTCGAGACGTCGAGCCCGTCGGCCAGCTCCCGGGTGGAGGCCTCGCGCGGCCACCGGTAGTAGCCCGCCTCGTGGCCGTCCTCGATGCGGACCGGGGCGCTGTGGACGAACCCATGTTCGAGTAGCGTCGGACAGGGCATCTCCCCGGGGTCGTACTCGAGGAAGAACTCGCGGGCGACCGCGCCCGGCGTGCGAATCCGGTTCGCGTCCTCGGTGTCGCTCGTGGGCGTCGTTCCGCTTTCTGGGTGGTATCCCTCGTCCTCCACGTCGGGAGGTCCGTTCCGCGACGGGGCCGTGCGCTCTCAACCTCGGCGCGACGGCCTCCCATGGGCGGGGGTGCTTATTAGCCTCCATCCGCGTGGTTCCCAGTATGGCATCCGATCCGTACAGACACTACGTCGACGGCGAGTGGACCGAAGGCGACGGCACGGAGACGTTCGACTCGGAGAACCCCGCGACGGGCGAGACGCTCG
>JAZKST010000044.1:0-28495 GCA_036625905.1 Haloarculaceae archaeon
CGACTGGCAGGCGTACGACGAGGGCGACGCACGGTTCAGGCGCAAGCGGCTCGCGGGGGCCGCGGGGGGCGACCGACTCGGTGCTAGCCTCTACGAGCTCTCGCCGGGCGAGCGCGCCTGGCCCTACCACTACCACACGGCCAACGAGGAGGCGATGTACGTCCTCGCGGGGTCGGGCCGGGTTCGCGGCCCCGACGGGGAGGTGATGGTGATCGAGGGGGACTACCTCGCGTTCCCGGTCGGCGAGGGCGGCGGCCACCACGTGGCGAACGACGGCGACGAACCGATGCGGTACCTGATGCTCTCGACGATGGTCGAGCCGGACGTGACCGTCTACCCGGACTCGGGGACGTTCGGCGTCTACGCGGGCGCCCCGCCCGGGTCGACCGAGGAGCGCTCGGTGTCGGGCTACTACCGGCTCGAGGACACCGTCGATTACTGGGAGGACAACGGTGACGACGACGGGAGCGACGAGGGAGGGGAAGCCGAGAGCGGTCGGGGGTGACACCGTCGGCCGTAACGTCCTGACGGGGTTCGACACCCCGAGGCGTCGAAACCTTCCACGGGCTTACAGCCGACAGTTCGGCCTACTCGGAGAACGGTTCGGGGGGATCGCTCCCGACGACGGCCCGGACCCGCTCGCGGAGCAGGTCGACGGCCGTCTCGTTGGCTCCTTCGGGGATGACGAGGTCGGCCTCGGCCTTCGTGGGCCGGACGAACTGTTCGTGTATCGGTTTCACCGTCGAGAGGTACTGCTCGATCACGCCCGCGAGGTCCCGGCCCCGTTCGAGGACGTCCCGACGGATGCGCCGGAGGATCCGGACGTCTGCGTCGGTCTCCACGTAGAGACGGAGGTCGAGCATCCCGTCGAGGGCGTCGTCGTACAGCGCGAGGATCCCCTCGACGACCACCACCTCGCCGGGCTCGACGGCGACGGTCTCCCCGGTGCGGTCGTGGACGGTGAAGTCGTACTGTGGCATCTCGATCGTCCGACCCCCACAGAGCGCCGAGAGCTGCTCGCGGACGAGCGGCCAGTCGAACGCGTCGGGGTGGTCGTAGTTGGTCTCGCGGCGCTCCTCGAGGGGGAGATCCGAGCGCCACCGGTAGTAGTTGTCGAGCGGCACGACCGACACGGAGTCGACGCCCCCGGTTATCCGCCGGGCGATAGTCGTCTTGCCCGCGCCGGTCCCGCCGCCGATAGCCACGACGAGCGAGGGGACTGCCATTATCCGGCCGTCCGAGCGGGGGCCTATGAACCCCCGGATTTCCGCCCACCGGACCGTACGGCGCCTGGTGATCGCCGCCCCGGGCGGTCGGTTCGCCCGGTCACCGTTCCCGGCCACCGACCATCACACATACGTGAACGATAACGCGTATAAGGCACCGACGCACAGTCCCGCTCGTGACGAACACGCAGCTCTCCCTGGTCCAGATCGACAACTACGGGCCGTGGACGGTCACGCCCGAACCCCGGCGCGAGGTCGACCTCCAGACCCTCCAGTCGCGGCTCTACGCCGACCTCTCACAGCTCGTCGGCAATCGGGAGGGGTACGTCTTCTTCTCGCGGTTCGACAACATGGTGGCGGTGACGAACGGCCTCGACACCGACGCCCACTCGCTCATCCAGGAGTCGGTGGGCAACCGCTACCCCGTCTCGGTGTCGCTGTCGGTCGCCGTCGATCCGTCGCCGGCAGCCGCGCTGGGTGTCGCCACCGACCAGCTCCAGGACGCCGGGAGCGCACAGGACGAGGGGCGCACCGAGATCCTCCGGGGGAGCCCGCTCCCCGAGACGGAGCGTACCCCCGAGGACGTCCAGATCGCACACTTCGACGTGAACGACGCCACGGGGAAGTACACCGACCGGCTCAACGAGTTCGACACGTTCATCCACATCGAACAGGGGTACGCCGAGCTGATGCGCTACATGCGGCGCGCCCACGACTCGCTCTCCTTCTTCGTCGGGGGGGACAACGTCATCGCCGTCTGCTCAGGGCTGACCGAAGCCGAGTTCGCGGACGCCTGCGAGCACGTCAACGAGGCCGTCGGCGTCGACCTGAAGGTCGGTGTCGGTCGGGCCCGGACGGCCCAGTCGGCCGGTATCGCCGCCAAGCACGCCCTCGAGACCTGCCGCCACGAGGGGACGACCGTCGAGTTCGAGCGCTGAGCGCTCCAACCGCGGGTGTTTGTCACGTCGTGACATAAGCCTGCCGGGGGTAGCTTTTAGCCGTGCTGTGGCCAACGCCGGGGTATGAACACCGAACTCACCGTCAGGGAGGTGATGGACCGTGAGTTCGTCGGCGTCAGCGAGTCCGACGACGTGCGGTCCGTCGCCGAGCTGCTGCTGGCGGAGGACGCCGAGTGTGCGGTGGTGCTCCGCGGCCAGGAACCCGTCGGACTGCTGACCGAGCGGGACGTCCTGAGCGTGGTCAGCGAGGGACGGGATCCGGAGACGGTGTCGGTCGGCGACGTCGTGCTCGGTCCGGTCCCGACGGTCGCTCCGGACAGCGCCGCGGACGCCGCCGTCGACACCATGACCGCTCGGGGGCGTCGCCGGCTGCTCGTCACCGACGAAGGGGTGGTCGGGGTGCTGACCGAGCACGACCTGCTCTCGGCGACGACCATCGAGCGCTACGACGAGCCGGCCGACCTCGACCCGTCGCTGAACGGGGACGCGATCGGGGACGACCGCGCCGTGGCGACCGACCGCGCCGTCTCCGACCAGAGCATCTGTCAGGAGTGTGGGGCGCTCTCCCGGGACCTCCTCGAGCGGGACGGCCGGCTCCTCTGTCCGGACTGTCGGGACGTCTGATAGGGAGTATTGGAGTTACTCGTAGCCCATCCTCGCGGGACTACGCCACTCGGCACACGGCGGCAGGTCGAACCCTCCGGCCGACCGCGGTAATGCCTGTGAATCCGGGGTAGGACTATCGGCATCGAGTCACATTTATAAGTGGGCCGATTGAATAGGCCAGTGGTATGACACCACAAAGAAACGTCTCGCGCCGGATGTGGCTCAAGAGCGCTGGCGTGGCCGGTATCGCCGCGCTCGCGGGCTGTACCGGCGGCGACGGCGGCGATGGCGGCGATGGCGGCAGCGACGGCGGCGACGGCGAGCCGACCGAGACCGAGGGGGAGATGGACGGCGGGGACGGCGGCGACGACACCCCGACCGAGACGATGGGTGACGGCGGTGACGGCGGCGACGGCGGCCCCGACGTCCTCGTCATCATCGGCTACCCGCAGGACGGCATCCAGCTGTTCCGGGACTACTACAGTCAGAGCGACGGGAGCGAGGAGATCCTCATCCCGGACGGGCTGCGCGACGGCGCGCTCCCGGGGCAGGTCGGCAACGACATGGAGAACGTCACGGGGACGGCGCCGGCGGCCGGCGGCCCGAACCAGGAGGCGTTCACCCAGCAGTTCCAGGACGAGTACGGCGAGGGGCCGGGCGTGTTCACGTCCCAGTCCTACGACTCGGCCGCAATCGGCATCCTGGCGAACGCGGCGGCGGGCGAGAACAGCGGAACGGCCGTCCGCGACCAGATGCGCCGCATCGCCAACCCCGGCGGGACAGAGATCGGCCCGCAGAACCTCATCGAGGGGGTCGAGGCGGCCGCCAACGGCGAGGAAATCAACTACCAGGGTGCCTCCTCGGTGACGAACTTCGACCAGAACGGCGATCCGGCCTCGGCCGCGTACGCCATCTGGGAGTTCCTCGGCGCCAGCGAGGAGGGGACCGAGAGCCAGGAAGTCCAGAACTTCGAGGGAGCGAACCCCGAGGGGGCCGGCCCGTCGGCCGACAGCAGCCCCGGCGGGTTCGGGCGGTCCATCTCGCTGGGCATCCTGCTACCCGAGACGGGCAACCTCGCCTCGACCGGCCAGCCGATGATCCAGGCGGCGGAGCTCCCGGCGACGCTGGTCAACGACTCCGACCTCGACCTCGACGTAGACGCACAGGTCGAAGACACCCAGACGGACCCGAGCGCGGGCGTCGCGGCCGCGAACTCGCTGGTCAACGCCGGCGTGCCGTTCGTCTGTGGCTCGGCGTCCTCGGGCGTGAACGTCCCCGTCTCCCAGCAGGCGTTCATCCCGAACCAGGTCGTCGGCTGCTCGCCGTCCTCGACGGCGCTGTCGGTGACGAACCTCGACGACGACGACTACATCTTCCGGACCGCGCCCTCGGACCGGCTGCAGGGCCGCGTGATGGCACAGGTCGCCGCAGAGCGCCTCGAGGGCGCGACCACGGCGACGCTGTACGTCAACAACGACTACGGCCAGCAGCTCTCCGAGCGGTACGCGGGCGTCTTCGAGGACGAGTTCGGCGGCGAGGTGTTCGCCCAGATCGCCTACAACCAGAACGAGTCCTCCTACACGTCCGTCGTGCAGGAGGCGCTAACCTCGGGCAACTGAACGGCGGCGTCGAAACCGACCCCGCCGCGATCGAACCCCGTCTCTTTCGGCCGCTACCCGCCGAGGAAGTCCTGTCTGACCTGCGAGTCGGCCAGCAGCGCCTCGCCCGAGTCCTCGTAGCGATTCTGGCCGTTGACCAGGACGTACCCCCGGTCACACCGGCGGAGCGCCTCCTTGGCGTTCTGCTCGACCATCAGGATCGCCGTCCCGGTGTCGTTGATCTCGTCGACCTTCTCGAACATCTCGTCGACGAGGTCCGGTGCCAGCCCCGCCGAGGGCTCGTCGAGCAGCAGCAGCGGCGGCGAGAGCATCAGCGCCCGGCCCATCGCCAGCATCTGCTGTTGGCCCCCGGAGAGGTTCTCCGCGCGCTGCTCCTGTCGCTCCTCGAGGATCGGGAACCGCTCGAACACCGTCTCGAGGGCGTCCTGGGGCACCTCGTCCAGGATGTACGCACCCATCTCGAGGTTCTCGCGGATGGTCAGCGTCGGGAACACGTTGTCGTTCTGCGGGACGTAGCCCAGCCCCTCGTGGATGATGTCCTCGGGCTTCCACCCGGTGATGTCCGTCCCGTCGAACGTGACGGTCCCGCCCATGAGGGCGGTGAGGCCGAAGACGGACTTCATCACGGTCGATTTGCCCGCGCCGTTCGGCCCGACGATGGTGACGTACTCGCCGTCGCGGACGTCCATGGTGACGTCCGTGAGTATCTGCAGGTCGCCGTAGCCCGCGTCCAGGTCCCTGACCCGCAGGAGGCTGTCCGACCACGTCGAGACCTCCGTCGCGGCCCCGGCGGTCTCCTCGGGATCCCCGGGCTCCGAGCCGTCCGAGGAGCCGTCCCGGGTACTGCTGCCGTCCTCCGCTCCCTCGACGGGTTCGGTCCCGCTCATCCTACACCTCACCTCCCAGGTAGGCTTCGATGACCCGTTCGTCGTTCCGGACGTCCTCCGGGGTGCCTTCCATGAGCACCTGCCCCTGGTGCATGACGATGACGTGCTCGCAGTTCTGCATGATGAGGTCCATGTCGTGTTCGACGATGAGGAACGTGTAGCCCTGCTCGCGGAGTTCGTGGATGTGTTCCAGCAGGCGGGCCTCTAGCGAGGGGTTCACGCCCGCGAACGGCTCGTCCAGCAGCAGCATCTCGGGGTCGGTCAGCAGCGCCCGTGCGAGTTCGAGGAGCTTGCGCTGGCCACCCGAGAGGGTGCCGGCGTACTCGTGTGCGAGGTGGTCGATCTCGAAGAAGTCGAGCATCTCCCAGCAGCGGTCGAGCACCTCGCCCTCCTGTTCGACGACCGATCTCCGAACGAACGGCAGCACCGACCGCCAGAGCGACTCGCCGCGCTGGTCCCGTGGCGCGAGCATCATGTTCTCGAGGACGGTCATCTCCTCTAGTTCGCGGGCGATCTGGAACGTCCGGACCAGCCCGCGGTTCGCGACCGTGTGCGGGGCGAACCCCGTGATCTCCTCGCCCTGGAAGTAGACCGACCCGGCGGTCGGCTTCAGGACCCCGGTGATGCAGTTGAACGTCGTCGACTTGCCGGCACCGTTCGGTCCGATGAGCCCCGTCAGCGTCCCCTCCTCGACCTGGAAGGAGGCGCCGTCGACGGCGGTGATGCCCCCGAACCGCTTGTGGAGGTCATCGACGCGGAGCGGTATCCCGCGGGGGACGTGCTTTGCGGCCTCCTCGGCCGCCGAATCGTGGGCCTCGGCCTCGGATATCTCGACGTCGGCGTCGTCCGGGACGTTGTCCTGCACCGCCGCCTCGTCGACCCCGCCGTCACTCATCGGTATCGCGCCCCCCGGACTCCGTTTCCGGTCCGGTCCCCGTTCCCGAGCCGGTTCCCGGATCGGAGCCGGTGCCGCCGTCGGCGGCGGCCGGCGGCGTGCCCCCGCGACCGCCTTCGCCGGCGGACCCCGGCGGCCGGTCGATCGGGACGGCCGAGGCCGGCTCCTTGCGGTGGCCGAGCAGCCCCTCCGGGCGATTGTGCATCAGGTAGACGAGCACCAGCCCCATGATGACGAGCTGGAGCTGCCGGATGCTGTCGATGGTGTACAGCGCGAACGGGACGGGGTCGAGGTTCGACACCAGTGGTGAGACCGCCGGACCGAACCCCGAGGGGGCGTCCACCTCGACGAACTGCTCGATGACGTTCTTCAGGTACCGGGGGCCCTGGAACAGCACCGCGGCGAAGATGGCCCCGCCCATGACGCTCCCGGTGTTCGAGCCCGCGCCGCCGATGATGAGCGCGATCCAGACGAAGAACGTGAGCCTCGGCCGGTAGGTGTTCGGGGTGATGGCCCCCTGGGTCATGTACCAGAGGATGCCGCCGAGCCCCATCAGGCCACAGCCGACCATGAACGCCTTCGTCTTGAAGACGTCCGTGTTCTTCCCCAGCGCGTTCGTCGCCTCCTCGTCCTCGCGGATGGCGCTGAGGACCCGCCCGAACGGGGAGTTGCCCATCCGCCGGAGCAGGGCGTAGTAGACCGCGACGACTCCGAGCAGGAGGACGGCGTAGACCAGGCTGTCGACGACCGGTTTCGGGTTGTTCGGGACGACCGTCCCCACGACGTCGACGAACCCGAGGTAGGCGTTCCAGAGCCCCAGCGCCGTGAACAGCGCCTCGACGGGCTGGGTGAAATCGAGGATGAGCCCGGAGCCCCCGCCGAGCCCGACGACGTAGCCCGCGACCTCGAACTGTTCTAAGTCCCCCGAGAGGAAGGTGAACCGGAGGATCTCACTCATCGCGATGGTGACGATGGCGAGGTAGTCGGCACGGAGCCGCAGCGCCGGGAGCGCGACCACCAGCCCGAGCACCGCTGCGGCGAGCGTCCCCGCGACGATGCCGGCCCATATCGGGAGGCCGAACCCGCCTGACCGGCCCGTCTCGGCAGCGAACAGGGGCGCCTTCGAGACGATCGCCATCACGTAGATGCCGACGGCCATGAAACCGACGATGCCGATGTTGAACAGCCCGGTGTATCCCCAGTGGAGGTTCAGCGCGAGCGCGAGCAGCGCGAACACCGCGATGTAGAAGGTGAGGCTGGCGATGGAGTTGATCTGGCCGCGCGCGGAGAACCCGAGGAGGACCCCCGAGAGGACGTACACGGCGTAGATGGCCGCGAGCAGCGCGGATATCTTCGTGACGTCGTTCTCCCAGAGCGCCGCGACCGGCTCCGGGAGCCGTTCGGCCACGCTCATGCCGTCGACCTCCCGGCGAACAGCCCCTGTGGCTTGACGACGAGGATGACGATCATCACGAAGAACGCGGCGGCCCGTGCGAAGTCGCTCGGGATCCAGACGACCGAAACCGAGGCGGTGATGCCGATGATCAGCCCGCCCAGGATGGCGCCGTAGATGGAGCCGATACCGCCGAGGATGACCGCCGCGAAGATCAGCAGCAACAGCAGCCAGCCATCGAAGTAGCCCATCGTCCCCTTCCAGAGGAAGAACATGTACCCCGCGACGCCGGTGAGCCCGCTCCCGATGATCCACGTGGAGCGGACGACCCGCTCGGTCGGGATACCCGTGACCCGGGCGAGGTCCTCGTTGTCGGCCATCGCGCGCATCGCCTTCCCGAGCTTCGTCCGCTGGAGCAGGACGTGGACCCCGAGCATCAGCCCGACGGCGATGACCGCGAGCGTGACGTCGTGGGCCCCGAGCCGGAAGGTACCGTCGACGAACGGGACGGCGACGGACGGCTGGGTGCTCGTGAGGCCGCGCCGGCTCGGCCCGAAGACGAACTGGATGAGGAACCGGATCGCGAACGCGACCCCGATGCTCGTGATGAGCAGGGCGATACCCGAGCGATCACGGAGGGGTTTGAACGCGTAGCGGTCGACGAACAGCGAGAGGGCGACGGTGAACACCCCCGCGACGACGAGCCCCCCGATCACCGCGAGCGGGGTCGTGACGATACCGATGTCCAGCGCGCCGCCGAACACCGACCCGCCCGCCCCGACGAGGAGCAGCGAACCGATGTCAGCGCGGGCGCCGAACGCCCCGGCGATGACGTACGTGGTCGACCAGCCGGCGAACCCCCCGGCCGTGATGTAGTCCCCGTGTGCGAAGTTCGCGAAGTTCAGGATGCTGTACGTCATCGAGAGGCCGATACCGGCCAGCCCGATGACGAGCCCCCGCATCAGGCCGTCCTTGATCAGGACACCGAGGCGGAAGAACTGCTGCTGGCCGACGAGCAGCTGTCGCCCCAGGTCCAGGAGCAGGACGACGACGATGGCCACGAGGAGGACGTTACCCGGGTTGGCCCCGAGTAGCCGTCTGCCCCGTGCGTACGTTTCGCTTATACCCATGCGATAGCCTGTTGCGTGGAGAGTCTTAAATAACACTCTGTCGCGTCGAGCGGAACCGACCACCCGGGAGCCTGCCGCCCGGGAGCCGGCCGGCCGGACCGGTCACGGCACTACCGTGCCACAAACCCTTTCGTGGCGGGCCGGGGAGTCCGGGTATGGCACGGACGCTGGACGACCTCGACCCGTCCGGACTCGCGGCGGGCGTTCGGGTCGACGTCAACAGCCCGCTGGACGGGGACGACGGGCTCGCCGACGACGCCCGGCTCAGGGCGCACCTCGACACGCTCGACGAACTCTCCTCGCGGGGCGCCCGTGTCGCCGTACTTGCACACCAGGGCCGTCCGGGTGGGGACGACTTCGTGGACCTGGCCGCGCACGCCGAGCGCTTCGACGAGCTGCTCGACGCGCCGGTCGGCTACTGCGACGGGACCTTCACCCGGAACGCCCGCGAGGCCGTCGGAGCGCTCGATCGGGGGGAGGCGGTGGTGCTCGAGAACACCCGCTTCTACAGCGAGGAGTACATGGAGTTCGACCCCGAGGCCGCCGCCGAGACCTACCTCGTGCGGCGGCTCGCGCCCGTGCTCGACGTCTACGTCAACGACGCGTTCGCGGCGGCCCACCGCTCCCAGCCCTCCCTCGTCGGCTTCCCGCCCCGGCTCCCCTCCTTCGCCGGCCGGGTGATGGAGCGCGAGCTCGACGTCCTCGGCTCGCTCGGGAACGCTCCACGCCCCCGGTACTACGTCCTCGGCGGGGCGAAGGTCGAGGACTCCCTCGACGTCGCCCGCTCGGTGCTCGACCGCGGCATCGCCGACGGGGTACTGACGACCGGCGTCGTCGGGAACGCCTTCCTGCTGGCCGACGGTGTCCAGCTCGGCGCCGCGAGCGCCAGGGTCGTCAACGAGCGCTCGACGGAGGCGGTCCGCCGGGCCGGCGACCTGCTCGACGAGTACGACGCGCTGATACACCGTCCCCGGGACGTGGCCATCGAGCGCGACGGCGAACGGACCGAGCTCGACGTCGAGGACCTCCCGGCCGAGGCGCCGGCGATGGACGTCGGCGCGAAGACGATCAGCGCCTACGCCGAACTGCTCGACGGGGCGGGGACGGCCATCCTCAACGGCCCCGCCGGCGTCTTCGAGGAGGAGACGTTCGCGGTCGGCACCTGCGAGATATTCGAGGCGGCCACGCGCGCCGAACTGAGCATCGTCGGCGGCGGGGACACCGCGGCCGCGCTCCGACAGCTCGGAATCGGGGGGTTCACCCACGTCTCGACCGGCGGCGGCGCCTGCCTGCGGATGCTCACCGGCGACCCGCTCCCGGCGGTCGACGCCCTCGAGCGGTGACCGCGGACCGGACCCCCACCGAGGTGACCGTCGAACGGCCGCCAACCGAGGCGGCCGACGCCGTCGCCGACATGTGGGTCGACCTCGCCGCCGACCAGCGCCGGCACGGCTCGCACCTGCTCGCCGAACCCAACCGCGAGCGGGCCCGCGAGGCCGCGCTCCGGGGGATCGTCACCGACTCGCTGCTGGTCGCCACGGACGGCGACGACCCGATCGGGTTCGTCACGTTCGACGTCGAGTCCGGCGTCTACGAGCAGGACGTCACCCGCGGGTTCGTCGAGAACGTCTACGTCGTCCCGGACCGGCGCGGCCGGGGCGTCGGGGCTGCGCTCCTCGCCGCCGCCGAGGAGCGACTGCGCGACCGTGGCTGTGACGCCTTCTTCCTCGAGGTGCTGGCAGCCAACGATGACGCCCGGCGGTTCTACCGCGAGGCGGGCTACGAACCCCACCGCGTCCAGTTCGAGCGGTCGGCCGACGACTCGAAGGGAGCGGGCGACGCCGGGGAGCCCGTGGACGGGGGCGGCGAGGAGCCCGCCACCGAAAGCGATACGCACACAAGGGACGACTGAATACTACCGCGTGCGCCAAGGGAGCTTGGGCCCGGTTCAAGCACTCGACTTGTAATCGAGAATTCGTGGGTTCGAATCCCACCCTTGGCTCTCACACGTCACCTCTCGTCGAGCCGTCGAACCAGACCGTGATGGACGAGCAGCAGGAACGCGCACAGTTCGGCTCGCCGTCGAGTCTCGGTGAAACGGAACACCACGTTGTAGTGCCGGCTCCACGCCGAGACCGTGCCCACGACCTGGTTCGGATGGACGTCCCGCCACGCCATGCATCCGCGACCCCGGAGGAGGGTCTCCCACGACGTCTCGACGACGACCGCGAGGGGTCGGGACCACCCGGATGCTCGCTGCAATTCGGCCTCGAATCGGTCCCTGCCGTGGGTGAGCGAATCGAGGAAGTCCTGGCCGGACTTGCGCTCGACCGCGAACGCCGGGTGATAGGTGTCCGGTTCCGCATCGTGGGTACAGTACGACGGGACCGCGTAGTCGCCGGTCGAGAGCGTCACGTCGCGCGTCTCGACGCCACAACCGTCGAACGCCCACGGACGCTGCTCGCGGGTGTCCCGCAGTATCGTCGCTGGCAGCGAACCGATGTCTCTCGTCCCGACCATGCATCACGGGTCTGGTCCCGGCATCGCCGATAAACGTTCGTGGGGGTGGTTACGCTCCGGGGCAGAGGCGGATCCGACCCTGCTTCCAGTAGTCGACACCCCACTCGAAGGACTGTTCCGTACAGAGCGAACGGATTTCCTCCCGGCTCGGGTAGTCCATGTATCCGAGTCGTTACGACCTCCGGTTGCGAAGACGTACCGGCGTCATCGCCGGTCCTCGAGGTCCTCGAGTGCCCGCCAGAACTGCTCGCTGTTGACCGGCGGGTCGGAGGCCGCCTGCGTCTCCAGAACGCCGGCGTATTTTTCGAACGCTTCGGGGCTCGGTTCGGCCGCGAGCACGCAGTCGACGTACCCGTCGAGTGCCGACTGCATGGTCCTCGCGTAGTGGTCGTAGGCGGCGTCGATGCGGACCTCGTTGTCATCGATGCCCTCGAACACCGCCCGGTAGACTGTCGCCGCGTCCGGGTACCGGTCGCGCTCGCGGTACTGCTCGGCCAGGTCGAAGAAGTGCGAGAAGTCGATGGCGTCCGTGACGACCGGGTAGTCCCGCGTGTGCTCGTCGAACAGCTGCTCTACCTCCTCGCGGTACTCCTCGACCGACCTGCCCGCGTCGCCGAATCGCGCGAGGAACCGGTCGCGCAGCTCCGGATGTTCCGCGAGCGCGTCGCGCACGAACGCACGCAGGTCGTCGGCCGATACGTCCTCGATGACCGTCTCGACCGCCTCGCTCTCGTCCTCGGGCGGGTCGGCGGCGACGTCGAGCAACACCGCGACGACGTGTTTGCACTCCCCGCCGCCGTCGTAGGGACACGTACACCGCGCGTCGATGCCCGTCCCCCCGAGTTCGACGGTCACGTCGTAGAGGCTCGACCCCTGCACGGCCGCAGTGACGAGGTCCTCGAACCGCTCGATCCGCTGGATTCGTCCCTCGATCCGGTAGTTCCGCCCCCGCTCGAACACCGCGTCGGTACACAGGCTCCGGATGGTCGTCTCGTCGAGGGTCACGTGTAGAGATGCCCTACCACCCGATGGAACATCAGTCCACGGGAGAAACGAACGCCGGTGCGAGGGTCGGTTCGTACTGTCGGACGTACCTACGTGAACGTCATCGCTACCCGGTCCGGTGATGACGTTCGGGGACGCATGTCAGACAGTATTAGGAACGGTGAATTCGAGTCCGGTTCGGGGACCGGTCGACCCAAGAGCTAACCACCCGCCAGCACCACGCCCGGTATGACCAGCACACCCGAGATCCTGCTGCTCCACGGGTTCCCGCCGGAGACGGCCGGCACGCCCGCGGACCTCCGAGACCACGTCGAGGAGGCACTCCCGGACGTCGACCTGCGGCTGGCGACGGACCACGACGACGCCCGCGAGCGCGTCCCCGACGCGGAGGTGGTGATCGAGCACGGCATCACCGACGACCTGCTCGACCGGGCGGAGTCCCTGGAGTGGCTCCAGTCGCTCAGCGCCGGCGTCGACCGCTACGACCTCGACGCGCTCGCCGAGCGAGGCGTCCTGTTGACGAACGTCTCGGGCGTCCACGCGAACCCCATCGCCGAGCACGTCCTCGCGCTCGCCCTCGCGTTCGAGCGGCGGCTCCCACGCGCGATCGAGCAGCAGCGCGACGGCGAGTGGCGGCGGTTCCCCGCCGGCGAACTCCGGGCGAGCACGCTCGGGGTCGTCGGCGTCGGGGCCATCGGCGGCCGGGTGGCCGATCTCGCGAGCGCCGTCGGGATGGAGGTCCTCGGGGTCAAACGGGACACGACAACGTACAACGACGCCGTCGACGAGATACACCCACCGGGCGAGCTCCACACGGTGCTCGGCCGGTCGGACTACGTCGTGCTCGCGTGCCCGCTCACCGAGGAGACCGAGGGGATGATCGGTGCGCGGGAACTCGCGTCGATCGGGCCCGAGGGGGTGCTCCTCAACGTCGCGCGGGGGGCCATCGTCGACCGCGGAGCGCTCGTGACCCAGATCCAGGAGGGCTATCTCGGCGGCGCCGCGCTCGACGTCACCGACCCCGAGCCGCTGCCCCCCGAGTCGCCGCTGTGGGACAGTTCCGACGTCATCCTCACCCCGCACATGGCCGGCGGGTCCCCCGAGTTCCCCCGCCGGTGCGCGGAGGTATTCGTCGAGAACTACCGGCGGTACGTCGGGGACGAGGTCGACGCGATGCGGAACCGGGTCGTGTAGACGGGTCGACGGGCCGGGGGGGCAGGTCACTCGTCGGGTTCCAGCCAGTCGACGGGCACGTCGTCGATCTCCGGTAGTGGCTCGGTGGGTAGATCGACGAGGGCGGGCCCTTCCGACCCGACGGCTTCGGCGAGCTTCGGGCGGAACTCGTCGGCGGCCTCGACCCGGTATCCCTCGAGGCCGAGGTCCTCGGCGACGCTCGCGTGGTCGACGGCGCCGAAGTCGACGCCGAACGAGAAGTCGTCGAAGGAGCGCTGTCCGGCCTCGATCCAAGAGAACGACCCGTTGTTCACGACGACCACCGTGGCGTCGACGTCGTATCGGGCGAGCGTCTCCAGTTCGCCCATCGACGTACCGACGCTGCCGTCCCCGGTGAACCCGACGACCTGCGCGTCGGGTCGGGCGCAGTCGGCCCCGACGACGCCAGGGATCGCGTAGCCCAGCGCGCCGTGAGCCCGCGGGGTGACCCAGTGACGACCCGGCTCGGTGAAATCGTACAGCGCCGCGAAGTACGGACAGGAGGTCCCCGGGTCCGAGACGATGACGGCCCCGTCCCCCAGGACCGCCCGGGTGTCGGCCACCATCCGCTCGGGACGGATCGGGAACGCATCGGAGTCCGCGGCAGCCGCGTACGGTTCGACCCACGCTTCGTGGCGCTCCCGGATCTCCGCGGCGTCCCACTTCTCGTCGGCGGACACGCGGTCGAGGAGCGCGGCCAGCGTCACCTTCAGGTCGCCCGGCACGGGCACCTCGGTGTGGTAGATCCTGCCGATCGACTCCGGCGAGACGTCCACGTGGACGATGCGCTTCTCGCCGTCCGCCGGCTGTGACCACTTATCGGTCCAGACGCTCTCGACGGCCGTACCGAGGAGCACGAGGGTGTCGGCCTCCCGGAGCATCTCGTTGGCGTACTCCCGGGAGCCGTTCTCGCCGACGACGCCGATGGAGTAGGGGCTGTCGCCGATACAGCAGACGCCGGTCAACGTCGCTGCCACAGGTATCCCGAGGTCCTCGGCGAGGTCGCGGAGTTCCAGCCAGGCCCGCGAGGAGTGGACGCCGCCCCCGGCGACGATCACCGGCCGATCGCTCTCCTCGATGACCCGGGCGGCGTCCTCGACGGCGCCGTCGGGCGGTGCCTGGCGGTAGGCCGGGTAAGTCCTCGTCCGCTCGGGGGCGTAGGGCTCGCTCTCGCAGGGGCCGTCGAGCGCATCCATCGGGAGCGAGAGGTGGGTCGCGCCGGGGCGGCTGGCGGTCGCCTCGCGGAACGCCGTCCGGAGTTTCTCGGGCACCTGCTCGGGGTGGTCGGCGGAGCCGTTCCACTTCGTCACCGGCTCGAACAGGCCCTCCTGGTCGAGTTCGGTCAGGACGCCACGGCCACGGTGGCGGACGGGGATGGTCGTGTTGAGACCGACGACGGGCACGCTCGACCCCTCTGCTTCGGCCAGTCCGGGTATCAGGTACGTGGCACCCCCGCCGCTCGGTCCCTCACAGACGCCCGGCCTGTCGGAGAGCCGCGCGTACGCGTCGGCCATGTAGCCCGCGCTGCGTTCGTCCCTCGCCAGGAGGTGCGTGATCTCCGGATCGGTCTCCTCGAACGCCCGGTACAGGCCGACGCTGGTGTCCCCGCAGACGCCGAAGACGTACTCCACGTCGTGGGCCTCGAGGCAGCGGAGCAGCGCCCGTGAACCGTCGGTCATGTGGCGCGTGGAGAGGGAGTCGCGAGGTAAAGCTTCCGGCGTTCAGGGTCGAGCCGTCTCCCACAGCGTGCGCGGGTCCGCGTCCGGCAACCCCCGGGCCGTCTCCCACAGCCGCTCTGCCGAACCCCGGCCGATCACCGGGGACGCCAGGGTCCGGAACTTCCCGCGGAGCTCCGGGACGGTGAAGGGGTTCTGCTCGTCGCCTTTCGGGTACCGGATCTCCTCGACCAGCTCGGTGCCGTCCTCGAGTTCGATGGTGACGCGCGTGCTCCGTGCCTCCGGGACCCGCGCGGCGAGGTCATCGGCGGCGGTCACGGTGACTCGCTCGGCCAGCGCGTAGGCCGCCTCGGTCAGCGCCTCGTCCGCGAACGACGCCTTCGCCGAGTCCCCGTTGATGAGGCGGGTGGCGACCGCGAACGGGATGGAGAACTTCGCCTCGAGGTCGTTCCCTGGGCGTGGCTCGGTCAGCCGCGCGGCGTCGGGGTAGGTTTCGACGAGCACCGACGCCACCGCGTCGGGGTCGACCGACGCTCGAGTCTCGATGACGTCGAGCGCGTCGAGCGCGCCGTGTGTGTACCGGCAGGCGGCGTGGTTCTTGAAGTAGCCCCGAGAGATCTCCCAGCGCTCGCCAAGCGCGTCGGCGACGGCCTCCCGGTCGAAACCCTCCGCACAGAGGCGGTCGAGGTGTCTCGCCAGACCGTCCTCGAGCCCGGTGAACCCGGCGGCGGCCTGGTCCGCCGCGAGAATGCCGTTCATCGCGCTCATCCCCGCGTAGGTGTTCCGGACGGTCGCCCCCTCGGTGGCGGCGTCGAACCGCGTGTGCAGGGCGTGGTTCGCGCCGATACGCATCGCCTCGAGGGTCGTTCCAGCGTCGTAGCCCCGATAGTGGGTGACGGCGGCCGCCGCACCGACGGTCCCCCAGACGCCGTGCATGTGGTACTCGGGCGCCAGCGGCACGCAGGCGACGCCGACGCGGGCACCGACCTCGTAGCCGGCGACGAACGAGGCGAGGAAGCGCCGTCCGGCGTCCACGTTCCCGCCTCCATCGGGTTGCTCCGCCTCGGCGACCGCGATCACCGCCGGCAGGACGTGCATCGCGGGGTGGCCGGTGGAGTACTTGTGCCCCTCGTCGAGTTCGAGGACGGTCCCCGCACTCCCGTTGGCGAGCGCGGCCCGAGTGACCGGAGCCGTCCGGTCGGTCCCGAGCACCGTCGCCGGGCCGCCGCGACACTGCTCGGCGAACGCGGCGACGTACGGCGCGGTCGACCCGCCGAGTATCGCGCCGAGCGAGTCCGCGACGACGAGCGTCGCGCGATCGAGTGCGCCCCCGGGGACGCCCCCGAGGTCCAGCGAGGCGGCGAACGCGGCGGCCTCGCGCTCGGCGCTCGTCCCGTCCACTCCGGCCTCGCGCTCGCGGCTCATCTCACTCGCTCCAGTCGGGCAGGTCGCGCTCGACGAACCGACCCGTCCCCGGTTCGGCGACGACCTCCCCCTCGTCGGCGACCAACTGGCCGCGCACGAGCGTCTGCTTCACCGCGCCGGTGACCTCCCGGCCGTCGTACAGCGAGAACGTCGAGTTCGATTCGTTTTCGGACTCGTCGATGGTCCAGGTCTCGTCGGGGTCGAAGACGACGATATCGGCGTCCGTGCCCGGTTCGAGGGTCCCCTTGTCCGGGAAACCGAACGTGCGGGCGGGGTTGGTCGACAACACGCGGACGAGGAACGGGTAGGAGAACCCCCGACGGTTCACGGCCACCTCGTGGAACACGGGGAGGCTGTACTGTGCGCTGTTGGCGCCGAACGGGCTGTCCCACCAGTTCTCGACGTTCTCCTTGTACTCGCGGTGGTAGACGGAGTGGTCCGTCGAGACGACGCTCAGCGTCCCGTCACGGAGGTGCTCGAACATCGCCTCGACGTCGTCGTCGCTCCGGAGCGGCGGGGCGATGAGCGGGAGGTTCCCGCGTGACTCGTGGATCTCCCGGGTGAGTGCGGTGTAGTGCGTGCAGGTCTCCGCGCGGATGTTCGAGCCGTCCTCCTGGAACCCCGAGAGCACCTCGGCGGCGTCCCGACAGGAGGTGTGGATGCCGTAGTACTTCACGCCCGTCTCGCGGGCCATCCGGGCGACGTCGTCGGCGGCCATCGCCTCTGCGTAGTCCGGACGGGAGTCGGGGTAGTACACGGGATCGCCCTTGCCCTCGCGTTTCAGCCGGTCGGCCAGGTGCTCGCAGACGGAGGGATCCTCGGTGTGCATCGTGGCGACGGCGTCCTCGGCGGCGACGCGCTCGAACGCGCGGTCGACGAACCCGTTCGAGACTCCCACCGGGTAGGTGGACATGAACATCTTGAACGAGGTGACGCCCGCCGCCACGGCGTCGGGGATCGCGTCGAGCGTCTCCTCGGTCTCCCTGGAGAGCACGCCGTGGAGGCTGTAGTCGACGTAGGACTGGTCCTCCTTCGAGCGCTTGTGCTCGATGCCCTCGAGCAGTCCGGCGTCCTCGTCTGTCCCCGCGCGGTCCCGTCCCTGCCAGGCGAAGTCGACGAACGTCGTCATCCCGCCGAGCGCGGCCGCGCCCGTCTCCGCGGGCATCGTTCCCGCCCGGTTCTCGGGCATCTCGTCGATGTGAACGTGCGGGTCGACGACGCCCGGCATGACCAGCCGCCCCGTCGCGTCGATGCGGCGATCGGCCTCGGGAAGCGACCTCTCGTGCCCGACCGCGACGATGGTCCCGTCGTCGATGGCGATGCTCCCCGCCGAGACGTCCGTCGGCGTCACGAGGCGGCCGCCCGCGATGACCGTGTCGACTGTCATCGTCCTACGAACCGGAGGGAAGGGCTAATAGTTTGTCCCGGAGGGCCGGGGGGGTGTCCGGGCGAGTGATCGCGAACCGGTGAGCCGGATCGAGGAGGACGTCGAGAGCAGTCCATCCGGTCGTCGCCCGACCTCTCGGGCGCAGGTTTATATCCGAAACCGGGACCAGCGTCCCCGTGCCCTGACGGATCACCCACTGGGCGGTTGCGGGAGCCCGGCACACCGCCCCGTGGACCAGGAGGAGTAGTGCCGGCTGTTCGCACGAGAAGCCGTACGCGGGAGCACGAGCCGGATCGATGCGGTCCCGACGCGATCGGGTCCAGCGGGCTCCGATACCGTTCGCCGATCTCCGCGTCGGGACCGGCGACCGCTCGTCCGGGTGCGACCCCGCTCCAGTGGTGGGTTTTATCCTCGCTGCCCCGGGTGTCTGGGTATGGATATCGAGGTAGATCGGGAGCGACTCCGCGGGGACCTCGAGGCGAACGGCCACATCGGCGAGGTCGAGGTCGAGGAGGGATGGGGGCGGACCGTCCCGACCGGGACCGACGCCGACCGTGACGCCCGAGATCGGTTCGTCGAACGGCTCGAGGAGGCTGGTCTCGAGGTCCGTGTCGACCCGGTCGGCAACATCGCGGGGCGGTGGATCCCGGAGACCGCGGATCCCGATGCGGCTCCGGTCGCGGCCGGCAGCCACCTCGACTCCGTACCCCACGGTGGCATCTTCGACGGGCCGCTCGGCGCGTACGGGGCGCTGGAGGCCGTCCGGTCGATACGGGACTCGCCGGTCGAACCCGTTCGACCGCTGGAGGTCGTCTCCTGGACCGAGGAGGAGGGGGTGCGGTTCGGCACCGGCCTGCTCGGCTCGTCTGTCGCCGCCGGGATGCGGTCGGAAGAGGAGGCGCTGGCGCTGACCGACGGGGACAGGCGGACGCTCGACGAGGAGCTCGAACGCATCGGCTACCGTGGGGAGGCGACGATAGACCCGGCATCGTGGGACGCGTGGTTCGAGATCCACGTCGAGCAGGGGACGGTCCTCGAGTCCGCGGGGATCCCGGTGGGAGTAGTCACCGCTATCGCGGGCATCGCCAACTGCGCCGTGACGTTCGAGGGGGAGGCCAACCACGCCGGCGCGACCCCGATGGACGAACGCCGTGACGCGCTGGCGGCGGCGAGCGAGTTCGTCCTCGACGTCGAACGGGCCGCACGGGACCGGGTCCGCGAGGGTCACGAGGCGGCCGTCGGCACCGTCGGGAACCTGACGGTGTCGCCGAACGCCAACAACGTCGTCCCCGGGCGTATCGAGCTGACGACCGACCAGCGCGACGTCGACCCCGAAGTGCTCCGCGGACTGGTCGATAGCGCGGAGACGAGTGCCCGACGCGTCGGGGACGAGCGCCCGGTGTCGGTCGACTTCGACCACTACCGCCTGACGGAGCCGAGCCGGATGAACGACCGCTGTGTCGATGCGGCCGTCGCGGCCGCGGACCGCGCTGGACTCGGCCACGAACGGATGCACTCTGCCGGGCTCCACGACACGGCGAACGTGGCGAACGTCACGGACACCGCGCTTCTGTTCGCGCCCTCGGCGGACGGCGACTCGCACAACCCCCGCGAGTGGACCGACTGGGTGGACTGCGCGGCGGCGGCGCGGGTGCTCGCGGGGGCGATGGCCGACCTCGCGACCTGAGCGACTCCGCTACCCTGCCGAGCGATATTCCCTCATACGGTCGTGCGTAATTCGTTTCGCGTCACGGCTTCGAGTCCCGCCGCAT
The DNA here is from genome assembly GCA_036625905.1 of Haloarculaceae archaeon. Lineage (GTDB taxonomy): Archaea > Halobacteriota > Halobacteria > Halobacteriales > Haloarculaceae > Salinirubellus. The sequence continues at coordinate 19,713 of JAZKST010000044.1, forward strand.
CGGTCTCGAAGCGCCGATAGGTCCGAGAACCACTGAAAACGGGTACGCACGACCGCATCACGATCCCGGGGAGCCCACGCCGGACCGCATCGCGAGGAAGACGAGTGCGCCGGCGGCGCTCACGACCGCGATCAGCGGGAACGCCGCCCCCATGCCGAACCGTTCGGCGGCGGCGCCGAACAGCAGGGGTCCCCCCGCCCCGCCGAGCGACCCCGCAGTGAGCATGACGCCGAAGAGGCTCCCACTGAAGCCCCGCTCTGAGTACGCCGATGTGATGGCGTTCATCGCCGGCAGCGCGGCCCACATCACCACCCCCAGGACGAAGAACCACACGAACAGCGCGAGCGCGACCGGGGGAACGAGCGCGGTCCCGGCCAGTCCGACCGCCGAGGCGACCATCGCCGCGATGCCGAGCGTCCGCCGGTCCATCGTGTCGGCGAGCGTGCCGGCGCCCAGCGAGGCGATACCGGCCCCGACCAGCATGAGGAAGAAGACACCGTTGGCGACGCCGGTCGTCGCGCCCGCGTGTTCGACGAGGTAGGAGGTGACGTACGTGCGGACCGCGCCGAGTTCCGTCGAGATGGCGAGGTTCGCGAGGAACAGTACTGCGACCCACCGTTCGAACGGGACCGAGACGAGATCCCGGGGAGCGAACCGGCGACCGTCCGATCGGTTTCGATCCCTTCCCGCCTCCGTATCCGGGGCTGGACCCGCGTCCGGGTCGGGTCCGCCGTCGGGCTCGACGGCCGGCCCGTCCGAACGGGGGACGTCGTGGAACATGGCGAGGAAGACCAGTCCGTAGACGAGTCCCACCGCCGCACTGGCCGTGAGCGCGAGCCGCCAGTCGAACAGCGACGCGAGTCCCCCGACGAGCGCCGGGGCGAGCGCGGTCCCGACGACCCCGCCCAGTCCGTGGATGCCCATGGCTTTCCCCTCCGTCGAGGTCCCCTCGAGATCGCTGATCAGCGACATCCCGGCCGGGTGGTAGGTGCTCCCGCCGAGACCGGCGAGTGCCTCCGCGAGGACGAGCGTCCGGTAGTCCTGCGCCCCGGCGGCGAGCAGGATGCCCGCCGACAGCACGAACATCCCGACCGCGAGGATCCACCGCTGTCCGATCCGGTCGGCGAGGGCGCCCGCCGGTAACTGGAACACCGAGTAGGTGACGTAGAAGACGGTGAGGAGCGCCCCGGCCTCGGCGTAGGAGATCGCGAAGTCGCCCACGAGCAGCGGCAGGATCGGCGGCAGCGCGACGCTGTAGAACTCGTTGACCCCGTGGGCGACCGTGATGAGCCACACCTCGCGGGGGCTCGAGACGGTGAACAGCCGTGATCGGAGGGTGCCCGACACGGACGGCTCTCCTGACGAGCGAGACATGAGCGTTGCGGTCACCACGTCTCGTACGGACGACCGTCGTCCCTCGTCCTCCTCGTCGATCCCGTCCGGACGATCACCGGTGTGTGGTCATAACTGACCGTTCAGGGATCGTGGCGCCATTCCCGGTCGTCCCCGGCCCGCTCCTCGGGCGGGCGCCGGTAGTAGACGACGATGCCGCCGACCCCGACCGCACAGCCGAGCTGGAGGCCGGCGACGACCCAGAAGAACGGTTTGAACGACAGTCCGACGGACGCGCCGACCGAGGGTGGAACCAGTAGCGAGGTCATCGCGATGAGAGCGAGTCCGACCACCGCGACCCACGCTCGCCTCGGCAGGTAGCTCGACAGCCCGGCACTCATCGTCAGGATCGACGGACTGGAGACGTTTGAACCCTGCGGCGACGCTCGCGAAAGGCGGAGACGAAATGAAGGATGCCGGCACAACCGGGGCATCAGGCTTGGTTGGGTGGCATTCCTCCCGGGAATTGCCGGCAATAGAGTCCGAGTGAAGAAGATATATATATCTTGTGCATCAGGGCGTTCGAACCGCACGGAAGCGGTCTATCCGTCCGTCAGCGCGGCCAGGAGTTCGACGGCGAGCCCCTTGTCGAGGGGGTCGTTCGCGTTCCCGCAGTGGGGCGACTGCACGCAGGACGGACAGCCGCCCTCGCAGGGGCAACCGCGGACCATAGAGAGCGTCGTCCGCATCAGCCCGTCGACGTCCTCGTAGGCCTCGCGGGTCAGTCCAACCCCGCCGGGGTAGCCGTCGTAGACGAACACCGTGCTCCGGCCGGTGTGTGGGTGCATCGGCGTCGAGAGCCCCCCGACGTCCCGCCGGTCACACAGCACCTCGTTCGGGAGCATGGCGATCATCGCGTGCTCGGCGGCGTGGATGCCCCCGTCGAACGATCCTGCCCCGGCGCGCATCGACCGCTCGACGTCCTCGGGGATCGTAACGTAGAGCGCCCGGGTCCGGAGGGTCGTCTCGGGGAGGCCCAGTTCCTCCTCGCCGATCGGCTGACCGGTGTTCGCGTCCCGTCGCTGGAACCCGGTGATCCGCTTTCGCATCGTCGCCTCGGCGAACCGCACCGGGACGTCCTCGCGGGCCTCGAGGGATTTCTCCGTGATGTCACGTTCGACGGTGATCCTCTTCTCGTGGAGCGTCCGGGTGTAGTAATCGGCCCACGTCGGTTCGAGTTCGGCGACGCCGTGGTCGAGGTCGAGTTCCCGGACCTCGTACTTCCGGCCCTGGTGGTGGTAGACGGCCCCGCGATGGGCGTCCCGGAGCGCGTCCTCGAAGGGGAGGCTCGCGATCACCTCGTCGCGGCGCGTGTCCGTCAACTGGAATTGCCGGTCGTCGATGGAGCGCAGGCTCATCGAGTGATGCGGGCTGCCGTCGGTCGTCCACCGGGTTCCCTCGGCGGCCTCGCGGCGGCGCAGGTCGCCCGTCGACTCGAGGTGCGCGAGCAGGTCGGGGAACCTCTCGCCGAACCACCGCTCGTCCCCGGCGGAGAGCCAGTTCTCCCGGGCGGCACACAGGAGGTGATCCGGGAGTAGCTCCTCGTTCTCCGGGTTCGTCACCGCCCGTTCCGGGTCGTCGTCGAAGAACGCCCGCGGGTTGCGCATCAGGTACTGGTCGAGCTGGTCCTCACCGGCGATCAGAGCCACGAGTGCGGGGTCGGTTCCCCGTCCCGCACGGCCCGCACGCTGGAACGCCGACATCCGCGTGCCCGGGTAGCCGTCGAGCAGGACGGCGTCGAGGCCGCCGATGTCGACGCCGAGTTCGAGCGCGCTCGTCGACCAACCCCCACGGACCCCGCCCGATCGGAGGCCGGCCTCGACCTCCCGCCGCCGCCCGTCGGTGAGCGCCGCGTGGTAGGCGCCGACGTTCCGCGCCGCGTCGTGGGCGCCCCGCTTCCTGAGTTCCGAGGCCGATTCGTTCGCGTACCGCTCGGCGGTCTGTCGCGAGCCCGTGAAGACCAGCGTCTGGAGGCCCCGCTCGACCAGGTCGACGAACAGCCGTCGCGTCTCGGTGTGCGAGGAGCGTCGTCGTCCGTCCCCCCAGCCCTCGCCGTCGCCGTACTCGGGGGGGTTCCAGAGCAGCCAGTGTGTCGGGCCCGCCGCGGACGCGTCCCCGGTCACGAGGTCGAACGAGTCCTCGGGGCGGCCCGTCACGGCCGCGGCGTGCTCGACCGGGTTCCCGACGGTGGCCGAACAGCAGACGTACTCCGGGTCGGCGCCGAACCGGTCGGCGACCCTCGCGAGCCGGCGCAGGACTAGCGACACCCCGGAGCCGAACACGCCGCGGTACTCGTGGACCTCGTCGATCACGACCGTTTCGAGCCGCTCTACGAACCAGTCCCACAGCCGGTGTGCGTGCGGGAGGATCCCGTAGTGGAGCATGTCCGGGGTCGTCAGGAGGACGGTCGGCTGGCGTTCGCGGACGGCCGCCTTCTCCTCGCGGTCCTGCCTGCCGGTGTACCGTTCGACGGTCACGCCCGAGGCGAATCCCAGTCGCTCGGCGAGTTCCGAGAGGGTCTCCGCCTGGTCCTCGATGAGGGCGACCTGCGGGGCGACGTACAGCGCCGTCGCGCGCCGGTCGAGCGCCCGCTCGAACGCCGGGACGGTGTACGCGAGGCTCTTTCCCGATGCCGTGGGCGTCGCGAGGACGACGTTCCGGCCGTCCCGAACGGCCTCGACGGTCCGCGCCTGGTGGTCGTAGAACCGCTCGATACCACCCTCCCGGAGCGCCGCCTCGAGACGGTCGTCGACGGCGAGGTCGGCGAACGATGCCGCCTGCCCCTCGAGGGTCTCGTAGGCCCGGATCTGTCCCTCGTGGTACGGTCGGTCCCGGAGCCAGCTGACGGTCTCCTCCACGCCCCACGTCGGGACGGGCACGGCCTAACGCTTCCGGGAGCCGTCGCTCCCGGGGACCGGTTACCGTGGATCGCAACGTACCCCCTCGGCGGGACAGTCCCGCTCGTCTCGCCGGTCAGTCGGCCGTCCGGAGCCGGCGTGGGGGGGTGCCCATCCGCTCGGCCATCGCCTCCGAGAGCGCGAACACTGCCGCCTCGTGTTCGGCCTTCCCGCGGTGGATGGACGTGGGCCGGACGTCCATCGCGTCGTACTCCGGCGCGGGTACCGACTCGCCGGTGTGCTCCTCGTAGAAGTCGCGGAGACCGACCAGCAGCCCGTGGAGGTAGACGAGTTCCTGTTTCCTCATTCCTGCCCGTACGTAGGTTCTGGAGCCGTAAATGCGTGCCTGCCGGGGCAGTCGACGGGCCGGTAGCATCCCCTTGGAGCACGCCACAGGATACCGCCGGAACGGTTCTGTCCACCGCCCCCGGGACGGGACCGATGTTCACGGGGACCGGAGACCAGGGCGGGGAGTCCGGTGCGGTTCCGCCGACTCGAGCGTTCACAGAGGAGTACCGGGACGGGGTGTCCGTCGCGCCGTTCCTGCTCGTGACCGTCGACGTGCTGACGACGACGCTCGCGGCCGCCGTGCCCGGTCCCGTGGCGACTTCGGGCACAGCACTTAGTACCTTCGGCGACCTGTCGCCTTCTGGCGTGCCAGTAGGATTCGACTGTCACCTTGGGTAGGGAGAGAGCGATCCTGTCATCCGCACGCCCTCTACACCTCTTTGCCGTTCCACGCGCGCCGACAGTCCTCGTCGCAGAAGTGGACGCTCTCCACCGATCCGTCCTCGATCCAAGTGACGACCCGGTGGCCCACCGCACCCAGTATCGGCTCCCCACAGACAGCACACCGCGGTGCGTCCTCCTCCGTCACGTCCTCGCCGAGGTCCGACGTCGGGTCCACCATCAGCACCGGTCTTCAGGGTCGAACCACTTAGCCGCTCCCGTTCGGGGGCGTCCTTGCCGTCGGGGAGCCGCCGAACGCCCGATCCCGACTCGCCCGCTCACTCCGGTCGCTCGTATCCGGGGCCGAACATCCCCGCCGACGTCGGTGCCGGATCGCCGGGGGTGAGGTTGTACGCCGAGAAGTCCTCGACGCCCGCCTCGCGGAGGAACGCCTCGTCGTAGAGGGCGTTCCCCGTGAACTCAGCCGGGTCCCGCCGGAGTATCTCGAGGACCGTGTCCGAGACGATCTCGGGGGTCCGCCAGTCGTCCTCGGTCCCGAGCCCGAAGTAGCGCGTCGCCCGGGTGTCGATGGCCGTCACCGGCCAGAACGTGTTACAGCCCACGTCGTGTCCGCCGAGTTCGCCCGCCAGCGAGAGGGTGACGAACGACATCCCCATCTTGGACCAGGCGTAGGGCGCCTGTCCGGGGCTCCGGTCGATGTCGATCGGGGGCGAGTTCGTCAGTATCCACGACTCATCGACCCCCTTCAGGTGGTCCACGAACGCCCGCGAGACGAGGTATGTCCCCCGGACGTTCACGTCTGTCAGCAGGTCGAACCGCTTCGGCGGCAGGTCCTCGACCGTCGCCAGCTGGATGGCGCTGGCGTTGTTGATCACGATATCCACCTCGCCGAAGTGGTCGATGGCCTCCTCGGCCGCCGTCTGCACGTTCTCCTCGTCGCGGACGTCCAGCCGGACCGGGAGCGCCTCCGCGCCCCGCTCTTCGACCTCTTGGGCCGTCCGCTCGATCGTCCCCTCGAGGTCGCGCTCCTGGCCGTAGTCGTCGGATTCGGTCGTCTTGCCGGTGGAAACGATGTTACAGCCCTGCTCGGCGAGTGCGAGGGCGATGGACTTCCCGATGCCGCGGGTCGTTCCGGTGACGAACGCGGTCTTCCCCGAGAGGTCCGGTTTCTGGAGACTCATGCGGGATCTTTCGGGGGGCCCTCGTATAATACCGGCCCGCGGGAGGCCCGCGGTCGATGGGTACCGCGCTACCGGTCGCGGTCGACGTGCTCGCCGGGGAGCGTGGTCGCGCCCGCCGAGAGCACGACGCCGGGCTCGAGACTGGTGTTGACGCCGGTCTTCGCGCCCGGTCCGGCGACGACACCGTACTTCCGACGGCCGGTCGAGACGCGCTCGCCCTTCACCGTCTGTCGGATCGATTCGCCGTCGTGCCGGAGGTTCGCAACCTGCGTCCCGGCACCGAGGTTCACGCCCGGGCCGAGGACGCTGTCGCCGACGTAACTGAGGTGGGGAACGGCCGTTCCGGACATGACGACGCTGTTCTTCACCTCGACACCGTGGCCGACGTGGGCGTCCTCGGCCAGCAGCGTCGCCCCGCGGAGGTGAGCGTTCGGCCCGACGTCGGCACCCGACCGAACGAGTGCCGGTCCCTCGACGACGACGCCTGCCTCGATGAAAGCGCCCTCCTCGACGACCACGGACCCCCGGAGTTCGGCGCTCCCGTGGACCTCCCCGTCGATTCGCCGGTCGAGTTCGGCGAGCTTCCACTCGTTTGCCTCCAGGAGCTCCCACGGCCGGCCGACGTCCAGCCAGCGGTCGAGCCCGACGACGGTCACGTCGAACGCCCCGATGGCCCGCGAGAGCACGTCCGTGATCTCGTGTTCGCCGCGCTCGGACTGCCCGACATCGAGCCACCCCGCGGCCTCGGCGGGGAAGGCGTACGCCCCCGCGTTCGCCAGGTCCGTCGGCGGCTCGTCAGGCTTCTCGACGATGCCCGTGGCCCGGTCGTCGTCGACCGAGAGGACGCCGTAGTTCGTCGGGTCGGCGACGCGGTAGCCGGCGACGGCCGGTGCCGACTCGAACAGCGAGGCGATCCCGTCCGGGTCGTAGAGGTTGTCGCCGTTGAGGACCACGAAGGGGCCGTCGAGGTGTTCGCGTGCAGCCGCGACCGCGTGTGCAGTCCCGAGCTGCTCCTCCTGGGCGGCGTACGCGATCGGGACCCCACGGTAGCACTCTCCGAAGTACTCCCTCACCGCCTCCGCTTCGTAGCCGACGACGAGCACCAGCTCCGTCGAGCCAGCATCGACCGCCGCGTCGGCGGTGTGGGCCGCCAGCGGTCGGTCGGCGACGGGCAGCATCGGCTTCGGGACCGTCTCGGTCAGCGGTCGCATCCGCGTACCCTGCCCGGCAGCGAGAACGACGGTCTGCATGGGAGGAGGGGGACCGGACCGGACAAAGGGCTACCGGACCGCTTGGGCCGCGAGCGAGCAGGCGACATCGGCGTGGGTCGACCGGGCGAGCGGGTCCGCGGGGGGGTGTCGCACTCGGGGTCGCGGCCGGCCCCGGTCGGCGTTCGCGCGCCGCGTCCACCCTCGCGGTCGGCTCTCAGGTCACGCAGGGCGGTGGTCCCGCCATCGTACTTGAACCCTCGTGCGTTCCGGGGTGCTTTTCTCCGGAGACGCCACATCCCCACGTATGAACCTCGGCCTCACCGTGCTCGCCTTCCTCACCGGCCTCCTCGCCGGGGGAGTGTTCGCCTTCCTCGAGGTGCCCATCCCCGCTCCGCCGACCCTCAGCGGCGTCCTGGGCATCGTCGGCATCTACGTCGGGTTCAAGTTCGTCCAGTTCGCCGGGGCGAGTTTCGACCTGCTCGGGGCGCTGGGGCTGTCGTAGCCGTCCGGGCCGTCCGGGGCCGTGGCTCCGGAAGCGCGCGGCCGTATACCGCCGGAACCCGGACGATTCGATCCCGGAGGCTCCGTTTCCTACCGGCATACGCCGAGCGAGCGTTATAGTAGCGTTTGGAACCGATAACACACTCCGGACGGGAACGTTCCTCCCGTCCGTGAGTAAAGACCTCCGAACGCTACTGTAGCGAACGAGGCGTTTGGCCCGCTCCGAGGACCGAAGGCCCGAGCAGTGCGGTTTTTTCCCCACGTTTTTCCGACGGGCGGTTCGTGAGCGAAGCGAGCGAACCCGACGCAGGAAAAAGTGGTTTAATACGAGCGGACCTTCGGCTCGTAGGTCTTCTCCTCGCCCTCGAGGACCACGGGTTTGTAGTAGAGCTCCGGCCGGCCGTCGTTCCAGGCGATCATCGTGTGTTTGAGCCACTCCTCGTCCTTGCGCTCCTGGTGTTCCTCGCGCCAGTGGGCACCCCGGAACTCGTCGCGGGCGAGCGCGCCGAGCGTTATCGTCTCGGCGACGTCGATGAGGTTCCGCGTCTCGACGGTGTGGATGAGGTCCGTGTTGTACGTCCGCGAAGGGTCGCTGACGGCGACGTCCTGGTACTCTTCGCGGCACTCCCGGATGATCTCCAGGGCCTCCTTGAGGTTCTCCTCGCGCCGGAAGACGTTGACGTGCTGGGTCATCGCTTTCTGGAGTTTCTGGCGGATCTCGGCGTGGTTGCGACCGTCCCGCTCCAGGAGCGTCCGGACCCGGTCGCGCTCGCGTTCGACGGCACCCTCGACGACCTCCGCCGTCTCGACCGCGGCGCCGTCCGCGGCGACGTCCTCGTCGGTCGCGTCGAGTGCCCCGGGCGAGACGGGGGTGTCCAGCCCCTCCTCGGCCTCGCTCATCGCGCTCGGGC
>JAZKST010000045.1:0-28174 GCA_036625905.1 Haloarculaceae archaeon
CGGGTCGGCGGCCCGCTCGTCCACCCCGACGAGGAGGAAGCACGCGTCGTCGACCCGGAGACGGGCGCCCCCGTCGACGCCGGGGAGGGGGGCGAACTCCTCCTCGGGGGGTACAACACGATGCTCGGCTATCTGGGCAAGCCGGAGGCGACGGCCGAGGCGTTCGACGAGGACGTTCCCGCGAGCCGAACGAGCGGGGAGTCGGAAGGGCGACGCTCTTCCGGACGGTGGCTCCACACGGGCGACCTCGTCGAACGGGACGAGGACGGCTACCTCTACTTCCGGGCCCGCCTCGACGACGCGCTCCGGGTCCGGGGGTTCCTCCTCACGCCCCGCGACGTCGAGCGGGCTGTCGAGGCGTTCGACGGCGTCGACCGCGCGCAGGTCGTCGGCGTGCCCCACGACCGCCACGGGGAGGTGCCGGTCGCGTTCGTGGTGCCCGCGGACGCGACCGACGAGGCGACGCTCCTCGACTTTCTCAATGGGCGGCTCGCCGACTACAAGCTCCCCGCCGCGGTGTACTCCCTCGACGAGTTCCCGACGACGGAGGGGCCGAACGGCGTGAAGGTCCAGAAGTCCGAACTCCGCGAGATGGCGCTGGAACGGCGGTCCTGAGTGGATGTAATCGAGGCTTTCGAGACCGTTTCGATGCCTGGAGTGACTCGATCACTCTCGTCCGGGTACACCCCTCACGAGCGGGAAACGGCTAAGACGTCCCCCTCCCACCCCGACACGTGCCAACCGAGCTACTCCCGGGCGTCCACGACATCACGGTCCGAGAGGACGACAACGGCCGGCGCTACCGCGCGTACCTGATCGACGACGACGTTCCGACGCTGTTCGACGCCGGGTTCGTCGACACGACCGACGCGCTGTTCGAGGGCGTCGCGGCCACGGGACTGGAGCCCGAACGGCTCGTACTCACGCACGCCGATCCCGACCACGTCGGCGGGTTCGACGGTGTCGTCGAGCGATACGGCCTCGAGACGCACGTCCCCGAGCAGTCCGACCTCGACGTCGAACACGACCCCGACCACCGCTACGGCGACGGCGACCGGATCGGCGGGTTCGAGGCGATACGCGTCCCCGGGCACTCGGGCGACCACCACGCGCTCGTCGACGAGGAGCGCGGCGTGCTCGTCGCCGCCGACGCCGTCTCGGGGGCCGACCTCCGGGGGTTCCCAGAGGGCTACCTCCTCCCCCACGCCGCCGTCTACGCCGAGGACCTGACGGAGGCGGAGCTGAACCTCGACCGGCTCCTCGAGTACGAGTTCGACGCCGCGCTCGTCTACCACGGGACGAGCGTCACCGAGGGCGCGCGGGACGTGCTCGACCGCTACGTGAACTTCCCCGGTCGGCCGGACGAGCCGGTCAAGTAGGGTGGCTGTCCCGCCGGACGGTGGCGTGTCGAGGGAGCGGGCGTGCCGGGTGGTACGGTCGCTCGCAGGGGAAGCGGCTCAGCCGCGCAGCCACGCCGCAAAGGGCTCGTCGCTCCCGGCCCGCCGGATGTACTCGCGTTGCATGCCGGTGATCGCGTTCGCGAGGGACACACCCCCGTCGAGGCGCTCGCGGACGCGCGCCCGCTTCCACGCGCTCGGGGCGGTCCGCGCCGTCCACCGTGCCTCGATCGGTTCGAGTAGCTCCGCCACGCGCCGTTCCCCGAGCCCGCGGTCGGCGAGCCCCGACCGCGCGAGGTCGAACAGCTCCGGGTAGATCCGTTCCACGCTACTCGTCCGATCGTCCTCGCGGGTGATCCACGCGAGGTCGGCCTCGAGGCCGTCGCGGGCGGCTGCGTACGTCGCGTCCCTGGCGGCCTCCCAGGACAGCGAGGCGACCGGGTGGTCCGTGACCACGACGCCGTGGACGAGCCCCGCGACGAGCGCCTGGAGCCCGATCACGTCCGCCGTGGCGGGCTGAGAGGGCAGGAGCCGGTGCTCGATGCGAGGCCCCTCCGGCCCGAGTATCGGCCGGACCCACCGCCAGCAGGTGCTCTGCTTGTGGAGCAGCTCCCAGTGCTCGGCCGCGAACCCCTCCCGTGGTCCGTCCTCGACCCACTCCCGGAGGTACGGCGCGCAGGTCCGGTCGGCGACGATGCGGTCGACCACCTCGGCCGGCGACTCGAGGTCGCGGGGGAACCGCACCTTCCCCGGGTCCCCGACGTTCATCGACTCGAACACCGGGACGCGGAGTTCTGACGCCCCCGAGAGCACCGTCTCCGGTTCGACCCCTTCGTCGTGGAGGTCCGGCGGGAGGAACGGCGAGTTCGTCGCCAGGGCGAGGACCGGTCCCGCGGTCCGGAGCGCCGCGTTGAAGTACCGGGGGAACGCCGCCGTCGGCGGCTGGAGGTGGACCTGCATCGACGTGGCGAGCGACTCGACGAGGATGGTCGGGAACCGCCGCCGACACCCGGGAACGTTCAGCTCCACCTCGCCGTGTGCCGTGATGTCGGCGTCGAGGGCGTGGTAGCGCGGCGCCGGCGAGACGTTCGTCCCGAACTCACCCTCCCGGTCGACGTCGCTCAGGTAGGCGACCGATCCCTCCCGTGGCGGGATCGTCCACATCCCGTCGGTGACGAAGCGAAGCCCGGCCGACTCGAAGCGCTCGCGGATGCGGTCCATCCGTTCCTCGAGTTCGGCCGCCTGCGTCCCGACGCCCTGCGGATCGAACCCCGACCGCGGGGTGTTCAGCTCGGCGTTGTGCCGGCCCAGCTCCCGCTCGCAGACCGACCCGAAGACGTCGTCCGGCACGTGCGTCAACCGTCCCTCCGCGTCGGTCGCGTACCCCTCCAGTTCGAGGCCGAGGGCGAACCCGCCGTCGAACCGCTCCCCGTCGAACGCCTTCCGGACGGCCTCGGCCTGCGCCCCGACCCGGTGTTCGAACTCGCGATGGATCGCCTCCCGGCGGGTCGCACGGACCGTCTCGAGGGGCTCCATACGGCCACTCGGCACCCCAGTTCAATGAGGGTTGGTGTCACGGCCCTTCCGAGCGGGTCGCCGGGTATATACCCGAGACGGTCCGACGACACGCCAATGACGGACTCGGAGCCGAACGGCGGCGAGGAGGGGACGGGCGAGGACGGCGGTCGACGCTCGGTCGAGACGAACCTGTTCCTCACCGTGTCCGGGCCGCCCGGCTGCGGCGCGACGACGGTCTGCGAGGCGCTCTCGGACGCGATGGACTGTGGCTACGTCAGCGGCGGGCAGATATTCCGCGAACTCGCCGAGGAGCAGGGGATGGGCCTCACCCGGTTCCTCGCCGAGGCCGACGCCTCCGACGAGATCGACCGTGCGCTCGACCGGCGGCTCCGGACCATCGCCGAGCAGTGGGGGGCCGCCAACAAGGCGTTCATCCTGGAGTCGCGGCTCGCGGGCTGGGTCGCGGGCAACCGTGCGGACCTCCGTATCTGGCTCGACGCGCCCGAGGAAATACGGATCGAGCGGACGAGCGACCGCGAGGAGATGGGCGCCGAGATGCGCGTCCGGGAGGTGCTCGAGGCCGGGCGCTACGAACACGAGTACGGTATCGACGTCTCGGACCGGTCGTTCTACGACCTCTCGATCAACACCGCACGGTGGGATCCCGACGGGGTCGTCGATCTCGTCCTGACCGCGGTGGAGGGATACGACCCCGAGGCCGACGAGGGGGCGTTCCCGACGCGGGACCTGGAGCTGTAGTCCGTCCCCCGGTCGCCGGCTCCTGCAACCCTTATCGGTCCGGGACCGCGTACGGGTTCACACATGGCGGAGTCCCCGCTCGACTGGCGGCCGACGGGTATCGAGATGGCCGTGCTCGTCTCGGGGCTCACGAGTATGGGTCTCGAGATACTCGCCGGACGGCTCCTCGCCCCCGAGTTCGGCAGCGGCCTCTACACCTGGGGGAGCGTCATCGGCGTGTTCCTCGCGGCGCTCTCGCTGGGCTACTACCGCGGCGGCCGGCAGGCGCGCGAGGCGACCCGGTCGAGCCTCGCGACCCTCCTGCTCTGGTCGGCCGGGTACGTCGCCTTCCTCCTGCTCGTCGGCGACCTCGTCCTCCGGGCGACGGGGTCGTTCCCGGTCCCGGCGCGGTTCGCACCGCTGTTCCCCGTGACGATCCTGTTCGGCCCGCCCGTCTACCTGCTGGGGTTCATCAGTCCCTACGCCGCCGAGCTATCCGACCGCGAGACGAAGGGGGCGGCCTCCGGTCACGTCTACGCGCTCGGCACGGTCGGGAGCATCGCCGGCGCGTTCCTCACCACCTTCTTCCTCGTCCCCTCGCTGTCGGTCCGGACGGTCGGGCTCCTGTTCGGCGTCGTCCTCGTCGCCGCGAGCGCCGGGCTCTCGCTCCCGTCGCTCTCCCGCGAGCGGATCACGCGGATCGGCGTCGTCCTCCTCGTCCTCGCCGGAGTGGTGCTGATGGGACCGCTCGGGGCGGCCGTCGCCGGCGAGACGGTCTACCGCACGCAGAGCCCCTACCAGTCGCTCGAAGTCGTCGACAGCGGCGGGGTGCGAACCCTCTACCTCGACGGCCAGCCCCACAGCGCGATGGACTTGGAGGACCCGGACCGGCACGTCTTCGATTACACCCGCTACTTCCACCTCCCGCTGTTGATGACCGAGAACGTCGACCGCGTGCTGTTCGTCGGCGGCGGGGGGTTCACCGGGCCGAAGCAGTTCGAACGGATGGGGATGACCGTCGACGTGGTGGAGATCGACCCCGTGGTCGTCCGAACCGCGAAGGAGTACTTCCGCGTCGAGGAGTCCGAGGACCTCCGGATCCACACCGCCGACGGCAGGCAGTTCATGGAGGAGACGGACCGCACCTACGACCTGATCGTCCTCGACGCGTACAAGCGGGACAAGGTCCCCTTCCAGCTGACGACGGTGGAGTTCATGCGGCTCGCCGCCGACCGCCTCGACGAGGACGGCGTCCTGCTGGCGAACGTCATCTCGGCGCCGAGCGGCCCCGCCTCGAGGTTCTACCGCGCCGAGTACCGGACGATGGCGCAGGTCTTCCCGCAGGTGTACGCCTTCCCCACCTCGCGGACGGGGCTGGTCCAGAACATCGAACTCGTGGCGACGAAGGACTCGACGCGGATCACGGAGGCCGAACTCCGGCGCCGCGCCGCGGCCCGCGACGTCGACGCGAACCTCTCGCGGGCCGTGGGGTTCTATCGAGTGGGGGTGAAGACCGACGACGTGCCGGTACTCCGGGACGGCCGGGCGCCGGTCGACCGGCTGCTCGACCCGATGGCGGGCAAGGCGTACGTCGTCGAGGGGGCGAACGGGACCTCGACCTCCGCCGCCCCCCGCGTAGCGGCATCCCGCGTACGGGCGGCCGGTACCGCCATCGGCGCTGCCGTCGGCTTGATGTGTCCCCGACGGAACGGAACGCCCATGCAGGCAGACGAACCACACCCCCAGGTACAGTCGCTCCTCGAGACCGTCGAGGACGCCTACGCCGCGCCCGAGTGGGTCGACACGAACCCCGAGGCGGTGGACGGCGACGGCCGCCTCGCGGTGATGGGCGATTCGGCCGGCGGGAACCTCGCGGCCGTCGTCGCGCTGATGGCTCGCGACCGCGACGGCCCGGATATCGACCGGTAGGTGCTCGTCTACCTCCGCTGGGGCGGGCTCTGAGCCGGCGACCGGGCCGTCGGCCACGCCACCCCACGGCTCGCTCTCGCCGTTTCGAGGCCTCCCTTCGGTCGCCGCTCGCCAGTCGAGGTCTCGGTCGCTACGCTCGCTTTGCTCGCGCCTCGCTACTCGAGGGCGCCGATGTTCCGCGCCAGCACGCCCGTACTGATCAGCGCGATGATCCCCCCGGCGGTCAGCACCGGGTTCAGCCCACCCGCCGGCACGCCCGCGATCAGGACGACCAGCCCGACGACGATACCCGCGAGCGGCCCGCCGAAGGCCACCGTCTCCTGGTCCATACACACCCGTGTCTACCGGTGGTAGTAAATCCCTCGCACGCGAGTCGCCGTCCCCCGGTCGTCGTCCGTATCAGTCGTCGACGGACTCGGCGTCCGTGTCGGTGTCCGCGTCCCCCGCACGGACCGCCGGTCCGGGCCCGGGAGCGCCGGCTCCCGTCTCCACGACGCCCTCGCGCCAGGTTCCGCGGCGGAACCAGGCGGCCGCGAGGAGGAACGAGCCGAACGCGGCGGTGGTGTACGCCCACCATATCCCCTCGACGCCGATACCGAGCCCCGAGACGGTCACGCCGCCGGGGAGGGCGACCGTCCACGCGAACGCGAGGACGAGCGCCACCGGCACCCTGAGGATCCACCGCGAGAGAAAGGAGAGGACCATCGCGACCTTCGTGTGGCCGGCGCCGCGGAACGCGCCCTGGATGGCCATGACGCCGCCGAAGAACGCCCAGGAGGGCGCGACGATACGGAGGAAGCCGACGCCCTCGCGGACGACGTCGGCGTCGGCGACGAACACCCGGATCGCGGCAGCGGGGAACGCGACGACGACGGCGGTCGCACCGAGTAACAGGCCCATCGTCCCCGCGGTGGCGACGACGGCGACGCGGGCGGCCCGGTCCGGGGTGTTCGCCCCGAGGTTCTGTCCGACGCCCGTGGCCGTCGCCTGCCCGACGGCCCCGGCGACCGACCAGGTGACGGACATCAGCCGGGTTCCGACGCCGTAGGCGGCGGTCGCCGCGGGGCCGAACCGGGCGACCAGGCCGGCCATCGCGACGGCGGCGAAGCTCCGCGCCCAGCCGTCGACCGTCGCCGGCGTCCCGATGTCGACGAGCTTCTTCAGTATCTCGGGGTCCGGCTGGAGGTCCCGGGGGTGGAGCCGGACGCCGAACCCGCCGTGGAGCAGGACGGCGAGCCCGAGGGCGACGGCGGCTCCCCGCGAGAGGAAGGTGGCGACGGCCGCCCCGAACGTCCCCCACGCGGGGAACGGCCCCCACCCGAGGATCAGAAACGGGTCGAGGACGACGTTCGTGCCCGCCGAGAGCACCATCAGCCACATCGCCGTCCGGGTGTCGCCAGCGCCCTGGAGCGAGGCGCGGAACGCGAAGAAGAAGAACGTGAACGGGAGCGCGAGGAAGATCACCTCGATGTACGCGAGCGCCTCGACGAACACCTGCCCGCGGGCGCCGATGAGCGAGAGGAGCGGCCGGCGGGCGGCCAGTCCGGCCGTCGCGAGCACCGACGAGACCGCGAGCGTCAGCAGCACCGTCTGTGCGACGACGTGGTCGGCCCGGCGGTCCTCGCCGGCACCGACGTACTGGGAGACGAGCGCGATGGTCGCCGCGGTGATGCCCATCGCCGTCGAGACGAACATCCACGACAGCGGGAACATGAGCGAGACGGCCGCCACCGCCTCGGGGCTCACCCGGCCGACCCAGAACATATCCGCGAGGTTATAAAAGGTCTGGAGCAGGTTGCCGAGCACGAGCGGCCAGGCGAGCTGGCCGAGTCTGGGCGCGATGGCGCCCGTCGTCATGTCGATGCGGCTCCGTTCCTGGGTTCCCACGGGTGGTTCCGACGGACGGTCGGTCCCGGCTTAACCTCCCTGGTTGTCGGACAGGACCGGGCGCTCGGGAGGGTCGAACGCGCCGGTCGGCGACGGTATCCCCGGTCAGATGGAGGCGTTCGACCGGTGGTACGGCCCGGCGCGGACGTGCTCGGCCAGTCGGGTCAGCTCGGCCTGTGTCAGCCCGTCCTCGGCTTCGGCGAGTAGCGCCTCGACCTCCTCGCGGCCGAGCTTGACCGTCCGGGTCCGCTCGACCGCCGCCCGGCTCCGCCCACGTAGCTCCCTGACGGTACCGAGTGCGAGCAGGTACGGCATCCCCATCGCCTCGAGCAGCATCGCCTGGCCCTCCGGGAGACACTCGAGGTATCGCCGGGCGCCGGGGGCGTACTCCGCGGCGTGGTCGGTCAGCCGGCGGACGACCCGGGCGACGCCCTCGGTCCGCTCCGGGTCGCCGATGGCGGCGTGACTGACTCCTTCCTCGGCCAGCCACTCGGCCGGCAGGTAGACGTTGTTCTCGGTCTCGTAGTCCGCGCGGACGTCCTTGGCGATGTTCACGAGCTGGAGGAGCAGCGCG
Organism: Haloarculaceae archaeon; assembly: GCA_036625905.1. GTDB lineage: Archaea > Halobacteriota > Halobacteria > Halobacteriales > Haloarculaceae > Salinirubellus. The sequence goes on from JAZKST010000045.1 coordinate 8,044, forward strand.
AACGACCGGGCGTCCCCGGGGTCCGGGGTCGGCCCGTCGGTCCCGTAGCAGCCGAGCAGGTTGGTGAACAGCTCACCGACCGTGCCGGCGACGTACCAGCAGTACTCCTCCAGCTCGTCGAGGGTCCGCAGTCGCAGCCCACCCTCCTCGGCGTAGCGCCGGAGGAAGCCCGCCATGCCGCCGGCCATCTCCCTGACGACCGGCCGGATCGCCCCCGCGACTTCGGGGGGGAACGACTCGAAGACGCGGAAGACGCGGTCGGCCTCGTCGACGACCGCCCAGTCGGCGCCGCCGTCGGCGGGCCGGACGGGTTCGACCGCCTCGAGGAACGCCGGGACGTCGGTTTCGTTCCCGGGGTCGAGGACGGCGTCGTACGTGTCGAGGAGGTCCGCACGGACCCGTGGCTGGATGGTCGGGTCGTCCTCGACGGTATCGGCGATCCGACAGAGGAGGTAGCCGGTGCAGACCCACGACGACACGGGCTCCTCCAGGAGGTCGATGCTCAGGGCGAACGTCCGGGAGACCGACTCGACGGCGTCGAACGTCCACGCCCGGTCGCGAGTGACACCCGGCGCTTCGCTCATCGGCCGTACGAACGGGGTCGTCCGGTATAAAAGTCCGGATGTGAGAACCACCCACAGCCGCCGGGAAAGAGCCATGCTGCCGGCGTGCCTCCACCGGCCGATGCCACGGAACCTCGTCTCGGTGGGGAGCGCCATCGTCGACCGGTACCACCGGCTGTCGAACCTGCCGGAGCCGGACGGCGGCGCGTTCGTCCGGGAGTCCTGGGAGGGGTTCGGCGGTGTCGCCGCCAACGTCGCCTGTGCCGTCTCGCGACTCGGCCTCGACGCCGGGGTGGTCTCGCGACTCGGCGACGACGGCGACGCCGTCGCCGAGAACCTCCGGGAGTGGGGGGTCGACACCGACTACCTCCAGTACGGCGGGGAGGCCTCGACGTACAGCATCGTCCTCCGGGACCCGGCCGGCGAACGGATGATAACAACGGGCGGCGAGGCCGCCCGATCGCTCGCGTTCGACCTCTCGGGGTCGTTGGCCGAACTGGCGGACCGGGGGACCGCTCCCGGGACCATCGACGCTGCCGTCGCGAGCGCGGACCTGTTCGTCGCCGACACGGTCGCCCTGCGCTCGTATCTCGACCACCACGACACCCCGTTCGGGCCGCGCGAGACCGAGCGGGTCGTCGAGTGGTTCCGCGACCGGGGCGTCCGGCGAGCGGCGCTCGCGGTGGGTTCCCGACCCGCGAGGAGGTACGGCGGTTCCGCGAGGGACGGGGGTAGTGATCCGTCGAGTGCCGGTTGCCGGAGTCCTCGACTCGGACGGGAGCGGTGTCGTTCCGTCCGAGTATCGTCAGCCGTCGAAAAGGACGAGACCGACCGTTTACGGGCCATACGTCCTCTCGGTCGAGGGTACACCGCCGGACAGTCCCTACCAGCGATAGGAACCCGACGGGGCTCGGACCGCGTCGGGAGCGCGCTTGTCGAACTGCCAAGTCAAATTCGACCGGAATACGGCTCGAAACGTTATTCGAGCTGGTGGTAGTCCAGTTCGTGTCCCTCGTCGAGCGCGTCCTGGACGGCCTCGCTGGGTGTCCCGACGGGCCGGGTGTGGCTGGTCATTCCACCGATATCGGCCCGTTCGAAGTGGATGTTGCGCTGCCAGTCGGCTTCGGTCTCGGTGTGGTCGGTCCGGTAGTGTGCGCCACGTGATTCGGTCCGCTCCAGCGCACCGCGCAGGACCGCCTCGGCCGCCGTCAGCATGAATCCGACGTCGACGGCGAACTCGAAGGAGGCGCTCGAGACCGGACCGACGTCCATGTCCGCCGCCCGTCGCCGCAGGTCATCGAGCGCCTCGAGCCCGGCCTGCAGCGACTGCTCGTCGCGGAGGATACCGGCGTGTTCCCACAGCAGGTCCTGGACCTCGGTGAACACGTCCATCACGTCGTACGTCCCGTCGCGTCCGGCCAGCGCTGCGAGGTCACGGAACCCCGGTTCGGCGACGCCGGTGACGACGTCGCCCGGGAGGGTACCGGGACCGTCGGTCCGCTCGGCGATACGCTCGCCGGCGACGACGCCGAAGGCGACTGTCTCCGCCAGCGAGTTCCCTCCCAGGCGGTTCGCCCCGTGGACGCCCGCCATCGTCTCGCCGATGGCGAACAGCCCATCGACGCTCGTCTCGCCGTACTCGTCGACGGCCACGCCGCCCATCCCGTAGTGGGCCGTCGGCGCGACCTCGACCGATTCGGCCGCCATGTCGACGCCGAGGTCCTGGAACCGTTCGTACATCCGGGGCAATCGCTCCCGGATGAACGCCTCGCTCCTGTGCGAGAGATCGAGATAGACACCGCCGTTCTCGGTCCCACGACCCTCCGCGACCTCCCTGGCGATCGCACGGGCCACGACGTCGCGGGCGTCGAGTTCCATCTGGTCGGGCGAGTACCGCTCCATGAACCGCCCGCCCTCCGCGTTGTAGAGGCGGCCGCCCTCGCCGCGGACCGCTTCGGTGACGAGACGCCCGCTCCAGGGTTCCCACTCCGGATCGCTCTCGTCGACGGCCATCCCCGTCGGGTGGAACTGGACGAACTCCATGTCCATCAGTTCGACACCCGCGTCGTAGGCCAGCGCCGGGCCGTCGCCGTTGTTCTCGTCGTCCCGGGAGGTGTGCCGGTTGTATATCGCCGCGTAGCCGCCGGCCGCGAGCACGACCGTCCCGGCGTTGAACAGCAGGAGATCGCCGGTGTCCATGTCGAACCCGACGGCACCGTGCAGCTGCTCGCCGTCCGAGAGCAGCTTCGTTATCATCACGTTCTCGCGGTAGGGGACCGCCAGCTCCCGAGCCCGGCCGACGAGCGTGTCCAGCATCGACTCGCCGGTGTGGTCGCCGGCGAACGCCGTCCGGCGGAACGACTGGGCGCCGAAGAACCGCTGGTCGATCTCGCCGCCCTCGGTCCGGGAGAACTCCGTTCCCCACTCGTCGAGTTCGCGGAGCCGATCGGGCATCTGCGCCGCGACCGTCTCGACCTTCCCGGGGTCGTTGAGGAAGTGGCCCTCGTTGAGCGTGTCGGCAGCGTGGATCGCCCACGAATCCTCCGGGTCGTGCGTGCCGAGTGCCCCGTTGATGCCGCCACGGGCCCAGGTCGTGTGGGCGTCGCCGTGGTTCCGCTTGCCCAGCACCAGCACGTCGTCGACCCCGCGCTCGGCGAGTTCGATAGCGGTGCGGGCGCCCGCGGCGCCGGCCCCGACCACGAGCACAGACACGTCCACTCTGTCGTACGCGGGCGGCGGAGACCCGTCAGCACCAGCGGTGTTCGAGTTGCTCACATCTATCCGGAGGGGTCGGACACGTTTAGGCCCTTCGCGCGCGCGTGCGCGAGAGACGAGGAGAAGACGTGCGTCAGTAGTCCCCGAGCACGCCGAGGCGTCGCGCTCGTCGCGTCGCGTAGTGGAACACGACGTACCCGCCCGCGAGGTAGCCGACGGCGACGCCGACGAGCAGTCCGAGGTCACCGGGGCCGAACTCCCACAGCCGGACGCCGTCGACCATCGCCCGCTGGAGCAGCGCGCTCCCGTGTGCCAGCGGGAGAAAGCGGGTCCACGGCGCGTCCAGGGCCGGCGCCGAGATCAGCGCCACGAAGCCGAACTGCAGCAGGTTCAGCCAGCTGCCGATCCGCTTGTAGAGGACGGTGACCCCGCCGGCCGCGAACCCGATCCCGAGCACGGAGATGATCGACAGCCCCGCGACGGCGACGACCGTGACCGGGTCGAGGCTGAGCCGCGTGCCCGTGAGTAGCAGCATGACCGCGAGCACGACGGCGCTCGTGAGGAACGTCCGGACCACCTTCGCGACCCCTTTCAGTAGCGCCACCGGCGCGAACCCGAACGGGGTGGTGATGTGACGCTCGAGGGTCCCCCACTGTACCTCGCTGCCGATGTCGTTCGACACCGACGAGTACGCGCCGACGGACAGCGTCCACAGGAAGTAGCCGACGATGATCCCCTCCAGCGAGTCGGTCAGGGCCTGCCCGGCCAGGAGCCGCCCGCCGTAGAACAGCACCCCGAAGAAGAACAGCGCGACGACGACCCCACCGACCGCGTTCGCGGGGTACCGGACGAAGATCAGGTACTCGCGGTAGAGGACCGCCCGCGCGAGGTGGTAGTAGGTGGCCGGCCGGGGTTCGGCGTCGACGTCCCGGCTCACGGCGACCGTCCCCGCGAGCCGACGCCGCCCGGCTCCGTCCCCGTCAGGTCGACGAACACCTCCTCCAGTGCCGGCTGCACGGTCCGGACGTCCTCGACCGTGACGTCGGCGCCGCGGAGCACGTCCATCAGGTCGTACAGCGCGTCGCCCGCGGCGGCGACCTCGACGCTCGTGCGGCCGTCGACCGACTCGACCGCCCCGACGTCGAACCGCTCCCGGAGCGTCGCGACGACCGCGTCGTCGATGTCGGTACTCGTGACCCGGACCGAATCGCGGTCGGCCCCGGACAGCAGCGCCGTGACCGTGTCGTCCGCGACGACCCGCCCGTCGGCCATCATCACGACGCGGTCGCAGACGCTCTCGATGACGGCCATGTCGTGGCTGCTGACGACGATGGTGAGCCCCTCCTCTCTCGCGAGCCGACGCAGTTCTCCCCGGAGCGTCCGGGAGCTCTCGACGTCGAGTCCGAGCGTCGGCTCGTCGAGGAAGACGAGGTCGGCGCCGCCCGCGAGCACGCTCGCGAGCGACACCTTCTGTTTCATCCCGCGGGAGAGGTCCCGGACGGGGGTGTCGGCCTTCGCCGCGAGGTCGAGCCGGTCGAGCAGCCGGTCGTGTCGCCCCGCGACCGAGTCCGGGTCGACGCCGTGGATGGTCGCGAAGTACCGCAGGTTCTCCCGGACCGTGAGCCGCCAGTAGTCGTTGCGCGCGCCCTCTAGCATCGCGTCGACGTCGGCGTACGCCGCCCGCCGGCCGTCGGCCACGTCGGTGCCGAACACCCGGACAGATCCCGAGTCGGGGATGACGATCCCGAGCGCACACTTGATCAGTGTCGTCTTCCCGGCCCCGTTGGGCCCGAGCAGGCCGACGATGGAGCTGCGCTCGACGGTCAGGCTCACGTCGTCGACCGCGAGGACCGCGTCGTCGCCGCCCCCGAACCGCTTCGAGAGGTCCTCGACTGCGAGCGCCGGTTCGGTCGGGCCGTCGTCGCCGGCCGCACCGACCGTTCCGTGGTCCGACCCGTCCGCCCCGCCCCGCTCGCGATCGGTCGCCGCACTCCCTGCCATTACCGCCGAATACGGACCGGACGCGGATATACCCGCGTTCGGCCGCCACACCTGCCGGGGGTTTCGGGGGGTTCACCACCGGGACGGGGGATGGTGCTTTCGTCGGATCGTGGACGGCTAGTCGTCGAACGGCTGGTTCAGCCAGCTGTGTTGCAGTTAGGCCTCGGTATCGTCCTGCTGTTGAATACCGGCCCATGACTCGATTTCGAATCGGTATCCCTGAATACCACGCATCGGATGAGCGGACGAAAAGATGTTCGGATGCCAAGCGTTTTGCATCGCATTCTGTAGAGCGTTCCACTCGTCGTCCCCGACGGTGTTAATGTGGCCAGTCAAGCAAACGCTCTGCCAGTCGTAAACCGATTCGGCGCGATAGACGAGGAAGCGTCCTCGTTCTGTTTTATTTGCGAGTTTTTCTTTACGACTTTCAGTTCCAAACAACAGGAAGACAAAATAGAGCGTTGAACCTCCGTCGTAGCCGAATGACATCGGAATGAGATACGGGAGATCTTCAGTTGGAAAAGCAAGTATCCCGGCTCCTTCTTTCTGCAAGAAAGTTCTCATCTGGCTCTCACTCATAGAAACCGCGGTTGACTCCGCGAGTAGACCGATGGACATAGATACCGATTCGCACGCGATTCTGATAAGGCTACTGTCGGTCAAAAGCGCGTTGTCACGTGCTGCATGCACGTTCCTATGAAAATCCCTCAACGAGCGAACCCCTCAGGGTGAGCGAAGCAGGGTGGGGTAGTCGACACGTGCAGGTGACGGCGGCCGTAGCTGAGTCTCAGATGGTTCGCTGATACCACCTCTCGTGTCGGACAAGCACGGTAGCGGTGACGGTGTTCCATCGCTGTCTCTTGGGTGGCAGTGTGTTCGTCGGTTCGTTTCACGAACGTCGGATCCGACCCGGGCATCCCCCTCGGTTCTGCAAGCGACTGCGTCGACTCCCCGCCCGGACCGACTCCGGACTCGGCCTTTCCGTGTCTCGCTAGCATGCGACTACTGAAGCGGATTTCAGTAACGTTGCCTACAGAAATGTATTTCAGGTTATATTTTTGGGGTGGAGGGTCGTACGGGCGGATACGGGGTCTCCCGCCCCGGTGAGACAAGATGAACCCACTCGCCTACGTCGAAGCGGTCGTCGCCGCCCTCGCGGTGCTCTGGTTGGCCGCCGGGCTGGTCGCCAACCCGCTCGTGTTCGGTGCCGTCGCGCTGTTCGCGCTGGTCCCCCTGATGCTCGTCGCCCTCCCCGCGTTCGCCGTCCACGCGTTCGGTGACCGCTCCCTGACGGTCCGCCAGCTCCGGCCCGCCGGGAGCGCCGCGGAGGCCGTCGCGTCCGACGGCCCCGCCGCCTTTCCGAGCGATGACTGATACGGGCGGTTGGAGTCCTTGCCGATGATCGCCGACGCGGCCGGAAGCCCGCCTCGGCCGGCCGAGCGGTCGCACGCCGCGATCGGTCCGGGAGTAGCCCGAGTCGACCGTCGACGACGGTAGAGGGACACGGTTTTGTAGTCCTCCGCCGGTGCTCCGACCGTACACTCCGTGGCCCCGCTCGAAGCGCTGTTCGGTGACGACGCGGCCGTGCTCCGCGACCGCGACTTCCAGACGCTGCTGCTGGCGAACGTCCTCCCGCCGCTCGGAGCAGCGCTGCTCTCGCCCATCCTCGACTCGCTCATCGAACCCTTCGGGACGTCCGCGGCCGACATCGGGCTGCTTATCTCCTTTTTCACTGCACCGGCCATCGTCGTCATCCCGGTCGCGGGGGTGCTCTCGGACCGCTACGGGCGGAAGCCGATCCTGGTCGCCGCGCTCGTCCTGTTCGGGGTGACCGGCTCGGCCATCGCGTTCACGACGGAGTACCGCGTCGCGCTCGCGCTCCGCGCCCTCCAGGGTGTCGCGTTCGGCGGGATCACCCCCGTCATCATCACCAGCCTCGGCGACATCTACGACGGGACCGCAGAGGCGACCGCACAGGGCATCCGCTTCACCGGATCCGGGCTCACGCAGACGGTGTTCCCCCTGCTGTCGGGGGCGCTGGTGGCGGTCGCGTGGCAGTACCCGTTCCTCATCTACGCGATGGCGCTGCCCGTCGCGGTCGTCGTCGCGTTCGCGTTCGAAGAGCCAACGGTGGCCGACGGCGGGCGATCGTCCCCCGTCGGCGACGGGGGTGAGGGGAGCGACGGCGGGAGCGTCGAGGGCTCGCGGCTCCGCGCGCTCCTCCGACTCGTCCGCCAGCGCCGGGTGGCCGCGCTGGTGGTCGCCCGCGGACTCCCGCTGACGGTCTGGATCGGGTTCGTCACCTACAACTCGATCGTCGTCGTCCGGTTCCTGGGTGGGACACCCACGCAGGCCGGGGGGCTGGTCGCTGTCGGGAGCCTCGTGTACGCCGTCGTCGCGAGCCAGGCCGGGCGCGTCACCGCACGGTTCGACAGCCGGCTCTACCCGCTGGTCGCCGCGAACGCCTGTCTCGGCGCCGGGTTCGCGCTCTTCCTCGTCGCTCCGTCGCTCCCCGTCGCCGGGGTGGGTATCGGGGTGGCCGGAGCCGGGTTCGGCCTCGCGCTCGCGCTCTACCGGAGCATCATCACCGGGCTCGCCGGCGAGGCGCTCCGTGGCAGCCTCGTCAGCCTCGCCGAGGCGTCCGGACGGGTGGTCGCGACGGCGACGCCGATACTCATGGGCGGGGTCATCGCGGTCGCGACACCGCGGATCGGGCTCGCCGGGGCGGTCCAGCTCGCCGGCCTCGGTGCCGCCGCCGTCGGCGGCGTCGGGGGTATCGTCGTACTACTCGTCGCGAGCCGGTCCCCCCCGGTCCGTCACGAGGAGTGAACGGACGCCGCCCCGGCCGTTCCATCCCGTCCACTACCGACCCGGTCGCAAGTCGCTACGGCCTGCCGTCGAGACGTGGATACTTCACCGCCGGCCCCCGATCGTCGGGTATGAGCGAACTCGGGAAGGTCGACCGGGCGTTCTTCGAGGCGGTCATTCGGCCGAACCTCGGCGCCGAGCGCGAGGACGTGACGCTCGGACCGGCTCACGGGGTGGACTTCGGCGTGCTCGATATCGGCGGCCGGGCACTGGTGACCGCGACCGACCCGATCTCGATACTCCCGGAGCTGGGGTTCGGGCGCGCCGGCCGGCTCGCCGTCGACATCGTGCTGGCCGACGTCGCCGTCTCGGGGGTCGCTCCGACCCACCTCGCTGTGAGTCTCTCGCTCCCCCCGGAGATGACCGACGAGGAGCTCGCGGCGACCTGGCGGGGGATGGCCGGCCACTGCCGGGACCTGGGCGTGAGCGTCGTCACCGGCCACACCGCCCGGTACTCGGGTATCGACTACTCCTGGGTCGGGGGGGCGACCGGGTTCGGCGTCGGCGCGTTCGAGGACCTCGTCCGACCGGACGGCGCCCGGCCGGGCGACGCGCTCGTGGTCTCGACCGGCCCCGCTGCGGAGGTGGCGGGGCTCTTTTCCACCCTGTTCGGCGACCGGCTCGACCTCCCCGAGTCGACGCTCGAGACGGCCCGCGAGCGGCTGGACGACATCGAAGCCGTCCGGGACGCCCGGACGGTCTTCGAGGCGGGCGAGGTCACCGCGATGCACGACGCGACGGAGGGGGGGGTGATCGGGGGCCTGAGCGAGATGGCCGCCGGCGCCGGCGTGCGGTTCGACGTCGAGCGTTCGGCGATGCCGCTCGCGCCCGGCGTCGAGGCGGTCTGTGAGGCGGCCGGCGTGGACCCCTGGCTTGTGACCAGCTGTGGGACGCTCCTCGTGACCGTCGTCCCCGAGGATGCGGCGACGGTCGTCGCCGCCCTTCGATCCGGAGGGACGCCCGCTGCCGTCGTCGGGCGGGTCACCGAGGGCGAGGGCGTCTACGTCGACGGCGAGCTGGTCGAGGCTCCGGACGCCGACCCGTCGTGGGCGGCGTCCGCCGAACTGGCCGGGCCGAGGTAAGGGGGGTCCGGAACATCCGGGACCGTCGCCGTGCCGGTTCACGCTGCGATTCGTGGCTCGGGTTTTATATACCCGGGTCCGACGATTCGGCCATGACTCGAGGGGTGTGCGTGGGGACGCAGGACGGATCGATGAGGTGGGGACGATGAGTCTCCGTTCGACGGTGCTTCGTTCGTTGCTCGTCGTCGTCGCCGGCAGCTTCACCGCCGCAGGCAAGGTCACCGGAGCCGCTTCCGGGGCCGCCTCCGGAACCACCGACGAGGAGGTCGACACGGCGCCGACGATGACCCCGCCGGCACCGCTCGGACCGGCGGCCTCGACCGGCCGGCAGGCCGTGCTGACGGGCGTCGGCCCCGGGTCGGGGAGCGAGCGCGAGGACTGATACGGACGGTCGTCGCGATTTCCCGGTGATCACCGTGCGGGGTCGGCGGTCATCGGTAACGGACTATACCGTCGGAGAGATGCGTTGATACATCTCGCCGGTGACCTCCCCGGTGGAGTCTCAACCGTTCTGTCGGGCGGTATACAACCGTCCGTACGATACGGTCGTGCGTCATTCGTTCCCGCCTCGCGGATCCCGTCGCACCGGTCTCGAAACGCCGACGTTCCCGAAGACCACTGAAAACGGGTACGCACGACCCTGTTATGATCGGTCAGGAGTCGTCCGGTCGGGTGTCGAAGTAGCCGACGGCGTCGAGGATGGCGCCCATGATGAAACTGATCACGGCGACGACCAGGACGAGACCGGTGAGGAGGTGTGAGATCGGTTCCGGGAGCGTGAACTGGAAGCCCGCGATGAACACACAGGTGACCATCCCCACGACGAGGAGGAACGATCCTGCACTGGGGTCCTCGCCGGTGAGGAACTCGATACTATCGAGGAACGTCGGGGATCGCGGCTCGTCGTCGACAGTGTCCGCACTCATCGCGTAGTGCTCACGGTCTTTCGTTCGGTGGCTTTCTGCACGATCTGCACGAGATGCGAGACCCAGATACCACCGGTGAATCCGAACAGTGTGGAGACGATCACGGCTTTGGTGAGTAGTTCGAGCGGCGCGATCGCTGCGATCAGGCACAGTGCTCCGAAGAGGACCATCATGCCGTACTGAATCCGGGTCTCGGGATCGAGTCGTTCGATTGTCTTGGTGAGGTTTGCGCTCATATCGTGTGGCTGCTGTGTTGCCGGAACCGCGGCTGTCTGCCGAGTTCGATTCTACCGGCGTGGGCGGGTTCGACCCGGTCAGTTCTCGGCCCGGCGGAGCAGGCGCCTGATCTCGTCCAGCTTGAGATAGATGGCGAGACTGAGAATCGTCCCCGGCCACAGTCCGACGAACTGTCCTCGCTGTTTCTCGTTGCGAACGTAGTAGTAGTACAGCGCCAGGGCGACGGACCCGATGGATGCCAACGCCGCGGGGCCCATTCCGCTCTCGTCGAGCTCCTGTGCGAGTCCGCCTGCCGTCGCTTCTTCGGTCGGTTCGCTCATGCTCTAATAAGTGGTCCTACGTGTATACCCTTTCGCCTGGTCCGGGTCGGTTGCCGGTACACGCTACGACCCGCGACGGTGAGGGGGTGGGACGACCACGAACGGTCGGAGTCACCACGCGCTCTCCGTCCCAGCGAGGATCAGTCGTACACGCGACGACCGGTCTCGTTCGCCTCGATGAACTCCCAGTCGTACTCGACGCCCAGACCCGGCCCGTCCGGGATACCGACGGTGCCCTCGTCGTCGATGTCGTCGAGCTGGTCGGTGTAGTCGTCGGCGTAGATCGGCGGCGTCGTGTTCGGCGTCTCCGGACCGACCAGCGACATTTCGTAGTAGTTGGTGTTGCGGATGGCCGCCAGGCACTGGCGCTGGGCGGGCCCGGGCGCGTGGAACTCGATATCGAGACCGAAGCTCTCGGCGGCGCGGGCGCGCTTGATCGCGCCCGTGATTCCGGCGTCGTACTCGGGGTCGGCGCGCGCGAAGTCGGTCGCCTCGTTCGCGATGAAGTCTGTGAACGGCTCCAGGCCGCGCACGTGCTCGGTCTGGAGTATCGGCGTGTCGAGCATCTCCCGGAGCTTGCGGTGGCTGTGCTGGGAGATCCCCCCGTCGCGGTAGGGGTCCTCGTACCAGAAGAAGTCCTGTTCGTCACAGGCCTTCCCGACCTTGTAGGCCTCTCCGAACGTCTCTATCTGACAGGCGGGGTCGAGCATCAGGTCCATCTCCTCGCCCACGCGCTCGCCCACCGCGTGGACCGTGTCGATGGTGCGCTGGGTGTCGCGCCACTGACCGCCCCAGGGGTGGATCTTGAAGCCCCGGTAGCCCATCTCGAGGCACTCCTCGGCGAAGTCGGCGTAGTCCTCGGGCGTCTCGAGGCCGCCGTTCATGTCCCCGAAGTAGGTCGACGCGTAGGCCGGGATGCGCTCGCGGTAGCTGCCCAGCAGCTCGTGGATCGCGGCGTCGTGGTACTTGCCCGCAAAGTCCCACAGCGCGATGTCGATCGGGCCCATCCCCATCCGGTCGTACTTGCGGAGCGCGCGCTTGATCTCGCTCCAGAGCCGTTCGCGCTTCAGGGGGTTCTTCCCGACGAGGTAGTTCGCGACCTGGTTCAGCTCGGCCATTCCCGGGGAGTTGCCGCCGACGTACTCGCCGACGACGCCCTCGTCGGTGTGGACCTGCACGCCGAAGAGGTGCCGCTCGAAGGAGTTCCCCGGGTCGTAGACCATGTGGAAGCCGTCGGGCGTCGGCCCCTGGTCCTTTAGATCGTACGCGAACTCGATGCTCACTATCTCCGTGATCCTCGGTGCCATACGCCCCGTGTCGCAATCGGCCGCATAAAGCTACTGGACTCCGTCGGTCGACGCTGCGCTCGAAGGGGCGCTGTGGACGCCCCGGGAGGCCGCCGACCGAACCGGGGGTACCGTTATACGGGGGCGGCGCCTATCCGGGGTCGAGATGGCGCGGCGACCGACCAGCCACGGGTCCGCTGACGACGGCTCCAGGTTCGCCACCGTCGTCGAGGAGAATCGCGTCCGCGTCCAGACCCCGGACGGGCTGCTGTCGATCGCCGACTTCGACGCCGTGGTCGAGGCCGTCGGCGGCCGCGCCTGGACGATCGAGTACTCCGACTGGTACCGCGAGCGCTACCCCGACCTCGACACCTCCGACGAGGGGCTCACGGTCGACGTCCGTGACATGGTCGAGGCGATGGAGCACGACGAGCGGTTCGTGACGACCCTCCAGGCGATGCCGGCGACGGCCGGTCCCGGCGAGGAGCTCTCGCCACGTGCGGGGCTGTTCGTCGGGAAGCTCCTCGAGAACCTCCAGTCCGGGGTGGACTGACCCGACTCGTACGGACTACAGCGCTCCGCGTCATAGGGATTAGTAAAAGTCTCCAGATATTCGACCGACGTAGTTGTCGGTGGCTGATAGAACCGCCGTGATTGGAGAGTGTGAAGACGTCTGCTAATCCCTGTCAGCCGTCGGCGTCGGCCGCCTCGCGGTCGGGGCCGGCGTCGTACGCGCCGGCCTTCTCCAGCCGTCCCCGCTCGCGGAGCACCGCGGGGGTGCGACAGACGCCGACCTCGCCGGCGGCCTGCGGGACGACGCAGTTGTTGCAGTTCTCGCAGACGACCGCCGCGTCCGGATCCGAGAGCAGGCGGGCCCCGAGTCGCGGCTCGGCGTAGAACGGGCGGCCCACCCCGACCATGTCACAGGCCTCGCCCAGCAGGCGGTCCATCCGCTCGCGCTCGCGGAGGCCGCCGACACAGAGAACGGGGACGTCGATCCGTTCGCGCACCCGGCGGCAGAAGTCGGCGTTCCACGCCGGCTCGAAGCCGTTCCCGCGGGCGTCGAGCCGGGAGGCCAGTTCGACGAGCCTCGTACGGACGGGCCCGCCGAACGCCGCCTCGTACCCCTCGGCGAACCGCTCGTCGCCCCACGCCCGCTCGGGGAACTCCCCGCGGACGATAGTGTGGTCCCAGAACGGCGATTCGGTGACGGGGACGAGGGCGTCGTAGCCCGCGTCGGCCAGCCGCGCCGCCGCACGGACGCCCTCCCCGAGCGCGAGGTGCTCGCGGATCCACCACGGCGTTCGCGTCTCGGCGGGCACCTTCGTCACCACGGGCACGTCCGGGCCCACCCGGTCCCGGATCGCCTCCAGGACGACCTCGAAGAACCGGGTCCGGTTCTCGAGCGGGCCGCCGAACTCGTCGTCGCGGTCGTTGTAGAACGGCGAGAGGAACTGCTGGAAGGTCCCCATGGTGGCGCCGGCGAGGTGGATGCCGTCGTAGCCGGCGGCGACGGCGCGGTCGGCCGCGACGCCGAAGTCCGCGGCGAGGTCGTAGACCTCCCCGGTCGAGAGCGGCCGGGCGTCGAACTCGAGGAACCCGAGCGCCTCGGCGACCCGAAGCGGCCACGGCGGAGCCGAGACGGTCCGCTGGGCGGGGCTGTGCTCCCGGCGGTACGCACGGTGCCAGACCTCCACCGACCGGAGCCCGCCGTGGGCGAGCTGGCAGAAGACCCGGCCGCCGTGGTCGTGGACCGCGTCGGTGAGCGCGCGCATCGAAGCGATCCGGTCGGGGTCGTCGAACCCGGTCATCCCGGGGGCGGCGCGGCCCTCGCGACCCCGGACGGGGGTCGCCCCCTGCATCACGAGGCCGACGCCGCTCTCGGCCGCCGGTTCGAGCTCGGCGACCAGGCGGTCGACCGCGTCCGGCCCCTCGCCGGCGTGCTCCAGCAGTGGCGCGCGGTAGAGGCGATTCCGCAGCGTGAGCCCGCCGATGTCGACGGGCGTGTCGAGGGTGACTGGCACGGTCCTACCGGTGGTTGGACTCGGAGCACTTGAACCGAACGCGCCGGGAGGGGTCGCCCGACCGACGGTCCGGTCCGGCGTCCGACGCTGGCGCTCCGGTCGGCGGACGGCGGTCCGAAGCCCGTCCAGCGGAGTCGGTCACTCCCCGTCCGGCGTTTCCGGCGGCCCGTCCCACTCGTCGCCGTTGTCCCGTGGCTCGTAGCCGATCGTCCCCTTCGCGTGCTCCAGGTCGTCGAGCCAGCGGCGGTCGTTGGCGCTGAGCCCGTAGAAGTGGTCCCACTCGACGGAGTCGTCCCGGAGACAGCACTCGACCAGGTGTGCCAGGTCGCGCCGGGACTGCCAGAGGCCCTTCATGCGTGCGACCTGTTCCTCGTACTCGTCGCTCCCGCGTTCGAAGCGACCCTCCTCCACGCCGCGTTCGGCGTCCCCGTACGGGTGGTCGTACCGGGGCTCGCGGACGGCACCGATCCGGAGCCCGTAGAACCTGATCCCGTGTGCTTCCGCGGCCAGGCGGCCGAGGTCCTCGCCGTAGGCCTTCGAGAGCCCGTAGCGGGAGTCCGGCCGGTGGGGTTCGTCGTGGCCGGCGACGATCCCCTCGTCGAGGTAGACCGCCGGCGCGTTCCGCACCTCGACCATCCCGACGGCGTGGTTCGAGGAGGCGAAGAGGAGCGAGTCGACGCCCGCGTCGACCGCCGCCTCGTAGACGTTGTTGATCCCCCGGAGGTTCGACTGCAGGTCGTCCGACCAGCCGAGCTCGCGGGAGCCGTGGGTGAACCCGTCGCCCTCGCGCATCAGTGCGAGGTGGATCACCGCGTCCTGACCCTCGAAACTCGGCCGGATCGACTCGTACTCGCGGACGTCCGCGACGACCGTCTCCCCCGGGGCGTCGGCCTCGACGACGTCCAGGAGGGTGAAGTCGTACTCCTCCGCGAGGTGATCCGTGATCGCCGTCCCGACTCGACCGGCCGCTCCCGTCATGAGAACGTCCATACGTCACAGAGTGGCACATCGGTATTACGTGCTTTGGTGGTAGAGCCGGCGTCCGGCCGGGGCGGCGGCCCGGAGTCGGTCGGAGTGGCGGTTCGGAGCCCGACCGGGGTGGAGACACCCGGCGAGGAAAGGCTAAACCGCTGCCGCCGTGTAGCGATGGTGTGAACCGTACCGTCGCGGCCGTCCTCGCCCTCCTCGCGGTGCTGGCGCTCGGGGCGGCCGCCGCCACGCTCGAGGACACGGCAACCGCGGGCGGCGCCGGCGGCAGCGGGGGCGACAGCGGCGCTGGCGTCGGGAGTGGCGACCGGTTCGACCTCGGCGGCTTCAACGTCTCCGAGTCCGCCAGCGCCACGCCGCTCCCGGACGTCGTCGGACAGGTCGTGGCCGCGTTACTCCTGCTTGTCGCCGTCTTCGGCCTCTACGCTTTCTACCGGGAGCACGGCCTCAAAGGGCTCGTCACCACCACCGCCGTCGTCACGGGGGTCATGCTGCTGCTGTACCTGCTGCTCCAGGGGCTCGGGGGTGGGATCGACCTCGACGGGCGGAGCGGCCTCCTCGGCGGGCAGGAGCCGACGTTACCGGGGGGCGCTCCGTCGGGACCGGAGTCGAGCACCGTCCCCGTGGCGGACCCGCCGACCACCCTTCTCGTCCTGTTCGGGCTGGTCCTCGTCGGGGCGGCGGCGGTGGTGTTCCGGCTGACCGGCGACGACGTGGCCGAGGCCGACGCCGAGGAGGCGGCCGCGCCGGCGCCCGACGTGGCGGCCGTCGGCCGGGCGGCCGGCCGGGCCGCCGACCGCATCGAGGCGGAGGCCGACGTCGAGAACGCCGTCTTCCGGGCCTGGCGGGAGATGACCGACGGGCTAGACGTCGCCAACCCGGCGTCGAGCACGCCCTCCGAGTTCGCGGTCGCGGCCGTCGACGCCGGGATGGACCGCGAGGACGTGACCGAGCTCACGGAGCTCTTCGAGGCGGTCCGCTACGGCGGGCTCGACGCCGACGAGGACCGCGAGCACCGGGCGGTCGACGCCCTCCGACGCATCGAGCGGACGTACGCCGAGGCCGAGTTCGACCTCCCCGAGGCCGGGTTCTCGGGGGTGCCCGCCGACCCGTCGACCGACGGGACCGGCGGCAGGACGGGCGGGACGGGCGGGACCGACCGTACGGACGGGACGGGGGGTGACGTCACGTGAGCGGCCGGGTGCTGTTCGTCGCCGTCGGCGCCGCGGCGGCCGTGGCCGGGCTCGCGGTCGCGCTGGAGCCGTCGCTGGCTGCCGGCTTCTCCCCGACGTACGTCGCCGTGACGCTCGTCGGTGCGCTCGCGCTCCTGCAGGCCGCGGGGGCGGCGATGGCCCGCCTCCGCGGCGAGCAGCGACAGGCCGACCTCCCGGAGGTCGAACGCAGGCGGGTGTTCCCCTCGCCCGGCGAGGAGTTCGACGAGACGCTCGCCTCGCTCCCGCGGTGGGCCGGACGGTCCTCGGACCGCCACCGGGTGGCGATCCGGAACGAACTCCGGGAGATGACCGAGGAGACCCTGGTCCGCTACGGCGGCCTGACCCCCGAGGAGGCGACCGACCGCATCGAGGCGGGGACCTGGACCGAGGACGTCCGCGCGGCGTCGTTCTTCGCGCCGTCGGCCGAGCGAGGTGTTCCACTCACCGAGCGGGTCCGGGACGCCTTCGGCACGGAGCACGCGTTCGCCCGCCGCGCGAGGGCGGTCGTCGGGGCGCTCGTGGCGCACTCGCGGACGAGCCGACGGTCGACCGGCGGCGATGAGTGAGGCCCGGGAGCCGGACGGGGAGCCCGCTCCGGACCGCCGGGCCGGTCCCGGCGAGACGCTCGACCGGGAGACGAACCGCTGGTACGGCGTGAACGCGCTCTCGCTGGCCGCCGGCGCGCTGGGGGTGCTCCTCGGGCAGCCGGCGCTGCTGCTCGTCGCCGTGGTCGGCGTCGTGTTCGGCGGGTTCGCGCTGGCCGCCCGTCCCCCGGACGTCCACGTCGAGCTCTCCCGGGAGCTCGAGCGAACCGTCGCCGACCCCGACGAGTCGGTCCGGGTGACGGTCACGGTCCGGAACGCGGGTGACTCGCTGCTGCCGGACCTCCGGCTCGTCGACGGGGTCCCCGACGCGCTCGACGTCGCCGAGGGGGCCCCACGGACGGCGACGGCGCTCCGCCCGGGCAAGACCGCCTCCTTTTCCTACACAGTCCGTGCGGCCCGGGGCGACCACGAGTTCGAACCGGTGACGGTGCTCGCCCGGGGGTTCAGCGGCGCGATCGAGCGCGAGACGGCCGTCCACGCCCGCGGCGACGGGGCCCTCGCCTGCACCCCACGGCTCGACGCGGGCGACCCGCTGCCGCTCCGGGCGCTGACGACTGGCTACACCGGCCGGGTCGTCACGGACACCGGCGGGCCGGGCACCGAGTTCCACGCCGTCCGCGAGTACCGGCCGGGCGACCCGCTCTCCCGGATCGACTGGAAGCGAGCGGCCCGAACGGGCGAGTACGCCACCCTCGAGTTCAGGCGCGAGCGGGCGGCGACGGTCGTCCTCCTCGTCGACACCCGGACGACGGCGTACCTGGCGCCGGACGACGACGCCCCCTCGGCGGTCGAGCGGTCGGTCGCCGCCGCCGGCGAGCTGTTCACGTCGCTGCTCTCGACGGGCGACCGCGTCGGTCTCGCGGCGTTCGGGCCGGGGTCCTACTGGCTCGCACCCGGGGCCGGCAGGGAACACCGCGCCCGTGCCAGGTCGGCGCTCGGCACCGACGAGGCGTTCGCGCCGACGCCCCGGGAGGACCCGTTCTTCCCCGGGCTCGAACTCAGGCGGCTCCGGCGACGGCTCCCCGCCGACGCACAGGTGGTGCTGTTCTCGCCGCTGTGTGACGACTACGTCGTGCTCGCGGCCCGCCGCCTCGACGCCTACGGCCACCCCGTCACCGTCGTCAGCCCGGACCCGACGGCCGACCGGACGGCCGGCGAGACCCTCGCCCGCCTCGAGCGCCGGCTCCGGTGTTCGCAGCTCCGCGAGGTCGGCCTCAGGGTCGTCGACTGGCAACCGGGAGAGCACCTCGGAGCCGCCGTCGCGGCCGCAGGGTCGAGGTGGTCCGGGTGAGCCGGACCGGGCGGCACGGACCCGCGGAGCCGGAGGGGACCGCCGAGAGCGCGGGTCGGAACTGGGCGTCCGGGGCGGTCCAGGGGCCGGACGGCGAGGAGGACGGCGGCCCGGAGGACGGTCCCGAGACGGTCCGGATCGACGCCAGGCCCTCCCGGACGGGGACGGCGGTCGCGGGACTCGTCGGGGCCGTCGCCGTGGCGGCACAGGCCGCCGGCGGACCGGCGGTCGCCGTCGGCGGCGTCGGACTGGCCGCGCTCGTCGCCGGACTCCGCCGTGGGATCCGCCGGCTCGTCTCGCTGGGAGTCCTCGGGCTGATACTCGGCGTTCTGGTCGCGGGCGCGGTCGGTGTGCCGGCGGAGCTACTTCTCGTCTCGGCGGCCGCCAGCGCGGTCGCGTGGGACGTCGCCACGCAGGCGGTGAGCCTCGGCGAACAGGTCGGTCGGGACGCCGACACCGCGCGGGCTGAACTCGTCCACGCCGCCGGGAGCGCCCTGGTCGCCACCGTCGCCGTCGCCGCCGCGTACCTCGTCTTCGCGACCGTCACCGGCGGGCCCGTGCTCGCGCTCGTGCTGCTGCTGCTCGGGGCGATCCTCCTCGCGTCCGTGCTCGGGGGGTAGGGGGTCCGGTCGGCCGTGCCCGTCGCCGGCGGTCTCGGGGCTAGACGAACGCCCACCTGACGACGGTGAGCAGCAGCACGATCGCCAGGACGCTCGCGAGCAGCCACCCGACGATCATCAGGCCCACGTCGCGGCTCCACTCGTCCTCCGAGAGTCCGGATCCGAGGCTCATCGGACCCACACTCTAGTAGCGTTTGGACCTCTTTACTCACGGACGGGGGGACCGTCCCCGTCCGGCGTGTGTCATCGGTTCCAAACGCTACTATACGTCTACGTGTTCGAGGGCGCGGTCGATCTCGAAGACGGGGCGGTCGGTCTCGGCGATACCGAAAGCGGGCTGGTGACCGACGAGGACGACGTGTCCGTGACTGCCACCGAGGACGCACTCCTCGTCGCGTTCTGCATCGCCCCGACAGGGGACGATCGGCCGGTAGTCCCCGTACAGCGGCCGATGGTTCCGGACCGACGACGATTCGTTCCTACAGTGGACACGGAATCGAGAGACACCGTCGGCACCGTATCGGGTTGCTCCGCAGCAAACGGTTACGTGACTCCCGGGGGTAACAGTAGGTATGAGTGACAACGAGCGCGACGAACGCGGGCGGTTCCAGCCCGCCAATAGCGACGAGGTGTTCCTCGAGGCCGTCACCGCTCGCGAGCCGGCCGGAACGACCGAAATCGCCGAGGCGATCGGCGTGACCCGCCAGAACGCCGACCAGCGGTTGCGCCAGCTCGAGGACGAAGGGAAGATCGCCAGCAAGAGGATCGGCAACTCCCTGGTGTGGAGTCTTGCGGAGGGTCACCGGGTCGTCCACCACGTCGACCCGGACGAGGAGTTCTGGGACGCGGAGACGTACGCGGGCGAGGAGATGAGCACCGAGGACATCGACGACGTCCTCTACGGGTAGACTGTTCTGAATGTCGTCCCTCCCCTCGCCGTTGTTCATCGACACCGCCGCGTTCTTCGCACGGTTCAACGAACGCGCGACAGAGCACGAGCGAGCCCGAGCCGTCTTCGAGGGCATCCGGGCGGGAAACGTCCAGTACGATCCCCTGTTCACGAGTCGGTACGTCCTCTCGGCGTTCGCGACGCTGATGCGTCGGAAGGTCGGCCACCGTCCGGCGGTAACTGCCCTGAACACCATCCGGGAGGCCGAGAGCTTCAATATCCTCCCGGTGACCGGAGAGCAGTTCGACCGCACCTGTGAACGGTTCGCTCAGTACGACGACCAGCAGATATCCTTCGTGGATCACTCCAGTGCTGTCCTCGCCGAGGACCGCGGTATCGACCACGTCTTCAGCTTCGACCGTGACGACTTCCGGACCCTCGGCTTCACCGCCGTTCCCGACGATACTGGGGAGGCGTGAAGACGTTCGTACCGAACATCGACT
>JAZKST010000102.1:0-5801 GCA_036625905.1 Haloarculaceae archaeon
CGCCGTTCCCGACGATACTGGGGAGGCGTGAAGACGTTCGTACCGAACATCGACTCCCGTCTCCGCCCTGTTCCAGGGCGATCTCGAGACGTCCCCGGTCGATATACTGTCGGCGGCCGGTCCGGGAATCCGAGCATCTCGACCCTGTCCCGGTGTTGCCGGGGGCCGTCTTCCGAAACACCACCACCACCAGACCTATCCTCCGCTGGCCGAATATCCACGATCGAGATGCGAGATGCTCGCGTGGGTACGGCGCGCGGCCGTCGAGAGGACCCCGCGCTGGTGACGGGTTCGGCGACGTACACGGACGACGTCCAGCCGGCCGGAGTGGTCCACGCGGCGGTCCGCCGGAGCCCGTACGGCCACGCCCGTGTCGAACGAGTCGACGTCGACCCCGCGACCGAACGGGAGGGCGTAGTAGCCGCGTTCGGCGCGGCGGACCTGGCGGATGCCGGGGGACCGACCGGCATCCCGACGACGAACCGGTTCCACGGGTCGGGCGAGGTCGAACGGCCGCTGCTCGTCGGTGTCGGCGAGCGGGCGCGGTTCAGCGGCGACCCGGTGGCGGTCGTGTTCGCCGAGGATCGATACCTCGCCCACGACGCGCTCGACGCGATCACTGTCGAGTACGAGCGCCTCCCCGCAGTCAGCGACCCGCGGGAGGCCCCGACACCGGAGGGGCCGTCGATCTCCGACGTCGGGGCGGACACCGCCGAGTGGTCCGTCGGCGACGAGTCGGCCGTCGACCGGGCGGTCGAGGCGGCCGCCCAGGTCGTCTCCCTCGATCTCGAGATGCCACGGCTCGTCTCGGCGCCGATGGAGACGCGGGCGGTACTCGCCGAGTACGGCGCCGATCCCCCGACCGCCGCCCGGACGGTCGCCGACGACGGGACGGAAGCGCCCGGCTCGAGTGCCGGGGACCCCGCCGAGGGGCTCACCGTCACGACGTCGACACAGACGCCACACCAGGACCGCGACCGGCTCGCCGGGACCCTCGGCCTGTCCCCCGACCGGGTCCGCGTGATCGCGCCGGACGTCGGCGGTGGCTTCGGCCCGAAGGGCGCCAGACCGTATCCCGAGGAGCCGCTCGTGGCCTGGGCCGCGATGCACCTCGACCGACCGGTAAAGTGGGTCGCGACGCGGACCGAGAACAACCGGACCGAGCACCAGGGTCGAGGCGTCTACGCGACCGCCCGGCTCGCCGTGGACGAGGACGGGACCGTGCGGGGACTCGGAATACGGGGCCGCGTCGGTGTCGGCGGGTACCCGTTCCGGAGCCCCGCCTTCGGGATCCGTGCCAACCTGCTGACGGGGGCGTACGACGTCCCGGCGGTCCACTGTCGCCTCACCGGTGTGCTCACGAACACCCCGCCGCTGGGTCCCTACCGTGGCGCCGGTCGGCCGGAGGCCATCTACGTCATCGAGCGGCTGATGGACCGCGCCGCCGCCGAACTCGGCATCGACCCGGCCGAGATGCGTCGGCGGAACTTCGTCCCACCCGATGCGTTCCCCTACGAGACCGCGCTCGGCTACACGTACGACAGCGGCGAGTACGAGCCGGCGCTCGACCTGGCGCTGGAGCGTCTCGACTACGAGGCGTTCCGCGAGCGCCAGGCGGCGGCCCGCGCACAGGGGCGCTACCTCGGGGTCGGCATCGGGAGCTTCGTCGAGAACACCGGGACGACGCAGATCGAGAGCGGCCGGGTCGAAATCGATCCGGACGGTACCGTGCGGGTCTACTGCGGGACGGCCGACCAGGGACAGGGCCACGCCACCACGTACGCCCGGCTCCTCGCCGACGAGTTCGGCGTCGACGAGACCGACGTCGAGGTCCACGAGGGCGACACCGACGACCTCCCGACCGGCACCGGCACCTACGCCAGCCGGAGCATCGCCGTCGGGGGTGGTGTCCTCCTCGAGTGTGCCCGCGAGGTCCTCGAGGAGGCGACGCGGGTCGCGGCGGACGATCTGGAGGTGGCGCCCGAGGACGTGGCGTTCGAGGACGGGACGTTCGCCGTCCGCGGCGCACCCGGCCGGGCCGTCTCGCTGACGACGGTCGCCCGGCACGCGCACGGAGGCTCCGAGGGCGGGTCGGCACTCTCGTCCGAACGCGTCGAGCAGCCGGCGGGGCTGACGTACGCCTTCGGGACCCACGTCGCGGTCGTCGAGGCCGACCCGGAGTCGGGGGAGATCGCCGTCGAGCGGTACGTCGCGGTCGACGACTGCGGCACGCAGATCGACCCGACGCTCGTCGAGGGACAGGTCCACGGCGCGGTCGCCCAGGGGCTCGGCCAGGCCCTCCGGGAGGAGGCGGTCCACGACGGGAACGGGACCATGCTCACGGCGTCGTTCCAGGACTACGCGATGCCGCGGGCCCACCGGATGCCCGACCTCGAGACGGACTCTACGGTCACACCGAGTCCCGTGACGCCACACGGCGCGAAGGGCGCCGGGGAGGCGGGAACGATCGCTGCCCCGCCCGCGGTCGTCAACGCCGTCGTGGACGCCCTTCGGCCCTTCGACGTCGAGCACGTCGATACGCCCGTGACGCCGGAGACGGTCTGGCGGGCGGTGCGTTCCACCGACTGATACGAAGGGTCGACCGCGTCCGGAAAGGGGAGAGCCGCCGACCGCGAGCCCCATCGCGCCCGCGACGGCCGCCGCCGACAGCCGGAGACGACCACCGCGACTGCCTGGACCCGGCGCGAAGGTGGTGTCCGTCGCCCCGATACTCCCCCCGGCGTTCCGTCGTCGCTGTCCGACGTTCGGAAGCGGACTCGGAACGGGGGTCGGTGACCGTCTCCGAACACGTTCGGCGGTCGGTTTTCCGTCGACGGTGCCGCACCGACCCCCCATGGGACAGTCGTCTCGCGCCGAAGCGGTCCGGGACCGGCACGGAGGGGACGGATGGGGCGGTGCCCGCGCCGTCCGTCGACCACGAACCCACTAGAGACGCTGTATTGTCATATCGTTCTCGTGATATGGGTTCCGTCGGATCGACCGGGCACGACCTCAACGGTCCCGTGACCCTTGTCTGCAGGGGTTCGAAGCGAGTACCTCGGGGCCCGGCCGCGAGGGCGGTTCACGAGTGTCAGACCGTCGGCACCGCGATCTCCTCGAGTACGCTCTCGATCACGTCGCGCTTGCGGACGTCCTCGACCTTCGCGTCGGGCGTGAGGACGAGCCGGTGTGCCAGGACGGGGTGGGCGACCCGCTTGACGTCGTCGGGGGTGACGTACTCCCGGCCGACGAGCACCGCCCGGGCGCGGGAAGCCTCGAAGAGTCGCTGGGTGCCCCGCGGCGAGACCCCCACGCTCACGCGGCGGTCCCGGCGGGTCGCACGGGCCACCTGCGCCATGTACCGCAGCAGGTCCTCGTCGACGCGAACGCGCTCGGGGGTCTCGCGCAGCGCGAGCACCTGCTCGGGGTCGAGGACGGGTGCGAGCGACGGCGACCGCTCGCTCCGGGCCGCGCGCCGACGCAGGAGTTCGACCTCGCCGTCCTCGTCGGGGTAGCCCACGGCGGTCTTGACGGCGAACCGGTCGACCTGGGCTTCCGGTAACGGGAACGTCCCCTCCGACTCCACCGGGTTCTGTGTCGCGATGACGAAAAACGGGTCCGGGAGGTGGTGTGTCGTCCCGTCGACGGTTACCTGCTCCTCCTCCATCGCCTCCAGCAGCGCGGACTGGGTCTTCGGCGGCGCCCGGTTGATCTCGTCGGCGAGGACGACGTTCGCGAAGATCGGCCCCTCGCGGAACTCGAACGTGCGGTCGCGCTCGTTGTAGACGTTCGAGCCGGTGACGTCCGTCGGGAGGAGGTCCGGGGTGAACTGCACGCGGGAGAAGGTGAGCCCCAGAGCGGTGGCGACGCTCCGGGCGGTCAACGTCTTGCCCGTCCCCGGGACGTCCTCCAGGAGGACGTGCCCCTTCGCGACGACGCCCGTGAGGGCGGTCTCCAGGAACCCGCGATCGGCGATGACGGACTCCTCGACCGTCTCGAGGACCGACGCACAGGCGTCGCTGGCTTCGGGGACGTCCATGTCCGGACCGGGGGCGCCGGGCGGTTAGGCGTGACGGTCGTCTGAGGGGGATGCGAGACGGAGTTCGGGAGGGCCGGTCGCCGGCGCGCTCGTGGTCGCGTGCGTGCCCCCGTTCGTCATCTCGTCGCGGGACGACGCGCGACGAGTGCCGATACCGACCGTGGCCCGGGACCGACCCGGCTCTCGGAGTCCAGTTCGACGAGTCAGAGCTGACAGCTCCCCTCGAGACACGTTCCCGGACTCGGCAACCCCGGGCTGCCGGCGCCAGCACGCTGGACAGTAGAGACTCTGCGACAGTCGACCAACGTCGGATTACCGGTCGGACACCCGGGAGCGTCGGGTTCGCGGCGACTCCTGCAGCGAGAGGTCTTCCAAAACCCGGTAAATCCCCCGCAAGGAACCGTACGGTGGCGACCTTTGGAGGATCGGGGACGGAGGGCTCGTGCACGGACGGACGTCGACGCCCAAAGAAACGCGAAGCACGGGCCGGCGATAGATCGGCCGTGAACCCCTCTACTGCGGGAAATCGGGGAATCATGAGTGGCGAACCGTGTCGGTCCACCCCCATCTATCGTATCGAATTTCGTATATAGATGTCCAAAAGTCGGTCGAGTAAGGTGTTTAGAAACGATTATAATACGTATACTTCGACGAATCCGAGTCCGATTCGGAAATCGGCTAACCTCCGATAGACGGCCTCTGATAGGCCAATTCGACCGGTAGAGCCGTTCGCGACTTCTCTTCCGGTCGTGGCGACTCCACCCGAAATAGAGGTAATGTGACTTTCCAAAGGCCGGTTCAGTACGGCAGTTTCGTCTTCATCTACCCTCGTCTCAGATCCGCCCCCCGTTTCGAGTCCATTCACGATGGGCAAGCCCCGATTCCCGGTTTTTTCGCCGGTTCGACGCCTTCGCCGGTCGTCGGTCGTCCACACTTCCCGATTCCCCCATCGAGATCGCAGACAAAACCCCTCATAGAGCCGCTCCTTGCGGGGAATAACCGACTTTTGGAAGACATCTGACGACCGGGCTGACGGTCCTGCGTCCGCTCGTCGCCGCTTATAGGCGTGACAGGCCCAATACCACGGCCTTCAGGCCGGGATACGCGCAGTCACGTAGTATCACGTTCCACAGTTTTCGGCAGGGTTGGATATTCCACCGCTCTCAACCCCACATTTTACAAGCGATAGGAGTATAAACGATTATATAGGCGTTCAGAATGCTGGAAGTCCATCGCACCCACCGAGCGAAAATCCTCAATCACCCACAGGCGGCGGAGTCGCTCGACCGACACGGGTGGAGTGCCAGCAAACTCTGGAACGTCGCAAACTACCACTCCCGATAGATCTGGGAGAAAACCGGTGAGATCCCCGATCACAGCGATCTCAAAGAGGAGTTGAAGACGCATCCAAAATACAAGGGACCATAGCCAGTCCAGTCAGCGCGTTCTGGAGGAACTCGCTGAAGCCTTCACCTCGTGGTATGAAAAGAGGAACTCAGATGATCGGGCAAATCCACCCGGCTGCCGAGCCTGTCCGAAAAACAGCTCCTCGATCGCCATCTCACCGGCGGCTGATCCACAGACACAGACGTAATGTTATCTAGCTGGAATCCAATCCAGAGACGAGGATCCAGCCGTGACGTATAATTTTCTCCGATACGACCAAGACCAGCAGCACCTCCTTCCGAAATCGATCACGGACTGGATCGAAGAGGACAGCCTTGAACGGTTCGTCTCTGACACGATCGATTATCTCGACAAT
>JAZKST010000011.1:0-77599 GCA_036625905.1 Haloarculaceae archaeon
GGGTTACATGAAATCCGCGATGCCCGACTGCTTGTTCGTGTCGTCCTCGAACACCGACTCGAGCGCACGCTGGAGTATCTCGAGGCGCTGTTTGGTGTACTCCCGACAGCCGAACTCCTCGGCGACCGTCCGGGCGGTCTGCATGTACTTGTTCACCGAGCCCTTGTGGACCGTGAGGTTGACCCGGCCGCCACACTCCCGGCAGTCGCCGGTCAGCGGCATCCGCCGGTACTTCTCCCCGCAGTCGAGACACCGGGTCTCCTGGCGGGAGAACGCCCGGAGGTTCCCGATCAGGTCGGGGAGGAAGTGGTACTCGATGATGCGCTCGGCGACGTCCGTCTCGTCGACGGCCCGTATCTTCCGGGCGAGATTCAACTGGCCGTCCATCTTCTTCTGCATGTCCTCCAGGGTCTTGTACGCCGAGAGGTCCGGCCCGAGTGCGATGTCGGAGGTGTCGTGGGTGTGCCGAAAGCCCGTGTACTCCCCGTCGGTCCCCAGGGAGGCCTCGGCGATCTCGACGTCGACCTCGCCCGGGTCGGCCATCCGTAGCGTCGCCTCGTAGAACTCCCGGGGGTATCGCTCGACGACGTCCATGTTGTGCGCCTCGTCGTCGATTTCCGTCGGGTCGATGCGCGAGGACATGACGAGGGGCGCGTCCATGGAGTTGTGTGCGTAGAGCCAGTTCGTCGTGAACACCGGGTCGCCGCCGACCTGCAGGTCGTAGAGGTAGCCGTCGTAATCGACCCGTTCGATGTCCGTCACGCGGAGGTACGAAAGGTCGCCGTCGACGAGGGGACGGAGTTCGTCGAGCTTCTCCGCCGCTTCCTCGGGAAGATCCCGTCGTTCGATCCGCTCTACCATCTCACGAAGCTTCTCGAGCGAGACGTTCTCACGGCGTTTGAGGTATTTCGGTACCAGCTGTTTCACGCCCTCGATGTCCATCTCGCGAAGCTCCATCACCGCGTCCGGGATCCGGACGACGAGACTCTTCGGGATGTAGGGTTTCTCCCCGTCCAGCACTCTGTAAAGCGGATTGTCGTCCGCGCCGCCGGAGGTCGTGACCATGTAGATGGGTTGTCGCGTTTCGTCGCGTTCCCGGTGCGAGACGTTCGCGACGATACCGAACCGATGAAGCAGGAACACGAGCCCGTCCTTGACGTCCTCGCTGGTGGTGTGGAAGGAGACGGTCGTGACGTTGTCGTCGCTCGTGTCACTACCGTCGCCGGCGATGAATCCACGCAGGAACGAGCGTGCCACGTCGTCCGGGGCCCGGAGTACGGCGTCGGGAACGACTTTCTCGCTCGAGTCGTAGGAGTCCTCGTCCGCGAACCCCAGCCCGTACAGCACGTCCCTGAATACTGCCGAGAACTGGAGCTCGTACGCTCGGTTCGACCAGCGGACGTGCGGGTCGATACCCAGCGTCTCCCGCGTGATGGCGGCCGCTCGTTCGATCAAATCCTCGTCGGCACTCGAGATAGCCGGACGGACGCTCGAGGTGCTCCCCTCGGCGACGAACAGGCCGAGGAGCCACGCGAACTCCTCGTTCAGGTCGATTCGCCGCCGGATACCGTTCGTCGAACCCCACAGGGCGATCGTCGAGTCGCCGGGAACGCCGAAGTCACCGTGTTCCAGTATTCGCTCCAGTCGCTCGTACGGTATCTTGTCCTTCGAGAGGCGATAGGAGAGGCCGCTCTTGAACGCCGCGTGCGCCTCGCTTCCGTGCTCGGTGGACCTCCAGACGGTCCGGAGGAGATCCTCGATGCGCTCGTCGATGATCACGTAGGGTTCGTCGACGAGTTCGGCGGCGTCGAGCGTCGTCGGCTTGGAGTCGACTGGAAGCGACCGGGGAGCGAGTATGAGGTCGCCCACGCTCAGGTCGTCACCGGCCACCTCCTCGATGCAGTCATCGTATCTGAACAGGCTGTGGTTGGCCGTGATATCGACCGACCGGCCGAACTGTGTCGAGACGCGGAGGAGCTCTTCGTCCTCGCTGGCAGGATATCGGATCGCTTTCTCTATGGGGCGGGGCGCAGCGTCGTGGTTCTCGTCGAACGCGTACGTCTTCCATCCCTCCGACAGGCACGTCCGCTTCTGGAACTTCCCGTCGTGCTCGACCGGACGCTCCAGTTCGTCCCAGAACTCCTCGAACGTCAGGAACCGGGTCTCGCCGTCCGGTCCGAACGCCACGAGTCGGGAATCCTCGGCGACGCTCCCCCCTCGCTGGTCCGGGAGATAGGACTTCGAGAAGTTCAGCAGGCCGTCCATGAGGAGCATCACGCAGTCCTCGTCGCCGTCACACTGGGCGGCTAGCACCCCGTTCACCGCTAGAGTGTGCGTCTCCGGAACGGTCACGCAGTAGACGTGCTCGGTGTCGGCTTCGAGGAGAGTGACGTCCGAGATGGTGTCGAGGGAGACGCCGCCGTCGGCGGCCGTGGACACCGCCGAGGCAGATTTCTCCGAGTCGGTCCACCGTGACGACAGCGGAACGCGCAGCCCCGCTTCGACCTCGCTCGCCGGGACTCGCTCGATGCCTCCATCCCACTGGAGCAGTTCGTGGTCCGGCGTAACGGTCAGCGACCGACCACCCTTCGTTTCGACTCGAACGAGGTGATCCGGTGAGACGTGTTTCGAGACTGCCTCGACCGACTTCAGAACCTGCTCGCCGTCGCCGGTGACGGACGGCACGCGCACCTCGCCGTCGAATTCGGAGACGAGCGTTCCGAAATCGTCGGTGTCTGCCGTCTCCTCGTCGAGACGTGCCTCTACGAACCGCTCGATCGGCTCGTGATGCCATCCGTCCTCGTCCTCGTACCGGAGCTTCGTCTCGGGGTGGAAGCAGTTCCGCCGCTTGGCGGCGTGGAAGTACGGATGTGCGTACCCCACCGCCGCGCTCGTGAACCCCACCACTCGCCCGACCACGGCGGCGGAGGTGTGCGGCGCCATCCCGAAGACGAGTTCGCCGACGAGGTCCTCGCGGTCCTCGACCTCGTAGAACGGGTCGAGCCCGTAGTACTGGACGAGGAGGTCGTCGACGAAGTCCGCGGTGCGGAGCATGTGCTCGGCGGCGCCGTCCGAGAGGACGACGTCCTGGATCTTCAGCTCGACGAGCTGGTCGTCGTGGCGGAGCACCTGTCCGTGAACGTCCTCTGTGTAGCCGAGTTCGCGGAAGTGGTCGGCGGTGACGTCGAGCTCCGCCGGTCGGACGGAGGTCACGGGGAGGTCGGTCATGTCATAGCGGACGGTGCCGTCCTTGAACGTGGAGACCCCGTGTTTCGCCCGGAGGATCCCCTTCTCCATCGGCTCGGGGACCTTCGCGGCGCTCATCATCCCCTTGACGCCCTTGAGTTGGTCGAAGGCGGCCTCGCGTTCGCCGACGTTCTCGAGGGCGTTCCGGTACTCCGCGTTCACGTCGATGGTGCGGTTCTCGACGGCGTCGGCCTCGGCCTCGCAGCGCGGGCAGACCGCCCGCCCGGACTCGTCGGGCGCCACGGGGACGTCACAGCTCCGGCAGACGTACCGCGGGACAGTGACGCCGTTACAGTCCGGACAGCGGGCCCGGAACGTCTGCTCGCCGCAGTCAGAGCAGGCACGCCGGCCCACCTGCACCTCGACGTGGCCCGGGGTCGAGCGGCGGTCCGGGGCGTGCTTGGCGGCGGCGGCGACGTCCCGCTGTGAGCCGCCGGCCTCGCCGATGGGAAAGAGCGTGTGGACCGCGGGCGAGAGGTCTCGCTTCTCGGACTTCTCCGGGCGACCCATCCGCGAACCGATGCGGGTCGGCGCACGCTCCCGGACGTCGAACGGCGCCACCTCGTTCACCGCTCTGACGGCGTTCGAGCCCGGGGGGTCGCCCTCGACGGCCCACTCGCGGGCCTCGGCCGAGAGGTCCCCGAGCGTCCACGTCCGCTCGAGTTCGTCGGTCAGTCCGAGCGACCGCACGAAGGGGAGCGCGTCGGGGACCGTGACCGTCCCATCGCCCTGGTGGTGCTCGACCAGCAGGGTCTCCAGCGCGTCGACGGCCTCGTCGGTCCACGGGAGGACGAGCGTGTGGTCATCGTCGACTGGCCCCCCTCGGTCCGTCCCCGGACGGAACCGCTCGCTGGCGCCGTCGGCCTCGGCCCACCCCCCGTCGGCGGCGGCGGCGGCCAGCGAGTCGAACGACTCGACCGAAAGGTCGTGCCAGAGGTAGGTGTAGGCGGGGTGTAACGGGGCGTCGTACTCGTCGGTCCAGCGGAGCACGGTCGTGGCGTCGGGGGACTCGAGGTCGGTGCCTGGATCGTCCCGCATCGCCTGGACGTCCGCGCCGGCCGCCTCGAAGTCCTCGACCCACCACTCGACGGTGTAGGAGGCGGGAGCGAGGGGGTGGTTGTTCTCGACGAACTCGCCGTAGTTGACGAGGTACTCCCCGAGGTCGAGCACGGCGTCGACGCCGTTGCGGAGCTCCTTCGCCTCTTCGGGGTCGTCGATGCGCCTGACGTCACCGTTCGCCAGTTTGACCGTCGGCCCCTCGATGGAGTCGACGGGGACGACCCCCGCGGCCTTGCCGGGCCGCTCGGTCTTGATCTGCGTGCCGGTGGCGAGGAAGTCGTCGACGACGTGCATCGTCGCCGGGTGGACGCCCGCGGTGGCGAACCCGTGGTTGCGCGCCCGGCCGTAGCGCAGCCGGAACCCCCCCGGACGGGAGGGGTGACCGAACACCGGCCGGCCGGCGATGAGGTCGCGGAGGAACTTCGTCACCGGGTCGGGCCGCATCGGGCCCGCGGGGTCGGGGCTCGCGCCTCCCTCGTCCGGGTCGGAAGCGGCCTCCTCGTCTCCGCCGTCGTCGGTTTCGTCCGCTTCCGGTTCGTCGGGCTCGCCCTCACCGTCGCTCCCCACGTCCTTCCCGACGGTCCCCTCGATGAGGTCGTCGAGCCACGGCCAGTCGACCTCATCGAGCTGGGAGGTGTACCGCTCGATCTTCGGCGCTTTCTGGGCGATACCCTCGCCGAGGACGAGACACATCCCGCCACGGGCGGAGTTCGTGTCCACGCGTTCGAGGTCCCGGTAGCCCGAGACCTCCTCGTCGCCCGTGGCCTCCCCGTCGAGCATGACGGGGGCGTTCTGGGCGATGAACCGCGTCTCCGCGTCCTTGGGCGTGTACTGGAGGCCCGTCTCCTTGTCGTAGAGGTCGATCTCCTCGACGTAGCGCTCGACCTCGTCCTCGCGGGGTTTGTACTCGTCGAGCCCGACGAGGGTGCGGGTGTAGTCGGCCACGAGCACCGAGAGCGCCTGGGCGGTCCCGCCCGCCGAGCGGATGGGCCCGGCGTAGAACACCCGCACGAACTCCGTGCCGTCGTCGTTCTCCAGCACCTCGACCTGATCGATCCCCTCGATGGGCGCGGCGACGACCCCCTCGGTCAGCAGGGCGACCGCCGTCCGAACGGCCCCCTCGATCTTCCCGGCCCGGGTGTCGTAATCGCCGACCTGTCCCTCGGCGAACGACCGCGCGAGTTCGAGCGCGGCCTCCTCCCGCGAGATATCGGGGTCGGCCTCCATCTCCCGGACGCGGTCGGCCACACCCGGAATACCGAGGATGTTCTCGACCCTGTCGGCCATGTCCTTGGCGATCGGTATCTCGACGTCCTCGGTCGGGTCACCGCCGCGCTCCCTGGCGCGGGTGGCCACCGCCATCGCCCCGTCCAGCCCGGACTCCAGCCCCTCGAAGTAGCGCTCGTCCTCCGGCCTCATCCCCGGTCTCTCCTCCGTCCGGTCCGGTCGGCCGCGTCCGCGTCGTCCCATTGATACGGTCGTGCGCATCTACTTTCAGTAGTCTTCGGAAGAACCGGTGTGTCGAGACCGACGAGACGGATCCCTGCTCCGTGAGGCGAAACGGAACCACGCACGACCGTACGAGTCCCCGGACAGGCGTCGACCCCTCGCCCCCCCTCGACCTGCCGGTGATGCATGCTCGTCGCCTGGCGCGTCCCGGGCAAAAAGCTTCGCGTGTTCCCCCGTTCGAATCCCCGCCGTCACCGTATACCCCTTCGTTTCGTCTCCAGAACCCGACACTCTCGATCCGACACGGCGGAAGCGTTAAACGGGCGCCCGACCGTGGTGAAAGTGAAATGGGCGGGGACATGCTCGGCTGGGACGAGTCGGTGTTCCGCGACGAGCACGTCTTCGAGTTCGACTACCTCCCGGAGGCGTTCCTGCACCGCGACTCCCAGATGGAGACGCTCAAGTACGCGCTCCGGCCCGCGGTCCGGGGCTCCCGACCGCTGAACGTCCTCGCGAACGGCCCGCCGGGAACCGGGAAGACGACCGCGGTGATGAAGCTGTTCGACGAACTCGCGGGCGCCTCGGACGTCCAGGCCGTCCGCGTGAACTGTCAGGTGAACTCCACGCGGTACTCGGTGTTCTCCCGGCTGTTCGAAGGGATCTTCGAGTACGAACCGCCCACCTCGGGCATCTCGTTCAAGAAGCTGTTCGGGCAGATCACCGACCACCTCGTCGAGGGCGACGAGGTGCTGGTGGTGGCGCTCGACGACGTGAACTACCTGTTCTACGAGAACGAGGCCAGCGACACGCTCTACTCGCTGCTCCGCGCCCACGAGGAGCACTCGGGGGCGAAGATCGGCGTCATCGTCGTCTCCTCGGATCTCGACCTGGAGCTGGTAGAGGAGTTGGACGGTCGCGTCCAGTCGGTGTTCCGGCCCGAGGAGGTGTACTTCTCGACCTACGGCGAGCCCGAGACCGTGGACATCCTCCGCGAGCGAGTCGAACGGGGGTTCCGCGAGGAAGCGGTCGGCCCGCAGGTGCTCGACCGGGTCGCCGAGCTCACGGTCGACTCCGGGGGTGACCTCCGCGTGGGGATCGATCTGCTCCGTCGTGCGGGGCTGAACGCCGAGATGCGCGGCTCGACCGAGGTCGCCACCGAGGACGTCGAGGACGCCTACGAGAAGGCGAAGTACGTCCACCTCTCGCGGCACCTCCGTGGGCTCTCCGACTCGGAGCGGGCGCTGCTACGCGTGCTCGCCGAGCACGACGGCGACCGCGCGGGCGACGTCTACGAGGCGTTCCAGGCCGAGAGCGGGCTCGGCTACACTCGCTACTCCGAGATCGTCAACAAGCTCGACCAGCTCGGGGTCATCGAGGCGGAGTACACGAACGTCGAGGGCCGCGGGCGCTCCCGGCGGCTCACGCTGGCGTACGACACCGAGGCGGTGCTCGACCGGCTGGACTGACCGGTAGAGGATCCATCGGGTCCGTTCGAACGTCGTGGGGGGACTGATACGGTCGTGCGGAATTCGTTACCGCTTCACGAGTCGGTGCTCCGTCGCATCGGTCTCGACACGCCGATGTCCCCGAAGACTACTGGAGATAGATACGCACGACCGTATGAAAGGGGTCGGCGGATACGCGAACCCGGGCGACGGTGAGCCGGGCGGAGCGAGGCGAACGTCGCCGGACGAGCGACGAGTCCGGCGGAACGAGGACCGCAAGGAGGCCGAAGGCCGACCGAGGACCGCAGCGAGCCCCGGGAGCGTATCCGCCGGGGGCTTTCAGTCCCACCCGACCCGGATTTCCGGTCGGCTATCGCGCATCCGAACGGCACCCTGTAGCCGCGACCCCCCCGACCACCACTCGAACGCCACACCGACACCGAAGAGAACCATTTACCACCGGGGGGTCCCTGCGGACGAACATGACCAAGGTGAGCGTCATCGGCGCAGCAGGTACCGTCGGGGCGGCGACCGGATACAACCTCGCGCTCCGCGATATCGTCGACGAACTCGTCTTCGTGGACATCCCGGACCAGCGCGAAACCACGGTCGGGCAGGCCGCGGACACCAACCACGGCGTCGCCTACGACTCGAACACGACGGTCCGTCAGGGCGAGTACGAGGACACCGCCGGGAGCGACGTGGTCGTCATCACCGCGGGCATCCCGCGCCAGCCGGGCCAGACCCGCATCGACCTCGCGGGGGACAACGCCCCGATCATGGAGGACATCGGCTCCTCGCTCGACGAGTACAACGACGACTACGTCTCGATCACGACGTCGAACCCGGTGGACCTCCTCAACCGGCATCTCTACGAGGTCGGCGACCGCTCCCGCGAGCAGGTGATCGGCTTCGGCGGTCGGCTCGACTCCGCGCGGTTCCGCTACGTCCTCGCGGAGCGGTTCGACGTTCCCGTGAGGAACGTCGAGGCGACCATCCTCGGCGAGCACGGCGACGCGCAGGTCCCCGTCTTCTCGAAGGTCCGCGTCGACGGTACGGACCCCGAATTCTCCGAGGACGAGCGCGAGGAGATCCTGGGCGATCTCCAGGAGTCGGCGATGGACGTCATCGAGCGCAAGGGCGCGACCCAGTGGGGGCCGGCGACGGGCGTCGCCCACATGACCGAGGCGATCCTCCGGGACACCGGCGAGGTGCTCCCCGGGTCGGTGAAGCTCGAGGGGGAGTTCGGCCACGAGGACACCGCGTTCGGGGTCCCGGTCAAGCTCGGCTCGGACGGCGTCGAGGAGGTCGTCGAGTGGGATCTCGACGACTACGAGATCGACCTGATGGACGAGGCCGCCGAGAAGCTCCGCGAGCAGTACGGGAAAATCGCCTGATCGTGCCGTCCGTCATTGGCCGCCGGACAGATCCTTGATACGTCTCGCCTGAGACGCCGCGACGGAGTCGCGTCGGTCGTTCTGTCCGACGGTATAATCACGTGCCTCTCTGTCGTGTGCGCATCCGGCGTGTGGGGCTGGAACAGGTGCGCGACCGGCGTCGTGGCTCCATGCTCCCATGACCGACAGTATCAGTCGCGGCCGTCCGACCGGTCGCCCCGCTCCGCGAGGCGGTCCCGCACGAGCGTGACCTCCTCGGACACCGTCTCGCCGACGAGGTCGGCCCACTCCTTGACGCGCGTTCGGTCGTCCCGAGACATATCGGGTGGTTCCCCCGTCGACGAATATAACGGTTGTGCCCCGTCCCCAGGTGGCGGGAACGGGCCGGCGGTCGGCCCCTTCTCCTCGCTAGGGGGAACAGGCATACATCCCCGGGGTCGTACTGTCGTGCGCAACCATCATTCAGTGATCTTCGAGAGTATCGACGTTTCGAAACCGATGAGACGGCACTCGGAGCCGTGAAGCGAAACTAATTACGCACGACCGTATCAAACGGGGTCGAATGCGCGAGTTCACGTTCGCCATCACCTACGAGCGCGGGGCCGACCCGCTGATGGACGAGTTCGTCGATCGGCCGGAACTCGCCGCCGACTCGATGGACGTCCCGCTCGCGGCCGACGCGTTCTGCCGGATCGAGCGGTTCACCGGCCCGCCCTCGGCGCTCGACGCCGTCGAACGGCTCCGAATCGACCCCGAGCACGTCGGCGAGTCGGTCGGCGAGACGGCGTGCGACGCGACGGCCGACTACCACGTCCTCGAGTCCGAACCCGAGCGACGTGTCGTCTACTCCTACGTCGAGGACGTCGCCGGCTGTACCTCCGTCCACGCGCTCGCGGGGCAGCACCTCGATCCGGGTGTCCTCTTCGAGACCCGGCGGCAGGGCGACCGGCACGAGTGGCGGCTGCTCCTCCGCTCCGACCACAACGTCGGGCTGTTCTACGACGCGCTCACCGGCGGGCTCCGCGAGGGGCTGTCGTTCCGGACCGGACATCTGCGCGGGGCCGGGCCCTGGGACCACGGGCCGCTCGCGCGGACGGAGCTCCCCGGCGAACAGCGAGTGGCGCTCGGCGAGGCGTTCCGCCGGGGCTACTACGAGACGCCGCGCGAGATCTCGCTCGAGGAGCTCGCCGCCGAGCTGGACGTCCCCCGCTCGACGCTCTCGTACCGACTCAGGCGAGCGGAGGCGCGGCTCGTCGGCTCGTACGCCGAAGCGACGGTCGAGTAGTCCGCGAGCGGTCCCGCTACCGCCCGTTCACCGACGACCGAACGCGAGCGCGGCGAGGACGACGGCGAGGGTAGCGATGGCCGGGTCGAACCCGGCCCCGTCGCCGCCGGTCGTCGCGGGCGAGGGGGAGGGGGAAGGCGCCGCCGTGGTCGGTCGCGGGGTCACGACGGCCTCGTCAGTCGGTGTCTGTGTCGTCGTCTCTGTCGGGCGTTCGGTCGTCGCGGTTCCCGTGGGGGCAGTGGTCACGGTGACGGTCCCCACCTCCTCGCCGTCGAGCGCGAGTCGATAGGTCCCGGCCGTGTCGAACCTCGTTCGGACGAAGACGGTTCGTCGGGTGGAGGCGCCGACGGCGACGGTCCGTTCGGCCACGGTCTCCCCGTCGGCCGCGAGGGCCAGCGTGATGCGGCCCCGTGTGGGGTCGGGGTTGGCGAGGTCCACTCGGACGACCACGGCCTGGTCGGTCTCGACGGTCCCGTTCAGCAGCGACGCGTCCCGGATCTCCACCTCGCCGCCGTCGTCGTCGCCCGGCTGACCGCCACCCCCACCACCGCCGCCGTCGCTCGCCGTGGCGGTCGGCGTGGCCGTCGATCCCGTCTCCAGTCGGACCTCGTGTCCGTCGCTCATCGCGAGGATCACCCGGTCGCCCCCCTCGGTCGTCTCCTCGCCCCGGACCACGCCGTAGAGCGCGTACGTGCCGTCCTCGAACCCGTCAGTCGGGAGCGTTGCGCGGTACTCGCCGTCGGCGACGCGGCTCGCGGTGGCCCGCACCGACCGCCCGTCGCCGCCGAGCACGACCTGGACCTCCGGGGGCTCGCTCGTGAGCGCTCCGTCGGCGACGGTCACGTCCGCGGTGAACTCCCCGTCGGCCGACGCGGGTGCGTCCGCGGTCACCTCGTACCCCTCGACGACGACGGGGAGTACCTCGAGTATCCCACCGTCGTAGACCGCCGCGAGGTACGACCCCGGCGAGAGGGCGTTCGTAGAGAACGTCGCGCTGTCGGAGCCGCTCATCGAGGCGGTGTCCTCGATACGGAGGTCCTCGTTGTAGAGGTAGACGCTGTACTCCGCGCTCTCGGACGCCGAGACGTCCACCTGAACGGTGTCGCCGGGGACTACCCGGCCGACCGCGCGGACGGTGTAGTCATCGCCGTCGACGGTGAGGTTCCGTGCGGGTATCTCGACCTCGGCCGGCGAGGACATCGAATACTCACTCGATTGAGGTATCGAAACGACGGTGCCGGCGCTCCCGACGAGGAGGAGGGCTACGAGAAGGACGACGGAGGGTCGCATCTCGCCCCCGTTCTCGCCCTCCAGTCAAAAGGGTTCGGTCCCGGACCCTTTTTTCAATCGGGACGCCACCAAAAATCCTTTTATCCATGACATAAACTCGTAGAACGTTCCATGGACAGCAGCTCCCCGGGTCGAGGTTCGGTCGCCACGCTCGCGACCGTCCTCCTCCTTCTCGCGGTCGGCATCCTCGGTGCGACGGGCGTCGCCGGCGCACAGGCCTCGACGATCTACGTCGACGGCGGTGCGGACGACTCAGACTGTGGTGGCGCCAGCGAATACGGCAGCATTCAGAACGCGGTGGAAGACGCCACCGCGGGCGACACCGTCGTCGTCTGTGGCGGCACCTACGCCGAGAGCGTGACGGTCAACAAGTCACTGACGCTCGTGGCGGACGACGGATCGAACGTCACGCTCGCGGGGAACACCCTCCCCGACGGGGCGACGGCGATCACGGTCGATTCGAGCGCCGACGGAACCGTCGTCGAGGGGTTCGAGGCGACGGGTTTCGGAACTGTCGTCGACGTCTCGAACGCCAGCGACGCGGTGATCCGTGACCTCGTGGCGAACGACAGCGACACGGGCGTCGCCGTCTCGGCGTCGGGGACGGCGACGGTCTCGAACGTCACCGTCCGCAACGTCACACTGGACAACGTGATCACCGGCGTTCTCGTCTCCTCGGCGGGCACGGCGACGGTGTCCGACGTGAACGTCTTCCGGAACCTCGTCAACGGGAGCGATACTGGCGTCAGTATCGACGGCGACAGTTCGGTCCCGCTCGAGGACGTCGGCGTCCGGCAGAACCTCGTCGCGAACGCGACGTCCGCCGGGGTGAACGTCACGGGCACCACCGACCCGGCAGGGGTCCGCGTGACTCGTAACTTCTTCCAGGACAACGCCCCCTACGCCGTCGAGAACGAGAACGCCGGCGGGAACCTGACGGCGTGGCTCAACCACTGGGGCGACGACTCGGGGCCGGGGAGCGTCGATCCGGGTGACCCGGTCGTCGACCCGATCACGAACGAGACGGCCGACGGGGCCGGTGACAACGTCTCCGCGAACGTCCGCTTCGACCCGTGGCTCGGGCAGGGCGCCTGTACGGACCCACAGCTCGTGAACGTCACCGACCGTACCGTCGAGGTATTCGGGGAGGAGGTCCGGCTCTCGGGACTCCAGCCGACCTGCGTCTGGGAGCGGGCGGCGCTGCCGCTCCGCGCTGACGACGACGACGCGGCCACCAGCGTCCGGAACCTCCAGCTGTTCGTCCGCGGGGAGTCGACGGCCGACGTCCCGGCCAACCGCCCGCGGCTCTCGGTCTACCAGCAGGGCGAGTCGTTCGACCTGCGGTTCGAGTCCACCACCGCCGCGGACGTCTCCCGGTTCGCGGGTGAGGACACGCAGCTGCTCGTCGTGCGGGGCGCCGAGGCGAACACCGACTTCGAGGTCGGGCTCGACAACGCTACGGGCGAGGGTCGCCTCAGCGTCGACGCCGCCTCCGTCTCGGTCGTCGACACCGGACAGCTCGACGGCGACGGGGAGCTGACCCACACGTTCACGCCCGCCTCGGCCGGTGACTACACGTTCGTCCTCGTCACGAACGACTTCGGATCCGGCGTCAGGGTCGGCGACGCCGGCGGGATACGCGTCGACGGCGGCGTCAGTGTCGTCGGCGTCGAGTCCGTTCCCGTCCAGAACGAGGAGGCCTCCGCCTCGGCGGTCGACCCGAGCTACCCCGCCGGGTCGAACGTCACCTTCCTGCTCGACTCGAACCTCCGGGACGCGAGCACCAAC
The DNA here is from genome assembly GCA_036625905.1 of Haloarculaceae archaeon. Taxonomy (GTDB): domain Archaea; phylum Halobacteriota; class Halobacteria; order Halobacteriales; family Haloarculaceae; genus Salinirubellus. The sequence continues at coordinate 12,960 of JAZKST010000011.1, forward strand.
CACAGTGTCCTCCTCTACAACGAGTCGACGTTCGCCGACCAGCGGGTGACGATCGAGGTCGACGGCAACGTCTCCGAAGCGCTCTCCGGCGACCTCTCCTCGAGCGAGGTGACGGTCGAGCGGTCGATCCGCTCGGTCAACGGCTTCATACGGGCGGACGTCGGGTTCTCCGCGCTCGGCTTCGAGGTGGACGCCCAGGACCGCTCCGGCCGGGTCGACGTCGGGCCGTTCCTCGACGTCGCACTCAGCGAGTTCGGCGTCGACGGGGCGAGCGACACGGTGACGAGCAACGCGGTCGTGCTGAACGGATCGGTCGCGGTGGTCCGCTCGGGTGACTCGGACACCGCCGTCGACGTCGAGACGTTCGCGAACTTCTCGACCGGCACCTACCGCTACGTCTACGTCGCCCAGCAGGGCTCGGAGGTCAGCTCCGACACCGGCGAGGTGGACCTCACGACGCCGACGCCCACGCCCACGCCGACCCCGCCACCGTCGACGCCGACGCCGACGGCTGCACCGGGTGATGGCGGTGGCGGCGGTGGCGGTCAGCCCGGTGCCGGTCCCGATGGCGAGGTGGAGATAGAAGGGACCGAACTCCTGAACGAGACAGTCGAGGGCGGACAGCCGGTCGTCGTTCGGGTCGACCTGGCGAACTTCGACCCCGCCCAGGGCCGCATCACCCTCACCATGACCGCCGACGGCGAGGTCGTGACCGAGCGGACCGTCTCGGTCGGCGCCTCCTCCCGGCGGACCGTCTTCGTCCGGAACGTGTTCGACACGGCCGGCACGTTCACCATCGGACTGAACGGCGAGACGCTCGGGGACGTCACCGTGACTGCCGCCCCGGGGACGCCGGGCGAGACGCCGCCACCGACGACGAGCCCGCCCGCCACGCCCACTCCGACCGACACGGTGGCGGTGACGGACACGCCGGAGGCGACGCCGACCGGGACCGCGGGCCCGACACCGACGCTCCCCGAGGGGCCCGACGCCCCGACCGGGACCGAGATCGTCGTCACGTTCGCCCTGGTGCTGGCGCTGCTGGCCGCGGTCGGCGTCGTGGTCTACGTCCTCCCGGCAGGAGCGGTGTAGGCCGCAGCCCGTCCGGCTCCGCCGGTCGACGGTGACGCCTCGTCGCCGTTCGGTGTCCGGCCCCCCAGGTCGGCTATCAAAAGTGTTTTCTACTCGTGATATGAACTCGGGCAATAGTTTATGTATGGCCGCCCGCGTCGTCGGCGACTGACCGCGGTACTCCTCGCCGTGTTCGTCGTCGGGGCGAGCGTCGCCGGTGTGGGGAGCGTGGTCGGTGTGGTGGGGAATGCGAGCGGTCAGGAGGGATCGGAGACACTATACGTGGACAAGGGGTGGCGTGGTTTCTTCGATGACCCCTGTGGTCCTCCCGACCGGATGTACGAGAGCATTCAGGAAGCAGTCAATAATTCAGACGCCACTGACACCATCGAAGTCTGTGACGGTAGATACCAAGAGTCGGTCAGGATAGATAAGAAACTTAACATCACGGAGAACAGCACTGACGGACCGGTGTCGCTTGATGGTGGACTAGTTATTGAGACGGCAATAATCATCGAACCGTCGGCCAGCGGATCCGTCGTCAACGGACTGGAGGTCGGAGGGTACACGTCGCAGGGAGTATCGATCGAGAACGCGTCGGACGTCACGGTAACGAACACGAGTTTCACAGGCATCGATGGGCCGGCGGTCGACATCACGGACGCCTCGGAGGTGTCAGTCACCAGTATCAACGTGACCGACAGTTCCGGCGGAATGTCGACCGATAACGCCTCGGCCGTCACGGTGAGGAACAGTTCGTTCTCGCGGATCTCCGGCCCAGCGGTCGATCTCGCGAACACCACCGACGTGTCCGCGAGCGGTCTCGTCGTTGCGGACGGTCCGTCCGGCATCGCGGCCGAAAACGTCTCCGCTCTGACCGTGGAGAACGTGTCGTTCGACGGTTCGTCGGGGGCAGGGACGGCGATCACCCTGAATAGCACAGAGAACGCGGTAATCCGAGACGCCGAGGTGAGGGACAGCTCCCGTGGCGTGACAGCCAACGGCTCGGAGGGTGTCACCGTAGCGGACGCGACGTTCGACGACCTCTCCGGCCTGGCGGTCGAGGTCACGAACACGAGCGACGCGACCGTCCGGAACACCACCGTCTCGAACGGCTCCGAAGGGGTGTTCGCACGGTCGTCGTCGAACCTGACGGTCCGGGACTCGACGTTCGACGGGGCCTCGGGCCCCGCGGTCGAGGTCACGGCGTCGAGCGAAGCCGCCGTCTCCGGCGTCGAGGTGCGGAACGGGACCGCAGGGGTCGTCGCCAACTCGACGCCGGGTGTCCGGATCGTGGACCTGCGAGCCGACGGGGTCGGCGGGTCGGCGGTCGAGGTGGCGAACGCCACGGACGCGACGGTCGAGGGGGTCGAGGCCTCGAACGGCTCGGCAGGGGTGTCGGTCCGCGGCTCGCCGAACGCCACGGTGACGGGGGGGAACTTCACCGACCTCGGCGGGGTCGCGGTCGACGTCACGAACGCCGACGGCGCGCTCGTGCGGGACGTCGACGTCAGGAACGCGACGACGGGAGTCGCCGTCGACGCGAGCGGGAACCGGGAGATTTCGGACGTGACGGTCCGGAACGCGACGGTCGCGAACGCGAGCGAGGGGGTCCGGGTCGACGTCTCCGACAGCGCGACGTTGTCGGGAGTCACGCTCTCCGATCTGGATCTCTCGGGTACCGACCGCGGCATCGGGGCGTTCGCGTCGGGGAACGATCCCACCAACCTCGAAGACGTGCTCGTCGAGGATTCAACGATCGAGGACAGCGAGGAGCGCGGTGTCGAGGTGTCGACGGTGAACAGCAACCCGCGGATACAGCGCGTGACGCTGCGGAACCTGAGCGTCGACGGGCCGGGGACCGGCGAGGGAGTTCGCCTCTCCGCCGAGGCGGGGCTCCTGCGGAACGTCACGTTGCGGAACTCCTCGATATCGTCACACGACGTGGGTGTCACCGTCCGGGACCGGGCGGTGATCGAGGACGTGGTCGTCCTCCGGAACCGCGTCGTCGAGACGAACCGGGGTGTCGTTCTCAGCGGCGAGGGGAGCCGACCGCTCGAGGCTGTCGGCGTCCGACAGAACCTGGTCGCGAACGCCAGCGAGGCGGGCGTATTGGTCACCGACGACACCGACGCCCGGGAGCTCCGGGTGACCCAGAACGTGATCCGCGATAACGCGCGCGGCGTCGTCAACGAGGGAGACGAGGAACTGGCGGCCTGGCTCAACTACTGGGGGACGGACTCCGGGCCGAGCGACGACGACGTATCCGAGAACGTCCGCTTCGATCCGTGGCTCGGGGCGGGCGCCTGCTCGCAGGCGGGGCTCGGGAACGTCACGGAGGGACCGTTCGAACTCCACGGGGAGGAGATCGGGCTCGCCGAGCTCCGATCGTTCTGTGCCTGGGACCGCGCGCCGGTCTCGCTCCGCGCGGACCCCGCGGACGCGGCGATGGACGTCTCGAACCTGGACCTCTCGTACGACCTCCCCGGCACGGACGGGCCGGTCCCGGCCGACCGTCCGAACGTGACGGTCTACGAGGCCGGCGAGAGGTTCGACCTGCAGTTCGGCGCGGGCGAGACGGACACGAGCCGGTTCGCCGGCAACGACACCCAGCTGATCGTCCTCCGCGACCGGTTCCGGACGAACGCCTCGTTCGACGTGCGCTTCGACGACCGGGCGGGCGAGACTGTCCTCCAGAGCGACGCCGACTCGGCGACGGTACGGGACCTGCCCTCCCCGGACGGGGACGGTGAACTCGACTACTCGTTCGAGCCATCAGCGCCCGGGTCGTACACGTTCGTCCTCGTCACTCGGGACTTCGGACCGGGCGTCGGGGACGACGGGACCCCGCGTGGGGAGCTCCGCCTCGACGGCGGCGCCACCGTCGTCGGCTTCGAGACCGTCGTCGTCCGGAACACGAGCGCCTCCGCGGACGCGACCAACGAGACCACGGGCAACGCGAGCTACCCCGCCGGGAGCGCCATCCCGTTCGAGCTCGCCTCGGGGCTCTCCGACGAGCGGACCGACCACGCCGTCCTCCTCTACAACGAGTCGCGGTTCCGCAACGCCACGGCGACGGTCGAGGTCGACGCGACGGCCGCCGACGTGATCGCCGGGCGGATCACCCCGAGCGACGTGACCGTCGAGTCGTCCGTCAGCGACCTCAACGGGTTCTACCGGGGTGACGGCGGGTTCGCCGGGCTCGGCGTCGACGTCGCGGCCCGCAGCGCGTCGGGGCTGGTCGACCCCTCGCCGTTCCTCGGGCTGGGGACGAGGCTGTACGACACGACCGCCACGGACCCGGCGGACGCTCCGGGGGCGACTCCGCTGGACGGCTCGGTGGTCGTCCGCGAGTCCGACGGCCCGAGCGCCACGGCCGACGTCGAGACGTTCGCGAACTTCTCGACCGGCACCTACCGGTACGTCTACCTCGCCGGGGTCGAACGGGGTCGCGAGACGAGTTCCGACAGCGGGACGATCCGGATCACGACGCCGGTCGCCACCCCGACGCCGACACCGGGCGACGACGATGACGGCGGTGACGGAGGGGGTGGCGGCGGTGGCGGTGGCGGCCAGCCGGGTGCCGGTCCCAGCGGCGAGGTGGAGCTCCAGAACGCGACGCTCCTGAACGGAACCGTCACGACCGACGAGGCCGTGGTCGTCCGGGTGAACCTGGCGAACTTCGATCCCGCCCGGGGCCGCATCACCCTGAATTTCACCGCCGACGGGGCGACACACACCGAGCGGACCGTCGCCGTCGGCGCCTCGGCGGAACGGACCGTCTTCCTCCGGACGACGTTCCTGACCCCCGGAACGTACGCCCTCGCGGTCAACGGGGATCCGCTCGGTTCGGTGGTCGTCACGGCCGCGGGGACCGAACCGCCGGCGGGCACGACCCCGCCGTCGACGCCGACCCGCTCGCCGACAGACGGAACCGGCCCGACGGTGACGGCGACCCCGACCGACGGGACGGGCCCCTCGACCGCGACGGGGTCGCCGGCCCCGGGGGCGGACGGGACCGCCACGCCGGCGTCGGACGGGACGCCCGCGATCGGGCCGCCCCCCGCGACGGGGACCGACGCGGTCATCGCCCTGGGGATGACGCTCCTACTGCTGTACGGCGTCGGCGTCGCGGTGTACGTCCTCCGCGAACACCCGCCCTCGCGGCTCGGGTGACGGGAGCCTTTTATCACCGGTCACCGAAACACCCGGTACGTAACGCACATGTCCGACCGGCCGCCCTCCACGCAGTCCTCGTCCGTGCCCTCCACGCCACAGCCGGACACCGAACCGGCGGTGGTCTGTGAGTCGGTGAGCCGCGAGTACCGCCGCGGCCGCGACGGGGGGACCCGCGTGGTCGCGCTCGACGACGTGTCGCTCTCGGTCGCCCCGGGCACGTTCCTCGCGGTCACCGGCCCGAGCGGGAGCGGCAAGTCCACGCTGCTGCACCTGCTCGCGGCGCTCGACACGCCCTCCTCGGGCCGTGTCCTGCTCGCCGGCACCGACACCGCGGCGGCGTCCGAACGCCGGCGCACCCGGCTCCGTCTCGACCACGTCGGCGTCGTCTTCCAGCGGTTCCACCTCCTCCCCTCACTCTCGGCGCGGTCGAACGTCGCGCTCCCGCTGATCGAGCGGGGCGTCCCGAAGCGCGAGCGCCACGAGCGCGCCGAAGACCTGCTCTCGCGGGTCGGTCTCGGTGACCGGGTGGACCACCGTCCGGGCGAGCTCTCCGGCGGCGAGCAGCAGCGCGTCGCCGTCGCGCGGGCGCTGGTCAACGACCCGGACCTGCTGGTGGCCGACGAGCCGACGGGCGAACTCGACTCCGAGACCGGACGGGTCGTACTGGACCTGCTCGGGGCGGTCGCCGAGGACCGGGCGGTCGTCGTCGCCTCGCACGACCCGGCCGTCGGCGAACGGGCCGACCGCCACCTGGCACTGCTGGACGGGAGGCGGGTCGGCGGGGATGAGTGACGACGGGTCCGGGCCAGGGTCGTCGCCGAGCGGCGAGTCGGTGTCCGCCCCGCCCACCGCGGCCGGCACGCGACGCGCGCGGTGGCTGGGCGTGGCCGGCCTGGCGGTCCGACGGTCGCTCTCGCCGGCCGGTCGCGGCGGCTCCAGACAGACCGCGCTCACGGCGCTCGGGGTCGCCGTCGCGGTCGCCACGACGCTCGTCGTCGCCAGCGTCGCCCTCGCGCTCGTCTCCGGGCCGGCCGTCGCCGGCACCGACGCGGCCTACTGGATCGTTCCGGGGGGTTCGGCCTCGAGCGCAGTCACCGCCGTCGAGGGCCAGCGGCTCGGCCGGGTCCACCCGACGGCAGAGCGCATCGAGGGGTTCGATGGCGTCGAACGCGCCACGCCGGTCCTGTTCACGCTGACCCGCGTCGAGGCCGGCGGGGAGGCCCCGTACGTCCTCGTCGTCGGCGTCGTTGCCCACCCCGGAGGGGCGGTCGCCGGCCTCCCGACCGACGGGCTCACCGCCGGCGACCCGTTCTACGCGAACGGCGGTTACGACGGGACGTGGACGGGCGAGGCCGTCCTCTCGACGAGCGCCTCGCGGGTGCTCGACGCCTCCGAGGGCGACCCGGTCGCGCTCGGCGGCGCCCGTGCGGTCGCCGCGGGCGGCGTCAGGGCCACCCGAGTCGCCGACCCCGCGTCCTCGGGCGTCGGCCAGTTCCCGGTCGTGCTCGTCCACCTCGCCGAACTCCAGTCGGTGACCGGCGCCGCGAAGACGGACAGCGCCGACCAGATACTCGTCCGGGCGAGTCCCGGCGCGGACGTCCGCGAGCGGCTCGCGGGCGTCTACCCGAACTCGGAGGTGCTCACCCAGGGCGGACTGCTCCGCCAGCGGGCGGTCGACTCGCGCCTCCCGGTCGCCGTTTCCGTCGCGGGGCTGATCGTCGGCGTCGTCGTCGGGGCGCTCGTCGTCGCGACGGCGCTGGGCTTCGAACTGCTCGCGGACGCACCACAGCGGGCCGTCATGGCCGCCGTCGGGCTCTCCCGCCGGAGCCGGCTGCTGCTCGTCGCCGTCCAGGGGCTGACGGTGACGGTCGGCGGCGGCATCGTCGGTATCGGCCTGTGGGTCGTCGGCGTCGGCCTCGCGAACCTCGTCTCGACCCGGCTGCTCGACGGCGGCATCGTCGCCCGGCTCCACCCCGCTATCGGCGCCTACGGGGTGGGCGTGGCGCTGCTGGTCGCGCTGCTCGCGGTGCCGTACCTGCTCGTGCTCGGCGGCCGGACGAACGTGCTCGACCGGCTGGAGGGGGGGTGATGTTCGAACGCCTCCGCGGCGCGGTCGGTGTCGGCCTCTCCGGGCTCCGCCATCGGCGCGGCCGGGCCGCGCTGGCCGTCGTCGGTATCGCGCTCGCCGTCCTCCTCGTCGTCCTGCTGTCGGGGCTCGGCTACGGGCTGACGACGACCGGGGGGCAGGCCATCGACTGGCTCGACCGGGACCTCTGGGCGACGACCGGGCCCGTGGCGTTCGCCCCCGGCGCGGTCGGCGGCGTCGAGAACCCCGTCGAGGACGCCCACCTCGTCGCCGACCGGATGGGTCGTGTCGAGGGGACCAGCGAGGTCCAGGCGCTCGCGTTCCAGGCGGTGTACGTGGGCACCGACGGCGAGGAGTTCGACACCGTCGTCGGCGTCGGCGGGACGGGCAGTGGCGACACCATCGTCGTCGATCGGGGGCGGACGTTCTCGGGCGGCGACGTCCACTACGCGAACGGCACCTACGAGGGGCCGATGACGGGCGAGGCCATCGTCGGGCCGCGCCTGGCCGAGCGATACGGGCTCGAGCCGGACGACACGCTCCATGTCGGCGGGACGCTCGCTGCGGCCCGCGAGAACGAGTTCCGCGTCGTCGGCGTCTCGAACACGTTCACGCGGTTCCTCGGGACGCCGACGGTGGCGCTCCACCTGAGCGAGCTCCAGGAAGTCTCGGGGGGGACGGGGAGCGACCGGGCGGCGATCCTCGCCGTCACGCTGGAGGACGGCGCCGACCCGGCGGCCGTCGAGCGGCGCATCGAGCGCGAGTTCCCCCGGTTCGACGTCCGCACGAACGACGAGCAGGTCGGGGCCGTCATCGGCAACCAGGGGCCGGTGCTCGCCGCCGCGACGACGCTCGTCGCGCTCGCGGTGGTCGCCGGTGCCGCGCTCGTGACGAACGTGCTCGCGCTGCTCGTCGCCCAGCAGCGCGAGCGGTTCGCCGCGCTGAAGGCCGCCGGCGTCTCCGGCCGGCTGCTCGCCGTCACCGTCCTCGCACAGGGGCTCGTCGTGGGGCTGCTCGGCGGGGCGCTCGGCCTCGCGCTCGCGCTCCCGGCGGCCTCGCTCCTCAACGGTATCGTCGCCGACCTCGCCGGCTTCTCCGGCCTGCTCGCCACGCCGCCGTGGCTGCTCGCCGGGGCACTCATCCTGGCCGCCGTCGTCGGGGTCGGCGGGTCGACCGTCGCCGGCTGGCGCGTGAGCCGGCTCTCCCCGCTCGCACACCTCCGACGATGACGGGCTACCGCCGCGCTCTGCTCGTGCGGTGGTCCCGTCGGGACCGGCTGGCCGTCCTCGTCGTCGCGGTCACCGTCGCCTTCCTCACCGGGACGACGCTGCTCCTGCTGGCCGCCGGCGGACAGGTCGCGGTCGCCGCCGCCGACTACGGCTCCTCGGGAGCGGCGACGTTCCACGACGACCCGGGAGACGCCCGTGCGGTGGCCGACCCGGACGGGGTCGTACTCCCCGTCGCGAACGCCACCGTCGACGGTAACCGGGTCACGCTGGTCGGCGTCCCCGGGGGCACGGACGCGTCGCTCGGGACCGAGCGCCCGCTCCGGCCCGGCGACGGCACCACGAGTGGCGAGCTCTCGGCGCCGACCGAGGTCACCGTCGAGGGGTCGGCGGGACGCGTCACCCTGACGGCGACACCGCGGGACCCGCGCGGGAGCGTCCTCCCGCCGTCGTGGTACGTGACCGACCCCGACACCGTCGAGGGGGTCGGCGAGACGGACGCGTTCGTCGTCCGGCCGGGCGACCCGGTGCGGGGCGTGCCGCTGCTCGGTGCGCTCGACTTCTTCGTCCGCGGGACCGGACAGGCGCTCCGGGCGCTCGCGGCCGTCGCCGGCGGAACCGCGCTGCTCGTCGGCGTCACCGTCTTCAGCGTCTCGCGGATGAGCGTCCGCGGCCGGCTCCCCACCATCCGTATCGTCCGGGCGACGGGCGCCGCTCCACGAACGGTCCTCGGCGTGTTCACCCTTCGGGCGGCGCTGCTCACGGCCACGGGCGTCGCCCTCGGATACGCCCTCGGGGTGGTGGTCGCCAGCGGCGCCGTCACCGTCGCCGTCGCCGTCGGCCTCCCGACGACACTCTCCGTACGGGTCTCCTCGCGTGCAGTCGGCGTCCTCGTGCCGCTCTACGGCGCGCTCCTCGCCGTCGGCGTCGTCGCCGGGGCCGCGGCGGTCCGCCCGGCCGTCCGCCGTCCCCCCGGACGGCTCACCGACGACGTCTCGCCCACCTCGGCCGACGACGAGGGGCGGTGGACGGTGCTCTCGGCCCCGGACGGGCTTCCGTCGGCGCTCTCGCCCTCGCTGCTCCGCTGGCGGGCGCTCGTCCCGACGACCGCGGCGCTGTCGGCGTTCGTCGCCTTCGTCGTCGTGGTGGCGGGTCTCGCGGGGACGGCCGCCCCGGTCGTGAGTGCTGGGGGTGTGACGGTCACCGAGCCGGGCGCGGCCCACCCCGTCGCGAGCAACGTCCCCGAGGGGTACGCCGCCGCGCTCCGGACCCGGGGGATCGACGCCAGCGCGGAGATACTGCTGTTCGAGGTCGTCGACGGCCGGCCGCTGCCGGCCCGCGGCGCCGCGTTCGGCCCGTTCGCGAACGTGACCGACGCCGAACTCCTCCAGGGGGAGCCCCACGGGAACCCGCACGAGGCGACGGTCGGACGGGACCTCGCCCGCTCGCTCGGCGTCGACGTGGGCGACGCGCTCACGCTCGGCGGGAGCACGCGCTCGGCGCTCACCCGCGTCCGGGTCGTCGGCGTCTTCGTCGCTCCCGGCCCCTACGACGACCAGCTACTCGTCTCGCTCCCGGCCGCACGCCACCTCGCCGAGCAGGACTCCGGACTGGTCCAGTTCGTCCGCGCCGACCGACTGCCCGACGCCCGCCGGTCGGGTGCCACCAGCAGCGAGGTGGTCGGCATCTCCACGCCGGGGACCGTCCTCGCCAACGGTTCGTTCCGCGTCCGCGTCGACGTCCGCAACCCCGGATTCCGGGACGAGGTCCGGAACCTGACCGTCCGCTACCGGGGCCAGGAGCGGAGCACGCGGTTCACGATCAAGCGGACGCAGACCCGGACGCTGACCTTCCAGTTCGGCACCGGTCCGCCCGGGACCGGGACGGTACGTGCGGGGAACCGGACGGCGACCGTCGAGGTCCGACGTGCCGACGCCCTCGACGTGACGGGGCTCCCCTCGCGGGCGCCGCCGGGGAGCGAACCCCTGCTCCGGGTGACGAACGCGACCGGGGCGCCCGTCGCCGGCGCCGCCGTGAGCGTCGTAAACGACACGGAACCCACCGACGGGACCACCCGAACGACCGACGCGGACGGCTACGCGCGGGTCCCGCTGGCGGCGACGGGGGCTCGGACGGCCCGGGCCGCGGTCGGTGATCGCACGGTCGAGACGCAGGTGACCGTCGCCGAGGGAGCCCCCCGCGACCCGGCGGCCTCGCTGTCGGTCGAGCCGTCCTCGCCGAGCGTGCTCGCGGTGCCGGAGGCCCGGCTCTCGCTGTCGAACCCGTGGAACCGGACGCTCGTCCGTACCGTCGGGCTGGGGGGCCCGGGAACCGAACGCAGACAGTCGGTCCGGCTCGGCCCCGGCGAGCGGGTGACGCTCCGGGCGGACCTCGAGACGCGCCCCCCCGGCACCTACACCGTCCGGGCGTCGCTGAACGGGTCGGTCGTCGCCGAACGGCCGTACCGGGTGACCGGCGACGAGCGGGTGCTCTCGGCGCTGGCCAGCGGCGGCCGCACGGGGACGACGGGCGTGGGTCAGGCCATCGAGGTGGCGTTCGGCAACCTCCGGGTCGTCGTCGGGGCGCTGTTCGGCCTCGCGGCGCTGATGACCGTCGGCGGGACGACCGCGACGTTCGCCGGCGCGGTCCACGCACGCCGGCGGACCGTCGGCATCCACCGGGCGACGGGCGCTCGTCCCCGCGACGTGCTCGTGCTCGTCGGACGGGACGCCGCGCTCGTCGGCGCCGTCGCGTCGGTGCTCGCGGTCGTCCTCGCGCAGGCCGGCCTGCTCGCCCTCGCCCGGTTCGGCTACCTCACCGCGTTCGGGGTCACGCTCCCCGCGACGCTCGACCCGCTCGCCCTCCTCGGGACGGTCCTCGGGGGGGTCGCGCTCACCGTCCTCGGCGCGGGGCTGGCGACGGCCGGACTCCTCCGCGAGTCGCCCGCCGACCTCCTCGACGATAGCGGGACCGGCAGAGCCGGCGGATCCGATCCCGGCGGGACCGACGACCCGACGGGGGTGACCGGAAGCGATGACTGACCGCGCTCGTGAGACACCGCTCGCGTCGCTCGCGCTGCTCGTCCTCGCCGTCGTCTCCCTCGCCGTCGCGGCCCGCGCGGCCCCGATACTCTGGAGCCCGCTCCCGGCGACGCTCGACGGGTTCAACTACGCCGGCCTCGCCCGCGCGACGCTCGCGACCGGGTCGCTCCCCTGGGACGCGGGCGTGCTCGCGGCCGACGAGATCGGCTTCGCGACCGTGCTCGCGACGGCGAGCGCGGTGACCGGCGTCGAACCGCTCTACCTCGCACAGCCGCTCGTCGCGTTCGTCGGCGCGGCCGCGCCGCTCGCCGGCATCGCGCTCGCTCGCGAGCTCGTGCCGACGGACTGGTCGGCGCGACGGGTCCGAACGGCCCTCGCGCTCGTCGGGTTCGGGCTCGCGCTCGACGGGCTGTTCCTCCGGCGGACCGGCGTCCCCGACGAGGAGGCGGTCGGCCTGGTGCTCGTCCCCCTGCTCGCGCTGGCGGCGTGGCGGTGGCTCGACGGCGGCCGGCACGCGTGGGGTGGCCTGTCGCTCCTCCTGCTCGCCTTCATCCCGCCGCTGCACAACCTGAGCGCCCTGCTCGGCCTGCTGACACTCACCGGCCTCGTCGCGCTCCACGCCGTCCGGGCCTCGAGGCCGGGACTCGTCCGGGCCGCCGGGCTCGCCGTCCTCGCGTGGGGCGACGTCTTCGGCTACTTCGTCGTCACCGAACGGTTCGGGCTCGTCACCTCCTACGGGGAGCTCTTCGAACCGTACCTCGGGCTGTTCCTCGCCTGGGTCGTCCTGCTGGTGGCCGGTGTCGTCTGGGTCCGGGGGGCGACCCCCCGTGGGCAGCGGACGGCGTTCCTCGCACCCGTCGGCCTCGGCTTCCTCGTCGTCGCCCTCAACGCCGTCGTCCCGCTGTTCCCGGGGACGATACCGTCGCTGCCGGCCGTCGTGTTCGGCCTCGGCGGGTTCGTCCTGCCGGTCGTGCTGGCAGCCGTCGGCCTGCCGGCCGTCCGGCGGGGTTCCGGCCCGGCCGTCCTCGCGCTGTTCGCGGCGCCCGCCGCCCTCTGGTACTACTCGCTGACCGCCTCGCTCACGCCGGAGTTCTTCGACGCGGTCGTCCGGATACAGTCGTTCGCGCACGTCCCGGTGTTCGTCCTCGCGGGGGTCGGCGCGGCGGGGCTCGCGACACGGTACGACCTCGGCTCCGGCTCCAGCCCCGGCCCCCGCCGACTGGTCGGCCCCGCCGCGGTCGCACTCCTGCTCGCGAGCGTCGTCGCGACCGTCCCGCTGGCGTACGTCAACCTCGACACGGGGACCTACCCTAGCACGACTCTCGAATCGGAGTTCGGTGCCGCGGCGTTCGCCACCGGTCACGTCGACGGCCGGTACGCGGCCGACCACACCCTCTCGCGGGTCGACACCCACTACCTGAACGGACCGGCCCCCGGGGGGGAGATCCCCCCTCGAGGCCGGGCGCGGATCGGGCCGACCCGGTCCTGGCTCGCCGGGGGGACCCCACCCGACTGCCCGGTCCTCTCCCAGCGCTCGTGGACGACGACCGGCGCACACCTCTACCCCGCCCCGCCGGGGACCGTCCCGCCCGACGACTACCGGTCGTGGCTGACCTCCCGACACGTCGTCTACCGGGCGTCCGGGCTCGACCCGCTCACGCTCTCGGTGCCGCGGACTCCGGGCGGGAGCTGCTGATGGGAACCGCCGCGGTCCGACGATGGCGTCGACCCGACAGCCTTAGGGTCCGACCGAGGGAAGGCGATGCCGACGGATGGACCACGCGCCCGACGCGGCGGAGCCGGAATCGGAGTCGACCCCGTCCGGGACGCCAGCCCCAGAGCCGGTCCTTCGGGCCGAATCGGTCGGCGTCGAGCGCGGCGGACGGCGAGTCCTCGACGGCGTGACGCTCTCGGTCCCGGCCGACGCTCGCCTGCTGATACGCGGGCCGAGCGGCGCCGGGAAGACGACGCTGTTCCGCGTCCTCGGCCTGCTCGAACCGCCCACGACGGGCGAGGTGTACGTCGAGGGACGGCCGACCGGAACGCTCCGCGAGCGCGAGCGGGCGGCCGTCCGGCGCGAGACCGTCGGCATCGTCTTCCAGGATTTCCAATTGGTACCGGACCTCACCGCCCGCGAGAACGCGGCGCTCCCCCAAGAGCACGTCCGCGGGAACCGCGACCCGGCGTGGATCGACGAGCTGTTCGACCGGCTCGGGGTCGCCGACCTCTCCGGGCAGTACCCCGCGACGCTCTCGGGCGGAGAGCGACAGCGGGTGGCCATCGCCCGCGCGCTCGCCAACCGCCCGGCGGTGGTGCTGGCCGACGAGCCGACCGGCCAGCTCGACCACGACACCGCCGAGCGCACCCTCGACCTGCTGTTCGAGGCCCGCGAGGCCACCGGGACCGCGCTGGTCGTCGTCAGCCACGACCGCTCGCTCCTCGACCGGTTCGACGAACGGGTCCGGCTCGTCGACGGTCGGCTCGACTGACCGGGGGTTCGATGGTCGAGTTCCCGGAAGGAGCCCCGGTCCCGGAGGTGGGTGGCCGAACAGCTCCCTTTGCGTGTGGTGGCGACCCACCGGTCACGGCCACCAGTCACCCAGCGCGGGCCACCGGTCACCGCCCTATCCTCCGCTCGCGCCAGCGGCCACGACCCCGGGCGGGTGTCGTGGGCCGGCCCACATTTAGATCAGGACTGGCCGCCGTCGATCTCGAGCACCCGTCCCGAGATGGCCTCGGTTTCGGCGAAGAAGCGCACGGCATCCGCCACCTCCTCGGGCTTCACGAGCCGGTCGATCGGTGACGCCTCGCGCTTTGCGGGGCGGCGCTCCTCGGCGTACATCTTCGTGGCGGTCGCCCCCGGGGCGACGACGTTCGAGAACACGCCGTCCGCGGTGAACTGCCTGGCGATCGATCTCGCGAAGGCGATCACGCCACCCTTGGACGCGCCGTAGACGGGATCGGTCGGACTCCCCCGGGTTCCGGCACGCGAGGCGATCGTCACGATCCGGCCGCCGCCGTCCTCGAGCATAGCCGGGAGGGCCGCCCGGCTGCAGTGGATGGTCCCTGCCAGGTTCACCGAGAGGGTCGTCCCGATCCGTTCCGGGGTCATCTCGAGAAGCCCCGTCCGGAAGAACACGGCCGCGTTGTTCACGAGCACGTCGAGCCCCCCGAAGTGGTCCACGACGCGATCGACCGTCGCTTCCACGTCGGGCCGATCCCCGAAATCGGCCCGGAGGAGCAGTGTCTCCGCACCGGCCGCTTTGGCTGTCTCCGCGGCCGACTCGGCTCCGTCGCGATCCGTATGGTAGTGGACGGCGACGTCGTGGTCACTCGCGAGCTCGCTGACACACGCGCTTCCGATCCCGCCACTCCCGCCAGTCACCAACGCTATCGGACGGTCCATGAGACCCCATGAAACCCGTCGGACATAAACGCTCATCAGCTGCTCGTAGTGGGTGTTCCGAACCCCCGCCGGACCCCCTGCCGGACGAGTGATCGGTGGTCGCCGCTCTCTCGAGCAGTAGAGGACCGGATGCCCCACCCTGTTCCGTCTCCCCGTGGTGTGCGGTAGCCGTCGCTCGCAGGTGTTGGAGAGACGGGGTAGGTCAGGCGGCCGTAGCCACACGTGCAGATCACGCGGGCTGAAAGGTGGCTGTCTGACCGTGCCGCCTACCGGACGTTTCGGTCCATCGCTACAAAACGTCTCCGGTACCCGCTCCAGCACTCGGTCCAGTACGTGCCGGGGCGTTCGAGGGATACCACGCCGCACGCGTGCTCTCCCTTTCGTACCCGTTTCTGACAGCTACGGACGGGACGTTCGCGCCGGCGAGAACTGCTCGAACGTCTCCCCGTCGGGCTCGTTCGACTTCCTCTTCGGATGCATCGGCCAACGCAGCCGGATCCGGATACTGCTCGACGAACGCCTCGAACACGCTCAACACCTGCTCGGCGGAGGTTTTCCGCAGCATGACCTCAGCCAGGAGCACTTCGTACAGTGACACGTCGGTCGCCCGCCAGGGCAACTCGTACCGACCGTATCGCTCATACCATCCGATAGCGGCGGCAACGAACTCGTCCGTCTCACTAGGAGCAGACACGTCCGGCGACTGGGGCGGTCGAGACGGATCGTGGTGGCCCTCCCAGGTCAACCAGAACAGGAGCGTCTTCTCTATCGACGTGAACGCAGTCTACAGAACCCTTCGAGTTCCGTGATGCCAGAAACGCGACTCGTTTCTGAGCACTCCGATGACGAGCGTGTAGTATCCCGCGTCGTGCAAGCGATCGGCTCCCGAGAGCGACCGGCAGGTCTTCCGAAGTTGCACCAAGCCGGCGTCGTCGACGTCCAGCCCCGTTTCCCGCGTCTGCCCGCCCTCCTCGAACGCCCGCTCTGCGGCGACCAGCTCCGCCTGTGAACTACCCCTGCCTACTCGCCGCCGTTGGCGGCTCCTCGAGGCAGGGGCTTCCTGCTTCCACGACGCGCTGTGCAGGAACCACCGTGGTTCCCGTAGGGAGCGCACTCTCCACAGGCGTTTGTTCGGAGTGAGCCACTCCTAGTTTGGAGAGTCCGCGAGAAAGAATGTTCCACGCAGCGTTTGCATCTCTGTCCGCCTGGAAACCGCAGGCTGGACAGGAGTGTTCACGCACCCACAGTGGTTTCTCGGTTTCGACGCCACAGTTGGCACACTCTTTGGTCGTGCCCTCCGGTTCGACTTCCACGAAGTGTGTGCCTTCGCGGCGTCGTCGGGCAGTGGTCGATGCAGTTCGATGGGAATGTCCGCGAGTTTCGACAGTGATAGTACAGTCTGGCCACTCTTCTCGTCGAGTTCGAAGCCAGACTGGTTGTAGGTGAAACTGCGGAACTCGCGTGGTGATTTCCACCGGAGCTCACCGACCGTGTAGCCCTGCTCTTTGAGTTTCCCGAGAGCGTTCACATTGTGTGCAATTCGCATGACGGTGGGCTGAAGTACTTTCGCCTACACGTCGGTGAGTGCGTCCCACCAGTCTTTGAGGTCGGGAAGTTCGTCACGAATCGTGCGGACGCGCTGTGTAACGGTGCCTTCAGATTCGGGTACCTAGTTGAAGTGGTACAGAGTGTGGTTGTAGAGTTGGCGACAGGTATCGCGGTGGTAGTCCAGCGTCTCGCGCTGGCTGTCGGTGGGCGTGAGGCGATACCCGTAGTTGTAGTTCATTCCACGCACTTCGAGAGAGAACTGACTGGGGTATCAACGTTTGCCGTCCGGAGTGAAAGTAGCCTGTCCGTGGGCCCTGGGCTAGCAACAAAAATAGTGTCTGGAAGACGATGACGGCGCTGTATCCCCTCCCTACTGCGCTCCTTGTCCACTGGCGCGGACTGCGGTGTTCCTTGAGGGAGGGGGCTGAGCGCCTGCAATCAGCTAAATCGCCGACGTCAATCGGCATCCGTCGACACCTCCTCGCTGTAGACGGCCGTGCGAACCGTTCGAAGGGCGTCTGTTCGATGTGGTACCAGCCCCTCGTCGATCGATTGGTTCGAGTTCCATGGTTCGGTCGTAGCGAACCGCGATTCGCAACCACTGATACGGTCGTGCGGAATTAATTACCGCTTGACGGGTCGGCGTTCCGTCGAATCGGTCTCGAAACGCCGATGGTACCGAAGACTACTGAAAATAGTTACGCACGACCGTATGATGTGGATGTTCCCCGAAGTGGGATAGCGCGTGGAGACCGTAACTCACCATCGTTCTGGGTTTTCGGGGTGTCCCCCGTCGAGTTCGACACCGGACGTGGAGGTCTCGGTGTCGACGAACTGATAGGGATCGTCGTAGCCGGGCGGAGGATTCGACCGCCCGACGTGGGTCGCGGGACACGGTCTTCGGCTGAAAACCTATGAATAACTACGATGATCCCTATGATACACACGGACGGTCGTGAGGCCGTTCCCCGGTTACTGGCGCGAGATAAGCCAGCTGGTGATGCCGGCGGTCGAGAGAAAGCAGACGAACAGCATCGCGTACGCGGCGTCGTAGGAGGCGTGTTCGGCGACGAATCCAGCGGCCGCCGAGCCGAGACTCTCGGCCACGAGGAACACGGTGGTGATCGCCCCCCAGTCACCGCCCCGACTGTCGTCGGAGAGCGTTTGCATCCCGTGAGCGGTCACGACCGGCCAGAACGCAGCCAGCCCGGCACCGAACACGACGAGTCCACCACCGACGAGCACGATGTTCGACGAGAGGAGAAGGACGCCGATGCCGGCGGAGCAGGCGACGGTCGCCACCGCAGCCGATCGGAGATGGCCGAGCCGATCGCCCAGCAGTCCGGCTACGGGCTGTG
This sequence comes from Haloarculaceae archaeon, assembly GCA_036625905.1. Taxonomy (GTDB): domain Archaea; phylum Halobacteriota; class Halobacteria; order Halobacteriales; family Haloarculaceae; genus Salinirubellus. Next base: position 30,875 of record JAZKST010000011.1, read on the forward strand.
TTGCCGCTCCGATGAGGAACACGCCAGAGAAGGCGACACTCGCCGCCGACCCCGAGAACCCCTTGCTGACCTGGAGGTACGTCGGGAGGAACGTGGTCGCCCCGTTCCAGGCGAACCCGTAGATCGAGAGGACGACCACGAGCCACCTGATCTCGTCGATGGAGACCAACCGTCGGCCGGTGTCACGGATCTCGAGTGGAACGTGGTGGAGTTCGTACGGCTGACGATTCAGAACGTGCATGAGCCCGGTGATGGCGAGGAGTCCGACTGCGATGGGGACGAACGCGGCCCGCCAGTCGGCGAACGCCAGGATCACTGCTGCGGCCCCCCCGGCGAACGTCCCGCCCACGGTGAACGCGGCATTACGGATGCCGAGCGCCTGACCGCGTCGGTCGACGAAGAGGTTCGATAGCTGCGTGATCGCGGCCGGCTGGAACAGCCCCCGACCCATACCGATGACCGTCACCCCGACCAGCAGTACGGCGTACGTGAACGCCGTCGAGAGCACGACCAGGCCCACGACGGTGACGAGTGCCCCGGCGACGAGGACCGTCTTCTGGGAGAGATGGTCCGCGAGACGCCCCCCGGGGTAGTTGTGGACCGCCACGGCGAGCCACCAGACGGTCATCACCGCGCCGGCCTGCGACGGGGAGATACCGAGATCGCCGGTGATGGTCGGCAGGAGCGGTGGGAGGATCAACGCCCCGAGCGAGATGAGCAGTTCGCCACTGGTGACCGCGAGGAGGATGCGGCCCGAATACCCGCTGTAGAGGGACTCGTCCCGGTCGACGACGCGGTCGTTCACAGCGCAGTACATCGGAGCGACTCGCTTAGTGGCGTCGCTATCGGCTCGGTATCTCGGTGTTCACCCGATCACCGGGGATCTGACGGCAAACGGTGTCCCGTATTCGAGAACCGTCAGAACGCGTGGTGTCGGTTTCGCTTCCTATTTACTCGGACGGGTGAAACACCGTCCATGCGATTCGACCGAACTCGGACCGAGACGGTCCTTCGAGCGATCCTCCACGAGGTGAAAGCGGAGAAGCTCACCTTTCTCGCCGGCTCGATCGCCTATCACGCGTTCATCTCGATCCTGCCACTCCTGTTGTTGATGCTTGCCGTCCTCGAACGAACACGGAGTCCCGGGCTCCGAGAATCCCTTCTGGGGATCATGGAGGCCGTCCTGACTCGGCAGGCAAGCGGCGTCCTCCAGCAGGGCCTCGCCGACGCGAACGCCTCGGTATCGGTCCTCGGTGCCGTGTTTCTCGTCTGGGGGGCGTTGCGCATCTTCCGCGGGCTCGATACGGCGTTTTCGGACATCTACGAGACCGAGGCCGAGAACACGTTCCTGGATCAGATCGGTGACGGGCTGCTCCTGCTCGTGACGGTCGCGCTGGCGATCGTCGCGGTTAGCCTGATTCGCTCCGTCGTCACGTTCACCGCTGACGGCATACTCGTGGAGGCCCTCCAGACGATCGTCACCGCTGGCGGACTGTTCGTCGTCCTGTACCCGATGTACTACATCTTCCCGGATGCGGACGTCTCGCTCGTCGAGATCGTTCCGGGAACCGCGTTCGCGGCCGCGAGCCTCACCGTCGCACACGTCCTGTTCACGACGTTCAAGACCGGGGGAACCGGTGGGAACCTCATCGCCAGCATCCTGATCCTCCTCACCTGGTTGTACATCACTGGGTTGATCGTACTTCTCGGAGTCGCGATCAACGCCGTCCTATCGAACCGTTCGAAAGACGTCGACATCGCGCCCGTCGTGGGTGGTGTTGCGAGGGCTAGCGGTCGCGATGACGTGACCGTCGACGGGGCACAACTACTCGCGGATCTCGGTTCCCTGGTCGCCACCTTCGACGAGACGGGAGCGGACGTCACCGTCCTCGTGGACGGACACCGCGTCACCGTCCCTCGTCCCGAGAGCGCGGTCGTCGAGCAGTCGAGCACGGTGTTCAGTTCGGTCGACTCGGTGGAGCTTCGGTTGACCTGGTGGCCGGACACTGGCGAGTAGGGGCTCGATACGGAGCGTGCGACGGAACGCGGGGTATCGAGCCGTTCCGCGTCGTCCCGGTATCCTCCGGTCGTCTCCCGGGGCCACGAGTTTCCCGACCGACGGGTCCCTAGTGGTACTTCAAGCCTCGATCTGCGAGTTCCTCCGTTCAACACTAAGGGGACAGTACCAACTCCTGATAGAAGTAGCCTGCAAGATGTAGAGGATGAGGTCGGCAAACGGGAGTTCCAATCGCTCGGTCGCATTATAGCCTCCGTCACGGGGTAGTGGGGAACGCGTCGAGTGAGGAATTGAGATGGTGTCGTACCTGCAAGCCTGTGCGGAACCGGGCAAGCATGTCTGACTGATGGGTTGAGCATGCGAGTATAGCCAGCCCACCACCCCCAACTGGGATGACTGGTTGTCGTGGATTGTGCGGTGCGTGGCGACAACTGGGGCTGAACTCCGCCGGCCGGGCGGTGGTTGAGAAGTTCGGCGCGACCTTCGGCAGCGAGGCCGCAGAGAGAACAGAACTCTTCAAGATGGTTGTCACACCCGACAAGGGGAACTGTAAACTGATCAAGAAGCAGGAAAGAGATGCTGTCTCTTCCCGGAGACTGTAGAGCGGACTCGGTGACTGGAGAGTATCTTCCTCGTCCATAATCAAGGAACTCTTGCAATCGGTGGGCCAAGCGCATAAGTTGCGGGAATGATGTTTATACCGTTCTGCGGGACATGGCTCGTTCGGGTTTAGTTGACGTCGATGATTTCGACTTCGAACGTCAGCGTTTCGCCGGCGAGACGAGGGTTGAAATCCACCCGGACAACCTCATCGTCGACGTGGACAACCTCACCTTGGCCGCCGTTCTGAGCCTCAAGATAGGAGCCTTCTTCAGGCGTCTGGCCGCCGAGCATCTCTCGGAGATTCTCGGTTTCGAACTCCTGAATATTATCGTCGCTGGGCTCGCCGTAGGCCTTCTCCGGCGGGATGATCAGGGTTTCTGTCTCCCCAGCCTCTAAGCCAATCAGTCCCTCCTCCATTCCCTCGATGACTTGCGCGTCACCGATATTGACCGTCAGCGGCGCGTACTCCCGGTCGGGCTGGACCTCGGCGAGGCCTGTCTCCTCGGCAACGGATTTCCGGGAGGTGTCGAACACTGTTTCATCGTCAAGCCGCCCTGTGTACTCGAGCGTCACAGAATCACCGGTATCTATACTCATACAGATAAAAGATGTGCCACACACAAAACCTATTGCATCGAGAGATAGCAGTCCGGCTCGTTCTGAGCAGGGTCCATCTCCCCTGAGAGGTACGGCGTCACCGACGTGTTCGCGAGGTAACTCTCGCGTTCGAGCGCAACGAACGTCTCGCAGTACAGGCAGTAGTCCGTGACCGAGTAGCTCCTTGTGGAGATGGTGCCATTTGGCTTTGATGAGGAGCATTGAGGCTCCCGGAGACGTACCGTCTCGATCCGTCTGCTGAATAGGCGCGTTCCATCTTGGACGAGCCAAGAAAATTGTCCAATATAATACAGATGGGTTTGTGGAGTGCGAACTCCGAAGTCCACAGTTGACGAACTACTAGTCCGCGGGCTTCTCGACGCCGTCCCGGCCGGCCGCACGCCGTCCCCAGTCGTACAGCGTCCGCAGGCCTGGGGCACCCTGGAGGAGCCAGAGGAGGAACACGCCCACGGTCAGGAGCACACCCTCTGAGTAGAGAATCGAGGCGTCGAGCCGCGCGAGGTGGGCGAACAGTCCCTCGAGTTCGGTCTCCGCGCCGGGGATCGGCAGCAGCGGCCAGACGAGAAAGGCGAGGTGTTCGTAGGTACCCGCCAGCACGAACGTGTAGGAGTCCCCCACCAGGTGCGAGAGGTAGCCGATGGCGAACGCCGCTGCCAGCCCCCGGTGGCCGCGCCGCCGGAGGTACCAGACGCCGGCGAGCAGTATCAGCCCGCCCGTCAGCACGGAGTGGGCCAGCGACCGACCGTAGTCGAGGACGCCGACGTACCACGCCAGCGGCTTGTCGATCAGATCGGGCGCCTGCGTCCCGACGAGGAGGGCGACGACGCCGGGGCCGGTCGGCGGTTCGCGGGTCCGAGTCCGGACGTACACCACGTACAGGAGGTATCCGAGCGCGGCGTGTCCCCACGGCCACATTACTACCCGGTAGCACCAGTCGACGGATAGGTTCACCGGTCCCGTCCGCGGACGACGGCCGTCCGTCAGAGCCATGTGTGCCCGTGTCGAGGACCCCGACGTGACGAGTCGACGGCGCCTCCGGTTCGTCCGCGCGCAGGTAGCGTGGATGCTCGGGGTCGCCCTCCTGCTCTCGGTCGTCGGGCTGCTGGACTACGACCTGTTCTTCTTCGCGTCGCTGTTCGGACTGCTCGTGCTCACCACCGCGACCGAGCCGGTGACCGTCACCCCGGGGTGGCGGCGGCGGCTCCGGTGGCTCGCGTACGCGGGGCTGGCCGCCTTCCTGGTCCTGTTCCTCCGGCGGATCACGACGAACCTCCCGCGGGGGCTGCTGTGACGCCCGACGGCCCGTCCACCGGGGCCAGCCCCGGCACCGACTCCGACCTCGACCTCGACTACCCGCGGCTCCTCCTCGCCGGGCTCGCGCTCGCGGTCCTCGTCGGGGTCGTCGTCGCTGGCACCACCTCGGCGGCGGCGTTCGGCGTCTACAATCCGGGCTGGGAGGGGGTCTCGGAGCTCCGCGGGGTCGCCGCGGACGCCGGCGCCGAGCCCGAGGTGGTCACGAACGCCAGCCGGTACGGGACCGTCGACCCCGGAACGACCGTGGCGGTCGTGCTCTCCCCGGACCGGGCCTACACGGACCGCGAGGCGGCTCGCATCCGCGCGTTCGTCCGTTCGGGCGGCACGCTCGTCGTCGCGGAGGACTTCGGCCCGAACGCCGACCCGCTCCTGGCGGGCGTGGGCGCCGGAACCCGCTTCGACGGCGCGCTCCTCCGCGACGAGCGGGCCGAGTGGCGCACGCCGGCGATGCCGGTCGCACCGGAGGTGACCGACCGGAGCGCGACCCCCTACACGGAGGGGGTGTCGGCGCTCGCGCTGAACTACGGCACGACGCTCGAACCGGGCCCGAACGCGACGGTGCTGGTCCGGAGTTCGCCGTTCTCCTACCTCGACGGCGACGGGAACGGCGCTATCGGCGACGAGGAGTCGCTCGAAGCCCGTCCGGTCGTCGCCGTCGAGCCCGTCGGCGAGGGGCGGGTCGTCGCCGTCTCGGATCCCAGTGTCTTCCTCAACGCGATGCTCGACCGCGAGGGGAACCGCCGGTTCGCCCGCAACCTCCTCGGTGCCGGGGACCGGGTCCTCCTCGACCACTCGACGTCGACGGTGCCGCCGCTGTCGGCCGCACTCCTCGTGGTCCGGTCCTCCCCGCTCCTGGGGTTCGCACTCGCCGCGACCGTCCTCTCGCTCGTCGGCGCGTGGGGTGCCGGGTGGGCCGGTCGCCTCTCCACCCTCGCGTCCGCCCGGCTCCCGTGGACCGGCCGTCGCCGTGCCGGTCCGCGGAACGGGGTCGACGTGGACGCCGACGCGCTGGCCGCGTACGTCCGGCGCCGACACCCCGACTGGGAGGAGGCCCGCGTTCGCCGCGTTGCGCAAGGTGTTTTACCGGACCGTGACGAACGCCGAGAGGATGAGTGACCCCGAGGCGCTCGCGCGGGCCGTTCGCGAGGAGACCGGGAAGGTCCTGATCGGGAACGAGGACGTCGTCGACGGGCTGACGGTCGCGCTGCTCACCCGCAGCCACGTCCTCCTCGAGGGGGTCCCGGGAGTCGCGAAGACGACGATGGCGAACCTGTTCGCCCGGGCGACCGGCCTCGAGTACAACCGCATCCAGATGACCCCCGACGTCCTGCCGGCGGACGTGACTGGGACCCACGTCTACCGCGAGTCGACCGGGGAGTTCGACCTCCGGAGGGGCCCGGTGTTCTCGAACGTCGTCGTCGCCGACGAGATCAACCGCGCGACGCCGAAGACCCAGTCCGCGCTGCTGGAGGCGATGCAGGAGCGACGGGTGACCATCGGGGGGGACACCCACGACCTGACCGACCCCTTCGCGGTCATCGCCACGCAGAATCCCATAGAGATGGAGGGGACGTTCGAGCTCCCCGAAGCGCAGCGCGACCGCTTCCAGTTCCGGTTCGTCGTCGGCCTGCCCGACCGCGAGACCGAGTCCGAACTCCTGGACCGGTTCGACGCCGACCCCGACCTCGGCCCGGCGGACGTCGAGCAGGTCGTCACGCCCGAGGAGGTCATCGAGGCGCGCGAGGCCGTCCGCGAGACCTACATCAGCGACGCGGTCAAGGGGTACATCCTCGACCTCGTGGCGGGGACCCGCGAGTCACCGGACACCGAGCACGGTGCGTCCCCGCGTGCGGCCATCGCGTTCCTGAACGCGTCGAAGGCCCGGGCGGCCATCAACGGCCGGGAGTACGTCATCCCGGACGACGTGAAGACGCTCGCGGAGCCGGTCCTCGCTCACCGGCTCGTCCTCTCGACGGACGCCGAACTCGGCGACGTCACCCCCGCAGAGGTGGTCCGGGAGGTCGTCGCGTCGGTCACACCGCCCGGGAGCGAGGAACCCGGCACCGAGGCGGAGTCCGACGCTCGCCCCGACGAGACGGGGACCGAGGCCGTCGGCGACGGTGGCGACCTGCTCGAGGACGGAGCGGAGCACGGGGAGGGCGAAGGGGACGGAGCGGACGAGGCGGACGGAGCGGACGGGGCGGAGTAGGCGGTCGTACGGACGGTCGTCGTCCGTCACCGGCGTTCGCCGATCCCGCCCGGACGACGGTGATCCCTATTGCTCCCCGTCCTCCCGGGAGTCGACCGATCGGACGACGACGACGGCGTCGTGCCGGTCGTCGCCGGGGACGACACTCGCCGAGACGGGCTCGTCGAGGGCCCGCGCCACCCCGGTGGCCGCGAAGGAGACCACCGGGTGGTCGAACCCGTCGACGGGACCGAGCACACTCCCGGCGACGCCCAGCCTGAGTGTCCGACCGTCGGTCTCGGGGGTCGCCCGGTCGACGAGTTCGAACCCCTCGACCAGCCCCTCGGCGAGCTGGTCGGCGACCGTGGGGAGCTCCTCCCCGAACGGTCCGTCGAGCGTCCGCTCGAACTCGCCGAACAGCGCCTCGCCCGTCGCGTCGACGACGAGTCCACGCTCTGTGGGGACCTCGCTCACGAGGAACCCCGGCGACGGATCGTCCGGGACCGAGAACGACGACCGCTGGGGGACGAACAGCCGCACGCGGCGGCCGGGGCCGGAGAGGTAGATGCGCTCGTCGCTCAGCCCGACGTCGGCCGCGACGGCCGCGAGCCCGTCCGCGTGCGTCCGGGCGGTCGCCTCGCCGACGGCGGCGGCGACGAACCGCTCGGGGGTGAGGTAGTACGTGAGGACGGCCCCGAAGAGCCCGACGGCGGCGAGGACGAACAGCGTCCCGCGGCTGCCGGGGAAGGGGAGGGATCCGACGGCGGCGAGCAGGCCGACGGCGGCCAGCCCGAGGGCGGTTCGGCGGTAGCTCGACCGCCGTACCCTGGCGTGTTCGGCGCGGATCCGGCGGTTCTCCTCGCGCAACAGCTCGACCCGCGCACCGAGCGCCTCGGGGGCGGCGGCCGCGTCCCTCCCGCCTTCGGCTCGCGCTCCCCCCTCGGCGTCCGTCCGTCCGACCCCCTGGCTCACGCCGGACCACCCTCGGCCAGGTATCGGTCGTACCGCTCCCCGGCGTAGAGCAGCGTTCCGGCGACGGCAAGCAGGCCGACAGCGACGACCCACGACGGCGCCGCGAGGGGTCCGAGCGCCGCCCCGACGGCACCGAGTGCCACGAGGACGCCGACGGCGACGGGGAGCGCGGCTCGGCGACCGGTCGTCAGGACGTCACCGGCCACGAGGGCGGCGACGGCGACGGCCTCGACGCCGACCAGCGCCGGGAGCGACGGGTCACCGACCGCGAGCAGGGCGAGGAGGTGGACGGCGACGAAGGCGGCGAGGCCGACGCCGAGCGCCCGGTCGTCGGCGCTCATCGCGACACCTCCACCGTCGTCCCGGTCCCGCGGCGGCGTCGGTCGGCCAGCAGTGCGCCGATGCGGTCGCCGGGCGCCACCTCGAACGCCCGGACGCGGTCGAGCGCCGCGAGCTCCCGCCGGAACCCCTCGAACTCCAGGTAGCGCCCGTACGCCGCCTCCAGGTCGGCGAGCCCACCCGGCTCGAACAGGACGGTCGGTGCGAGGAAGACGAGACAGCGGCCGCTCCCCCGACGGGCGACCTTCACCGTCTCCCGGACCTCCGTCGGACGAGCGTCATCGGTCAGCAGGACGGTCCAGGTCGTCCCCCGGAGCCGCGTCAGCCGCGTCCGTGCCGTCGCGAACAGGGGGTCCTCCGTGACCCGGTCGACGTACGGATCCGCGGCCTCGAACAGCGGTCGGAGCCGGCGGCCGAACGCCGAGTCATCGCCGGCGAGGGTCGCCGCCGCCCGCCGCGCGTCGGACGGCGACCGGCCGGCACGGCCGCCGAGCGGCCCCCCTCCGTCCCCCCCCAGCTCCCCCTCGGATTCGGTCGGTTCGAGCGCCTCGAGCGTCCGCCGGACGGTCGTGTAGGCCGTCGCCGTCGTGCCCGGTGGGTGGACCGCGGTCGCCCCGCCGTCGCCGACGGCGTAGCAGCCGAGCGGGTCCGAGAGCGCCCGCGCGCTGGCGAGGAACGCCAGCGCTACCTCCCGGAGGAAGTCCAGTTCGCGTTCGCCCGGTCGGCCGGTCGCCGTCGAGTCGCGGTGGTCCACGAGGAGCGCGGTGGTCCGGTCGGTCTCGGCCTCGAACTCCCGGACGTAGGGCGACGCGAGCCGGGCGGTCGCCTTCCAGTCGATGCGGCCGGCGGCGTCGCCGGGGTGGTACTCGCGGAGCTCCGCGGGGTCGAGCCCGGAGCCGAGCCGACCGGCCTCGTGCTCGCCGAACGCCGTCGCCACCTCCTCCCCGCCGGTCCCGACGTGGACGTTCCGGGGGGCCCGGGGGTCGACGGCCAGCGTCAGCCCCGACTCGAGCCGGCGGGTCGTGCGGAACAGCCCCCGCGGGCCGGTCACCTCGACGGTCGGTCGGCCGAACTCGTGTCGCCCGGCGACGCCCACCCGGACGGTGAACGTCGTCGCCGCGTCGGTCCCGCCGGCCGGGAGCGAGGCCGTCGGCTCCCCCTCGACCCGTGCGGCAACCGGCGGGTAGGCACGCACCCGCAGGGACAGCGGCGAGGCCGCTGCGAGCGACACCTCGAGCGTGACCGTCACGGGGTCGTCCGTGACGACCGTTCCGGGGTCGACGTCCTCCTCGACCGACAGCGCCCGGTCGAGTCGCCGCGTCTCCCGGAGGAGGTCCGCGCTCGCGACGAGCAGCCACCCGAGGAGGCCGGCCGCCGCGTAGAGCAGGGCCGGCCGGGCGAGGAGGAGCGCGAGGCCGGCCAGCGCGGCGGCCGCGAGTCCCACCGTCGCAGCCCGGCGCGTGGGGTACATCTATCCGGCGAACGCTCCCCGGGGGTTCAAAACTTCCGTTCGCGCATCCCGACGGTATCGATCGCGGCCGCACGAGCCCTGTACTGTCTGTCGTACGCCCCCGGCGTCGCCGGCCCGTCGAGGCGACGATGCACGATAGGTACGACCGACAGTATAAGCGCCGACGGGCCGTTTAAGGGCCGACGGGCCGTTCGGGGGGACGTGACCGAGAGCCGGGCCGGGGGCGATGACCGCGGTGACGACGACCCGGTAGAGCTGGGGGTCCAGCTGCTCGAGCGTCTCGAGCACCACGAGCTCTCGCTGGCACGGGTGATCGACCGCATCGAGACGGTCACGACCGACCCGGCACGGACCCGGGAGATACTCGACACGGCCGAGAAGCGGGGGGTCATCGAGCGCGAGGACGGCGTCGTCCGGGTCACCGGAGGTCGGTTCCTCGCCTTCCAGAGCGAGGTCGTCCGTCGGGAGGGGGAGTTCACCTGCAAGCGGTGTGGCGCGTCGCTCTCCGTGGGCCACTTCATGAAGCTCGAGGCCGGCGAGCTCGGCCCCTTCGGCTCCTCCTGCATCCGGAAGGTGACCGGGCGAGAGGACGGCTGATCGTCCCGTGTGTCGTGGTCGACCGGGCCACCGCTCCCCGGTGGGGGGCTCGCTCTCCCGTTTCGGAGTCACACGGAGCAGGGGCGGAGAGCCGTCAGAGCGAGTCTCGGGCGTCCGCTCGTTCGTACCGCTCCGGGGACGCACGTCGGTAGCGGCAGTTGACCTCCTCCACGCCCCGAAGGACGTGGAATCCGCCCATCGGATTCGGGCGGTCGATACCCGTCGGTTCCGACCCGCACTCGAGGGGAACCAGAGACACGCCGGCGACCCCCTCGTGTTCTCCCCTGTACAGGGCTGTGGCCCGGTCGAGCAGGCCCCATCGGAATCCGTGTCATCGCCGTGTGAACCACCGGCGGTTCACCACCCCTCGTGGTTCGGGGACGGCGTCTCACCGATCCCGTCGCAAGTCGACCCACACGGGACCACGACAAAATGGTTGCGCCAGAGAACGGAGGCGCGTGTCGCTCGACCGCCGCCTGAAGACGGCGGTACGCGCTTGAATCTCCATCGACATCCCCGCGACGAGCCCGATCGTGTCACCGATCTCGTCCACGTCGTCGGGCTCGTTTCCGGGATCACTCGCGGATCGAACACCTCGGACGGGAGTTCGTTGCCGTTCCCTGGAAACGTATTCTCTCGATCGGCGCCGGAACCGGGTTTCGAACACGACGCACGTTTCGCTCCAGCGGTGGGACCGCCCCTCGATCCGGTCTTTCGCCGGACCCCATACGGACGGGGAGAGGGTCGTACTCGCCACGAGATCCGGGTCGACGTCCATCGATTGCCACCCTCGAACCGACGGAACCGAAGCGAGTCACGGTACCGTCCTCGTGTCCCCGGACTCCGGGGATGTCGGTTTTATCATCCCCGTCGACGCGCTACTACGACATGACGACAGCCGTCGTGGAGACCGTCCGTGAGGAGGCGGAGGTGCTCGCGTTCGACCTGTGGGACACCCTGCTGGACCGCGAGTCGACGCTCGTCCCGGCGCTGGCCGACCTGCTCGAGGCCCACGGGAGCGACTACGACCCCGAGATACTGCTCCGGCGGTACCTGGCGATGCACTTCCGGGACTCGATGATCGACTCGCTGGTGCCGGGCCCGCACACGCCGTTCAAGGAGATCAGTCGTCGCGCACTCGTCTATCGGCTCGAGCAGCTCGGCCTCGACGTCCCCGACGCCGAGGTCCGTGCCGTGATCCGGCGGTGGAAGGAGCTCCAGCCGTACCCCGACGTGGACGATGCGCTCGATCGACTGAGCGGGGCGTACACGCTGGTCGGCCTCTCGAACGGCGACCCGGACATGCTCGAGGCAGTCCGACCGAAGCTCCGAACGGACCTCGACGGCGTCGTATCCGTGGCCGAGGCCGGCGCGTACAAGCCACACCGCGCTTCCTACGACCTGTGCTGCGAGCGGTTCGACGTCGCCCCCCACGAGGTGGTGTTCGTCACCGCCCACACGTTCGACCTCGTGGGCGCGAAGGCGGTCGGGATGCGCGGGGCCTTCCTCGACCGGCACGACAACCCCTACGGCGGCTGGACCCACCGGCCCGACCTCGTGGTCGAGGACACGGGGGAACTGGCCGACCTGCTGGTCGGATAGCGGGGACGGTGGCCGCGCGGGCATCGAGACGAGTCGGCGACCCAGCCGACCCGCGACACACCCGTCGCGTTCACCCGTTCCGGGCCGGATCGTGGGGGATATCCACACGCTTACGTTCCCTCGGTGGGGAGCGACGGCCGTGCTCACAGATCCCGCTGACGACGGTGGTATCGGAGTGGATCGGTTCGAGGCGTTCTCGACCCGACTCCTGGGGGCGTCCGGCGCGCCGGAGGACATCGCGGCACGCGTCGCCGAGTCGCTGGTGCTCTCGGACCTCCGGGGACACCATTCCCACGGGACCCGACGCATCCCATCGTACGTGTCCGATTCCCTCGACCGACGCGACGACGGCTACGGGATCGACCCCACGGCCCGACCGACGGTCGATTCGGAGGGGCCGACGCACGCGCTGGTCGACGGGCAGGACGGCTTCGGCCAGCTCGCCGGGCAGCGGGCCGTCGACCTCGCGGTCGAGAAGGCCCGCGAGAACGGGGTCGCGATGGTCGGCGTCAGGGACGCGACCCACCTCGGACGGATCGGCGAGTGGAGCGAACGTGCGGCCGAACGAGGGGTCATGTTCGCCGCGTTCGTCTACAACCACGGCCGCGTGGTTGCACCACCCGGAAGCGCCCAGCGCCGCTACAGCACCAACCCGGTTTCGTATGGCATCCCGACGTTCGACGCGCTCGAGTTCCCGATCGTGCTCGACGTGGCGACGAGCCAGGTCGCCAACGGGAAGACGGCCGAGTTCGCGGCCCGGGGCGACCCGCTCCCCGAGGCGTGGACCATCACCGAGGACGGCGGGTCGGTCACGGACGCCCGGGCGTTCCGCGACGGCGCGGGGGCACTCCTGCCGCTGGGCGGGCTCGTCTCCGGCTACAAGGGGTTCGGGCTCGCGATGGTGGCCGAACTGCTCGGCGGGATCGGCAGCGACGCGCCCGTCCACGGCGAGGCCGAAACCAATCGCGGGTGCGCCGGGACGTTCCTCGCCGTGGACCCCACGCTGGTCACCACCCGCGAGACCATCGAGGAGCGCGTGCTCGCTCTCGGGGAGTACCTCGCGGCGACCGAGTTCGACGGAGCCATCCCGATGGGGCCGGTCGCCTACGGCGACGAGGCGTTGCTCCCCGGCGAGCCCGAGCACCTGACCGAGCGTGCCTGCCACGAGCACGGCATCCCGCTGTCGGACGCGGACGTCGCGACGCTGTGTGACCTCGCAGTCGAGCACGGTCTCGAGGACGCGATTCCGGCGGCGTTCGGCGGAGCCGCGTCCGCCAGCGACCGTTCCGACGGCTGATCCGGTTGCGTCACTATCTCCGGTGGTCGTCGGGCTCGTCGGGGGGCTAGCCCTGCCGTCATAGACGAGGACAATACCGATCCCCGGCGCCGCCGGTATCGTCGTCGGTGCGCTCGACCTCCTCCTGGACCGGACCTGGTCGGTCGAAATCGGGAACGGTTCGTCACCCGGTAGGTGGTTCAAGAGCGGTGCGCTGACGAAACCACGTTCCCACCGTGCTCGACCGTGACGGACGCAGGCGGGTTTCCGTCGGTCGTCACGGTCGCCCGATACTCGATCACGACGAGCGCCTGGGTGCAGTCCCGACCCTCCCCGGCGTCCTCGTAACTCTCGACGCTCACGGTCAGGGTACCATCCCCGACCGTCGCGTCGGCGAGCCGAGCGGTGTAACAGCCGTTGTTTCCTCCGATAGTGCCGGAGACGGTGATGGTTCCGTCCTCGAACGTCACGGAGGTCGTCTCGTCCTCGCTACTCGACCGGACGTCGAGGACCTCGAAGGACGTGTCACGGACGCTCGACCCGTCGCCGTCGCCGGATCCGTCGGACCGGGTCGGCCCACCGAGACAGCCCGCGACCAGCAGACCGAGCGGAACACCGACCGCGAACAGGCTACGACGGTTCATGCCGCTCCTACCGCAACGGTCCGTAAAGCTCTATTCGATGCCCCGTCCGGGCGCTGGTGTCGCCGACGGCTGGAGTCTCGTCATTTCGGGTGTGGATACGGCCGGTGATCGGCCGGTTCCCTAGGGCCGACCTCCGCCGACGATCCTGACGCTGTCGGTGCCGAACACGGGCACACCGCCGTACGTCAGTCCGACGAGTTCGCCCTCGGTATCCGCCGAGTCGAAGTCGGCGTCCGGGACCGGGAAGTGGAACAGCGAGTCCGCGTCCCCGTCGCCGTCGACGTCCTCGACGTGACCGCCGGGGTGGGCCGGCGTGGCTCCGCCCTCCGGGATACCACCGGCGTCGAACCCGACGTCGTCGGGGTCGCCGAAGCGCACGGTCGCCGGATCGAGTTCCGCCGGCGAGTCGAACGCCGGGGTGTGCAGAACCGCGACCGGGACGTTCCCGTTCCGATCGGGGTTGATCGGGTTCGGGCCGCTCCCGTTCGGTTGGACGTCGATCGCCACGCGGATGTGGACGACGAAGGTCATCGTCGTGGTGTCGGTCGCGCCGTCGTTATCGGTGACCCGGAGCGCGACCGTGTGCTCGCCACCGGTCGTGAACGTGTGGGTGGTCGTGGTGCTGGTCGTGTTCTCGTCGACCACGAACGTGCTCCCGTCGTAGTCCCAGTCCCACTCGTACAGATCGACGGTCCCGTCCGAATCGAACGACCCGGTCGCGTCGAACGTGGTGGACTCGTCCCGGACCACGGGGTCCGGCGAGACCGTGAACGACGCGGTCGGGGCCTTGTTGACGTAGAACGTCCCCGTCGTAGTGGCCGTCTGATCGAACTCGTCGGTGACGATGAGTCCGACGGTCTTGTTCCCGCCGGTCGCGTACGACCGTGACGCCGTGACGCCGGTCGCGTCGTCGAACGCGCCGTCGTCGTCGAGGTCCCACTCGTAGCTCACGATGGAATCGTCCGACGTGTCGCCCGAATCCGAGGTCGAGGCGTCGAACGTGACCGCCTGGCCCGGGTTCGGCTCGATCGGCGAGACGGTGAACGAGGCGTTCGGCGGGAGGTTGTCCTCCGTCTCGAAGAACTCGATGTCCCCGTACTCGGTAGACGACCACCCTTCGGCCGGCTCTTCGACGGTCGCCCCTGCGCGGAACTCGTAGACCGTGTCCTCCTCGAGTCCAGTGACGGTGATATCGAAGGGGCCGGCGCTGGTCAGCGTCTCCGTCGGCGAGTTCGTCCAGCTCGCGGTTCCGTCCACGCGGTACTGGTAGAACACCTCGGCGCTGTCGTTCCCGGTGAGTTCGGTCAGCTCCCCGTACAGGGTGGCCTCGGTGAACTCGGTATCGGGGAAATCGCGGAGCGTCTCCACCTCGAGCAGGTCGTTGGCGGAGTCGTACCCGAGTGCCGCGGCGACGTCGAGGAGCCCGTTGCCCTGCTCGTTGCTCGTGAGTCCGATCTCCTCCGCCGTGCTCTCGAGGATCGTCCGGGCGCCATCGGCGTCCTCACCGTCTTCGATCAGGAGCGCACCGGCACCCGCGACGTGCGGTGACGCCATCGACGTGCCCGAGATGGTGTTGTACTCGCCGTCGTTCCAGGTCGACGGGATCTGGTCGCCCGGAGCGGCGATGTCAACCTCCGGACCCCTCGACGAGCTCCCCGAGATGGTGTCGCCGTCGGTGACGTTGCTCACGGCGATGACCTCGTCGTAGGCGGCCGGGAAGCCGACGCTGTCACAGCAGCCGGAGTTGCCCGCGGACGAGACCAGAAGCATCCCCGCGTTGGCCGCGTACTCGATCCCGTCCTTCTTCGTCGAGGAGTCCGACCCCCCGTGACTCATGTTGACGACCTCGTAGCCCTGGTCGGCCGCCCACACCAGCCCCTCCTTGATCTGGGCGTGCGTACCGCCGGGGAAGATCTTCACGGCGTGAAGGGTCACGTCCGGCGCGACACCGAGGACGCCTTCGGTGTTGGCGATACCGGCGACGGTCCCGGCGACGTGGGTCCCGTGGCCGTCCGTGTCGTCCCAGTCCTCGTCGCAGCTCCCGTCGGGGTGACTGCCATCGTCACAATCGTTACTGTCCGTCGCGTAACCGGTTCCGAGGTTACCCTGGAGGTCCGGGTGGTCCGCGTCGATCCCCGAATCGCTGATCGCGACGTGGACACCACTCCCGGTATCCCCCCCGTCGTGGGCTTCTTCGGCATCGACCCGGTCGAGCCCCCACGGGAGGATCTGATCCGGGAGGTCGTAGTGGGGCTCGTCGAACTGCTCCTCCTCGACGTATCGGACGTGTGGGTTCCGCCGGAGCCCCCTGAGTGCCTCCTCGGGCCAGCGGCCGACGACGGTCGGGCCGATCCCCCCCGCCTCGACGACGTGGCTCACCTCCGACGCTCGGCGTTTCGCCACGTGCGCCTTACCCGGTTTCGTGCCGACGTAGACCCGCTTGGGTCCCTTCGCGGCCGCTGTTCCGGTACCGAAGGCGCCGACCGCGCCAGCGGCTCCGACTGTCCTGAGGATGTCCCGTCGCGAGAACGGCGAATCCTCGTCCGTTTCCCTGTTCCGTGGTTCCGTCATTAGTTGTGGTTTCGTATCTCTGTCTACCGAAATATCACGCTTCGACTACCGTATGTATGGGGTGTACCCTCTCTTCCCTCCGTCTGCCAACAATGTGGGGCCCGCAGTACCTGCCGCTCTTGTTGTACAGAATATATAATCGATGAAATAGGTATTGAACTCATCCATTAATATAAACTATTTGATAACCCGGGGTGAAACTCGATACGTCACCTCGGTAGAACCGGCGGGCACACTCCCCGGGAGCCCCTTCCTACCGACCCGGCCCCGTCCCGGGGAACCGGCCGAACAGCGACCCCGATGGGGTGGACGCTGGCCGGAACGGGTCGGACCTGCCGGTCCGTTCGCCGTCTCTCGGTCACGACGACGGGAGCGACTCCCACGGCGCGGACCGTCGCGTTTATTCGCCACCCGCCGGAACACCCACCGATGCGACGGCTCCACGCCCGGTACCCGTTCCTGCGGGCCTCGCGCGAGGCGGTCCAGGACGCCGAAGTGGGCCTGGCCGACCTGATCCGTGAGCGCGGGCCGCCGGTCGAGCGCGGGGTCGAGCGGGTCGAACGGGCGCTGCTCGCCGGGACCGTCGCACCCGAATCGCGCTGGGGGACCCGCGCGGAGCTGCTCTCCTACCCGGTCGCGCGGGTGCTCGTCTCGCTGCTCTCGACTCCTGGCGTCGTCGAGAAGTACGCCGCCGCCGAGGCGGCGCTCGCCCACCGGCGGTTCACCGAGGACTTCGACGCGGACGCGCGGCTCCGCTCGACCGACCGCGAGCGGCTCTCGCTCGACGCGCTGCTCGCGGACTTCGACCTCGCCTCGGCGGTGCAGCCGACCGGCGACGGCGGGTTCCGCATCGACGTCACTGACTACCTCCGGTTCGCCTCCGGGCTGGAGGAGGACCGCTGGCGGCTCGTCTCCCGGGAGCTCCACGACGGCCGGCTCCCGGTCGCCCGGACCGAACTCTACACGCTGCTGCGCGAAGCGGTCCGCCGGCGCGTCGCCGACGGCCTCCCGCTGTCGGTCCCCGACGGCATCGCCTGCGCGCTCTCGGAGGAGGTCGCGACGCTCCGCGAGGCCATCGCCGACGTCGACGCCGATCTCTCGGGGCCGCCCAGTGCGGTCCTCCCGGAGCTGTTCCCGCCCTGCGTCCGGGCGCTGCTCGGCCGGGTCGACGGGGACGAGGAGCTACCCCCGGACGCCCGGTTCGCGCTCGTCGCCTTCCTCTCGGGGCTCGACCTCGACGCCGACGGACTCCTCGAGTTCTACGGCACCGACGACCTCGACACCGCGGAGTCGCTCCGCTACCAGTTCGAGCGCCTCGCCGACGAACGGGGGCCGGCGTTTCCCATCCCCTCCTGTGCGACGATGGTCGAGCGGGGGCTCTGCGTGAACCGCGACGAGGTCTGCGAGGAGATCGCTCATCCGGTCGCCTACTACGGGACGCGTCTGGATCGTGCCGACCGACCGGACGCGGGGGACTGATAGGGATCGGTGATCGTCGTCGTTCGTAGATCTTCGGCCGGGAACCACGCCACCCGACCCACGTCGACCGGCGACTACCCCTGTCGCCCGGCGAGGAAGTAACCGATACCGGTCATGAGGAAGACGAACCCGGCGATGGCTGCCAGCAGCGCGATCCCCCCCTGACTCGACAGCACCCGGCCCCCGTACGCGGTGCCGATGCCGACCATCACCGTGACGAAGACGAGGACGGCACCGACGGAGACGGCGATTTCTAGCATCGTCTCCCGCTCTATCTCCATGACCGAGCGTTTCCGGGGACGTGGCAAAAGGGCTTCGAACCCCCGTTCGACGGGACTGCTGGTACGCACGGCTCTGCCCGGGCCGTCGTTCCCATCGGTCTCGGCGGCATCGGGAGCCGACCGGCCGAGCCACTCATTACCCTCCAGATCCTATATTTCCACTGGAACCGGATCGGTTCCCCGAACCGACCATGACGCACCTACAGAACACAGCCGCGTCGAACGAACGTCCTCGTTCCACCCGAAACGATGGAGGTGGACACCGGACGCCGAAGGAGCCCCTCGCCCCCGACCTCGGGTCGATGGACGGCCGCTCGGTCCGTGCGTGGACCGAGGCGATGGCCGTCGCTCCGCTCGGGGGCGGGCGGTACGCCGTCGAGGGACAGTCCGGCAACACGTACGTCGTGGACCTGCTCGCGAGCGACTGCACCTGTCCGGACCATACCATCCGCGGCGAGCGGTGCAAGCACCTCCGCAGGGTCGCCATCGAGGTGAACCGAGGCCGGGTCGCCGCGCCCGGGAGGGTTCGAGGGGCCTGCGAGGCCTGCGGCCGCGAGGCGTTCCTCCCCGAGGAGGGTCCCCCGCTCTGTGAGGACTGCCGGCTCGAACCCGGCGACTTCGCGACCGACCGGGAGACCGGCGACCTCGTCGTCGTCGCCCGCGTGACCGACGCCCGGGCCGACGAGGTGACCGTCGACGGGACCGACGAGACGGTCGCGGACTACCCGACCAACGAGGGCTACCCGAGAGACGACCTCGTCGTCGAGGTCGTCTACCCGTTCTCGCGCCCCGAGACGCCCCTCGCCGGCCTCCCGCGCTACTCCTTTCCACTCTCTCGACTCGCCCGCCGCGACGAGGCGCTCGTCGACGGGTTCGACTGATACGGTCGTGCGCAACGCGGGGAAACCCCCTGCGGCCGAACGCGCGTTCCGGCGTCATTCGACCCGGGGTAGCGCCTCCTCGACCGACAGCTCCCCGGCCGCGACCCGCTCGAGCACCTCCCTGGCCGTCGGGCCGCCGCGGGAACCGGAGGCGGGGTCGACCTCGTCCAGCGTCACCTTCCGCGACCGGCCCGTCAGCTCCGCGAGATCCGTCCCCTCGGCGAGCGCCGTCTCCTTCTTCACCCGGTAGTTCCCCCCGTCGGTGACGTGGAGGTCGCCGGGGTGGAAAAAGTACCAGTCCTCGCGGTCGAACCGCACCCCGACGCGGGGCTTGGCGCCGAAGTTCCGCGCGAAGTAGACCAGCGCCTCGACCTCCTCGCCGTCGAGGTAGACGGGCCGACCGCTCGAGGACTTCGCCTCGATGGCGTAGAACGTCTCCCCGTTCCCCGCGAGCACGTCCGGCAGCTCCCGCTCGGTGGCGCTGCCCGAAGAGGGCGCACGCATCACCGCGAACCCGCGGTCGTCGAGCAGGTTGACGAGCTCCCGCTCGCGGCGGTCCCCCTTCGAGTTCGAGTTCGCCATCACTCGATTTGGGTGGTCGGGGGGCTTAAGTCGGACGCTCGGAACCGACGGGAAGCGGCGCGTCCGACGGTGACTGATACGGATCGGCGCGAAGAGTGATGTTAACGGGGATCATCCACTGTGTGACGAAGTCGCAGGCAGCGAAGAGTACTCCAGTGACTGCTGGGCGTCCTCGCGTGTTCGCCGGTATTCCTCGGGATCCGTCGTCCGCATGTGTGCTTGGCCGAGCACGAAGGTCGGCCGGGTTGGCAACGGAACGCCCCCGATCGTCGGGTTCGCTTCGAGCCGAACCGGGTCACCCAGAGAGCGACCGAGTTCCGCCCGTCGAACGGCCGAGTTCCAGTACCGCGAGCACGTCGTCTCCAGGGACGGTCCGTCGCTGTACATCGACCATTCGCCGTCGGGTGATCGGTGCCAGACGGACACGTACGGACCGAAGTCGCTCTGGGGCCACACTCGGAGCGCCAACAGATCGCCCGAGGAGAACGGTACCACCATGACCGAGTAGCCGCGTACGTACTCGTGATCGGCCCATGGGGATGTACCGGTCCGAGTCTCGATTTCGCCCACTCGGTGCGATAGATCCACGTATCGCCTATTTGGTGGGTTCGACGTTGTGGTTGAGCCGGAACAGGTTCTCCGGGTCCCACTCGTTTTTGACCTCGACCAGCCGGTCGTAGTTCTCCCGGTAGGCCGCCTGCTGGTCGCCGACTTCCTCGGGGACGAAGTTGGCGTAGACGCCGCCGGTCGCGTGGGGGGTCATCGCCTCGTGGAAGTCACGCGCCCAGGACATACACGCCTCGTCCTGTTCGGGGTTCTCCCACTGGGTGTGGAGGTTCATCAGGAACTCGGCGCCGCGGTGGGGGTAGGCCGTCCCTCCGACTGGCACGTCGTTGATCACCCCGCCGAGTTGCGCACAGGCGATCTCCGTGGCCTCGGAGGGGATCGTCTCCCCGTACTCGACGAACGTCTCGATCATGCCGTCGGTGAACTCGGCGAAGTTGTGGGACTTCCAGTAGTTGCGCGTTCCCTCGGGGTTCAACCCGTCGAACGCCTGTTGCCAGCCGGCGTACGGGTGCGGACCGACCGCGTCGACGATGGGATCCCCGATGTCGCGGAACGGCTGGAGTGCCTCCTCGCCGTCGCTCATCTCGCCGGCGTAGAACGCGGCCAGGATGAGGACCTTCTCGCCGTGCCACTCCTCGGGGACGAACGGCAGCGGTGGCGCGTGCCGGATAACGAACCAGACCGTCACGTCGTCGGGGGCTTCTGCGGCGAGTTCACGATACTCCGAGAGGACCGCTGCCGTGTCCTCGAAGGGGTGGACGATGGGTCCCGACAGCACCGTCGGGCCGACCTCGTGCAGTCGGAACTCGAAGGACGTGACGATCCCGAAGTTGCCGCCACCACCACGGATGCCCCAGAAGAGGTCCTCGTTCTCGGACTCGCTCGCGTGAACGAGGTCGCCCGCCGAGGTGACGACGTCGGCCGAAACGAGGTTGTCGACGGTCAGCCCGTAACGCCGCGAGAGCCAGCCGAACCCGCCGCCGAGCGTCAGTCCGGCGATACCGGTCGTCGAGTTGTAGCCGACGGGCGTGGCGAGGTCGAACGCCTGGGTCTCGTGGTCCAGCTCGTTGAGCACGACGCCCGGTTCGACGCGGGCCGTCTTCGCGTCCGGATCGACGCGGATCGCGTTCATCGGCGACAGGTCGATCATGAGCGCGTCGTCCGCGACGGCCCTGCCAGCGATGTTGTGGCCGCCGCCCTTCACCGAGATGGGGAAGTCGCGCTCCTTCGCGAACGCCACCGCGCTGATGACGTCTGCGGTGCCGGCACACTGGACGATGAGCGCGGGGTGCTCGTCTACCGTCGCGTTCCAGACCGTCCGGGCCTCGTCGTAGCCCTCGTCGTCCGGCCGAAGGAGGGAGCCACGGAGTGTCCCGGCGAACTCGGCGATGGATTTATTAACTTTTTTAGGTGTTTTTATCGACATATCTGATCGGTTTACGTTGATCTAAAGCGTTTTAGACGTTCGCTATTCCTTCACGCTCGGGCCTAACCGTTCGCCATGGTCTACCATGGCGTCATCGGGATCGAGCGATCCCGGGCACGCTAGTATTGCTGGATACGCACGACGTATCTCGCACGGAGCTTCCGGCAGTAGCCCGGGATCACGCGAATCGAACGTACGGGCACGCTCCGGAAGACCGCACCCTGATACCCGGGGAGGACCTACCGGTGTCCGATGACGGTCCGCCGGGAGCGCGCCACGCTCGCGGGCGTGGTGTTCGCCGTCCTGTTCGCCCAGGTGCTGCTCTACCCCGGAGTGCCACAGCTGGTCGCGGCGCTCGGGCAGCCGGATCCACTGGAAGCGGGGACGCCGTTCCTCGCCGCGGAGTTCTTGGGCGTCGTCGCGGCCGTCACCCTCTGGGGAGCGCTCTCGGACGCGACCGGGCGACGGATCCCGTTCGTCGTCGCCGGTGCCGTCGGGGGGAGCCTCACCTACCTCCTGCTGGCGTGGCTGGTGGCCGTCGAACCGCCGTTCCTCGCGGTGCTCGCGGTCAGGTTCGCACAGGGTGCACTCACCGGCGGCGCGTTCTCCCTCGCTGTGACGATGCTGCTGGACCTCCCGGGCGGCCGCGGTCGGAACACCGGGGCGGCGGGCATCGCCATCGGTCTCGGGACGGCGGTCGGTGCCCCGGTGGGCGGCCGTCTCTACGCCGTCGACGTCCGGGCGCCGCTGGTCGCCACCGCGGCCCTGTTCCTGCTGGCCGCCGCTGTCGCCGTCCGGGTGCCCGACCGTGCGCCCGAAGAGCGGCTCCTCGGCATCCGGGCGGCCCTCGCGGGCCTCCGACGCCGGCCCGCCCTCGCGGTCCCCTACGCCTTCGGTCTCGTCGACCGTTCGACGGCGGGGTTCTTCGCGCTCGTCGGCACCGTCTACTTCCAGAGCCGCTTCGGGCTGGACGCGGCCGGCACCGGCCTCCTCCTGGGAGCGTTCTTCGCTCCCTTCGCCCTCCTCCAGTACCCGTTCGGTGTCCTCTCGGACCGCATCGGTCGCACCCTCCCCGTGGCGGTCGGATCCCTCGCGTTCGGCCTCGCCGTCGTCGGGGTGGGGCTCGCGCCGGGCGTCGCCGTCGCAGCCGTCACGATGCTGGTCGTCGGTGCGGCCGGGGCGCTCTGTGCCCCCGCGACCCTCGCGCTCGTCGGCGACATCGCCGACGGCACGGATCGGGGGACCGCCGTCGCCGGGTTCAACCTCGTCGGCTCCGTCGGCTTTCTGCTCGGCATCGTCGCGGGCGGCGTCCTCGCCGACCGGTTCGGGTTCCTCGTCGCCTTCCTCGTCGTCGGCGGGGCGGAGATGCTACTCGCGGTCGGACTGCTGCCGGCGCTGCTGAACATCGACACCGGGCGGCGAGCGGCGTTCGGGAGCGGGGAGGACTAGGCGAACGTCCTGGCGTCGAGACGTTCGGCGCCCCCGCGGTAGGTGGCGATGAGCTCGTCGGCCCACTCGAGCACCCGAGGGTGGTCGCTCTCGATGAACGCCCCCGGCGATCCGTCCTCCGGACTGGTGTTGACGACGAGCACCGTTCCGTCGATGACGAACAGGTTACAGGAGATGTATCCGTCGTAGTGGTAGACGACGGCCCCGGATTCGACGGACTCGCGCCACCGTTCCCGGCGCTCGGGGTCCTCGACGAGGTACTCGGCGAGACCGCCGGCGAGGACGAACTCGGTGGCGAAGCCGTCCTCCCTGGCGCGCTCGTGGAGCACCTCGGCGACGCTGTGCGCCGGCGGGGCCAGATACGTCAGGGTACGGAACGTCTCGGCATCCCCGAGGCGGTCGACCAGTTCGTGGGCGAACGACATCGGCGCGTTCGGGTCCGGCCGGTGGACGGTGGCGTCACGGAACGCGTCCAGACCGACATCGTGGACCGACTCCGGGAGCCACGCCGCCGCGTCCCCGAGCGACCGGACCGTCGCCATCGCGTCGACCAGCGGCGTGAACGCGGCCGCGACGTGCTCCCCCGTCCGCGTCGCCGCGTACCGCCCGTCCGCGTTCCGCTCGGCCCAGCCCCGCTCGACGAGTTCGTTGAGGATCCGCCCGAGCGTCGTCCGCGATACCCCCGTGACATCCATCAGTTGCCGGCGGGTGTGCGGCCTATCGGCGAGCGCCTCGAGGATACGGACCCGGTTGGCCGACCGCGAGAGATAGGCGACGTCCTCGAGCGCCGCCTCCGGAAGCGGACGCGTGTCGCCGGCCATGGCTACCACAAGCGTGTTGTTTGTCATCAATGTTCGCACCGTGCCCGCGTGTTCACACCGTGGGAGTCCGCTTACCGAGTAATGGGATAGTGCCCCGGGGCGACCGTCGAACCACATCCCAGGCGAGGACGGTACGACGAACGCCTCCTGCCGGGGTGTACACGGGGAGAGAACCATGTCAGAGTCAACGACGGAACGAGACCACGAAGCGGTCGTACGGCGGTACGTCGAGGAGGGGTACAACGAGAAGAACCCGGCGGTGCTCCGGGAGACGATGACCGAGGACGTCGTCGTCCACGGGCTGCTCGGGACCGACGGTCCGGTGGAGGGCATCGAGGCGTACGGGGAGTACGCGGCCACGCTCACGGGCGCGTTCCCGGATGTGACTGGCGAGATCCACGAGATAGAGTCTACCGGCGACCGGGTGATGGCCCGCTGGACCATCGCCGGCACCCACGAGGGGGAGCTGTTCGGCATCGAACCGACCGGCGAGTCCATCGAGGTGGAGGGACTCGCCCTGTTCCGCGTGGAGGACGGGCGGATCGCCGAGAAGCGGTACCGACAGGACGATCTCGGGATGCTGGAACAGCTCGGCCTCGTCGAGGAGCCGATGGGGTGACCGGGATGGCGACCGAAGAACCCACGCAGAAGGTCGAACCGCGGATCGAGGCCTACCGCTTCCACGAGCGGGAGTGGGACGGCTACGACGAACTCTACGGGACCTTCGAGTGGGAGATACCCGAAACGTTCAACGCCGCCACGTACTGCTGTGACCGGTGGGCGGAGGCCGACCCCGACCGAGTCGCGATACACGCCGTCGAGGCGGAGGGGGAGCGCGAGTACACCTACGGCGACCTGCGGGCGATGGCGAACCGGCTGGCGAACCACCTGCAGGCGCGGGGAGTCGAGCGGGGGGACCGCGTCGGCGTCAGCGGCGCACAGAAGGTCGAGTTCGTCGCCGCGCACCTCGCGATCTGGAAGCTGGGGGCGGTGACGGTCCCGCTGAGCCTGCTGTTCGGCCCCGAGGGACTCGGCTACCGGCTCCGGGACAGCGGCGCGAGCGCGTTCGTCGCGGATGCGGCGGCGCTGGAGGCGCTACGCGAGGTCCGCGAGGACTGCGAGGCTCTCGATACCGTCCTCACCGTCGACGGCGAACCACGCGAGGGCGAGGTGGAGTTCCACGCGGCCATCGAGGGGGAGTCCGAGGCGTTCGAGACCCGCGAGACCGATGCCGACGAGCCGGCGGCCCTGCTCTACACCAGCGGGACGACCGGCCCGCCGAAAGGGACGGTCCACGCCCACCGGTTCCTGCTGGGTGCGCTCCCGGTGTACCTGACGGTCGCCTGGAACATGGATCCGTCGCAGGACCGACCGATGTACTCGCCCGTCGAGTGGTCGTGGGTTGCGACGATGTACGTCGGTCTGCTGTCGAGCCTCTACTACGGGGGCTCGATCGTGGCCGACGCGGACCCCGAGTTCGATCCCGAGCGCACGCTCGACATCGTCGAGCGGTACCGGGTCGGGAACATCTCGGGCCCGACGACCGTCTACCGGATGCTGATGGGGGTGTCGGACGTCGAGGACTACGACCTCTCCTCGCTGGCGGTCGCGGTCCAGGGCGGCGAGGCGCTCGACCAGGAGGTCGTCGAGTGGCTCCGGGAGCAGGGAGACGGGATCGCTGTCCACGAGGCGTACGGTCAGACGGAGGCGGGCGTCTTCGTCGGGGACTGCGAGGCCCTCGGCGTAGAACACCAGCCGGGACGGATGGGCAGGCCGCTCCCCGGCTCGGAGGCGGCAGCTATCGACCTCGAGGAAGCCGAGAAAGTCCCCGAAGGGGAGGTCGGCGAGATCGCCCTCCGGTACGAGGACAATCCGATGGCGTTCCTCGAATACTGGAACGAACCGGAGAAGACGGCCGCGGTCCGTGACGGCGGCTGGCACCGCACCGGCGACCTCGGGACGCGCCACGCCGACGGCTCGCTCTCGTTCCACAGCCGGAAGGACGACGTCATCGTCACCTCCGGCTACCGGGTCGGTCCGGACGAGATCGAGGAGAGCCTCGCCGGCCACGAGGCGGTCGCGGTCGCCGGCGTCGTCGGCGTCCCGCACGAGGAGCGCAGGGAGGTGCCGAAGGCGTTCGTCGTCCCGAGCGAGGGCCACGAGCCCGACGAACCCCTGCGCGAGGAACTCCAGCGCCACGTCAAGGAGCGCCTGGCGAAGTACGAGTACCCGCGAGAACTCGAGTTCCTCGAGGAACTCCCGCGGACGACGACCGGGAAGGTCAGGCGACAGAGTCTCAGGGAACGGGAGGGGCTGGCGGAGTAGCGGTCCTCCCCCGGCCGACCCCGGAACGTCCACTCGGCGCGAGCGAGCGGCCCTACTCCAGGTGCGAGCGAGCGGCCCTACTCCAGGTGCGAGCGAGCGGCCTCGACGCCCGCCTCGACCTCGCACTCGAAGCCGGCGTCGTTCATCGCCTCGCCCACGGTGCGAACGCCCCGGAGGACCTGCTCTGGCGTGAGGTTGCCCATGTTGGAGACGCGGAAGATGTCCCCACCGAGGTGGGCCTGACCGCCCGAGATGGATACGTTCCGCTCGGCGACGGCGCCGAAGAACGCGTCCGGGTCCGGCTTCACCACCTCGGGGAGTTCGATGGCCGTGAGCGTGTTCGACTTCACCGTCGCGCCCCGGGGGTTCGGGAACGCCTCCAGGCCGAGCGCGTCGAACCCGTCCCGGAACGCCCGGGACTGGCGGTGGTGCCGTTCGATGCGAGCCGGCATCCCCTCCTCGCTGATCTCCTCGACGGCGAACGCGAGCCCGCGGAACAGCGGCACCGCGCTCGTGAACGGCGTCTGGTGCCCTTCGGCCTTCCGGAGGTGCCAGTCGAGGTCCTCGTAGAACGGCGCGCCCTCGCCGTCGAAGCGCTCTTTCGCCCGGTCGGTGACGTACATCGCACTCGTTCCCGGGGGCGCCGCGAGCGCCTTCTGGGCGTCCGTGATCGCGACGTCGACGTTCCAGTCATCGATGCAGAAGACGTCCCCGCCGATGGAGGTCACCCCGTCGACAACGAACGCCACATCGTGCTCGCGGGCGATACGGCCCACGCCCGAGACGGGGTTCAGGAGTCCGGTGCTCGTCTCGTTGTGAACCATCGTGACGACGGCCGTGTCGTCGGTCACCGCGTCGGCCACCTCGCCCAGGTCGAACGGCTCGCCCCAGTCGACCTCGACCGGTTTCGCGCGGGCGTGTCGCTCGGCGATGCGCTTGAACCGGCGGCCGAACTTCCCGTTGACCAGCGTCACGACCTCGCTGTCCCGCTCTACGAGGTTCGCCACCGCCGACTCCATCCCCATCGTCGCCGTCCCGTTGAGGATCAGGGACGTGCCGTCGGTCGCCGTCGACCGCCCGTTCGGCGTCGAGCGGGTGAAGACGTAGTCCAGGCCCTCCTGGGCCCGGCGGTAGGTGTCTTCGAACTCGGCCGATCGGTGCGAGACCATCTGCCCGTCCATCGCCCGTCGCACCGCGTCCGACAGCGGGACCGGCCCGGGGTTCAGGAGCAGGAACTCCTCCTCGTCCATACGAGTCCGCTCAGGCTCCGGGGAGATAAGCCTCGTCGTTCGATACGCGACGACGACCCGCCCGAGACCCCGCGAGCGACACTCCGGGTGCGGGGGGCGTCCCGCGCGGTCCACGTGACTCGCTCTCGAGGACGGGCGTCCGGGAGGCGTCAGAACGGTTTTGTCACCGTACGGGGAACGCGTCGACATGACGCTCGTCGAACAGCTCCGCGGCGCTGACCGCGGAGGACATCGAAGGGTGGTACGCCGACCTCGAGCGACCCGAACAGACCCCGCCAGGCCGGGTGTTCCCCCTGGTCTGGACCGCCCTCTATTCACTGATGGGGCTCGCGCTCCACCTCGTCTGGCGGGAGCGGGACTCGGTGGCCGGCAAGCGGGCACTCGGGGTGTTCCTGATACAGTACGGCCTGAACGTGGCGTGGTCGTTCGTCTTCTTCGGGGCCCGCTCGGCGCTCGGTGGCCTGCTCGTCGTCGCGCTGCTGTTCTCGGTCGCCGCAACCGTCGTCGCGTTCGCGCTGGTCCGGCCCCGGGCGGCGCTCCTGCTGGTCCCGTACCTCACGTGGGTGGCGTTCGCGACGCGGCTCAACCACGACGTCTGGCGGCTGAACCGCTGACCGACGGGCGCGGCGGGGTCGGAGGCTTTTCGTTCCTCCCCCTCCGCTCTCGGGACGATGAGTGAGGCGTCGGACCCATCGGTCGACAACCCCTACGTCTGGGACCCCCCGGCCGAGTTCGAGCCGGTCGAGGAGCTCGACTGCGAGGACGCCGAGACGCAGGCCGAGCGGCTCCGCGAGGCCGTCAGGTTCCACGACCGGCGCTACTACCAGGAGGCCGACCCGGTCGTCGACGACCGCACCTACGACCGGCTGTTCGCCCGGCTCGAGGAGCTGGAGGCGGCGTTCGACCTCGACACCGAGGGGTCTCCGACCGAGCGGGTCGGTGGCGAGCCACTCGACGAACTCGAGTCCGTCGAGCACGTCGCTCCGATGCTCTCGGTCGACTCGTCGGGTGACCCCGACGAGGTCCGGGCGTTCGACGGCCGGGTCCGACGGAACCTCGAGGACGCCGACTGGGAGGGCGACCTCCGGTACGTCTGCGAGCCGAAGTTCGACGGCGTGAGCGTCGAGGTGATCTACGAGGACGGCGTCTACGGGCGGGCGGCCACCCGGGGGGACGGCGAGGTCGGCGACGACATCACCCGGAACGTCCGAACCGTCGGATCGGTCCCCGGGCGGCTGAAGGACGACTCCCCCGAGTTCCTCGCGGTCCGTGGGGAGCTGTTCATGCCCCGGGACGCGTTCCAGGCGTACAACCGCGAACTGGTCGAGCGGGGCGAGGAGCCGTTCGCCAACCCCCGGAACGCCACCGCGGGGACCGTCCGCCAGCTCGACCCGAACGTGGTGGCCGAGCGACCGCTGGACTGCTTCTTTTTCGACGTACTCGAGTCCTCGACGGAGTTGGGGAGTCACTGGGAGCGAAACGAGGCCCTCGAGGAGTGGGGACTGCAGGTCAACGACGAGGTCGAGCGCGTCGGGAGTATCGAGGCGGCCATCGACTACCGCGACCGCCTGCTCGCAGCGCGGGACGACCTCGACTACGAGATCGACGGCGTCGTGATCAAGATCGACGACTACGACGCCTGCGAGGCGCTGGGCGCGACCTCGCGGGTGCCCCGGTGGGCGTTCGCGTACAAGTTCCCCGCCCGATCGGAGGTGACGACCGTCCGGAGTATCGCGGTCCAGGTCGGCCGAACCGGGAGGTTGACGCCCGTCGCGCTGCTCGACCCCGTCGAGGTCGGCGGCGTCACCGTCTCGCGGGCGACGCTGCACAACCCCGACCAGATCGTCGAACTGGACGTGAACGTCGGCGACCGCGTCCGGGTCCTCCGGTCGGGCGACGTCATCCCGTACGTCGAGGAGGTGGTCGAGAAGGACGGCGAGGGCCACTTCGAGTTCCCCGATCACTGCCCGGTGTGTGACTCAGCGGTCGAGCGGGACGGTCCCCTCGCGTTCTGTACGGGTGGGCTCGCCTGCGACGCGCAGCTCCAGCGGGCAATCGAGCACTACGGGTCGCGGGACGCGCTCGACGTCGAGGGGCTCGGCGAGAAGAAGGTCGACCAGCTGCTCGAGGCGGGCCTGGTCGAGCGACTTCCCGACCTCTACGACCTGGACCGCGAGGCCCTCGCCGAACTGGAGGGGTGGGGCGAGACGAGCGCCGAGAACCTGCTCGGAGAACTCGAACGGTCGCGAGAGCCCGAACTCGCGGACTTCCTCGTCGCCATCGGCGTCCCGGAGGTGGGCCCGACGGTCGCCCGCGATCTCGCGCGGCACTTCGGTTCGTTCGACGCGGTCGAGGAAGCCTCCCGCGAGGAACTGCAGGAGATCGACGGCATCGGCGAGGTGGTGGCCGAGGAGATACGCGAGTTCTTCGACTCCGAGCGGAACCGGGAGGTGCTCGCGGGACTGCTCGAGCACGTCGACCCGCGAGAGGTCGACGTCGAGACAGGCGACGCCCTGGAGGGGCTGACGTTCGTCTTCACGGGGGCGCTCGAAGGGTACACCCGGAGCGAGGCCGAGGCGCTCGTCGAGCGCAACGGCGGGTCGGCCACCTCGAGGGTCTCGGGGAACACGGACTACCTCGTCACCGGTGAGAGCCCCGGGCAGTCCAAGCTCGACGACGCCGAAGCGGAGGGTGTCCCGGTCCTCGATCGGGAGGGGTTCGAAGGACTGCTCGACGAGCGGGGCGTCGAGGCGGCGTGATACGGTCGTGCGTCGTTCGTTTCCGGCTCACGGATCGGAGATCCGTCCCATCGGCTTTGAGGCAGCGCGGAGCCCCCGTCGTTGCGGTCGGACGGAGTCCGACCGGAAGGGCGGGGAGGAGCGCGCCGTACCCGCCACAACCGGAAGGATTAGGCCCCCTCTACCCCAAACACTGGATACTCTCGTCTCCGCACGAGCCGGCTTTCCCGGGTGCCGCGCGGCGCGGCAGCCGGGCTGTAGCGCCCATGACTCGGCTTCCTTCGCGCAGGGACCAGTCAGCACGACGTGCTCTGAGGCACGGAATACAGGTCGGTCTCTCGCGTCCCATGCTTGCTTTACGTTCTCCTGGGATGGCAGCGTTTCCATCGAGTCAGCACGGCGTTTCTATCGATCAGTGTGGATTTAAACAGAGCCAGCAGCCCGTATCAGTCCCCGCACAGCGTCGCGACCGCGAACTCCGTGCCGCTTCCGAGCGGGTCGGTCGCGGTCGTCGTCTCGACGTCCCCGAAGCCGGCCGCCCGGAGCTGAGCGAGGGTACGGTCACGTCCCGGCGCGGAGAAGAACATCCGGCCGCCCATCCATCCGCGGCGGACCGTCTCGAACCGGCCGCCGGGGAGGGTCATCAGTAGCCGTCCCCCGGGGCGGAGGGTGCGGGCGAACTCGTCGTACACTGGTGGGTGTCCCTCCCGCTCGACGTGAAACACCGCGTGGTACGCCGTGATCCCGTCGAACCGGTCGGCCGCGAACGGGAGCGTCGACATCTCGCCCTGGACGAGCCGTGCGGCGGGAACCGTCTCGTGGGCGAGGTCGAGGCCGCGGCGTGAGACGTCGAGCCCGACGCTACCGGCCGGGAGGTTCGCGAGCGTCCGCGCGCCGTCGCCACAGCCGACGTCGAGCACGTCCGGGTCGTCCGGGAGGTCGTCGAGGAGGTCGTCGATCAGCGCCGCGTCGGAGCCGTCGGGATCCCGGCGGTCGGCGTACGCCTCTGC
Source organism: Haloarculaceae archaeon (assembly GCA_036625905.1). Classification (GTDB taxonomy): domain Archaea; phylum Halobacteriota; class Halobacteria; order Halobacteriales; family Haloarculaceae; genus Salinirubellus. The sequence goes on from JAZKST010000011.1 coordinate 61,896, forward strand.
CACCTCGTCCCACGCCCGACGCACCTCGTTGCGATCCATAGACGCCGTTGGGCCGCGAGCGGTATGACCGCTTGGGAGGTCGGCGCGGTCGGGCCCGTCCGGTCTGTTCACGAGTCCCCCGGCGAGATGACACCCGTTTTCCCCCGTCGAACCACGTCCGATCCACGACAGTAGCTATGCCCTCGCGCCCGTAGACGGCCAGTATACCCGCCGAGCGGCTCGCCCGACCTCCCCTCTCCGGAGGGCGTGTCCGTCGTGGAACTCGACCGGACTCGCACAGGTACCGACGGCGACCGGGGTGGGTGTGAACTCGGGCGGTTTTGACCTGCCGGAACCCGGGAGGTTTTGACCTGCCGGCGCCTAGCACCGGTATGACACGCGCATTCCGTCGTCGGACGACCGAGGACGGCGGCGGCGCGCGATCCGAGAGCCATGTCCGGTGAACTGGCGGGGGCCTTCGACCGCGCCCACCGATCGGGCGTCGCTCTGTCACTTTACTTCAGGCGGCTGTTGACCCCGCCGCTGCCGGGCGACGGACTGCTGCTGTTCGGCTTCCTCGAAGGAGTGCTCGGCTGGGGCCTCTCCTGGTTTTTCAGCCAGAACCCGGGACTGGCTCCGATCGGACTGATCCCGTCGATCGTCCTCACGTGGGTCTTCCTGACCGGCGGGATCATCTTCGTCGGCGTGACCTACACCGCACCGACCGTCCGGCGCAACCGGGTCTGGCTGGTGTGGGGCGGGCTCAACGTGGCCGCGACCGCGGTCAACGTCGCCGCCATCGCCGGAGCGGTCCCGTCGGACCTTTTGGCGTACGCGTACTGGCACCCGTGGCTGGCGGTGATGGGGATCGGCTACCTCGTGACGGGGTTCTACAACTGGGAGAGTCCACAGATACGCCGGCAGGAGCGACTCGTCTACGCCGCCACCGGGCTGGTAGCACTCGGCCTGCTGGCCGCGAGTCTCGGCCCGCTGACGGGGTTCGTGATTGGCAACATCTTCCTGCTCGGCGGGGTGTTGCAGCTCGTCCCGATCGGCCACGACGTGCTCGCCGACGCAGTGCTCATCGCCCGCCGGCAGTAGCCGTCCCCGAAGTGATCGAAGAATGACATCCAGGCCAACCGACCCACGAACCGACTGATGTACGACACCATCCTGCTCCCGACGGACGGCAACGAGGCGACGAACGGCGCCGCCGCCCACGCGTTCAGCCACGCCGAGCGGTACGACGCCACGGTACACGTGCTGTCGGTCGTCGAACTCTCGAGCGGTCTCGGGACCGCCGGGCGCGACGAGGAGGAACTCGACCGACGGGAACGCGACCGGACGGAGACGGCCGAACGACTCCTCGCCGAACACGCCCCCGCGGGCCTCGACGCGACCGTCGCCGTCGAGTTCGGGAGCCCCGCCCGGGTGATCACGGAGTACGCGACGGAGGCCGACGCCGACCTCGTGGTCATGAGCACCCGGGCCCGGGGCGGAGCGGAACGGTTCATCTTCGGTAGCATCACCGAGCAGGTCACCCAGGGGGGAGACACGCCCGTCCTGGCGGTCCAGCGGTGACACGCGGCGAGTGGAGATCGACCCTCCACAGCAACTAGACCGGGTCCTCCGGCACTCTCGGACCGCACCCTCCGTGGCGAACAGCACCGTGTCCCGGACGCGGGGCGCCTCGATCGAGCGAGGCCAGTGGACGAAACCACCACAGCCCGAGTTCAGCGATCACCGTTCCGTCGTGGGGGAGGTCAGTCGTCCCGGAGGACGCGTAGTCGGTAGCCCTCGGCGGCCGACTCGTCGGTGACGCGGTCCGTCTCGACGGCTTTCGTCAGCACCTCCGAGACGAACTCCTTCGGGACGCGAACGCCCATGAAGTCGGTTCCCTCCCGGGCCGTCGTCAACCGTGCCATCGTCCTCTCGGTGCCGTCGTCGTTGTAGATGCTGCCGACCCTCTCGCCGTCGCGACGGAAGCGGAGCGTAACGTCGGTCGGTTCGACCGTCTCGAAGTTCACCTCGAACACGAAGTCGTCGTCCTCGATCCGAGCGAGCATGAGTCCGGCGTGTTCGGTGACTATCGTTCGCACGCGATCAGTTGTGTCGCGTCGGGCATACGCCTTCCCTCTCGCAGGGGAACGTCTTCGGGTCGAGGTGGTGGGGTTTTGCCCCTCGAGCCCCTACAGCACGTAATGCATGAACTCCCGGAGACCCTCGCCTGCGTTTCGGACGTCGACTGTACCGGACTGCAGGCCCTGGTCACCGGATCGACGAGCGGGACCGGCCGCGCCGCGGCGCTGGCGCTCGGGCGACTCGGCGCGGACGTCATCGTCCACGGCCGGGACGGGCGGACGGGCAGGGAGGTCCTCGAGGAGCTCTCCCGGACCGGTGCCGACGCGACGTTCGTCGAGGCGGATTTCGCGGACGTCGACGCGGTCCGGGACCTCGCGACGACGGTGCGGGCGGAGACCGACGGGCTCGACCTTCTCGTCAACAACGCGGGCGGCCTGTTCCGGAACGGGCGGCTGACCGACGCCGGCGTCGAGTACACGTTCCACGTCGACCACCTGTCGCCGTACCTGCTGACGGCCGAACTGCTCGATCACCTCCGCGAGGGGGCCCGGGTCGTCACGACCGCCTCCGACGCTCACGAGGGGGTCTCGCTGGACCTGGAGCGGGTGCGGGGCGTCGATCCGTACACCGGATTCGAGGCGTACAGGCACTCGAAGCTCGCGAACGTCCTCTTCGCCGCGGAACGCGACGGACGGTCCGTCGCGGCCGGCGATCGGACGGCCCGGGCGACTCCCGATCCCCCGGAATGAATCACGACCGCATTCACGCACGGGAGCCGGCCCACCATCGCGAACGGTGGTCGGTCGGGACCATCGAATCGCTCGCACTGCGGGACGGCCACTGTGTCGTGACGGTCACCCCCGAGGCGGGCGAGGCGATAGACCTCGTCGTCACGCTGGCCATCCGCGACCTGTTCGTGGGCCGGCTGGATATCGACCAGGGGGAGTCACCCGTCGGCGAGCAGGTCTGGTATCGGAAACGCGGCGGTCACACGTCCCCGTAGGGAACACGGCGTTCGTCTCCGGACCCGACGACCGGACCTTCACCGACCTGCTCACGGCCAGAGACCCCGTACCTCGTGGGCCTCGGCGACCCGGGACAGTGCGACGATGTACGCGGCGTCCCGCCAGGTCACGCCGCGCGCGTCGTGTTCCGCGCGCACGTCGTTCCACGCGGCCACCATCTCCGTCTCGAGTTCGTCGTTGACCCGTTCGAGCGACCACGACCGGCGGTTGATGTCCTGGAGCCACTCGAAGTACGAGACGGTGACGCCGCCCGCGTTGGCCAGGATGTCCGGAACGATCGGGACGTCCCGGTCGGCGAGGATCTCGGCGGCGGCGCTGGTCGTCGGCCCGTTCGCTCCCTCGACGATCAGGTCCGCGCTGACGTCGGCCGCGTTGTCCGCCGTGAGGACGTTGCCGACGGCGGCCGGGACGAGGACGTCGACGTCGAGTTCGAGCAGTTCCGCGTTGGTGAGCGTCTCGGGGACGTCCCGCCGCGTGACGGCCTCGGGCTCCTCGTCGTGAGACGGGATCGCGCGGGTGTCGAGCCCGTCAGGGTCGTAGATCCCGCCGTTGACGTCGCTGACGGCGACCACGGTCGCGCCCCAGTCGTCGAGCAGTCGCGCCGCGTTCGCGGCGACGCTCCCGTACCCCTGCATGGCGACGGTCGTCCCCGTTACGTTCCGGTCGTAGCAGTCGAGGACTTCGCGGGTGACGATGGCGACGCTTCGGCCGGGGGCCTCCTCCCGTCCTTCGCTCCCGCCGACGATCGGTGGCTTTCCCGTGACGACGCCGGGGATCGTTTCGCCCTCCTGCATCGAGTAGGCGTCCATCAGCCACGCCATCGTCCGTGGACCGGTCCCCATGTCCGGTGCGGGGATGTCCTTCGTCGGGCCGATGATGCCCCGGATCTCCTCGGCGAACCGACGGGTGAGACGCTCCCTCTCGGCGGCGCTGAGCGCCTTGGGATCGACCGCTACCCCGCCCTTCGCGCCGCCGAAGGGGAGGTCCATGACCGCGCACTTCCAGGTCATCCACATCCCGAGCCCGACACACTCGTCTCTGGTCACGTCGGGATGGAACCGGAGCCCGCCCTTGTACGGACCGCGGACGCTGTCGTGCTGGGCCCTGTATCCGGTGAACACGTCGACGGTCCCGTCGTCGCGCTCGATCGGTACCGTCACCTCCTGGACCTTCGTTGGGTGCTCGAGACGCTCTACGACGTCGGGGTCGATGTCGACGTGCTCGGCGGCGTGCCGTAGCTGTCGCCGGGCGGTCTCCACCGCCGATTCGGACCCGGTCCCGGAGGATCCCGATGGTGTCTCCGGGGGTTCGACCCGCTCTGTGGCCGTCTCTGACGTCATTCGAGCGGTGTCAGTCGGTTGCGCATCGGTCCGCCGCAGTCGGGACAGCTCTCCGGCCGGTCGGTGACGAGGACGACGTTGCCGCACCCGAAGCATTCGTACGGGGTCTCTCCGTCGTGGTCTTGCTCGACGTCTCTCATGATGAACTCCGGTACCGGTCCGCGAGCGCCGGCACCCGTTTAAGGAATAGAAGGAGTATAAGGGAGTAGTTGGTGGTTCACCATAGAGGTAATTACCGAACTAGTGGTTGATTATAGAACCCCGTCGGGCGGGGGACCCCTCGAACCGCCACCATCCTCGAACAGCGCGTCGAACAGTTTCCGCTGGACGGTCCGGACGTGCTGGTAGAACGCCGGCGGGGAGATGTCCAGCGTCTCCGCCACGTCCGCACCGGAGTTCTCGCGGGGGGACTCGAAGTATCCGCCGTAGTAGGCCGTCTGGAGCACCTCGAGCTGTCTGTCCGTGAGATCCGCGAGGAACCGCGAGCGCGGGTCGCGGTCGGGACGCCGCTCTATCGTCTCCTTGCGCCGCAGTTCGACGGCCGAGAACGCCTCGCGAACCAGCCGTGCGATGTTCCGAACGTCGGTGCCCTCGGGGACGTCGACGACGAGCGTCGTCGTGGTCGGATCCGCGGTCGCCTCCCGGAAGACGACCCCGTGTTCGGCCAGTTCGAACGCGAGGAACGGTCGCGAGGACTGCAGCCGGAGGACGCCACCGTCGGGCCCGTCCCCACTGACCCGCGTGACGTCGTCGACGGTCGCCAGGTCGGCTGCGGCCTCCGCGACCGTGCGGACGTCCGCGTCCTCGACGGTCACGAACACGCCGCCGCCGGCCGAACTACGCTGGATACCGCCCCCGTACGAGAGGGTACACGCCGCCGTTCGAGCGAGCCGCGACAGGAGGAACGTCGGGTCCTCGACGGCGAACTCGATGCGCGTCATCGACGTGGTGAGCAGCGCGTGTTTCCGTTCGATGGAGCTGATGCCCGACGCGATCGTCTCGCCGAGTTCGCCCAGTACGGTGCGGGTCGTCCCGTCGAAGGCGTCTCTCGTGTCCGCGTAGACGGTGAGGACCCCGTGCCCGAGGTCGTTGTACACGAGGGGGATACTCACCACCGATAGGAACTCGCGCGCGAGGGCCTCCGACCGCCACGGCTCGTCCCGGAGGCCGGACGCGACGTCGGTCACCACCGTCACGTCCCCCGTGGCCGCGGTCCGGCCCGCGGGTTCGGTTCCCGACGCGGCGACGGCGACCGACCGCCCGTCGAGATACCCCTGTTCGTCGCCGGCCCAGGCGCACGGTTCGGCCGTGTCGGTCGTCGGGTCGACACGTCCGATCCAGGCGAACTCGAACCGGTCGGTGTCGGTCAGTCGCTCACAGACGGTGTGGTCGATCTCCTCCCGTGTTTCGGCCCGCACGACTGCCCGGTCGATCTCCCGGATCGTGTCGTTGATCCGGTTCAGGGCGGTCAGCTGCTCGTTCCGGCGCTGGAGCTCCCGGTCCTGCTCGCGGAGTCGTGCCTCGCGGGCGACGCGATCGAGGGCGGCCTCGGCGCTCGCGGCGAGGAGGTCGGCGAGCTCCTGTGTCACCTCGTCGAACGCGCCGACGTCGGTGGACCCGGCGACGAACACGCCGTGATCCCCGAGCGGGATGTACATCGCACTGCGGAGGTCGGTCGCCCGGTTGTCCAGTCGGTCCGCGATGTGGACGTCGTCGAAGACGAGCGTCTCGTCGTCGACGAAACTGTGGCTCGGGAGCGTCTCGCCGTCGGGAGGAAGCGGCGGAAGCGGTCCGTGGCACTCCGACAGCGCAGGGGAACGCGCGGCGGGTCGGAGTTCGTTCGCGTCGACGTCGAACAGGTAGACGGCGCTCGCCGACAGATCGAGGACGCTCGGCACGACCTCGACGACGTGCTGGGCGATCTCCTGGTGTGTCCCCGCGTACAGGAACTCCCGGGCGGTGTCCTGGAGGGTCGCCAGGGCCTCCTCGCGCTGCTTCCGTTTCGTGACGTCTCGACAGCTGTAGAGGAGCGTTCCACCCTGGATCGACACCTCGCGAACGTTGACGAGCAGGGTGTGTTCGCGGCCGGCCTTGTCGGTCACGGTGCATTCGATGTTCTTGAGGACGCCGCGCTCCGCGAGGGCCTCGCGGTCGAAGAGCTCCTCGCCGAGGAGGGCTTCGATCGTGTCCCGGTCGCGTATCTCCTCGGCCGTGTAGCCGAAGATGAAGTGGACGTTCGGACAGACGTAGGTGAACTCGCCGTCCTCGTCCGTGATGAGGACGGTGTCGGTCATGTTGTTGAGGGTGACCCGGTGGAGCGCCTCGGACTCGCGGAGGTCGCGTTCGAGCGTGACCTGTTCGGTGACGTCGATCCCCTCGACCACCATCGAGACGAGGTCGCCGCGTTCGTTCTCGACGGGACGGACCGAGAGGTCGACGACCCGCCGCGTCTCCGCCGGCGGCTGGAAGACGACCGCGTTGCCGAACCGGCCGTCGTGTGCCGTCCGTACGAGCCGGCGGACGTCGCGCCGGGTCGCCTCCGTCGGCGACCACCACGGGAGCGTCCAGAACGGCTCGCCAACGAGGGAGTCGACGTCCTCGTCGATCATCTCCCGTGCCGTTCGGTTCACGCGCACGAGGCACCCCTCCCCGTCGAGCACCCACGTCGCCGTCTGCGTGTCGTGAAAGACGGCGTCGAACTGACGAGCCCGCTCCCGGCGCGTGACCGTCCGCCGTGCCGAGCGGAGCGCCCGACCGGTGCGTTCGATCAGCTCGTCCGTCGTCCCCTCGTCCGGCTCGGTTATCGCGACGTAGTCGGTGACGCCGGCCTCGATCGCCTCGCTCGCGATGGCCTCGCTACCGGCCGTGGTCCCGAGGACGAGGGGGAGGGTCGACGTGGACGCCCGGAGTCGTCTCAGCAGCTCGACGCCGGTGGTCTCGCCGAGCGCGTACCCGGTGACGAGACAGTCGATCGACCCGCGGTCCACCGTATCGAGAGCTTCGGCCGCCGTGTCGACCGTGTGGACGGACGCCTCGGTGCGTGTTTCGAGCGCCTCCGCGAACCGCTCGATCCACGTCGTCGAGCCGACGGCGAGCACGTCGGCGTCGTCGAGGAGGGACGCGGTGTCGGTCATCCGTCTACCTCGAGGCGACGATGCAGCTACGTCCCCGGGTCGCGACCGATCCGACGCGCTCTCTCCGGTGTGGAAACGAACTGGATTCCGGGAGCATGAGTGGTTCACAGTACAACCCCCGCTCGAGAAAACGGTTCGGTGTTCGGGCCGAGTCCGGGCCGGGCTACCGGACCCGGTCGGCCGCCGCGACCAGCTCCTCGACGCGCCCGACGCTGACCGGTGCTCTCGTCTCGTCGCCCTCCTTCAGCGCCGTCCCCACGATGACGCCGTCTGCGACCGAGAGGAGCTCCCCGACGGTCCCCGCGGTGACGCCGCTCCCGACGAACACCGGGGTGTCTGTCCCGAGCTCGTCGCGGCGCTCGACCGCCCGCTCGACGTCCGCGAGCGCCGTCGACCGGCCCGTCCTGGTGCCCGAGACGACGACCGCGTCCGCGAGCCCGCGCTCGGTCGACTCGGCGAGCGACTCCGCCTCGTAGCCCTCGTCGGCCAGCGGCGCCGAGTGCTTCACGTCCACGTCCGCGAGTATTCGAACCCCCGCGGCGTCGATGCGTTCGCGGAGCCGGGTCGTCTCGTGGGCCTTCCCCTCCAGGACCCCCTGGTCGGCCACCCGTGCGCCGACGTGGACGTTCACCCGGACGAAGTCCCCGCCCGCGGCCGCGGCGGCGGCGACCGCCGCCGCCCCGTCGTTCCGGAGGACGTTCACCCCCGTCGGGAGGTCGGCCGCATCGCGGACCGTCCGCGCGAGACTCGTCAGCTCCGCGACGACGTGCTTCGGGACGTCCTCGGGGTAGAACGGCGCGTCGCCGAAGTTCTCGACCATCACCGCGTCGACGCCGCCCGCCGCGAGCCGTTCTGCGTCCCGGCGGGCCACCTCGTGGAGCCGCTCGCGACCCCCCTCGGGGTCGTACCGGGGTGCGTCTGGGAGCGGCGGCAGGTGGACCATCCCGACGACCGGCCGCGAGGCGCCGAAGGCCGAACTCGTCTCCATGCCCGACGGCTGGACCCTCACCGTCTTATACCGTCGGAAGATACGCTCGGGGGGACGCTGCGGGACCGAACCCGTCGGATATCTACAGGGGTCGGCAAAGGAACCCTGCGGGAGGGTGTTCTCAGGCCGCCTCTCCCGGGGCAGCCGGCTGCGACGGCACGGCCACCCTGTAGATGGCGTAGCCGCCCCAGATCAACAGCCCCAGCAGGATGACGTACGACCGGATCTCGAGCGGGACCAGCGCCTCGTGGACGATCTGGCCCTCCCCGGAGACCGGGTGCGGACTGCCGAGCAGCATCTCCAGCAGGCCGATGACGACCGTCCCCAGCAGGACGAGGCCACCGCCGCCGTACAGTGCGATCCTGTCCGCCGTCGTGAGCGTACTCATTTCGTTCACCTCGTGTCAGCCGATCAGGTACCGCAGCCGCGGACGTCGCTGGACGTACGTCGACTCCGCCAGGATCGCGTCGATCCCGAGGACGCGCCCGGCACCGAGCGTGGCGATCATGCCGAAGATCAGCAGGCCCAGCAGCTCGCCGGTGACGACCCCGTGGGCCCAGCCGCCGGTCTCGCCGTTGATGAAGTAGAAGAACGTCATCATGAACGCCCCGAAGAACGCCGCCAGCCGCGTCAGGGCACCGACGACGAGTCCGAGCCCGATCAGCGTCTGTCCGAGCGGCACCGCGACGTTCACGAACGTCAGGAGGGCGCCGTCGGCGAAGAGCGTCACGACCGGCCCGAGGCTCGTCCCCGCGGCAGCGCCGCCGACGAACCAGCTCGCGTCGAACGGCCACGCCAGGAACTTGTCCAGGCCCGCGTGTAACATCCACCAGCCGGCGACGAGCCGTAACACGACCAGCCAGTAGGCGAGCCACGGCTCGGCGATCGTGAGCGAGACGTCCCTGCCGAGCAACCGGGTCTGTATCGTCGAGGTCATGGTCCGATCGTCCACGATGACCGACAACCCTCGGGAAATAAATGTTACTATTACTATCTACTTCCTGATAGCTATACTGTCGGTCGTACGCCCCCGTGCGAGGTCGCCGACCCGTCGAGGCGACGATGCACGAACAGGTGCGTCCGACAGCACAACACGCCGTCTCCGCCGCCGGGACGGCTCACGGACGGGGACGCTTCGTTCCCAGCGCCTCCCTCTCTCGGTGATTTATGCCCGAGTGGCCTCCCGTAGCGGTATGGACCACACCGTCCGCGCGGTCGTCGCCGACGCGCTCCCGGAGGCGACCGTCACCTCGGTCGAGACGCCGGTGACGGGCAACACCAAGCGGACGGCGTTCGTCTCGCTCGTCGACGGGCGCGAACTGGTGGTCCAGTCCCGGCCGGCCGGCGAGGGGCTGTCGACCGAGGCCCGACTCGCCCGCGAGGTGGCCCGGCGGACCGACGTGCCGGTCCCGCGGGTCGTCGCCACGGGGACCGTCGAGGGGATCGACTACGTCCTCACGGAGCGAGCGTCCGGTGAGGACCTCCACGCCCGGTTCGTCCACCTCGACCCCCCGGACCGGCAGGCGGTCGTCCGGGCGATGGGTCGGTGGCTCGCCGACCTCCACGCGGCCTTCGAGTTCGAGGGCTACGGGCCCGTGACGCTCGACGGCGACCGACTCGTCGTCGCCGACCCGGCGATCGACTGGCGGGCCTGGTTCCGCGATCACGTCGAGCGGCGGCTCTCGACCCTCCTCGAGGCGCTCGGTGGCGGGATCGCCGACCTCGCACCGCGGGTCCGGGGGGCGGTCGACGCCGGACTCGGGGACCTCCCGGCGAACCCGCAGGCCCGCCTGTTCCCGTGGGACCTCCGGCCGGGCAACGCGACGGTCGCCGACGGGCGGGTGACGGCGCTGCTCGACTGGGGCGACCCGCTCGCGGCAGCTCGGGGGCTCTCCGTGGCGAAGACCGCGTACGTCACCGTCGACTGGTACCTGCCGGACCCCCGAACGACGGAACGGCTCCGATCGGCGTTCCTCGACGGCTACCGCGACCGGATCCCGCGCCCGGGGGCGTCGGTCCGCGAGCGGCGGCTCTACCGGGTCGCGGCCGTCGTCTCCTCGGCCGTCGACTCCCGGGGGCGCGTGACCCGGCCGCGCTACCCGGAACTGGACGACGACGCGGCCGGCGAGTTCCACCGACGGCACCTCCGCTCGGCACTAGACGGTGAAACACGCGTTTGAGTGTACGTTCGGTTAATACTCCCCCGCCCCGTAGGACCTGTCGCCGCCCGGGGGACGATCTCCCGGGACGCCCGGCCGCTCCCCCGCCGGGCGTGCGAGGACGCGCCGCCCGACCACCGGGCCGGGTCCTCCACCCGGCCACACCCCCCTAACCCACCACGTCCCCCGCCCGCTTCCCCCGGGCGGATACCCCGCCACACACCTGCCCTCCTCTCCACCTCGGTGGTCGGGGCGCGCCGCCCACGGCACGTTCCTCCCCCTTCGAGACCCCCACCGACGAGAGGGTGGATTCAAACCGTCCCACATACAACCGACCCCCATGTCCGGGTCGGAGCTCGCAGCGCGGGTCAGGGAGTCACTCGACGTCGACCGCGAGGAGTTCGATCGACGGGTCACGGCGGAGGTCGAGGACCTGAAACGCGAGCTCCGGGAGGGGACGTTCGACAACCCGCAGGCCATCGTCGGGCTCGAATACGAGTTCTACGCGGTGAACGCCGAGACGGACGCGCTGATGCGGGTCCCCCGGCGGCTGCTCGAGTTCATCGGCTTCGAGAAGGAGCTCGGGCTCCACAACGCCGAGATGCAGACGGCGCCACAGCCGCTGTCGGCGTACGGGCTCCGGGCGACGACGGCGGAGGTCAAGGCCAAGCTCGACGCCGCACAGCGGGAGGTCCGCAACGAGGGGATGTCGCTGGTCAGCGACGGGATGTGGACGGTCCCACCGATCGGCGAGACGGCACGGTCGTACCTCACGGACAGCGTCGAGGAGAACGGGATCCGGCTGGCGACGAACATGTCCGACTCGGTGCGCTACCACGCGATGGCGAACACGGCGTTCGGCGCGTCGATGGCGCTCTCGGCCCCGCACGTCGAACTCGACGCCGACACGGTGATGCCCGAGGGTCTCATCACCTCCATCCAGCCCCACTACCAGGTGCCACAGGCGGCGGACATCCCGGAGTACTTCCGGTACGCCCTCCGCGTGGCGGGGCCCCTGGTCGCCCTCTCGGTCAACTCTCCCTTCTTCCCCCCGGACCTCTACACGGCCGACCCCGAGGTGGTGCTCGCGGACTGCCCGATGGAGAACCGCGTCGGCGTCTTCGAATCCGTCCTCAACCCCCCGGACGACCCGAAGGTCCGCTTCCCGGAGGACGTCGAGAGCCTGGAGGCGGCGGTCGACGCGGTCGCCGAGGACCGGACGGTCGTCCCGATGCTCCGCGAGCCGAAGGGCCGGTTCGACGACCGCTTCGCGCACTTCCGGCACAAGCACGGCACGTTCTGGCGGTGGGTCAGACCGGTGTTCGACGGTGCGTCCCGGAAGGCGGCCAACGCCCGCATCGAGTTCCGGCCGCTCCCCGCCCAGCCGACCGTCCGGGACTCCGTCGCGTTCCTCGCGACGTTCGCCGGGCTGATGGAGTCACTTCCCACCCGCGAGCACCCCGTCTACCACCTCGAATGGGCGGATGCCCGCGAGAACTTCTACGCCGCCGTCCAGGACGGCCTGGCTGCCGACCTCGCGTGGATCAGCCGAGACGGCGATCCGACGGTCGACCCCGAGGTCGTGTTCGGCGAGCTGTTCGAGCACGCCCGCGACGGCCTCGAGCTCCGCGGACTGGACGAGACGGAGGTCGACTACTACCTCCGTCCGCTCGAACGCCGCTTCGAGGAGGGCGTCAGTCCCGCGCGCTGGAAGTACCGCGAGGTTCGGAGCCGGTACGGGCGGGGCGTGCCGTTCACCGAGGCGATCTGGGGGATGCAGGCCGACTACGTCGACGCTCAGTCCGGGACGCTGGTCGAGGGCTGTTTCACCGACTGGCTCTGACGGGGAAAGCTCCTTGCCTCCCCTCGCCCTGCGGAGCCTCATGGGAACGCACGATATGCCGGCGGCCCAGGGACTCCTCCGACGGGCCTGTGAGAAGCACGCCGATCGCCCGATAGCCACCTTCGGGGGCGAGACGTGGACCTACGGGGAGGCGTGGGAGCGCGGCGGCCGGCTCGCGGCCGCGCTCGCCGGCCGCGGGGTCGAGCCGGGCGCGTACGTCGGCAGCATGATGTCCAATCAGCTGGACTACCTCACCGTCAACTTCGCCTGCGTCCGCGGCGGGTACGTCCACGTCCCGATGAACGATATGCTCACGCCCGGGGAGTTCTCGTACATGCTCTCGGATTCGAGTGCGAGAGTCGCCGTCGCCGGCGGGAACTTCACGGACACGCTCGCCGATCTCGAGCCCGACCTGCCGGACCTCGACCTCTCGATCGCCGTCGAGGACCGCGCCGAGGGGCAGGTCGCCCTCGAAGCGCTCCTCGCGGAGGCCGAGGGGACCCGCGACGTCGACCGCGTGCCCGAGGACATGCTCCGGCTGTGCTACACCGGCGGGACGACCGGACGGCCGAAGGGGGCCAGACACACCCACGGCACGCTCGCGATGGACATGATGGCCCACGTGATGGCGCTCGACATCCGCGACGCCGAGGAGGTGCTCGTGACGACGCCGCTCCCCCACGCCGCCGGGTACATGCACCTCGCCGCGCTCACCCAGGGCGCACACCTCACCGTCACCGACGGGTTCGACCCCGCGGAGTTCCTCGCGCTCCTCGACGCCGAGCCGATCTCCTGGACGTTCCTCGTCCCCACGCAGATCTACCGGCTGCTCGACCACGAGGACCTCGACTCGACCGATCTCTCGGACCTGGAGACGATCGTCTACGGGGCGGCGCCGATCACCGCCGAACGACTCGCCGAGGCCCTGGAGGCGTTCGGGGACGTGTTCGTCCAGGTGTACGGACAGACGGAGATGCCCGACATCGGGATGGTGCTGCCGAAGGGCGACCACGTGATGGGCGAACCCCAGGTCGAGTCCTGTGGGAAGCCCGCGGCGATGGTCGACGTCGGCATCGTCGACCCCGAACGCGAGGACCTTGTCTTCCGGGAACCGGGCGAGGCGGGCGAACTCGTGATGCGCTCGCCGTACGTGATGGACGGCTACCACGGGAAACCGGAGCAGACGGCGGAGACCCTCGTTTCGGGATGGCTCCGCACGGGCGACATCGCCCGCCGGGACGAGGCCGGCTACGTCTACCTGCTCGACCGCGCCAGCGACATGATCATCTCCGGGGGGATGAACGTCTACACCACGGAGGTCGAGGACGCGCTCGACGAGCATCCCCGGGTGAACCAGGTCGCGGTCATCGGCGTGCCCCACGAGGACTGGGGCGAGGTGGTCCACGCCGTCGTCGTCCCCGAGGGGGACCTCACGGCCGAGGAACTGAAGCAGTTCGCCGACGGGAAGCTCTCGGCGTACAAGAAGCCCAAGAGCGTCGAGTTCGTCGAGGGGATCCCCACCACGCCGTACGGGAAGATGGACAAGAAGGCGCTCCGGGAGCCCCACTGGGCGGACGCCGATCGGGAGATCAGCTGACGGGGGGACGCGGGTCCCGGCCCGGAGTGTCGGATCGCACGGCCCACCGACGTCAGCCGAGCCGCCGACACTCGAGTAGCTCGCCGTCGCGGGGATCGACGTCCTCGTCCTCGGTCCGCCGGACGACCCGTTCGTCGACGTAGTACGTCGACTCCCACCAGTAGTCCCCGTGGAAGTTCGTCGCCATCGCGGACAGTTCGACCGTGGTGCCGTCGACGTCGACGTAGAGGCTGTCGCTTTCACCCCGTCCCGAGAGCCGATCGAAGCCGTCCGAGAGCGACGCCAGGAGGTCGACGTACCGGTCGACCTTCTCCCCGGGGGGTTCGACGTGGTGCTCGGCCTCCCCCGTCTCGGCGGCCTCCTGGACCAGTCCGGCGAGCGTCTCGTTCTCGACCTCGCTCGCGGGGACCGCGTCGGCCCCCTCGGGTGGCTCCGCGGTGGCGGCTCCCAGGGCAAGGGTCGGCCGGTAGATGCCGCCGCTGCCGGAGCACTCGAGCACCCACCCCTCCCCGGCGGGCGTCGGGCCGTCGGTCACGCCCCCGCTCAACTCGTAGGAGTCCAGCCGGGATTCGGGTTCGTAGTCGACGACGACCTCCCGGACGTATGCGTGCTCGTACGCCTCGACGAACGACTCGACCGCGGAGGCGTCGAGGTCCTCGGGCCAGTCCACATCGAGGCCCTGCGACGCCGGGCAGTCCTCCGGCAGGTCGGTCCCGGTGTCCCTCCCCTCGTCGATCCTCGGCACGTCCGTTCCGGCGTCCGTGCCGCCGGTGCCTGCCGGGTCCGGCCCGGCGGTACAGCCGGCCAGCGGGAGCGCGCCGGCGCCGACGAGGCCCAAAAGCGTCCGTCGTCGCATGGGTGCCGGTAGGCCGTTCGTAGTCAAGTGCCTCGTGGAGAGTCAAACGACCGCTTGTGCTACCCGGCCCCGTCGGCCCGACCCCCTGGGCCGGCTCGTTCGGAGCAGGTGGGGACGGATAGCACCCGACGGCCGGCACCGCTCGTCGGTCGCTGCGTTCGTCTTTCCTGGACCTCCTCACCGCGTCGCCCGCTTCCAGTCGCGCAGCCCCACGACGCCCCCGTTCAATTCATCGGCCGGGCACTCCGTCGCCGCCCAGACGAACAGTCCGGCGACGTCGGCGGGATCCCGACCCCGGCCGCCGGTGAGGTCGGTCGCCACCAGCCCGGGATCGACGACGCCGACGGCCTGCTCGGCGTCCGCGGCGAATCCCCTCGCGACGCCCTCGGCGGCCGCCTTCGAGACGGCGTAGGCGCCCATCCCTTCGGTGGGCTCCCGGGCGACCGATCCCGAGGGGACGAGTATCCGGCCCTCGGGGGACATGAACTCGACGGCCTCGCGGGCGACCGCGAACACGCCCCGCACGTTCGTCGCCATCGCCTCGTCGAACGCCTCGTAGGTCTCCTCGGTGGCCGGCATCCCGCCCGGCGCCCCCGAGATGGTCGCCGCGGCGGGGACCGCCACATCGAGTTCGCCCTCGACGACGTCGGCGAGCAGCAGGAACACCGCGTCCTCGTCGCGGACGTCGACCGCGCGGGCCG
>JAZKST010000103.1:0-5420 GCA_036625905.1 Haloarculaceae archaeon
CCGACGAACTTCGCCGGGGGACGGAAGTACTCCTGCTCGCGGAGCCGGGCCTCGAGTTCGACGTCCGAATTCTCGTCTGACATGGGTTCCTCGCTTTCGGGCTTGCGAGGGCGGTACAATATGTCTGTCGCCGTCGGTGTCCGTTCACCTCGACGATCCACTCCGTTTCTTCACCACGACGATCCGCTCCGTTTCCGCGTCGTTCCTCGATCGCCTCGCGCATCTCCGCGGCCGCCCGCTCGTCCCCATCGGCCAAGACCGCCGCCAGCATCTCCGGGTCCGGTCCGCGGATCAGCCGTCGAAGCGTCTCCTCCATCGTCTCCTCCTCCCGTTGTGTGCGCTGATCAGCGCGTGGAACTCCTCGGGCACCCGGATCGTTTTGCTCATCGTATATTCGAGTATACAGGTTGCCCCGCGATACGGTTTTCCCCGACTTGAGTTCCCACGGCGCCGGTCGACGCCAGTGAATCGTTACGCACGACCGTATCAGGCCAGCCCGATCTTCTCCGAGTACTTCCCGTAGTGGGTCTCGAAGACGGACATGACCTCGCCCATCGTCGCGTAGGCCTTCACCGCGTCGATGACGTACGGCATGACGTTCTCGCCGGCGTCGATGCCCTCCGAAAGGGCGTCCAGCGTCTCCTCGACGGCGTCGTCGTCGCGCTCCCGCTTGACACGCTCGAGCCGCTCGAGCTGTTTCTGTGACACCGCGTCGTCGACCTTGAGGATCTCCGTGTCGACGTCGTCGTCGCTCCGGTACCGGTTGACGCCGACGACGACCTCCTCCTCGCGGTCGACGCGCTGCTGGTACTCGTAGGAGGCCTCCTGTATCTCCCGGTGGAAGTAGCCCTGGTCGATCCCCTCGAGGACGCCGTCGCGAACCGAGCCGTCGCCCAGTTCGCGTATCTCCTCGACGTACTCGACGATCTCGCCCTCCACCTCGTCGGTGAGCTTCTCGACCGCGAAGCTCCCGGCCAGCGGGTCGACGATGTCGGCGGCACCGGACTCCTCGGCGATGATCTGCTGGGTCCGGAGCGCCACCCGGACCGCGTCCTCGCTCGGGAGCGCGAGCGCCTCGTCGTAGGAGTTGGTGTGGAGGCTCTGCGTCCCGCCGAGCACGCCCGCCAGCGCCTGGATGGTGGTGCGGACGACGTTGTTGAGCGGCTGCTGGGCGGTGAGCGACTGGCCGGCGGTCTGGGTGTGGAACTTCAGCCGGCGGGCCTCGTCGGACTCGGCGCCGTACCAGTCGGCCATCAGCCGCGACCACACCCGACGGGAGGCGCGGAACTTCGCCACCTCCTCGAAGACGGAGTTGTGCGAGTTGAAAAAAAAGGAGAGCAGCGGGGCGAACTCCTCGAGGTCGAGCCCGCGGTCGAGGCAGTCCTCGACGTAGGCGAATCCATCGGCGAGCGTGAACGCGGCTTCCTGGGCCGCCGTCGAGCCGGCCTCGCGGATGTGGTAGCCCGAAACGGAGACGGGGTAGAACTTCGGCGTCTGCTCGACGGCGAACTCGATGGTGTCGGTGACCACGTCCAGCGACGGCTCGGGCGGGATGACCCACTCCTTCTGCGCGATGAACTCCTTCAGCATGTCGTTCTGGAGGGTGCCACGGACCTGCTCGCGGGGGACGCCCTGCTGGTCGGCCAGCGCGACGTACATCGCGTAGATGACCGCCGCGGAGGGGTTGATGGTGAAGCTCGTCGAGACCTCCCCGATGTCGATGCCGTCGAACAGCACCTCCATGTCACGAAGGGTGTCGACCGCGACGCCCTCCTTGCCGACCTCCCCCTCGCTCATGGGGTGGTCCGAGTCGATACCCATGAGGCTCGGCATGTCGAACGCCGTCGAGAGGCCGGTCTGGCCCTCCTCGATGAGGTAGTGGAACCGCTCGTTGGTCTCCTCGGCGGTGCCGAAGCCGGCGAACTGCCGCATCGTCCAGGTCCGCCCGCGATACATCGTCGGGTACGGCCCCCGGGTGAACGGCGGCTGGCCGGGCATCCCGAGATCCTCGTCGTAGTCCATATCGGCGACGTCCTCGGGCGTGTAGACGCGGTCGACCTCGTGGTTCGAGACGGTCGCGAAGCGGTCCTTGCGCTCTCCGTGGGCACCGAGGACCGGATCGAGGGTCTCCTCCTTCCACTCCTCCCGGGTCGCCCGTATCTCCGCCAGATCCTCCTCGTCGAACATGCCCGTGGGTTCGGCGGGTACGAGTAAGAAGCTTCGCACGGCTCCCGTCCCCGCGACGCCCTACCGCCCCTGCAGCCGCTCGGTCGTCTCGACGAGCGGGTGGTGGGCGTAGTCGACCTCCTTGATGTCCTCGATGGATTCGAGGCCCTCCTTGCGGGCGGTCTCGGCCATCCCGAGTTCGACGGGCTCGTCGAGGACGATGACGTAGGCGTCCATCTCCTCGATGTCGAGCCGGCGGGCGGCCTTCACCCGGTGGTGGCCGTCGGCGAGCAGCAGCTCCTTCCGGCTTCCGCCGGTGACCGACAGCGGGTTGTCGATGACGACCAGTGGCTCGGCGAGCCCGTTCTCCAGCTCGTAGCGCCGTCCCTCGAGCTCGTCGGAGTAGACCTTCGTCTGCGTGGGGACGAGGTCGTCGAGCCGGACGGTCCGTCGTTCCTCGGTCGCGCCCACGCCGTGGATGTTCTCGAGCGTCCGCATGAGCTTCCCCACCTTCTCCGGGGTGGCCCGTTCGATCTGCGAGCGGACGACGTCCGAGTTCGAGATGATACCCACCAGGTTCCCGGTGTCGTCGACCACGGGGAGCTTCTGGATGCCCGAGCGCAGGATGACCCGCGCGGCGTCGTTGATGCGCATATCCGGGTGGGCCACGATGAGGTCCCGGGTCATCACGGTGAAGACGGGGGCGTCATCGGGTTCGAGCAGGAGATCGCGCGCGGAGACGAACCCCTCGACACGACGGCCGTTCGTCACCGGGAAGCCGCCGTGCTCGCTGTCGGCGATCTCCCGGGCGACGTCGGCCACGGTGTCGTCCCCCGAGACCGTCCTGACGCCCCGGGTCATGTAGTCCCTCACCCGCGGCTTGTCTCCGCGATCCATCGCTCGCACGGAGGGGACCGGGCGACAAAAGCCTCGTGGGCGGACGGCCGATCCGAACCGTCGGCGTCGGAGCGTCGAGGCGGCCCGTCGGAGCGTCGTACGGACGGTCACCGGTGACGGACCCCGACCGTCCGTATCAGGTGCCGGTGTCGGACCCTTCGTTCCCCTCGCTCCCGTCGCTCCCGTCGTCCCGGACGGAGGGGTCCGCCTCCGGGACGCCGTGTCCGTCGTTCGTCCGCTCGTCGACGCGGCCGGTGCGGTACTCCCCGGCGGCGCCGATGTAGTCCCCGCGAGCGTAGACGGCGGTCGCAGCGCGGTTCGGACCCACCCCGAGCGCGTCGAAGAACCGCTCGGTGACGACCGCCTCGATGACCGCCGCGGGGTCCTCGTCGTCCTCGTCGATCAGCATCCCGACGGGGAGCTGTGCGCCCGCCATGTCCGCGTGGCCGCCGGCACTACCGACCTGCGCGAACGCGTCGCGCAGCGCCTCCCCGAGGTCGAGGTCGGTCCCACGGGCGCGTGCGGAGGCGTAGACGACCGCGTCCTCCTCGACGCCGGTGAACCCGAAGGCGAACGTCACGGCGATGCCCTCGAGATCGAGCAGCCGGTCGGCCGCCTGCGCCAGCGTGTCGCGGTCGGTCACCTCGCCGATACAGGTCACGAGCACGTCGTCGCGGACCCGGCGGTTCTCGATGGCGGTCCCGATGGCGCGCATCGTCTCGGGGGTCATCGACGGCGACTCGATCCGCTCGAGCGTCGCCGTATCGGCGTAGGGGTGCAGGTACGCCGCCGCCCGGAAGTCCTCGGGGGAGACCTCCCGGGAGAAGTCGTCCGTGTCGACGCGGATGCCGAACAGCAGCCCCGTCGCGAGCTCGCGGTCGGGTTCGATGCCGAGGTCCCGGAGGTAGCCGGTCAGCAGCGTCGAGGTGGCGCCGACGTTCGAGCGCAGGTCGACGAACCGCGCCTCGACCGGCGCCCGCGGCGGGTGGTGGTCGATGACGATCGCCACCTCCGTCCCGGTGGGAAGCCCGTCGTTGACCCCCGGTCGCGAGTGGTCGACGAGGGCGAACGAGCCGAACCGGTCGAGATCGGCGTCGGCGTCGAGCTCGGTGGGGTCGTAGTCGAGCAGGTTGACGAACGCCCGGTTCTCCTGGTGGCTGATCTCGCCGTAGTAGCAGACCTCCGCCTCGAGACCGGCGGTCTCGGCGATGCGCGCCAGGGCGAACGCCGAGGAGATCGCGTCGGGATCGGGGTTGTCGTGGGCGACGACCGCGAGCGGCCCGTCGAGCGATCGGAGCACGCGCCGGAGCCGACGGGTCCGGTAGCCCGTCTCGTCGATGCGGCCCCGGAGCGACTCGGCCGTCGCCGTCCCCTCGTCGATCACCCTGTCGGCGACCTCGCGCACGGTCTCGCGGTCGGCCGGGGTCGGGTGCTGTCCGGTGTACGCGAGCAGGAACGCCCCGGGGAACGCCTCGCGGGCCGCGGTCGCCGCCGCCCGGTTCCCCACCGGGTCGTCGCCCGCCACGACCACCGTCTCGACATCTCCCAGGAGGTCGGTCGCCCGACGGCTGACCGCCCCGGGGTCGGTCGTCTCGGCCTGCTGGGCGCGGATCCCCTCGTCGCGGAGGCCCTCGACGCGGTCGCCGTCGCCGTCGAGCACGAGCAGCGGCTCGCGCCGCCCGCCGAGTTCGAGCGCCAGCCGTCGGCCGAACGTTCCACAGCCGAGGACGAGCCGCGGCGTCACACCTCGTCGTTCCGGTCACACCGCCTAAAACCCACCGTCCCCACCGAGGGTCGTTCGGTCAGATCCGCGTCGGACCCTCCGAAAACGGTAGACTCCACGGCGTCGAACCTGCTCGAATGCCCTCCTCGACCGCACCGCCGAACGAGGACACGCGCTCGTCCCGGGGTTCGTCCGATGTCGCCTCCCCGAGCGAGTCCCGCGCGAGGCGGTGTTCGCGCTCTTGCTCACCGCCGGCCGGGCGAGACGCGGTCGGAGGAGCGAAACGCTCGGTGGGAGAGCGTGACCACGACGCGACAGGACACCGACCCTGGAACACCGGACCCGAACCGCGGAGCCGACCGCTCAGAACAGCGCGGCGGCGGCGTCGAACGCCGTCCCCGAGAAGAACCCGATGGCCGGGAGCAGGAGCACGGTCACGACGCCGGCGACGACGACCGCCGCGTAGAGCCCGCTCGGGTAGCCTCGGCGGTCGATGGCGTCCAGGTTGCCGTTCGGCTCCTCGATCCACATCGCCTTGACCACCCGGGAGTAGTAGAACAGCGAGAGCGCGCTGTTTATCGCGCCGACGAGCGCGAGCCACCAGACGCCCGCGCCGACCGCGCCGGCGAACAGG
>JAZKST010000046.1:0-26552 GCA_036625905.1 Haloarculaceae archaeon
CCTAAGAACATGGGTAGCGTCTCCGTTGGGGCTGTGGCGTGAACGGGAAAACCTCAGTCGATCACATCGAGATCTCTCTAACTCCTCCAGTGGAGACTGAATCTGTGTTTTCGATGTGTAGTCCGTTCTCGACATGATACGGACGATAAGTTTCGCCGATGAGGAGTCGCTGTCGGCGGCGGACTGCCGCCGACGCGACAGCGTCGCCACTCACGACTGCTGTCCTGATTGGTGGGCAGCTACCGGAAGAACCGGTCGGCAAGCGGTTGATTCGCTGGGACAGTCCTGCGGACACCAAGGGCTGTCCAAACTGCTCGCAGCACCATCTCACAGAACTCTGTGAACGACCACTGCCAGAGGCGGCACCCCCCGCGGTGGGGCGCCGCCATCTTGCACATCCTCTCCAAGCAGACGCTTCCTCTGACTCGATGTGATATGATCGACTGATTATATATTCATACTTTTTCTCGATAATACTTGAGATCAGAGGCGGCAAACGATAGTGTCATTACTCCCGCTTGTCCAAGATATCGAACCGCAGGCCGCTGGACAGTTGCGTATCGGCGACCCGGCTCTCACGGGAACTCCAGAGGTGGCTCGCGCCGTCGGTCCAGCGGGCGTGCTGGTAGCGTCGGGTAACTTCCCGGCCGCTTCGCGTGACTTCCTCGTCGTAGATCTGGTAGGTGTCCTCGCCCGGCGGGAGCAGTTCGTCTTCGGGCCGGAGAATTTCCCCGAGTGGACGGGGAATCTCCTCGACGTCCAGCCCGAGCGTCGAGGCGTCCAGCAGCAGCGCCCGCTCGAGTTTGAAGTTCCAGCCCTGTTCGGGCGTGAACGGGAACCAGTAGTCGGGCACGTCCGTCGACAGCCGATAGTCTGCCAGCGCGTCGCTGGGCCGAGCGAGTAACTTCTTCGCGACAGTGCTGTCAGTGTCGTCGTTCACGACGACCGCTTCGGCGTCACTCCAGGCGGAGGCGCTCAACCCGGCGCTCTCCTCACCCGGGTCAGGGGAGACGCCGGTGTAGACCCGGAACGTCTCCCCGGATTCGAGCGTCCGGTCGGGTATCTGGTGGAGTTCAGTGGTCGACCCGTCGACCTCGGCCCCCAGTGAGTAGCCGTCGATCACGAGCCGATCCTCGCCGGGATTGGCGAGTTCGACGTACTCCTCGTCGGGGTTCTCGGCAGCCGAGATGCGGTCGACCTCCAGGCGCGGGACCTGGAACTCCGTGCGGTCGAGGACGCTTCCGACCGGGCTCTCGACGAGACGTTCGATCGCGAACGCGAGGTTGGCGGTCTCGTCGCGGCTGAACACGACCTTCTCGACGGGCTCACCGGTACGGGAGTCACCGAGCGTCGGCGGGACGAACAGGCCGGCCTCGCCGTCGCCGAGGTCGTGCATGAACAACTGCCAGCCGTCGTCGATCGCTGGCTCGGCCGTCTCGGTCAGCCCGAAGGAGTCGGTGACCGTCAGGTCCGTCAGCCGGGTGAACGTCCCGACGGGGGTATCGAGGTCGATTTGGAACCAGTCGTTGCCGAACTGCGTCGCGAACTCCAGCAGGAGCATCCGGGCGAGACTGGACCCCTCATCGGTCGCCTGGCCGATGTCGACGTTTCCGTCTTCGAGTTCCCACCAGCGGTTGGCCGGCATCCCCGGGAAGGAGACCTGAGCCGGCATCAGCGTCTTCGACCGGTGGACCGTCGAGACGTCCAGCGGCAACTCCCTCAGGTCGCCGATCCCGGTCTCCGGCGGGGTGTCGGGCATCGTCGTGCCCGAAGGCAGGTCGAGCCCGCCGTCGTCAGTCAACGCCCCCTCGGAGGGCGTGCCGCCTTCCTCCGGCGTGCCCAGGCTCTCGCCTTCGGCAACCGAGAAGGCGTACCATTCGAGGTGGTCCCCGTGGTACTCGGGCGCCTCGAACACCGTCTCAGTCGCTCCTGCACCGGTCGAGACGGCGAAGCGGTACTCCAGACGGGTCGGGTCCCAGGCAGAGCCGGTTTCGGTCGTGGGCTCGTCGTAGAGGTCGACGTACCACGCGTAGAACTCCTCGACGCACTTGTCGAAGGTTCCCGTCCGAGACTCGTTTGTCGGCGTCGGCAGCGCGCTCGCACTGACACCGGACCACGAACTCGCCTCGCCGGCGACGACGTCGTCGATGTTCCCGACGGCCGACTTGATGGCACGCGCGATTGCAGTCCCGTCGAGCGCGCGACCGTCCATCAGTTCGACGTATCGGCGGTCGCTCGATTCCAGCGGTTGCTCGGGCGCCTCGAGGCGGTAGTCATCCTGGAAGTCGCTCGCGCTGTAGTCGCCGTAGCCGGCCTCGGCGAGCGTCCGGAGGAAGTGCTGGCCGGCCTCCGCGCGAAGGCGCAGCGGCGGGCCGGCGTTCGCCGCTTCGGGTTCGGCCTCGAGGACGTCGTCGTCGGTCATCACGGCCCCGCGTTCGACGATCGCCTCGAGCGGGTCGCCGTCGTAGTCGAACGGCTCCACAGGCTGCCCGTCTTTCCCGCGCCCGCCGCCCCGGAGGTCGACGCGCGTCAGGCGGTCCTCAGCGATGTCGACGTCAACGCGGACGGGCGAGCCCGCGTCCTCGCCCTGGAACTCGCTGATCTGCCACTGCCGGGAGAGCATCCACAGCGGGTCCCGGACCGGCGCGGCCAGGGCGTCTGGCATCTCGTCCTTTCGGGGCCGGGGTTCGAGTCGCGACCAGACGGTCCGGTCAGCCATCGAAATACACCTCCTGGTACTCGATCTGTAGTTGCCCTGGTAGGAGTTCGAACTCCAGTTGCCGGTCGTACCAGTCGAGCATCTCGAAGGCAACCGTTGGCGTCTCCGGCGTCGGATCCTGCTGGCGAGCGAAGTACAGCCCCGGGAAGAGGTAGGGGACATCGTCGAGGTCGCCCAGGTCGACCGCGCGGCGTTTCATGTACTCGCCCGTCTCGGCGACCGTCGCCGTCAGGTCGTCCAGCGTCCAGCCCTCCTGCGGTGGTGTCGCCACCAGTAGCGACTGGGGTGGCCGATTGCCGGGGTCGTCGTAGTTGAGCGCGACCCCGGAGGTCTCGCTGTCGGCCGGGATCGCCTCGTGCCACTCGTCGAGGAACAGGCCCGTGATCGGCCTGTCGACGGTTCCCGGCGTCACGTCCGGGCCGAACTGTGCAACCAGCGAGAGCTTGCCCGAATCGGGATCGGCGTCGTCGACACCCACCCACGTGTCGCCGGGTTCGAACGGTACCTGGCCGACGGTTAGCGGCTCGGTGAGCGTCCCCGCGATCGCCTCGGCGTAGGTCCGGGCCTCGCGGAACTCCGCGACAGTCTCCCGAAAGGCCGCACTGCGCTGCAGCAGCGTCTCGGCCGCCATCGGGTTCCCGTCGGGGATCAGCCCGTCATCGGTAAAGGTGGCCGTCAGCTCCTCGCCGTTGGCGGGCGTGAACGGCGGCAACACGGTGAAGCCGTCGCCGAACAGCGTCTCCAGACGGTCGATCTGCGCGTCGACGCGCTGGGCCGGCGGCTGCGTCCCGCC
The DNA here is from genome assembly GCA_036625905.1 of Haloarculaceae archaeon. Lineage (GTDB taxonomy): Archaea > Halobacteriota > Halobacteria > Halobacteriales > Haloarculaceae > Salinirubellus. The sequence goes on from JAZKST010000046.1 coordinate 3,513, forward strand.
GTCGGTGGCAGCCCGCGAATCCAGCGGCGCGGCTTCCTCCAAGCGCGTCCGGAGTCGCTCGAGTAGCGCCCGAGCCTGTTCGAGCAGTGCAGATTCGTCCTCGGGCGAGCCGCCGTCCGGACTGCGGGGCGTCCCGCCGAAGACGCCGTAGGAGGCCGCGACGGTCATCGGCTCGCGGAGGCGTTCGAGGACGACCCGCCGGAACGACCGGTCGGCCTCGCTCCCCACGACTGGCGAGACGGTCGTCGCGACGGAATGTGCGTCACTCGCCAGGTCGGTCGTCGCCGAGGAGGCCTCGGCGTCGAAGGTCGCCGTCGCGGTCGAGGCGTCGGGCATCGAGGGCGCGCCGGTTCCCATCGTCGAGGCCAGTCCCTGGAGGTGGGTCTTGAACGTCTCCAGTCGGGTCTTGTCCTCGACCGTGGGTAGTCCCTCAAACAGGACCGCCAGCGCGGGCAGGTCGGTCACGACGCTCGCCAGATCGTGGAGCGCCGTCGGCAGGTCGCCCGGATTCTCGACGGCACTCGGCTCGTACAGCCAGGCCGTCAGCTCCTGGAAGAGCGTCACAGGCTCGGCGACCTGCTCGTCGACGTACCGGACCACCCACGGCGGGGCCGAGAGAAACGCGTCGAGGTAAGCCGCGACGTTTTCGCCGCCGTCCATCCCGTGCAGGACCGCCGCCGAGTCGTGGTGGTACGTGAGGAGCCAGGGGGCCGCGCCGGCGTTGTACAGCGCCGGATTGTCGAGCGTGCGGCTGAGCCTGGCCCGAACGTCTCCCAGCGAGCGTGTCGGTCCGTACCAGACGCTCACGTCTCCCGGACCGCCGTTCCCAGTGACGTCGACGATTCGATCGAGGCCGAGCTTGCTAATCGGCCCGACTGCACTGTCGAGGTGACCGGCCAGTCCCGCAGGATCGAGCCCCTCAAGCCCCAGCAGACCGTTGACCGCGTCCACGTCGTCGGTGGTGATCGGCGAGTTCGAGGGGTCAGTGGCGTCACGCTCGGCCCGGATGGCGTCGAATTCCGCGAGCGAGAGCGCACCGGCGAGCCGGCTGCTCGGCCTGCCGTTCGTCTCGAACAGCGGCTGGCGCGCCCGGAGCCAGAGCAACCGCTTCAGGTTCGGACAGTCGTTCTCCAGGGTCGACTGCGTGGTCGTCGTGAGGCCGTCGGCGACGACCCGACCCGTCGCGCTGTAGACGACCGTCCCGTCGACGATGGCGACGGCTTGGAACGGCGTCCCCGGGTCGATACCGGAAAAGTCGAGAGCGACGCTGAAGAAGCCGTCCACATCGGGCGTGGTCGTGGTCTCGCGCTCGAACCACGAGAGGCCGTCGGTCCCCCAGGCGCGGATCGTCGCCGTCGTGCTCGACCAGTCCACCTGCGGTTCCGTGTCGTCTCCGGACCCCGGTCCGTCGTCACCGATGTCCGAGTCGTCCCCACCCGAGTCACCCGAGCCGCTGTCCCCGCTAGCGTCCTGACCCGAGCCACCGAGCGTGAGTCCGCCGCCTACGACGGCCACCGATTCGAGGTTCTCGGCGTAGTACGTCGAGCCGGTGTACTGGGTCTCCGGGAGGTCAGCCATGTCGACGGCCATCTCGGGCTCGGACCCACCGGGTTCGGGTAGCGACGTGTCGAGTTGCCCGCCCGAGGGCATCCAGGTGATCGGCCCACTACTCGCGGACCCGCCGTCACCGGTGTCCGAGCCGTCGTCCGTTCCATCGCTACCGTCAGTGTCGTCGCCCGTGTCGTCTCCGTCGTCCGAGCCCTCACTCTGGTCGACCTGGCTCGGCAGTTCGGGAACGGCGACGGGTTCGCCGAGCACACCCGAGACGTCCTGCTTGCTGTCGGATTCGACGATAGCGTCCGCCCGGACGGCGTTTGGGTCCGCCAGCCCGGCCGGAAGCGTATCCAGCAGCGACTGGAGTTCCGAGCGGATCACACCTGCGTCGACCGCGCTGGCCGCCGATTCGGCGTCGGCCAGCGGGACCTCGCTGTCGACTGCCTCGACGGCGTCGACCAGATCGGTCGCCTGCTCGGTCACCGTCGGCTCCGGCATCTCGAAGGCACCGTCCGAGAGCGGGGAGCCGCCGGTCGGCAGCGAGACGCCGCCGCCGAGCCCACCCCAGGACCCGCCGGGGTCGCTCCCGGGCAGCCCGCCGTCCGTACTGGCCGTCTGGGTCGCCAGGAGGTCGTCGACCCCGTCCCCGAGTTCGTGAGCGCTATCGAGCACCGAGAGCCGTTCGTCGATCGCCTCGGCGACCCCGAGCAGGCGGTCCTGGGCGGTGTTGGCCCGGGTTTCGAGCGTGTCGGCCGTCGAGACGTCGTATCCCTCGCCGCGGGCGTCGGTCGGATGGGCCAGGTCCTCGGCCGTCGCTGGACGCCCCGTCTGGACGACCTCCCGGAGGCTCCTGGTCAGTTCGAGCACGTCGGCCAGCGGGAGCGATCCCGCCGAGACGGCCTCGGTCAACTCGAGTTCGATCTCGGCGTCGACCGGTACCGCTGGCGTCTCCGGCCGGTCCCGAACCAGTTCGTAGACCAACCGCTGTTCGAGTTCCGAGCGGGCGGCCTGTCGCTTGGCTCCCAGCAGCAACAGCACGTCCAGCGAACCCAGATCGAGATCCGCGAGCGTCGCGCTGGTCTCGTGGGTCTGCTCGGTCTCGACTTCGTTGCCGTCGGTGTCGGTCGTCGTCTCGCTCCAGCGGTAGGTCGCCAGACACTCGACGTCCCCGTGGTCGGGGAGCAGTCCGTCGGCCCACGCGGCCAGCGCCGGCTCGGCCTCGGTTCGGGGGGTCGCCCCGCTCTCGATCGGCGGCGTGCCGAACAGGAGACACTGGCGGTGGGTCAGCCCGGTCTCGGTCCGCGGCGTGCGGGCGATATCCGGATCTGGCAGCGGTTCGCCGTCTGCCAGCGCCGCTACCGAGCCGCTGGCCGCTTCGTAGTTGGCCTGGCCAAGCTGGTGGACGCTCTCGGCGGTCAGCAGGTCACCGGCCGCGTCGACATCCTCGGTCAGTTCGTCGACGACCTCCGCGATGGCGGCGTGCTCGTCGCTCCCTGCCGAGGGCAGTTCGTCGCCGTGCTCGAAGGGGTACTCCTCCCAGTTCTCGACGAGTTTGCGGCCGTCGACGACGTCCCGTTTCGCCAGTTTCTCCTCACCCTCGGTCTTGCCCTGGATCTGGCTCGCGTCGGGGCGTTTCAGTTTGCCCACCTTCGCCGGGAAGACCGACCGGAAGACGTGTGCGTACTGCATGACGTCCGCCACGGTCTCCCCGGGGTCTGCCGGCCCCAGTCCCTTCGAGGCCAGGGTCTTCTCCCGGAGTCGGCGCTCGAAACGATACCCGAGCAGTTCCGCGAGCGACTGCCCCCGCCGGACGCCGCGGATCAGTCGCAGGCCCGCCCGGACGCGGTCGGCCGAGAGGTCGATCGCCAGCACGTTCTCGCCCTCGTCGGCCTCGTGAGCCTCGTAGCCGCTGCGGAGGACCGCCGCAGTCGTCGCGTGCTGTTCGGAGGGCCCATGAATGTATTCGGGTTCGTCTCGTCCCTCGATGTCCGCCGAGAGGTCCTCGACGAAGCCGTAGCCGCCGACGTACAGCCCCGGATCGGACTGGACGCGGTCGCTGAGCGCCGAGGGATCGGTCAGTCGGTCCCGGGTGGCGATCCGGCCGGCGTTCCGGAGCGCGTCGACATCGATCGCGTCACTGCCCTGCGAGCCCTCGCCGGAGTGCTGTCCGCCACCGGGTTGGCTGGCAGCGGTCGCCTCGTCGAGATCGACGTTCGTATCGAACCCGTCGAAGCCGCCGTCCGACCGAGAATCGTCGCTCTGGATAGTGGTATCGGAGAGCTGGAGGCTTAGGTCCGCGATAGCCGCTGGATCGAACTGGGACTCGACGGTTCCACCGGTCGATCCCGAATCACTGCTCTCATCGCCAACGTCGACGTCCGAGACATCGGCGTCGATATCAGTCGACACACCGGATCCGGTCGAGCCACCAGTGTCGACGGAGCCGCCGGAGGTGTCGGAACTCCCGCCGCCTGCGCCCTCCAGCGTGACGTTCGAGAGCAATCCTGGGTCAAGCGTGGCGCGGGGCGCGTCACTGCCGCCGCCGCTCCATTTCTCGTGGTCGAAGCCGGCCTCGGTGTCGTAGCTGCTCTGAGCCTCCCGGAGTTCGAACAGGTCCTTGGTCGCCAGCGAGGTCCACCACGCGTCCAGGCGGTGGTTAGCCAGGTCCAGCGTCTCGCGGGCCAGCGTCGCCAGTTTCGTGGGTTCGACGCCACCCAGATATTCGAGGCTGTCAGTGAACTCGCTGATCCGGGGATCGATCGACGTCGTCGACGAGTAGTTCAGCGCCGCGTCCTGCAGGGCATCGACGTAGTCGTAGACGTCAGTTGTCGGCGTCGTCCCGTACTTCGAGGTGTAAGTCATCGACGTCTCCATGCTCCCGATGTTCGGGTGAGCACCGAGCGCCTTCGGGGCCTCGTCCCGGAGCGTTGCGAGTGGGCCGACGTCGCCCGGGTCGTAGTAGGCCGGATCCGGCCAGGCCGCAGGCAGGTCGTCGTAGGCCAGCCCCAGCCGGCGCCGCGCCGCGACGTACTCCTGAAGGGTGCCGTACTGCAGGAGGAGTCGCAACAGCGAGCGCAGCACGCCCGAGTCGTTGTGCGCGCTCTGGTTCTGGGCGAGCTGGTAGAGCTTCGAGCGACCGGGGAAGTTCGAGCGCGCGTTTGTCACGAGTTCGTCGACGAACCCGTTCGGATCGTCCGCGTTTTCGAGCGCGCGGACGATCGCCTGTCGCGTGTCCTCGTCGCTCATGCCGGCCCAGCCGTCGAGGTTCTCGATGGCGTCGGCGTTGAGAGCGACGTTCTCGGGCTTGACCGACTCGACGTGCGAGAGCTGTTTGACTTCCGAGAACGTCGAGTCTGACAGTACGTCGATAAATCGGCTGATATCGGCGTCGACCATCTCATGTGGCTCGATTTTGCCCTGCCGTTCGAACGTCCGCATGTAGTTGTAGAACGCCGACTTGTCACGATGCCCCGAAGGTTCGTAGTCCTCGATATCATCCCGCGAGACGTCCTCCATGCGGAAGTGACCGATCCGCGGGTCCAAATCGACCCGATTCTCACACATGTCGGGGACCAGACCGCGGATCGGCGAGCCGCCGCCGTACCAGTACCGGACCATGTCGTTGATCCGGTCGGTATGGTCGGTCGACTCCGCCGAAAAGGCCATCGTCTGCTGGCGGATATCCGCTGAGACTCCCTCTCGCAGGAGGGCGTCCATGACGGCGCTCTCGTCGGTCGTCCCCGCGAACGGCAGGTCAGCGGCTGCCTCGCCCCAGTGCTCGCCCAGTCCGGTCAGCCGACTCCGGAGGTCGCCGGGTAGCTTGTCGTCGACAGACAGCGGCCGCACGACCGGCACGCCCGCCTGAACGCCGCCGTCGGGCTGGCCGGCCTGATCGTCGCCGGTCAAACCGTTGCCGGAGCCCGGGCTGTCGGCCTGACGCGGGAGTTTCGGAACGGCGGGATCGAAACCGAACGAGTACAGGTCGCGCTCGGCCTGCTCGGGGTCTTCCAGGACCGTCGCCGCGTACTGCATTCCCTCGAGGGCCGCACCGACCACCTCGTCGGCCCCGGCCTCGCCCTCGAGAACGTCCTCGGCGAGCTGGTCGACGTCGACGCCGGCGACGTCGAGTTCGACCGATTTGAAGCCGGCGTCGAGCAGTCGCTGGGGGTCGAAGCCGTGATCCAGCAGGTCCTCGGCTTTCGCGCCGCTCTCTTTGAGTGTTCGAGCATCCACGCCTGCGTCAGCCAGCGAGTTCGGATCGACACCGGCTGCTCTGAGCGTGCGCGGGTCTATCCCCGCAGCGACGAGTTGCTCCGTCGAGAGGCCGGCGTCTCTGAGTTCGCCCGCCGTGTAACCCGCGGCAACGAGTCCAGCGACGTCTAGCCCGGCCTCCAGCAGTTGATCCGGCCCGTAGCCCTCCGAACGCAGTTGGTCGGGTGGATGGCCGGCAGCGAGCAGGTCCTCGACGGCCCGGCCCGTCCGTTCCAGATCCGCCTGGTCGATTCCGGCCGCCGACAGTTCCTCCCGGGAGAAGCCGCCGTTGAGCAGTTCCTCGACAGTGTAGTTCGAGTCGAGCAACTCCTCGGCGGTGTAGCCGGCCTGCCGGAGCGAACCCGCAGCCTTTCCGGCGTCCCGGAGCGTCCCGGCGTCGACGCCGGCGTCTTTGAGCTGACTGGGCCGTGCGCCACCCTGGGCGATCCCGAGCGCGTCCGCGCCTTCCTGCAGCAGGTCAGTCGCCGCGAATCCGGCCTGGACTAGTTCCTGTGCCGGAATCTCGCCACCGGATAGCTCCTCGACGGCCGCGCCGAGTCGGGCCAGTTCCTGCGGAGACGCTCCGGCCTCGAGCAGATCCTGAACGGGAATCGTCCCCTTCGCGGCGAGTTCGACGACGTCCATCCCCGCGTCGACAAGCTTCTTGGGTGCGAGGCCAGCGTCGACCAGTAGCTGGGGATCGACGCCGGCGTCGATTAACGCCTTCGGCGACAGTCCCTCTTCGAGCAGTTCCATCGGCTTCAGCCCGGCCGAGATAAGGTCACCGAACACCGAACCGACGTCCGCGAGCGCGTCCGGCAGGAGGCCTGCCTCGGCCAGCGTGTCGGGCGTCACACCCGCTTCGAGGATGTCCTCCGGCGAGACCGTTCCCGAGAGGACTGCCGCGGGAGTGATCCCCGCGGACTCCAGCGAGTCAGGCGTGATTCCGGCGTCGCGGAACGACTGCGGGAGGAGCGCGTCCGCGAGGGTCTGCGTATCGAGTCCGGCTTGCTGGAGGTCCTCGACGCCGACGGTGCCGTTGAACAGATCCTCGAGTCCGACGGCCTCGCCGACGCGTTCGGGCGTGACCCCGAAGTCGATCACTTCCTGGGGCAGCAACGCCTCGGCGAGTGCCTCGGGCGTGACACCGGCAGCTTCCAGATCACTCGCCGATACCTGGCCGTTGATGATGTCGACCGGCGAGATCCCGGCGTCCTCGAGTGCCTTCGGCGTGATCCCCAGATCCCGGACGGCCTGGGGTAGCACGAGATCGGCCACGGCACGGGTCGACAGCCCGAGTGCCTCGACCTGCTCTGCCGAAATCTCGCCGCGCAGGAGCGCGCCCGGCGTAACGCCCGCGCGTTCGAGCGCCTGCGGGGTGATCCCCAGCGATTTCGCCTGGCGCGGGAGCAACGCTTCGGCGACGGACTTCGTGGTGACCCCGGCCGCTTCGAGTTGCTTGTCGCTGACCTCTCCGCGGGTGAGCGCGCGGGTCGTCACGCCCTGCTGTTCCAGTTCCTCGACGGGTATACCGGCGGATTTCAGGCGCGAGCGAGTGGCCCGCGACGTCTCCAGCATCCCGATCCCGTCCTGGGTCAGCGCGTCGGGCGTGATACCGCTCTCCTCGATGATCGTCCGAGGTTCGACGCCGCCGGCCAGCAGGTCGTCCGGCTGGGCACCAGCTTCGAGAAGCTGCTCCGGCTTCGCGCCGGCGTCGATCAGCATTGTGGGCTCGACGCCCCCCTTCACCAGCGTGTCGAGATCCGTCCCCCGCCTCTGCAGGTCGCCGACCGACTGCCGGCCTAGTTCCAGGTCAGCGAGTACGTCCTGATCGAGGATCGAGATGTCCCGCTCGGTCTCGACTGCCTTCGCGGGTAAGATTCCGTAGGGCTGCTTGCCGACCCGCATGGCCGGGAAGGGTCCGCGACCCCGGACGTAGCGTACGAAGTGTCGCCGGTAGGCGTCGTGCCAGAGCATCAGCTGGGAGAGGCGGTCACGGCGCTTCGAGCCCTCGAGGTTCGTCGGTGCGCCGCCGCCGAAGATCGAGGGATTGTCCGTCAGGTCGTTGTGGATCATCAGATCCTGGAAAAAATATCCGAGCGTCGCCGGCCACAGCGCCGAGTTCACGTGCCGGGCATCCCGTTGCTGGGTGCCGCCGGCGTTCTCGACGTGCTCGAAGACGTGATCCTCCTCGCTATCGATCGCCAGCGCCCGCGCGAGCAGGTCGCCGTCGCTGCGGTCGCCCGTCTCGACCAGCGGCTCGCCGGCCTCGATTTCCATGCTTTCCAGGGGGTCGTCTGTGGGCGTGTATCCAGAGGACTCGTCGTGGTTGTTCGTCGGCGTGCCCTGCTCTAAGAACTCCAGGCCGTCGGTGTAGTGATGCGCGTCGAGCAGGTCGACCACCGCGTCGGGCGTCTCTTCGGCGTCCATCGAAGCTTTGACTCCCAGCACCGTCAGCGTCGAAAAGCCGCGGTGGGGATCGAAGCCCGAGAGGCCCGACAGCCGGAGCCGGAGCGCCATCCCGGCGTCCTCGGCGGCCTCGAAGTCGATCATCCAGTCGTTGCCGTCCGGGGCCGGCGTGTCGGTCTCCTGGTTAGCGAGGTCCTCCGCAGCGACCGCCTCCGGGCTCGGGCCCATCGGGAGCGGTTCGCGGATCGGATCGCCCTCGACGGCCGCCCGTTTTGTCGTGCCCTTGGGTGTCTCCCACTCGGCGATGGCGATCCAGCGGTCCGGGAGCAGCGCCGCCCGCGGTTGCTGGGTCCAAGACGCGGGCCGGCGCGGGACCTCCGGGAACTCGACCGCGGGGACCTTCTGCGGAAGGCCATCCGGAGAATCCGGGGTGTCGTCGCCGGCGTCCGTCTGCTCGCCGCCGTCCCCACGGAGGTCGTCGTCGGACTGGGGCGAGATGTCGTCCTGGCCGGTCGAATCGTCCTCGATCGTCGTCTGAGAGGTCCCGGCTTGAACGTCCTCGCCGATCCGGTCGGCGATGTCGGTGTCGATCTGATCGGCGATCACACCGGTGTCGATTTGGTCGGTCATGCCTGCGTCGATCTGGCCGACGTACGAGCCCGGAATCGCCGAGTAGTCACCACCGCTGTCGTCTCCCGGTGGGGCCGGCGGCCGCGTCAGCAGGTCGTCGGCCAGGTCTTCTTCGGTGGGTTCGAGCGCGTGGACGATGTAGGCCGATCGCTCGCGGCCGAAGCGATCGAGCAACTGCTTCCAGGCCCGCTCTTTGAGTTCCCGGTAGCGCTTGTGATGACCCTCTGAGAAGTTTGCGGGCTCGATGTCGGCGACGAGTTCGCGAAGTCGCTGGCTCGGTAGCCGGTTCTGCAGATACGACGCCGACGGTTCGCTCGGAACGACCGTCGGATCCGGGTGGCGCGCGTACCACAGCGTCGCCCAGAAGTTCTGTCCCCACCGGACCTCGTCGTCGGTCAACTGCTCCTCGTGTGAGTCGCCGTGGATCTGGTCGGGGTAGACCCGCACGAGCAACTGGCTGAGATCGTCTTCTTTCGTCCCGCTATCGTCGACGAACCGGGTCTCCATCCGCACCGGTAACAGGGCAATGGGCTGGTCGTCCATCTCGGGCAGCGGCTCGTCGATACCTTCGTAGGCATTTCCGAGTGTGGACTGCAGGTCGTCAGCCCGGGCCTCGCGGGCGGCGACCGCCGCCTCGATCGTGATCGCGAACAGCGTCACGAGCTGTTCGAGCGTCGTCGTGTCGATCGCCATCGGTCCCTCCGGGGGCTGGAGGACGTCCGTCACCGCGGTCTCGACGGCCGACCAGCTCCCGCCGTCGACGTAGCTCGTGAGCGCGCTCGCGACGCCGTCGGCGTCGGTCGTGACGGCTCGACCCTGCAGAAAGGCCCCTTGCACGGTCGTGTCGCCGTCGAGCACTGGCGCTCTGAGAAAGTCGAGCGCGCCTCGGCGGTCGTCGCTGTCCCCACCGAGCCGCTGGAGCGAGTCGATCGTCTCGGCGATCGCGGCGTCCGCCGGTTTGTTTCGCACGAGGGCATCGAGCGTCGTCGAGAGGTCACCGTGGACCGCTCGCAATCGCGGGAGTTCGCCGTCAGCACGCTGCCAGGCGGCCCTGGCCTCGCCAACGGCGTCCCACCCGGTGGTGCTCACTGCGAATCACCCAGGTTCAGGATCGTCGCCGGGGTGTCGATCTGTACGTTCCGCCAGTCCGTCTCCGCTGTCGGGGGTTCCTCGGGGATCATGTCGTCTGCGTGGATGCTGATTCGAACCGGCAGTTGCCAGGTCGCACGAGCCATGTGCGCGCTGTTGAAGCCCCAGCGCGTCGGAGGCGTGTCCGTCACGTCGTCGGCGTCGAACGACCAGTTTTCCTGCCCGGGCCGGGACCCGTCGACGTCGACGTGAGTCACCGACGAGGGGTCGTCTCCCTCCTCGACGATGTGCGCCCACGAGAGGCCGCTCCAGCCGGTCTCGACCTCGTCTTCCAGCTCTTCGGTGGGTTCTCTGGGCGTCCCCGCGTCGTCGGAGCCGATGCCGTAGGGCGTCCCGCCAGAATCGCCCTCCTGGCCGACGTCCATCCCGAAGCGGGTCTCGGCCGGGGGTTCCTGCAGGACGAAGAACCACCCCTCGTCGGAATGGTCGTCGGGTTCGGTGCTACCCTCGTGGTAGGGGTCGTACAGCGCCTCGTCGGGCGAGAGGTCGAACCCGAAGAAGGTGATGTCGGGGTCGAGTTTCCCCCGGAAGACGGGGAACTTGACGTCCTCGCCGGCGTCGTCTCGGGAGACGTGGGTGTTCGGGAGTGCCGGCACGCGGTCGGGTTCCTCGCCCGTGGAGGGATTGTCCTCCCCGACAGCCTTCGCGACGAAGACGTCGGTGTTGGGATACCGGCGCAGCAACTCACCGCGGATCAACAGCACCACTTTCGCGTGGTTGTCATGGGGGCTGTTGGTCCCGAGTTCGTTCTCGTCCCAGGTGTGGATCGGCGTGATGTCGGCCATCTGCTCGGGGTCGCTGCTGTCGATATCGGGGTTGCCCTTCCGATCCCAGAACCGCCGGAAGTACGTCCCCGCGCGGTCGGTCGGGAAGTTCCGCCACTGGAGTTCGCGGGCGAACTCGTGGTTCAGTCCCGTCATGAACGACTCGATGAACTCGGGGTTGGTCTGCAGGACGCCGATGCTGTTCTTGGGAATGTCGCCAGCACCCGGCAGGAAGTACTCCTGGTCCAGTTCGGCCAGCAGTTCGTAGGTCGTGTCCGTGAACGTCGGCGCGGCCATAACCTCCTCAACCGGGTCGTCGCGCTGGCGCAACTCCGGCAGGCCGATCCGATCGATCGCGTGGTCCGAGAGGTTGATCGTCGGGTTCAGCCCGTTTATCACGGAATTTCGCAATTCGTCGTTCGGGGGCAATTGCACTTGTTTGGGCGTGGACTTGCCAATCTCCGAGACCTGTGCCGGCTCGCCCGAGAGGAACTCGTCGCCGCTGGCCATCGACATGGTCTGCGTCGTCCGCATCGTCGTCGCGGGTCGAGCCTCCATCGCGCCGCGGAGGTCCTCGCTCGTCCGCTGGAGGTCCCCGAGGGCACCGTCGGCCCTGTCGAGGTGGCGACGCACGTCGCGTGGCGGCTCACCCGCCGCCAGCGCCGCCATCGAGGCTTCGACGGACTCGACGAGTCGCCGCTGTGATCGGTGCAGTGCCTGGAGATGCTGATTGGCGGCCGCTCGGTCGAACGAATCGACGATTCGCTCGGGCCGCGGTTCGGTCAGTACCTTCGCGAGCGCTCGCGAGAGCGGATCGAATGTGTTCCGCCGGATGCTCTCGCAGTGATCCAGAACTGTGGGGCTCGTCTCGGCGAGTTCGCGCACCGTCTCGACGTCGTTTCGCCGGACGGCCGTCGAAAAGTCGGTGACTGCGCCGTCTGCCGTACCAGCATGGGTGTCCAGGCCGTCGAGTGCCGTCAGCACGCGCTCGACGTCCGGCCCCGGCTCTGGCAGGTCGCCCTCCTCGGGGAACAGCCCAGGCGATTCGTCCGCGCCGGACGGGCGGGACTGTTCGCCGCCTTCCTCGACAGGCCCAGAGCCACTCATCGGCTGCATCGCCATCCCTCCGCCGCCGGGTCCGCCGGCACCAAGGGGCGCGCCCTCGCCGGCTTCGGCGACTGCAGTACCGCCCCCCTCGGCCACCGGCTGATCGAAACTGAACGAGAGGCCGTCGGTCATCCGCGGCATGCGTCCCGTCTCGAGATGGGTCGCGAACGACGCGGTGTCGACGGAGGTCCCCGGACGCCTGGCGAGCGGGCCGGTCGAGCGCGTGATCCGGCGAAACGAGGACGAAGACAGCGACGTGGGCAGGTCCGACTCTAGTGCCCGCCCGTGGATCGTCTTGGCGTCCACCGACTCGTCCAGCAACATCCCGTGGACGGGCGCACTCATCCCGAGTAGCGTCCCCGTCGACAGCGACTCTAGCTTGTGGTGTCGGATCGAGAGGATCGACTCGCTCAGCTGGATCCGCTGGAGGAATCGATTGGCGATGTCCAAGTCGCCGAACTGCTCCCAGGCGCTACTCATCAGTCGCTCCTGTTCGTCCTGGATCGCCAACGTCCCGTAACCCGCGGCGGTCCGGTTGCGCGGATCGCTGTTGAGCGTGTTGAACCAGTGGGGCTGGTAGTAGATCGACGAATCGATGTCCGGGTCCTCCAGTTCGGGTACGCCAGCGTGCCACTGCCCGTACAGCGGTGGCCCCACTGCGCCGTAGTCGGTCTCCTCGACCACCTCGTTGGGCGTGTTGAGCATGTCGCGCAGCTCCGATCGCATGTCCTCGTCGTAGGTGTCGGGCTCTGCGCCGGTCGACTTCAGCGCGCCGCCTATCCCGACCGTTCCCGTGTCGCTTGCGGGATCGAAAGGAAGCTTCAGATCGATCGGACCGGGGTTGCTCACGTCGATCGATCGAAACCCGATGTTCGGGCCGAACTCGACGGGATCAAGTTCCCGCGCCAGCGACTCGAAGTCGCCCCTCGCGGCGCTCGTGAATACCCAGGAGTGATACACCGGCAGTCGAACCGAATCCTCCTCACCCCAGGCAAGCGTCATCGAACCACGGCCGTCGGGGTAGGGATCGAGGCCCAGGCCAGCCCGCCGCCCTGGTTCGAACGTCGGGACGACGCAGGCGCGGTACTTCGTCTTGGGGTCGAGGTTGCGCGGACAGAGGAGCCGCGAGACCGTCGCCGTCGACCGCGACCCGAACACCGACTCCGGGGAATGAGTGCCGACGACCTGAGCGTGCGCCCAGGCCCACGTCTCAGTGGCGTCGGGTAGTTCGTCGGTCGGCGTCTCCAAGACCGGCAGCGGCCCCGTGCCAGCGGGCTTGTACGAGACGTTCTGGGCCTCAACAACGACCAGACAGAGCCAGGGCCGGTTTCGCCCCTTATCATCGGCGCGCTGGGGACTGAACAGCCACGGCAGTTGCGGGCTGTCGAACTCCACCAGCGGGAAGTAGTTTGGCGGGAACGCCGTCGTCTCCGGCTCGGGCTCCATCCTGACGATCTGGTCGGTGTCGAGGTTCGTCACCTCGCCCGGCCCGTACAGCGTCAGCTCGACACCGGGGTTCTTGATCGTCGTCCCCTCCGGCCCGGTCGCCGTCAACTCCAGGTCGATTTGCGCTGTGCCGCCCCCGGGAATGTCGCTTCCGGATTTGGAGAACGTGTCCTCAGGCCGATACCCCTCTCTGACAGTCGGATAGAACGTGAACGTCGAGTTACTCATGTGCATCCTCCGTCGCCGCAGTGATCGTACGTGAGAATCCGGGAGTCGCGGTCATCGACTCCCACCTCCCGAGCCGTCGGTCCTGGCACGGCTGGCCTTGACGACCCGGAGCTGTTTGGCAGCCGCCGGGTTCAGCGAGCGGAACCGCGAGAGCGCGCGCTGTGCCTGGGATTTCGACAGCTCGCCGTCCGCCGTCGGTAGGTCGACGCGCTGCATGTCGCTCGCCCTGGCAATCACGTACCGGGACTCACCCATCGTGATCGAACCGGCCAGCCCGCCGCTGTCAGGGTCGCCCCCACCGCGGACGGTCGCCTCACTGCCGTCAGTACCGTCGATCATACTGACCGCACCGCCGTCCTGGGCGTCGACGATCGCCTGGTCGGTCTCGTCCAGCCGGAACCGCTGGTTGCCGGCCATCCGTGCCGGCGAGTGCGCCACGGCGCCGACCTCCGAGAGCGCCGCGACCTGATCGTTCGTCAGCCCCGAGAGCGACGGGAGGCCCTCGGCTTTGAACCGTCCGAGTTCGCCCAGGTCGACGCCCCAGTTGTCCTTTGTCCGGTCGATGACCGTGCACTCGTAGCCGAACTTCGTCTGCCGGCGGTTGCGGTTGCGCTTGCCCTCGGGGTAGCCACAGTAGACCTCCGAATGGCGCATCTTCTGGCCCGCCGGGTGCTTCTCGAAGGCCGGACTGTTCATCTTCTCCGAGTCGCTCAGTTTCGAGAACTGCGCCGGCGCGAAGTCCTCTTTCGTCGTGGCGTCGAACTCGATCGACGCCGACCCGCTGACGGTCGCGCCGTCGATCTCGAAGCGGGTGTATCCCGAGGGCGTGGCGTTGCCGAACTTCTCCAGCTGGAACTGTAACGGGGCGATCGTCTGGCGGACGCCGATCTCGCCCATCGGGTGGGCCAGTACCTCGCCCTCGCCGGCCTCTACCTCGCGGAAGGTCGCCCAGCTCGCTCCCGACTCGGGAAGTTGGGCCCTCCAGTTGGCCGGCTTGTTCAACTCCGCCACGAGTTTCGGCAGGACTTTCGCGGGCGGCAACTCCTCCTTTTCCTTCGAAGGTCCGATCGTGACGTCGGCCCTGACCTTGATCTCGATGAAGAGGATATTGATCTTGATCGTGCCCTTGATCCGGAACGGGCCCGGTCCCGAAAGCGTCCCGTCGATGGTGATCGACAGGCCCTTGCCCTTGATCTCGACCGAGAACGAGGCATGGAAGTCGACGATGAATTTGAACGGGTTGAACTGGATCAGCGCGTCGAAGGAAAGCTTCCCCTCGATCTTGGCGGGCCCGGCCTTGGCAAGGGCGTGGACGCCCGCGCCGGCCTGAACGGTGTTGGAGGTGACCGCGAAGTAGCCGGTAAACTCGATCTTGGGGTTGCCACCGGGCGCGCCGAGGTTGGCCTTCACACGTCGGAGTTCGGGGAAGCCCTTCGGCGGGTCGTAGCGGGGATTCCAGCCCCCGACCGACAGCAGGAACCGGGGGTCATCCCCGTAGTTCGAGCGCATCGCCATGTCGCCGCTGACAGTCCACATGACGATCCGCGAATCGTACAGCGAGGCGTCGATGGCGACCTGCTTGTTCGGCGGGTCCAGAAAGCCTGCGACCGAGAGGTTGAGTTCAATCAGCGGCGCTTTCTCGTCGGGAAGGAGTGCCGAGAGCCGCCCGAGGAGTGCAATCTTCCAGGTCGGGACTTCGAGGACGACCGCCAGATCCGCCGTGATGAGCGTCGGCGTCCCCCAGCCGAGCCGGGCCATCGGGCCGAAGACGTGTGTGCCCTCGCTGGGCGGGAAGATCGCCCGGAGGTCGCTGATGATCCGCTGGGAGTTGGCGACCGGGTTCTCCGGGAACAGCACCGAGTCCATCGACCCCGTCCGGGCGGCCTTGCCCAGCGGCTTGCGCTTCATCGACCGATTCACGCCGACGATGCCGCCGACGCCGTTGAGCGTGAACCCGAAGCCCAACTGCACGGGCGAGAACTCCCCGGAGATGATCAACAGGAGCGAGAAGCCGTCTTTGCCGCCTGGGAGTTCCGTCGTCAGCAAGCCGACGGCGTTGATCGTCAGGCTGCCGGCCTTGATCTGGAGGACGCCCGCGTAGCGTTCGTTCTCGTGGTCGAACTCCAGATAGCCGCCGCCCGAGACCGCGCCGGCCTCGATCGAGATGCCGACGCCTTCGGGTGGCTTGAAGGCCATATCGAGCTGGGCTGGACCGAGATTCCCGCCGTCTTCCGGGAAGGAGACCTCGCCCTGGACGCCCATCCGCTTGACGCTCGCCTTTACGGGTCCGAGTTCGACCGTCCCCGAGGCGGCACCCTGTATGGTGATCGTGCCCTCCTGGAGGTCGACGTCCGCGCTCGCGGAGGCGTCCACGTCGGCGTCAGCGCCGACACCGCCACCAGAGGAGTCGCCTCCGCCAGTCGAACCGCCGCCTCCACCTGACAAACCGCCCCCACCGCCTCCGCCTGCACTGCCTCCACTACCAGACGATGACCCGCCGCCTCCGCCACCTGAACCCTCACTGGGACTGTCCGGTTCGACAGCCGCGTAGATCTCTTCGAGCAGCAGCGGCCCGAGTTGCTTTTGCTGGGCCAGGGACATCTCGAGGGTTCCGCCACGTTCGAAGTAAAATCCGGATTCGGAGGACCATCCAACGGTCGCGTCGAAGTCGTAGGCGACGCCGTCGGGAACCACTTTCTTCAGGAAGCCGCCCTCGGGCGTGACCTGGATGCGTCCCCTCGCGGGAATCTCGACGACGAAGACGACCGTCTCACCGTCGTAGTCGATCTTGGCGTGGGTCTGGAAGTACCGGACGCCGATCCCGGTCTTTTCAGGGTCGCCGAGGATCGGCGTGATCTCGGCCTCGCCCGACGGTTCGTAGGTCAGTTTCGCGTCGGCATGGGCTTCGCGTTCGACCGGCGCGGACGTGTCGAGATCGAGCATCTCCGGCTGGATCTTCCCGCTGGTGTCGGCCGTGATCTTCATCGCCCAGTTGGCGTTGCCCGACACCTTCGCGTTGAACGACCAGCCCTGATCGAGGTCCTCGCTCACCTCGGCCTGGCCGTTGGTGAACGGCCGGATCGCTAGCCCCGGCAGATCGTCGTTCTTCCCCGGCACCGGGATGATGTGGATCCCCATCTCCCCGCTGCCGCTGCTGTCGGAGACGGTGAACACGTTGATGTTCAACTGTTTGTTCGCGATCTCGGCCGAGGGACCGGTGACTGCGGGTCCGCCGTTTCCGCCGCCAGTGCCACTGCCACCGTTGGTCCCAGTGCCACCGTTGCCGCCACCGCCACCGGTTCCGTTGCCACCGTTGCCGCCGGTATTTCCGTTGCCACCGCCGCCGTTGGTTCCTGTACCACCGTTGGCGCCGTTTCCGTTCGACCCATCGTTGAGCCCGTCGATAGCCTGCTGGACGTCCTGAGCGGCCTCCTGGAAGGCCGCCTCGAGGCCGAGCGCGCTGATGACGCCCTTGACGTAGAAGAGGACGACGTAGGGTTCGAACTCCTGTTTGCCCCAATTGAAGAGGTCGCCAGCGAGGTCTTTCGGACTGGCGAAGACGTTGGCGAACGCCGCCAGATCCAGGTCACCTGCTGCGCCGGGACCGGCGTCTGGTTTGATGACGCCGATGATGACCAGTAGGCTGTGGGCCGTGGGGTGCTCGTCGGCGAGATAGACGATCAACAGGTAGTCAAACACGCGTTCGCCGATCGCCTCGACATCGGGGTCAGGCGCTTCGATGTCGTCGAGACTCTTGATCGTCTTGAAGAGGCTCTTGAGCGCCTTGAACACGTCGTCGGCGTTCGAGAGGTCGGGCTCGTTGCCCTGTGAGAGCGGCTGGATGATCGCCGACTCCAGTGTGTTCCAGTCGCTCGTGATCTTCTGAACCTCCTGTTTGACCGCGTCGACCTTGACGCCGAGGACGTCGTCGGTCAGCCCCATGTCAGTCAGGAGTTGCTCGACCGAGTCGTTCTTGGCCGCCTCGCCGATCGGCTCCATCACCTTCGCCAGTTGGGCGAGGATCGCTTCCTCGGTCCCCTGCCCATCGTCAGAGCTCATCGGTCACCTCCGCCGACATCGTCGCTATTCGGTGTCGATCTCTCGGTCGAGTCACTGCTGTCGGTCATAGTCTTTCCTGTGAGTGTCTCCACAGTTCGCAGTCCGCGAGCCCTCATCGCTGTCCCTCCGTGTTCCGCCGCGCTGAATCAGACCGGCCCGGCTCGATGGAGCGCTCGGACTCGACGGCCTGCTTGGTCACGTCCGAATCGGCGACCGTCTCCGCTGGCATCCGTTCGGGCTGCCCGGCCGCCGTGGGTCGCGTCTCGGCCTGCCCACCCGACGGTTGCTGGTCGGCCCCACCGGGCGAGCGCTCCCGGCCGGTCACGGCCAGTGCCGGCCACGCCCGGTAGACGACGGTCGGCCGCGGCCCTGTCGGGCCACGCTGGTCCGTGTCGACGCTCTCGACGCGCGCCTGGAATCCTGTCTCGGTAATCCCCGGGATCCGGAGTTCATCCCGGCCGATGATCGTCCCGTCGTGATCGGTCGCGAGCCACAGTCCGACACGGCCGTCGTCTCCGGTTTCGGCCGGCGGCGGCGCGGTCGCGGTCTCATCGTCCACGGCCGAATCCGCCGGCGTCTCCGGGTCACGCGGCTGGACGTCAGTCAGCTCCCCGCCCGCTTCGTCTGCCGAGGATGTCGCGTCGGGCGACCCTGCACTCGCGAGGTCGACCGGGTCCACACCGGTCTCGGACGGGTCGACTGGTGGCCCCGACGAACGACCGCCGTCCGTCGTGGCGACCGCCTGGCTGTCGGTTGCATCCGTCATCTGGGGCGTTCGCGCTTCGGGCTGTCCGGGGACGACCGCGTGATGCATGACGTACTGCCGCAGTCGATCACCCGTCGCGATGGCCGTCCCCTGCGAGGCCCCGAACGGATTGGGGGTCGCTCCCGAGGCAACCTCCTCGCCCAGCGGTGCGGGCGCGATCTGGCACTCGATCAGTGCCGGCTCAAAGCCGCAATCGACCGAACGCGTCTCGCCCGGCTGCGGCAGCGTGAGCGTCCCAACTGCCGGCCGCATGTGCTCGCCGCCGGACAGCGCCAGATACGAGATCGGATGCTGGGCCGTCGACCCAAGTTTGTGCGGGCCGTTGTACACCCGGTCGTACTGCAGTCGGAGCGTCTCGCCCAGCGCCGTCACGTTCGCACTGGTCCGGCCCGCCAACCGATCACCGTCCTGATACAGCAGGTGCAGCGCCGCCGTGTCGTCGGCGACGCCCGCCGTCGGATGCCCGGTTCCTGGCCACGAACTGCTTCCGGCGACCGCCTGTTCGATCGATATCCCGGCCGACGACTCGGGCGTCGGCTCGGCGACGGCGTGCCCGACGGAATAGCCGACGCCGCGGTCGGTCGTCCACAGCTGGTCCGTATCCGAGACCGCCGCCGTGGTCGCGAGTGAGACGTGATCGGCCTCGATGCCCAACTCGACAGTCTGGGTGCCCGGCTCGGTGGGCGTCATCACGGTCCCGGCCTTGACGTCAACGTCCGAACCGGTCCGGAAGGCCTGATAGAGGACGCGGATCCCACCGGCCAGCGGGTCGTCGCCGGGGACCGAGACGTCCACCTCGAAGCCGTCACTCGTCGTGTCGGAAACGGCAAGCGTCACGCGACCCGGCGGGCCGTCGGCCTCGTGGCGGACGAGCTGGAGGGCCGACTGGTCGTCGACCGCGCAGGTGGCCTGGTCGGTGTTGTGCGCGTCGTCGGCGACGGTGAGACAGTGATTTTCGATTCCCTCGTCGGTCCGGGTGGCCATCCCGCGGGACCACCCGGCTGAGCGGTCGGTCGCGGTGTCGGTCCGGCCACCGTTGACGGCGCTGAACAGGATCAGATCGGGTTCGAATCCGACCGGAACCGACAGGAGACCGGAGTCGCCCGGCACCGCGAAGACGCCGGTCTCGTAGCGGGCACCTTCCTGCGTGCCCTGGGGTCGCGGTTTGGGTTTCGGGGTGGGTCGCCTGTCACCGGCACCGCCGCTACCGCCGCCACCGCCGAAGAAATAGTATCCGAGCGCGCCGAGACCAAACAGTCCACCGCCGGCAGCCGGAATCGGCCACCACGGCGGGATCGGGAGGGCGCCTTCGTCAGGCTGGTCGACAGTCACCATGTCACACTCGAAGACCTGGCTCGCTCCCGTCTCGGTATACACCCGGACGAGCGGCGTGTACTCGCCCGACTCGTTGTAGCTCGTTGTCGTGGTGAACTCGGTCGTCTCGAAGCGGTCGTACTCGCCGTCGCCGTCGTAGTCGTAATCGAGATACGAGCCGTTCGGGGCCGTAACCTGGATGGTCACGTTCTCGCCCGGTTCGACCGAGGACGGTTCGACCGTACAGCGGACGTTCAGTTGCGGCTCGACAATCTCGACGTCGCGGCTCGTGAAACCAGTTGCATTCCGGTCGTCGACCACTTCAAGCGCGACGTTCCGGAAGCCGGCGTCCAAGAACGTGTGCTCGACCTGGGGACTAGTCGTCGTCTCGTCGTAGGTCCCGTCGCCGTTCCAGTCCCAGCGATACAGGTCGACCGAGCCGTCGGGATCGATCGAGTTCGAGGCGTCGAAGGTCATCGATTGACTTGCAATCCCGGGATCGGGGCTGTAGGTGAACGCCGCCTCGGGAGGCTCGTTCTCGGGTTCGACCGTTACGGTCGGACACTCGGTTGTATCGGACTGACCGCGCTCGCCGTAGACCGTCACGACCGGCGTGTACTCGCCTGGCTCCTCATAGACGTGTTCGACGACGAACTCGGTCGCCTCGGGTCGCTCGTACTCGCCGTCGCCGTCAAAGTCGTAGCCCAGATACGCGCCGTTCTCCGATTCCTGGGCGCTGATCGTCACCGGTTGGCCGGCTTCAACGGTCCGGGGTTCGACCGAACACCGGGCCACGACGTCACGGGCAACGGGAACGTCCCGGTACCGGAGGTCCGTCGCGGCCGCACTGTCTTCGACCTGCAGGCCGACGTTCCTGGGCCCGGCCGTGTCGAAGGTGTGTTCGACGACCGGTTCTCCGGTCTCGAGTTCGAATCGTTCGTCACCGTCGAAGTCCCAGCGGTAGGTCGTTACCTCGTCGTCGGGGGCGGGATCCGCTGAGTCGCTGGCGTTGAAGGTCATCAGCTCGCCGACAATACCCGGATCCGGACTGAACGAGAAGGTCGCGTTCGGCGGGGCGTTTTCGGCCTCGACGGTCACCGTCGGGCACTCGACGGTATCCCGCCTGCCATTCGGTCCGAAGACCGTGACAATCGGTGTGTACTCGCCCGGTTCCTCGTATCGGTGAGTCACGATCTCTTCACCCGTCTCCGGAACGCCGCTTCCGTCACCAAACTCGTAACTGTAGACCGAGGCGTTCTCCGAGGCGCTAGTGTCGATCGTCACGGGCTGGCCGACGACCGTTTCGGTCGGTTCGACAGAACAGCGGGCGATCACGTTCGCCTCGACGATCTCGACGTCGCGGTAGGCCGTCGAGTTAGACCCATCATCGTCCTCGACAGTGAGGCCGACGTTCCTGAACCCAGTCTCGAAGAAGGTCTCGTTGACGACCGGCTCCTCAGTCGTCTCGTCGATTCTCTCGTCGCCGTTCCAGTCCCAGTGGTAGGCGACAATGTCACCGTCGGAGTCGGCGGATTCCGAGGCGTCGAACTCGACGGGCTGGCCTTCGACCCCCGGGTTCGGACTGAATGTGAAGTCTGCCGACGGTGGCGCGTTGACGACGACCTCCCCGCACTGGGCGACGTTCCCCTCGGCGTCCCGAACCTGTGGGTTGTACGTCCCGGCTTCCAAGTACGTGACGTTCTCGACGAAATCAGTCTCGTCGCCGCTCTCATAGGTTCCATCGCCCTCCTTGTCGAACTCGACGAAGGTCGTGTTGGAGGTGCTCGCGTCGAGGGTGACCGTCTCGCCGACGTTCACGTCGGTCGGACTCGCCGTACACGCCGCGAATACCGACGGGTTCGCGGTCGATCCGACGGCGTCTGCGGCCGGTGCGTTCGAGCCAGCGGTCAGCACGGTCGCGCTAGCGGCAGTACTCCCCCCGACGATCGTCAGCAAAACGACCACCGAAACTATCAGCCACAATGCGGGACGGGCCCGGCCCATCTCACACACGCCCTGTCAGATCTTGTGCTCGCATTGATAATCCCCTCTGGCCGCCCGTCCGGGCAGCACTGTGTGTCATGCGTAGCTGTGACAGCCTAGCTCATAATACTATCTCTATTTACATGTTGTCTGATATTAAAACGCCAAGTGATACCTACAAGTGTTCCCGATTTTTTCCGAATCCGCTAGATTTTCAATCTACGTCGGCGGCGATCGAACGCTGCTCCAATCAACTCCGCATCGAGCCACCGTCGATCGGGAGGCCGACACCGGTGATGTAACTGGCGCGCTCGCTGGCGAGGAAGGCGACGACGTCACCGAGTTCCTGCGGGTCGACGATCCGGCCCAGCGGAACGTCGCTCCCCCAGTCGGCCAGTCCCGCTTGGTAGTCCTCGTCGTCGCCGCGTTCGACGGCGTCCTCAACGAGTTCTCGGATCCGACTGGTCTCGTGTGCACCCGGCAACACCGCGTTGACACGAACGTCAGCCGCGAACTCCCGGGATTGTGTCTTGACGAGGCCGATCACCGCGCGTCGAACTGCGTTCGACAGCACGAGGTCGTCGAGTACTTCCCGGGCCGACCGGGAGGTGATCGCCGTGATCGATCCGCCGCCGTCCTGCAAGTGTGTGAGTGCGTCACGGGTCGTCCACGTAACTCATCACCAGCAGGTCGTAGGCCCGGTACCAGTCCCGCTCGGTCGTCCCGGTGAACGACCCGCTAGCGGGCCCGCCCGCGTTCGTGACGGCGTGATCGAGGCCACCGAAGCGCTCGACGGTGGTCGCGACGAACGCCGCGACATCGTCGGGATCGGTGATGTCCGTCTCGACTGCGAGGACGTCGCCATCGCCGACGGCCCAAAGTTCCCCGCGCGCGCCGAGCACAAACAGAAACTCCGGCGCATCCAATCGGGTATCGACGCCGCGAAAGCCAACGGCCAGTGGACTGGCTGCCCACCAGCAGGGTTCGATGACGTCGATGGCTACCTCGAAGTCGATACCGACGAGTTCCTGACGATTCGCCGTGCGCTGGAACGTGTCGAGCGTGGCTACACATGCGCCGAAGCAGCCGAGAGGATACCGATCGCCGAGTCATCACTCCGCAATCTTCACCACGAACGGCGAGACTTGTACTTCTACGGTGAGGCTGATGACGACCGATTGCTCGCGGCCGTCGAAAATATCCAGCCGCTCGAAGAGCCTGCCGTACCTGCTGCCGACAGTCCTTCTGACGAGGACATCCGTGCCATCGTACGCGACGAGATTCAACGGCTTCAGGAGTCTTAACGTCCTTACTACTCGTATCAATTGCTGGCTCGGAATCCAAGCAGACACTTCCTCTAACCCGATGTGATCGGCTGAA
>JAZKST010000012.1:0-76635 GCA_036625905.1 Haloarculaceae archaeon
ACCTCGCCAACTCCGGGCGGACCATCGACGACACGGACCTGCTGCGCAAGGGCGGGTACAACCACGACCGGGCGCGGGCGATGATCGACGGCATCTACGACCGGACGATGGAGGTCGGTCGCCGCTCGGAGGCCGAGGACCGCCCCACGTACGAGGTCGCGAACGAGATCGCCGAGGAGCGCATCGAGGCCGTCGGCTCGATGCGTCCGAAGGTCCACGAGGTCCGGGCCCCCGAGTGGTGATACTGTCGGACGCAAGCCTACGAAGAATTTCGACGCCCGGGGTGTCGAATATCTCCACGGAGGTACGTCCGGCAGTGTGATACGGTCGTGCGTAATTCCGTTTCGCCTCACGGATCGGAGATCCGTTCCGTCGTCTACGGGACGTACACAGTTTTCGTGGATAGAGCACGTTCTCGAAACAGTAGTCATTTATTTTCTCCAGTAAATATTTAAAATTAATCCGGAGAAGCGCCACGTTTCGTTAAACTATATGTGTCTGCTCCGGTAAAGGTGGGCTGTACGACAATGACAAACAGAGAGAAACCGAACCGGAGAGACAGCAGACGGACGTTCCTGAAGGCCGCCGGCCTGACGGGAACGCTCGGACTGACGGGACTCGCGGGCTGTCTCGGCGGGGACGGCGGGGACGGCGGGGACGGCGGCGGTGGCGACGGCGACGGTGGGGACGGCGGGGATGGTGGTAGCGACGGCGGCGACGGTGGCGGGAGCACCGACACCGCGACCGAGACGGAGGAGGGCGCGCGGGACTTCGGCGGGGAGACGCTGAACGTGATGCTCAACGTGGGTGCCATCGACACCGTCCACAAGCAGGAGCTCATCCCGCGCGTCGAGGAGAAGTACAACCTCGAGATCAACACGGAGACGGCGGTCACGACCCAGCAGCTCACCCAGATCCAGGCCAACCCGGACAACCCGCCGGACGTGATCATCCCGGACGTCATCGGCATCGAGAAGGCCAACCGTGAGGGCTGGCTGGAACCGATGAGCGACCACACGGACATCGTCACCAACCTCTCGGACATCTACGACAAGTTCGTCCACTACGACTCGACGGGGGTCTCATGGGAGATCGGCGAGGTCGCGCCGGTCGTCAACACGAACATGTGGGACGAGGTGCCCACCTCCTACGAGCAGGTGATGACCGAATCGAGCGGGACGTCGCTGGTGCCGTTCTCCTGGTCCGGCGGCCCGTACCTCCTGCTGATGGCCTCGGCTATCGCCACCGGCGAGGACTTCAGCTCCCCGGACCTAGACGTCGAGTCCGGGTTCGACTACCTCGAGGAGAACCTCAAGCCGAACGTCTCGAACACCTACCAGGGGGTCGCGAGCGCCAAGCAGCAGCTCGCCGGCGGCAACGTGGACACGCTGAACGTCTTCTGGGACTACATGGTGTTCGACATGTTCCAGAACGACGCCCCTATCGACGTGGTGTTCCGGCCGGACCCGGTCGGCATCGCGTTCGCCGAGAGCGTGGCCGTCCCGAAGAACACCGACAAGATGGAGGCGGCGATGACCTACGCCAACGAGTGTCTCTCCGTGGAGTTCCAGGAGGCCATGTCCGCCGCGATGGGCGCCGGCGTCACCAACGAGAACGCGACGATCGCCGAGGGGGCCGAGGCGTTCGGCGCCGCGACGCCGGACACGTTCGACCAGCTCGCGTTCCCCGACTTCCAGTACATCTGGGAGAACCGGGACGACTGGAGCCAGCGCTGGGACGAGACGTTCTCCGGCTGAGGGGGGCACATCTCCTCGCCCGGCGGATTCAATACCCAGCCATAGAGAGACCACACAACCATGACCGAGGGCGACCCGGCTGAGACGGCGATCGAGTACCGCAACGTGACCAAACGGTTCGGGGACATCCTCGCGGTCGACGACGTCTCCTTCGAGGTCAAGGAGGGCGAACTGCTGGCCCTGCTCGGCCCCTCGGGGTCGGGCAAGACGACCACGCTCCGGATGCTGGCCGGGTTCGAGACCCCGACCGAGGGGCGGATCACCCTCGCCGGACGGGACGTCACGACCGTCCCGACCCACAAGCGGGACACGGGGATGGTGTTCCAGGACTACGCGCTGTTCCCCCACATGACCGTCGGAGAGAACATCGCGTTCGGGCTCAAGCGCAAGGGCTTCTCGGGCGACGAGATCGACGAGCGCATCGAGGAGGTCCTCGAGATGGTGGACCTGGGTGGGTTCCGCGACCGGAACCCGCCGGAGCTCTCCGGCGGCCAGCAGCAGCGCGTCGCCACCGCACGCGCCATCGCCATCGAGCCGACCGTGCTGCTGATGGACGAACCCCTGGGGGCGCTGGACAAGAAGCTCCGGGACCAGCTCGAGGTCGAACTCGTCGAGCTCCAGAGCCAGCTCGGCATCACCACCCTCTACGTCACCCACAACCAGGAGGAGGCGCTGACGATGGCCGACCGGGTCGCGGTGATGAACGAGGGCCGCATCGAACAGATCGCCACCCCGACGGAGATCTACGAGGAACCCGCCACGGAGTTCGTCGCGGACTTCATCGGCGACACGAACTTCCTCGACGGGGAGCTCTCCCGGGGGGACGACGGCCTGACCCTCCGCATGAACGGCTCGGAGATCGGGGTCACCGACCGCGGCGGCGACCCCACGAACCAGGTCGTCTTCGTCCGCCCGGAGAAGATCGACCTCATGGCGCCCGGGAGCACGCCCTCGCGGGACAACGCCATCGACGGCACGGTCGAGCGGGTGCTGTTCATCGGGTCGAAGCTCAGGTACTACCTCGACGTCGACGGCCAGGAGGTCATCGCCGAGACCGAGAACAAACACTCGACACACCGGTTCGGCGAGGGCGACGAGGTCCTGCTGACCTGGGACCGCGGGGACACCCGGGTCGCCAACGCCTGATACGGACGGTCGTCGTCTCTTACCGGTGACCGCCGTCACCGGTCCCACACGGCTCCTGCGTCGTGTCCGAGCCCAGATCCGATCGTCGATGTCGCGAAACACGTCGACAGGTTTCCGGAGGCCGGGCGAGACGGCCGAAGTATATGGAACGGATCGGAGGCGTGGTCGGGCGCTCGGTCGCTACATGAACTCGCTGATGCCGGCGACGTACTCCATGACGAGGACGATGGTGAGGATGCCACCCATCAGGAGGGTGGCGATGGCCGCGAGCTGTGCGGGCGAGGTGTTGTAGAACAGGCTGAACAGCACCAGCGGCATCGTCTTGATCTCCGGGCCGGAGAGGAACAGCGAGATGATGTACTGGTTGAAAGATAGGACGAACGTGAACACCAGCCCGGAGAGGACCCCCGGCTGGACGAGCGGGAGGGTTATCCGGAGGTAGGACTCCAGTTCGGTGGCGCCGAGGTTCTGTGCGGCCTCCTCCAGCGAGAGGTTGTAGTTCTGGAGGCTCGCGCCGATGGTCCGTATCGGGTACGGCAGCGTGAAGATGACGTGGCCGATGAGCAGCGTCGAGAAGGAGAGCCGGATGTCCAGCCCGAGGAGATCGTTGATCCGGCCGACGAGCAGCAGCAGCGAGAGCCCGATGACGATCCAGGGGTAGATGAGCGGGGAGATGAGCACCGTCTCGAGGGTCATCTGGTGCTTGAAGTCGTACCGGACGATGGCGAAGGCGGCGAGGCCGCCGAGCGTCGTCGAGATGACGGCCGTGGCGACCGCCAGCTGGACGCTCGAGGAGAGCGCCGAGAGCACCCCGAGGTTGTCGAGGTTCTCCGGGAGCGTGGTGTACCACTTCAGGGTGATGCCCTGGGGCGGCCAGCCGGCGTAGGCGTTGGACTGGAAGGAGATGATGACGACCACGACCAGCGGCGCGAGCAGGAACAGGATCGTCCCGTAGATCAGCAGGTCGTAGCCGACGTTCGCGGCCCGCTCCAGCAGGCGGTCGAGCCGGACGTCCGGGGCCGAATCGGATCCGCCGGTCGCCATCTCAGACACCCCCCACGTCGGAGACGCGCTTGAGCGCTCGCTGGTAGCCCACGATGACGAACAGCGCGATCACGACGAGGACGATCGACAGCGCGCTGGCGAACGGCCAGTTGCTCGTGCTGGTGACGGTGTCGGTGATGACGACGGGAACGACCTTCACGCCGCCGCCGAGGATCGCCGGGGTGACGTAGGAGGCCATCGCGACGATGAAGGTGATGAGCACGCCGGCGCTGATCCCCGGGAGCGCGAGCGGGAACAGGATCCGCGCGAACACGGTGAACCGGTTGGCACCGAGGTTGCGGGCTGCGTCCTCGAGCGACCGCGGGATGGTGTGCATCACGTTGACGATGGGGAACACCATGAACGGGAGCATCACGTGGGTCAGCCCGATGACGATGCCCGTCTCGTTGAACAGGAGCTTCGGGGCCTCCTCGAAGAGTCCGAGGTCGGCCAGCAGCGTCGGGACGAGCCCGTTGCCCGAGAGCAGGACGAACCAGCCAAAGGACCGGACGACGAGGTCGATCGTCAGGGGAGCGAGCGTCGAGATGACGATGAGCTTCCCCACCAGCCCGCCCTTCCGGACCGCGGCGTAGGCCAGCGGGAACCCCAGCAGGAAGGCGAGCACCGTCACGACGACGGCGATACGGACCGTCCGGAAGAGGATGTTCTGGTACAGCTCGACGCCGAGCGCCCGCTCGTAGTGGGCCAGGGTGAACCCGGAGACGATCGACCCGTCGACGAACGGGTTGAAGCTGTAGTCGAAGAGGATCAGCGTCGGGAACACCATCGACAGGACGACGAACAGGAGCGCGGGGAACAGCAGGATCCCCATCCCGAGCATGGTACGCCGGTTCGCCCTGATGAACGCCGAGGCCCCCTCGTTCAGCCGCGAGAGGACCGACGGTGACGATTCGGTTGCCATGTACGGTCGTACATCTCCCTACCACCCCTAATGTGTTGTGACAGCACGACGTTCGGTCGATGGGGACGAGCGGGACCGACGGGGGCACTGGGCCGCCCGACCACCCTATCAGTCGTTCCGCAGTTCCCGAACCGCCGCCTCGCGCGCCCTGTCCGAGGCCTCGAGCCGGTCGACGAACGTCGACATGTGCTCCTTCATCGCCGGGCGCATCTCGTCGGTCGAAACCAGGCCCGTCTCGGTGAGTAGCCGCACGAACGCCCGGAGCTCCTCGTCGGTGATCTCCTCGAACCGCTCCTCCTCGAGCTTCTCGAGCACCGCGTCGACGTCGATGTTCCCCACCGGGTCGACGTTGAACTCCACGGAGACCATCCGGTAGTCCGAGCCCGCCAGCTCCTGTTCGGCCCGGTTGACCCCCTCCGCGAGCATGTGCTTGAACGGGGTGTAGTAGCCCATCGTCCCGAGGTGGAGGAACGCGAGCACGTTCGTGATGCCCCGGGTGTACTCCTCGCGGTGCTCGTCGTCGGGGTTGAACACCAGCTCCCGGTCGCGCTCCTCCAGGTAGTCGAACAGGATTGTGAAATCGAGAACCGCGTTGCGGACGCGCTGGCGGATACGGTTGCGCTTTTGCTTGCGCGAGTGCTCCGTATAGTCGGTCTTGCGCCCGAGGAGGAACTCCCGATCGCTGGGGGTGAGTATCCCGCGCGACCGGTCGGCGGAGACGGTGAGTTCGGGGACGTCGGAGCCGGCGGCGCCGTCGGCGTCGTCGCGCTCGGTCATACACGGTAATCGTTTACACGAGGGCCTTAAGGGTTGTGTACGCCCCGCGAGCCGCAGGTCTTACGCCCGCGCCGGTCGTGGGTCGGGTGATGCGCCCGGCACCCACTCTGGTGGTGCTCCTCCTCGCGGTGCTGGCCGGGTGTGGCGCGCTCGGTGGGGCCGACGGGGGCGGCGGGACCGGTTCGACGCCGACGCTGACGCCCGCGGCGGTCCCGACGGCCGAGCCGACGCCGGCATCCGCGGCCGCGCCCCGGACCGCCAACCCGGCCCCCGTCCTCCTGGAGAACGCCCGCGGTCGCGAGTACGTGATAGTCCTCTCGGTGATCGAGGGACCGGTGTCGACCGTGGAGGTGGTCTACGACGACGGACGGGCGACCCTCGTCGACTACGCGACGGACCCCTCGGCGCTTGACGAGCGGCTGGCAGAGGGGAGCGTCGTCGGCGTCTGGGTGCCGGAGAGCGGCGGGACCGAACGCTACCGGGTGCCCGGGAACACGTCGCTGACCCGTCGCCCGTTCCCCGCGCTCGGCCGCGCCGGTGCCGGGACGAGCGTCGTCTGGGTCGCCGTCCCCGCCGGGGAGGGCGGCGTGCCCGCGACCGTCGACGCGGCCGGCGTCGAGACCTGCGCCCCGCCACACTCGCTCGTCACCGAGTTCCGGGTCCGGGTCCGCGTCGACACCGACCGGGTCCGCGTCGACTGCGCGTAGACCGGTTCGTACCGACGGGACGGCCGATAGCCGGGGGCCTACCCCAGGACCCCGACCCGCCCGGCGACGTCGAGGTCGACCCACCGGACCTCGTCATCGAACCAGGGCCCCGCGTCCCCGGCGTCGACCCGCTCGACGGTCGCGTCGGGAGCGTCGCTCCCGAGCAGGTACGCACACGGGAGGGGGCCGAAGCGGTCGAGCCGGTCGCGGAGCCACGCTCCCGGCTCACCGTCGACGGGGGCGGCGAGCGTCACCGGCGCGCCGTCGAACCGCGCCAGCGCCGCGCCGAACCCCCGGTGGCGCGTCCGTTCGGGCGCGTCGGCCTCGAAGAACGACGCGAACCGCTCGACGGCCCCGTCGAGCGCCGGGACGCAGACGACCACCTCGGCGATGCCCGTGATCCCCGCCCCGGCGACGCTCTCGGCCTCCGTGATCCGGTACTCGCGGGGGGTGCGGTCGGCGACGAAGAAGGGGAGCGTCGCGCCGAGCGACTCACCCACCTCGGTGAGGTCCCACTCGACGGTGACGCCGTCGGGCCGCTCGCGCGTGTAGTAGTCGGGGCCCTCGACGGGGACCCCGAGGTCGGCGACCCGCTCGGTCTCGGCCCCGATGTCCTCGACAGGGAGCGCCCACGCGCAGGGGCCGGCGTCCCCGTGGATGGGCCCGTTCCACCACGGCGATTCGGCGCCGGGCTCGACCGTCGAGATGAGCTCGAGGTACGAGCCGTCCCCGAACCCCAGCGTCCGGTTGTGGGTGACGCCGTTCGAGTGCTCGCCACCGTACTCGGTGGCGAGGCCCGCGTCGGCGAACGCCGCCGCGAGCGCGTCGAGGTCGGCCCCGGCGACGACGGCGTGGTCGACCGCCGGGAGATCGGAATCGCTCACCGGTCGGTCACCCTCTCGTGTTCGTCGCACCCCTCGCTCCTCCCGGCCTCCTCGTGCGCTCCACGCTCCGGGCGTTCCGCGGCGGCGCGAAGCACCGACTCCGCCAGGACGTCGACGGCGAGGCCGAGGTCCGCCTCGTCGACGTCGAACGTCGGGGTGTGGTGGCCGCCCGGGTGGTCCGTGCCGACGATGGCGTAGGTCGCCAGCCCGCCGGCCGCCTGGACGGCCTCGACGAGGTGCGTGGCGTCCTCGCTCGCGCCGAACGAGCCGAGCGTGAGCGCCGAGTCGACACGGTCGTCGGCCCCGGCGACCCCCGCCACGAGCTCGGCGAGTTCCTCGTCGCTGTCGGCCCGCGGCGCCCCGCTGACGACCTCGAACGAGGACTCACAGCCGTGCATCTCGCCGGCGGCCCGGACGATCCGGCGGAGCTCCTCGCGCGTGTACTCCATCAGCTCGGTCGTCTCGCCGCGGACCTCGCCCCACAGCGTCGCCTCCTCGGCGATGACGTTGGTCGAGGTGCCGACCTCCGCGCGGCCGAAGTTGACCCGGGTCGCCCCGTCGGCGTGCCGGGGGATGCCGTAGGCGTTCCCCACCGCGGCCGCGGTCGCCTGCATGGCGTTGGCCCCCTCGTTGGGCGCCTTACCGGCGTGGGCCGAGCGGCCGTGGAACCGGACCCGGAGGTTGCTCACCGCCAGCTGCTCTATCGCCCCCCCGACCACCTCGCCCGAGGGGTGGCCGAGCCCGAGGTGGACCGCGAAGAGGTAGTCGACCCCCTCGACGTGCTCGCTCTCGGCCATCGGCTTGCCGCCGCCGCCCACCTCCTCGGCGGGCTGGAAGAACACGGTGAACCGGCCCTCGAAGTCGCTCGCCTTCACCGTCTCGATGGTGCCGAGTCCGACGGTCATGTGCGCGTCGTGGCCGCAGGCGTGCATCGTCCCCTCGTGCTCGGAGCGGAACCCCTCGCGTGCGGGGCGGTGGCCCTCCTCGGCCGACTCCTCGACGGGCAGGCCGTCGATGTCGACCCGGAGGGCGACGTGTGGGCCCTCGCCCCGGTCGATGACGGCGACGACCCCCGTGTGTCCGCCCTCGGTCGCGGCGAGGACGTCCTCGCGCGCGCCGGCCTCGCGGGCGCGGTCGAACCACGCCTCCAGTTCGTCGTCGTCGGGCACGGCCATCCGCGCCTCGCCGGGGAGCGCGTCGGGCCCGACGTGGAGTTCGTCCACGCCGATGGACTCGAGCTCGTCGACCAGCCGGCTCGTCGTCCGGAACTCGCACCACCCCGGCTCGGGGTGGCGGTGGAACGCCCGTCGTCGCTCGACCAGTCGCTCCGCCGGTCGTGCGGCGGATCGGTCGTTCCCGGCGTCGCTCATCCGTCGACCCGACGGGTACACTCCGTCTCGATGGCCCCGGTGATGACGTCGAGTCCGACCTCGGCCTGCTCGCGGGTCAGCACCAGCGGCGGCAGCAGCCTGAGGACCCGCCCGCCGCGGCCGGCCGTCCACACGAGGACGCCGTTCTCGTGACATCGGCGCTGGATGCGCTCGACGAGGCCGTCCTCGACGAACTCCGCGGCGATGAACAGCCCCTTCCCCCGCACCTCGCCGAGCAGGGGATTGCCCTCGCCGGCCTCGCGGAGCCGTCCGCGGATGTACTCCCCGAGCTCGGTCGCGTGGTCGAGCAGGTCGTGGTCCTGCATGTACTCGATGGCCCGCAGCCCCGCCCGCATCGCCACGGTGTGGCCGCGGTAGGTGCCGGCGTGCCCGCCCGCCTCCCAGGTGTCGAGGTCCTCGTGGTAGATGGTACAGGAGAGGGGGAAGCCGATGCCGCCGATCGCCTTCGCCGAGGTCATGATGTCCGGCGTGACGCCGTAGTGCTCGCTGGCCCACCACTCGCCGGTGCGGCCCAGCCCGGACTGGATCTCGTCGAACATCAGCGGGAGGTCGTTGTCGTCGGCGATCTCGCGGAGGCCCCCGAGGAACCCCTCGGGCGGGACGACGACGCCCGCCTCTCCCTGGATGGGCTCGACGAAGATCCCCGCGGGGTTCGCCAGCCCGCCGTAGGGGTCCTCGATGGTCTCGCGCACCTCGTCCAGGGCCCGGGCACAGGAGAACGACCCACAGCAGTCGGCGGCGTCGCGGGTGCAGACCGAGACGGCGTCGCCCTCGCCCCGGTCGCGGAACGAGTTCGGGTAGCGGACGTGGACGACGTCCGGGAGCATGGGCGAGTAGTCCTTCTTGGACTTCTTCGTGCTGGTGAGCGACAGCGCCCCCGCGGTCATCCCGTGGTAGGCGCCCCGGAAGGCGACCAGGCCGTCGCCGCCCGTGTTGTACTTGGCGAGCTTGATGCTCGCCTCGACGGCGTCGCTTCCGGTGGGGCCGCCGAACACCACGCGGTTGTTCCCCGCGAGGTCACCCGGGGCGATCTCGTCCAGCTTCTCGATGAGGTCCAGCCGGGCGTCGGTCGGGAAGTCCACGGTGTGGACGAGCCTGTCGGCCTGCTCGTGGACCGCCTCCAGCACGTAGGGGTTCGAGTGGCCGACGTTGAGCACCCCGATTCCCGCGAAGAAGTCGAGGTACGTGTTCCCGTCGACGTCCCGGACCGTCGCGCCGCGGCCCTCCTCGAACGCGATGGGGATGTCCTCGGGGTAGGCGACGGCGCCCGAGTCGATCTCCCGCTGTCGTTCGAGCTGTCGCCTGGTCTCCGGACCCGGGACCTCCCCGACGTCCGGCGCCCCCTCGAAATGCAGTTCGTGTATCGGTGGGCCGGCCATGCCGGGGGAACGGAAACCCGACGTAAATAGATTGTCCACAGTTACCGTGCCGGCTGTACACAGTAACCGGTCATACGTGCCGGAACCGGGGCGCTCGAACGGGGATCGTACACGGATGCTGTATCCTCCGTACACGAAAATTTATCATTCCGTGTCCGGACCGGGTGGGTGTGAAACGAGCGAGTCCCTTCCCGGCGTCGGAGTACGAGCGTCGGCTCGAACGGACCCGAGAGCGGATGCACGAGGCGGGTCTGGACGCCCTGTTCGTGACCGACCCGGCGAACATGAACTACCTGACCGGCTACGAGGGCTGGTCGTTCTACGTCCACCAGGGGGTGCTGGTCACGCTCGACGCCGACCCGGTGTGGGTCGGCCGGGAGATGGACGCGAAGGCCGCCGAGGTGACGACCTGGCTCCCCGACGAGCACGTCCGGTCCTACAGCGACGACCACGTCCACTCGCCGCACGACCTCCACCCCGCGGACCACACGGCCGAGGTGCTCGCGGAGTTCGGGATCGACGACGCGGTCCTGGGGGTGGAGATGGACGCCTACTACTACACCGCCCGGACCCACCGGCGGCTCGACCGGGGGCTCCCGGGGGCCACACTCGAGGACGCGACGCTGCTGGTCAACTGGGTCCGGCTGAAGAAGAGCGACCGGGAACTCGAACAGATGGAGCGAGCGGCCCGGATCGCCGAACACGCGATGCGGGCGGGGGTCGAGACCATCGAGGCTGGTGTCCGCGAGTCGACCGCCGCGGCCGCCATCTACGGGGCGCTGATCGAGGGGATCGAGGCCTACGGCGGTGACTATCCCGCCATCGCCCCGCTGATGCCCTCGGGCGAGTTCACCGGGACGCCACACCTCTCCTGGAGCGACCGGGAGTTCGAGACCGGCGACCCGGTCATCGTCGAACTCGCCGGCTGCAAGCACCGGTACCACTGCCCGATGGCCCGCACCGTGAACGTGGGCGACCCGCCGCGCGAGATGGACGAGACCGCCGAGGTGGTCGTCGAGGGGCTGGAGGCCGCCCTCGACGCCGTCGAGCCGGGCGTCACCGCCGAGTCCGTCGAGGCTGCCTGGCGAGAGGTCATCGCCGAACACGGCATCGAGAAGGAGTCCCGGATCGGCTACGCCTGCGGGCTCGGCTACCCGCCGGACTGGGGCGAACACACCGCAAGCCTCCGGCCCGGGGATACGACCATCCTTGAGGAGGACATGACGTTCCACCTCATCCCGGGCATCTGGTACGACGAGTTCGGCGTCGAGATCAGCGAGACGTTCCGCGTGACGGCGGACGGTGCCGAGACGTTCGCCGACTTCCCCCGGGAGCTCCTCCGATAGGGGCTGTCGTCGTCACTCGCACGCCCTCGTCCCGGAACCGCGCCGCTCGATCCCCGTCGGCGGGTCGAACCCTCCGGGAGCTCTTTCAGGCTCTGAAGCCGCGACCCCCGGTTTATAACCTGCCGTCCCGTACGACACACAACTGGACGATCGTCCGTACAGTCGGTAGGAACACCGTCGCTTCCCTTTCTCTATCCGGCGTATTTTCACACGCTGAAACCACTGGTCCCAGTTTTTGTTACATGGTGCATTATGTGGAAATATGCCCACCCCAACCCCCATCGACTCGGGCACGGCGACCGAGGACGACGGATCGACGCGACACGGATACGAGACCGACGGCGTGGTTCCGACCGCTGAAATCGAGGCCACGGAGGGCGACGATGAGTAGCTCGGCCGACGACCCGGCGAACGCGGCCCTGGTCCGCGAGGAGCCCGTCGTCGACCTCGCGAGGGAGATGGCCGAGCAGGTCTGTCTCGGGTTCCGGTTCCACGACCAGCGCGAGCGCGAGCGCGCGGTCGATGCGTTCGCGGCCGTCGACCGGTACCAGTTCGCACACCTCGACGCGGCGACGGCCCGGGCGGCGGCCGCCGCGTACGTGGACGCGCTGTGGGCCAAGGACGACGTCGAGGCGTCGTGCACGGTCGACGGCGATCTCGACTACGACGCGCTGGCCGAGGCGGACTGGGGATCCGTCCGGCTGGCGTTCGCGAAGCGCGCCGCGCTCGTGGAGATGGACCCCCGGTACGCCGAGGCGAGCACGCTCGCCTGGAAGCGACACAAGGTCGGCGGGGACTACGCGGGGCCGATGCAGCGGGCACAGGTGTACGAGCTCCGGGCAGCGATGGCCGACCCCGAGTACCCACGCAAGCCCCACCAGGGGCAGTCGGGGCACGGCCCGGAGGCGGCGCGGTACCTGCTCGCGGTCGAACTCCACGACATGCACACCGAGGGGTGCTGGGAGCAGGCACAGCAGGTGATGACGCCCTACTTCGAGCGGATCCTCCGGGCACACGAGGACCGCGGAGCGCCGGGCGGCCGCGACGACTAGTCGGAGTCGGGCGCGCGAACCAGGTTCTCGAGGGGGCCACCCGAATCGAGGCGGTCGAGGTTCCGGGCGACGATATCGGCCAGCCGGGGCCAGTGCTTCGGCGTGTGGCCACCCGTGTGTGGCGTGACGAGGACGTTCTCGAAGTGCCAGAGGGGGTGGTCCGGCGGGAGCGGTTCGGGGTCGGTCACGTCGAGGGCGGCTCCCCGGATACCGTTGTCCTGTATCGCGTCCATCAGCGCGTCGGTGTCGACGATGCCGCCGCGGGCGACGTTGACGAGGACGGTGTTCGGGGGGAGCGTCGCGAACGCTTCGGCGTCGATCAGCCCCCGCGTCTCGTCGGTCAGCGGGCAGGCGATCACGAGGTAGTCCGTCCGCGAGAGCGCCTCGTGGATCGCCTCCGTCTCGAACCCGACGACCTCGTCTGTCGGCCCGCCCTTCGAGGGGGTGTAGCGGACGCCGACCGTCTCGACGCCGAACCCCTCGAGTCGCTCGACGAGGGCCTGCCCGATGGAGCCCAGGCCGACGACCGTCACGGTGCTGTCCATGAACTCCCCGGACTGGAAGTGGCGCCACTCGTGGTTCCCCTTCCGGCGCCACCCCTCGTCGAGCCGGCGGGCGAAGGTGAGCATCTGTCCGATGGCCCCCTCGGCGATGCCGGGAGCGTGGATGCCGCCCGCGTTCGTCACCGCGACCCCGCGCTCGGCCAGCGCGTCGGTGGGGACGTGGTCGGTGCCCGCGAACGTGCACGCGAACAGTTCGAGCCCGGCGGCCCGGTCGATCAGCGACTCGTCGATGTTTCGCCCCGTTACGACCCGCGCGCCGGTCACCAGGTCGCGCTCCTGGCCGGGCGTACGGGCCAGTCGGACGTCCCTGTTCGGCAGCCGCTCGCGGAGCTCCTCGGCGTACGATGCCATCGAGAGGCCCTCGGTCCCGTGCCGCAGGACGAGGACGTCCGGTCCGTCCGTCTCGGTCTCGGTCGTCGGGTCGGACATGGTTCGGTCGTGTCGTCGGGGGTGGTAAGTCGTAACGGTACGGTCGCGGTAGCGACGCTCGTACGGACGGTCGTAGTCCGTATCAGGCGACGGCCTCGACGCTCTCGACGAACAGCGACCCGCCGAGCTCGATCTCCCGTTCGGTGACGTCGAGCGGCGGCAGCAACCGGACGGTCTTCCGGCCACAGCCGAGCGTCATGAGCCCCCGCTTGAGCGCCGCCGCCACGACCGCGTCCCGGAGTTCGGCCGTGTCGAACTCGACAGCGAGCAGCAGCCCGAGACCCCGGACGTCGCCGACGCCCTCGGGGTCGGCGTCGGCGAGCAGCTCGCGCATCTGCCTGCCCCGCTCCGTGGCGTTGGCCATCAGGTCGTACTCGTCGATGGCCTCGAGCGTGAACACGCCGTACATCGAGGAGACAACGTCCCCGCCGCCCCACGTCGAGCCCAGCCGGTTGGGCTCGTCGGGGAACAGCTCCCCGCGACCGACGGTCGCGCCCACCCTGAGCGCCTTCGCGCTCGTGACGAGGTCGGGCTCGATGTCGTAGTGGTCGGAGGCCCACATACTGCCCGACCGACCCACACCGGTCTGGATCTCGTCGACGATCAGCGGGATGTCGTACCGCTCGCTGACGCGGGCAATCTCGGACATGAACGCCTCGCTCGGGACGTTGTAGCCGCCGACCCCCTGGATGGGCTCCAGGATCACGTACGCGGTCTCTGCCGGATCGATACGCCGTGACTCCGGGCCGAACAGCTCCTCCAGACGGGACCCCGACTCGCGGAAGAACCCACAGTCACACGTCTCGGGCGAACACGCCCGGTCGGTACAGAACGGCACCTCCCGCACCCCGGCGATCTCCGGGAACTTCCGGGTGTAGACGTCCTTCGCTCGGGTGAGCGAGAGCGTCCCGAGGGTCCGGCCGTGGAACGCCCCCGAGAAAGTGATGCCGTACTTCGGACGCTCGCAGGCGTCGTAGGCCACCTTCAGCGCGTTCTCGACCGCCTCGCCCCCCGAGTTCGAGAGGAACACCGTGTCGTGGCCGTAGTGGCCGGACCGCTCGACGAGTTCGTGCATCAGCCGGGCCGACCCCGGGAACTCCCGGTCTTCGAGCCCGCCCCCGCCGGCGAAGTAGAGATCCTGGCCGGCGATCTTCAGCGGCTCGACCAGGTCGAACTCCCGGACCTTCTCCAGTATCTTCGGGTTCCCGTACCCCAGGGGCGCGGCCCCGATGTGACAGGTGAAGTCCATGAGGACGTTCCCGTCGACGTCGGTGACGAACGGCCCCTCCGCGTTCGCCGTGATATCCCAGACGAACGCGTGGGAGTGTTCGCTTGGTGCGGCCGCCTCGCGGTGATGGTCGACCCACGCCCGGGCCCGCTCGCCCGGCAGCGCGTCGACGCGCGGCACGGCTGTCTCCCGATCCATATACGGAAATCGTTGAGACTGTCCATAAAATTTGTCTCTCCGTCGTGGGTCGGCGGCCGTCGCCGGGCGCCGGACGGCGCTACCCGTCGTCGCCGACCAGTTCGATCCGATCCCCGGACTCGACGGCGGCGGCGGCCCCGGCCGGCAGTTCGAGGACGGTGTCACCCCGTGCCCGGCCGTAGCCCCGCCAGGCCTGGAGCCGCTTCGTCCGCTCGACCCGCCCGTCGACCAGCCACACCGCGTCGATGTCGAACGGGACACAGACCATGTGGAGTCCCCGCACGGTCGTCCTCCCGAACCGGAAGACGAGGGCGTACCCTCCCGGGATCGACCGCCGGAACATCAGCCCGCGGGCCTTCCCGAGGAGGGAGTCGGCTACGTCGACGTCCGTGGCGAGGACCCGCTCGGGACCGTCGGACGGCCGGTGGACGGCGCGCACGGTCGATCTTCGGCGTCGTGGCTGAAAGCCCTTCTCCGCGGGTCGGGAAACGAGGCGGGCTTGACCGGCGGGGGACCCTGTGGCTCCGGCCCGCGTCAAATTCAAGCGCCGCGCACCCGAACACCGCCCATGGAGAAGGCCCCCGGTGGCACCTCCGTGGGCGTCGACGATCCCTACGCGTTCGTCGACCGCTGTGACCACCTCACCGACGACGGTCGGTGCCGCTACGCGGCCGAGTACGCCGGCAACGACCCCGCGTTCGCCGCCGAGCGCCGCGCGGAGGACCTCCAGTGCCCCGCGGCCGACCCGCACGGCGAGTGGGAGTGGCAGGACTGCCCGCACTTCCGCGCCCGTCAGCACGACCGCGAGTGCGTCCGGTGTGGGCTCGAGGAGCGCCGGGTGGCGAACTCGGGCGAGCGACCGCTGCTCGAGGAGCACCACCTCTCGTACCGCGGATCGGCCGCCGGTAGCGACACCGGGGGGACGCGAGATGGAGCCAAAGGGGACGACGGGCCCGCTCACGAGATAACGGTCTACCTCTGTCGCTGGTGTCACGCGAAGGTCCACGGATCGTGGGCCCGGGTCGACGACGACGCCTCGCCCGACCCGGAGGCGGTGGCGGCCGCGGAGGGGCGGCGCTCGCGCGAACGCGATGAGGCCGGCTTCGCGACGGCCGCCGAGCGGTACGACGGCGAGGGCGGATGAGCGAGTCCCGACCCCCGGTGACCGCGGACCGCTTCGAGGATGGGGTGTTCGCGGTGGCGGACCCCCGAACAGCTCGCGGTGGTGGATACCCGTCGCGATCGTCGCGACCGTCGTCCCCGTGAGCGCGTTCTTCCTCTGGCTCGCCGGCGTCGCCGGCGCGTACCTCCCCGCGGGCGGCCGGCTGCTACTCCCGCTCTACTGGGCGGTGATCGTCGGGAGCTGGCTGTTCAGCCCCTCGCGGTCCACTACGACCGGCTCTACGTCGCCTCCCGGACCGGGCGGACGTCCTCGGCGTACTACTATGCCGTCTTCGTCCCCGGCCTCGGGACGCTCCTCGCCGCCGGGTACCTCCTCCACCGGTACCGGGACCACCGCCGTTCCCTCGTTGGCTCCCCGGGGGGGATCGCCGTCGCGTCGTCGTAGTATGTTCCACCCGCGAGCGTGCCGTCGAACCAACGGTCCTCGACGAACTCCGTTCCCTCGGGGTCGGCCAGCGACATCCCGCCGAACCGTCCCCGGCCGACGACGACCGGGGCCGCCGGCTCGGCGCCGTTCTCGACCGAGAGGTTCACGGCGCGGTGCTCGAACCCCGGCGAGGGCGTCCAGTTCGACAGCTCGACGGGGACTGCGAGGACCTCGTCGGGGAGCGAGCGGACCCGCACCGCGCCGCGGAGCCGCGCGCCGGTCGTCTCCGGCGGGATCTTGTCGTGGAGTCGGACCCGCTGCCGCTCGCCCGGGGCGAACGCCAGCCCTTCGGAGCTCGAGGCGGCTATCCCGGCGAACGGCTCGATCGACCCCGCGACCCCCGCCTCGTGTGCCACGTCGTACCGATCGACGGCGACAGTGAGGTACCGGTCGCTCCGGTTCCGGAGGACGGTCCCGACCGCGAGGAACTCGTCGTCGTCGACCACCCGGATCTCGGTCCCGAGCACGGTAGCGCGTGCCGACCGCACGACGTCGGTGACGAGCAGTTCGGGGGACCGAAGACGGACGCGTGACCGGCCGGCAGTGTCGACCCGACGTGGTCGTAGTGGCGAGGTGGCCGAGGGAGCCGTCGAGGAGATGCGGCGAGTCGCCGACTACCGCAGGTCCCGCACGAGGGGTCGGACGTCGGGGTGATCGAGGTGCCGCCTGGCGCGCTCGCTCAGGTCGTCGACGGAGTCGGCCGCGTACACCTCGGACCGGATCGCCTGCCATCGCTCGTGCCGGACGAGGACGCGAACGGGGATGACGTCGACGCCCATCACCTTGGCCAGGGTCGCGCGGTTCTTTCCGTCCTCGAGCATGAATGTTCCGTCACGACCGACGTCGACGATGACGGTGTTGTAGTTCGGGTGCTGCCATCCACGGGGGTAGTCCCGGTCCGAGGCGACCAGCTCCGCCGGGGCTTTGTACCCGTCCGCCTCGATCGAATCGTACAACCACTGGAGGTGCGTCCGCTTCTCCTCCGCGCGATCCTCGGACTGATGGGTCGAATAGTGCTCGTGGGCGACCGTCTCCTCCCACGGCACGCCCCGGAGGAAGTGCTGTTCGACGGAGCGGTACCAGCCGTAGTGCTCGGCCGTGAACGGGACCGGGGCACGTCGATCGAACCCGTGTCGGTTCAGCGGGACCCACCTGGTGCTGTCTGGCAGATCCCAGTCACCGGCCCGGACGTCGATAGCGGTGTACGAGAGCTCGCGCCGCCAGAACGGCGGGGTGAGGACGTACTCGATCTCCTCCGGCGAGACGTGCAGGATCTGCCAGGGCTTCGGTGCGGCGGGACCGTACCGGTAGCGAAGGCGCAGGTACGCGACGTGGGGTTCGAAGCGCCACTCGTACAGCTTCCCCGGACGGCGGCGCAGGTAGTTCAGGGCGGACCGGGCCGCCTCCTCCACGCCATCGTTCCGAGCTATATCGAGAAACCGTTTCATACCGTGTCCGAACATAGAGAGGATACGTCACGGTACACGTCGTCGATATTTAGGGATGATGGCGCGAGGACGGGATCTCCGGTGTGGAGCAGCAGAGAACGTTCTCATCAATAAATATAGGAACGGAACACTGCGGAGAGCAGGACGCGATTCCGGGGTTCGGACAGGCGTCGGCAACGGGGACGGTGGCCTCCGTGGGGAGGGGGCTACTCGGCGTCGGCGACGATCTCGCGGTGGGGAACGCCCGTCTCGACGGCGGTGACCGAGTCGACGCCGACCGCCTCGGCACGCTCGACGAGCTCGTCGAGGGCCGCCTGACCGCTCCCCTCTAAGTTCTCCAGCAGGACCCCGCTGAAGTCGTCGGCCGCGAGCGAGCCCACGTCGACCACGTAGAGGAACCGGACGGTGGCCCCGTTCGCGGCCGCCAGCTCGATGGCGTGATCGGCGGCCGCCATCGACGCCTCGCTCCCGTCGGTCGGGTGGAGTATCCTGTCGTACATGGTGACTCTACAGCCCGGTCGGGAATGACGTCTCGTTCGCCGCAGGACAACCGTCGCCGTCGGACGACGCCGTCACGCGGTGCGGGCGGTTCGGCCTACCCGTACGTCCGCTGGAGGTAGCCGACGATCTCGTCGACCAGCGACGATTCGTACGTCCAGAACCCCTCGTACTCGTCCGCGCGTTCCTCGAAGGCGACCAGCGCGCACTCCTGTTCGGGGTCCTCCCCCCCGTCGTAGGCGACGAGCCACGTCCGGTGGAGCTCCTCGGCGTCGGCGTGGTGCCAGTGGACGCCGTCAGTAGAGGGTGCCCACTCGGGCGCGGCGTCGACCGGTCGCCACGCCTCGGGCGCGTAGACGTGTACCTCGAGGTCGGACTGCCCGGCCAGCCGGCCGTACACCTCGGTCTGTGGGCCGAAGGCGGCCTCGGACTGGAACGTGGCGTGGAGCGCGCCCGTCCCGCGGCGCCAGGCCCGCTCCTCGAACTCCCGGGAGGTGGCCAGCAGCTGGCGGCGGTTCCCCGAGAAGAACAGCGTGTCGTCGAGGAGGTTCAGCAGTTCCCGGTAGCTCTCCTCGCGGTCTGACTCCCCCCAGGGCTCGCCGACGGTGGGGGTGGCGAGCGTCGCCAGCGCGGCCGCACTCACACCGCCGAGGAACTCCTCGCCCTCGTGGACCGTGATGAAGGCGTCCTCCGGAGCCGTCGGCAGGTGCTCGTAGTCGACGGTGACGTTCCACGTCTCGAACAGGTCGGAGACGTCCGCCGGCGGTTCGGGACCGTAGACGGTGATCCGTTTGCGGCGGTCGGCCACCTCGTCCACGAACTCCGTGAGGCTCATCCCCCTACAGGGCGCGGTCGTTCCGGGCGGCCGCCGCCTCGGCGGAGGGCGGGACCCGTGTCGCCTGCTCCAGCGACGCGGTCGTCTCCAGGAGCGGGTCGACCACCCCACACGGCGGGACCAGCGACACGGTCCCCGCGTCCGGGTCGTACTCGACGAGCCCGAGCTCGGAGAGCTCCGGCAGGTGCGTCCCGCGGAGCGCCCGGAACAGTCGGTCGCGGTCCTCGACACCCACCGGGGCCGTCCCGTCCTCGACGGCCAGCCACGTCCCGACGACGTCGGCCAGGCGCTCGACGGACGACGACTCGCGCTCGCGTAGGTAGTAGAGCGCGAACCGGCGCTCGCGGGTCGAGATGGCCCGCAGGACGTCGTCGAGTTCCACGCTGGAGGGGGGCTCGTCGGTCATTCTCTCTGGTCCGTCCTCTGTATCCGTACCTTATCACCTTTCCGCCACTCCATCCGCTCGAAACACCCCCCGTGGCCCGTTCGGGCGCGTCACCACACCGCACACCGCCGTCGTCCCGATTCATCCCGGCTTGTCTCGCTCCGACGACGAACGCGCCGCGTTTAAGACCACGCTGACACACTCACGACCATGAGCGACGCCGCGGAGGAACAGGAGCTCGGCATCACCGAGTCCAAGGAGCACAGCACCGGCGACTGGTACGCCGAGGTGGTACAGAAGGCCGAACTGGCCGACTACGCCCCGATGGGCGGGTTCATCGTCACCCGCCCCCGGGGGTACGCCGTCTGGGAGCGACTGCAGGGCTACCTCGACGGCTACTTCAAGGAAACCGGCGTGCAGAACGCCTACTTTCCCGTCCTCATCCCGGAGAGCTACCTCGAGCGCGAGTCCGAGGTCGTCGAGGGGTTCGACCCCGAGGTGGCGTGGGTCACCCACGGCGGCCACGAGGAGCTCGAGGAGCGGCTGGCCGTCCGGCCAACCAGCGAATCCATCATCACCCCGTTCATGAGCCAGTGGGTCCGTTCGCACAGGGACCTCCCGCTCCGGGTGAACCAGTGGTGCTCGGTCGTCCGGTGGGAGGCCACCGACACGAAGCCGTTCTTCCGCACCAAGGAGTTCCTCTGGCAGGAGGGTCACACCGCCCACCGCGACCGGGAGGGCGCGTGGGAGGAGACGATGACCCGCCTCGACCAGTACGAGCGCCTCTACGAGGACGTCCTCGCGATACCCGTCCTCCGCGGTCGCAAGCCCCCCCACGACAAGTTCCCCGGCGCCCATACGACCACGAGCGTCGAGGCGCTGATGCCCGACGGCAAGAGCGTCCAGGGGGGAACGTCCCACTACCTCGGCACCACGTTCTCCGACGCGTACGACGTGAACTACACCGACGAGGACGAGGACGAACAGCTGGCACACACCACCTCGTGGGGGCTCTCCTGGCGGGCGCTCGGCGCGCTCGTCATGACCCACTCCGACGACCAGGGGCTCGTCCTCCCCCCGACGCTCGCGCCCACGCAGGTCGTCGTCGTCCCCATCTGGGGGGCCGAAACCCGCGATGACGTGCTGACCTACGCCGGCGATCTCGCCGACGAACTCGGCGCCGAGTTCCGCGTGAACCTGGACGACCGCGACGAGCGCAACCCCGGGTTCAAGTACAACGAGTGGGAGCTGAAGGGCGTTCCCCTCCGGATCGAGGTCGGACCGAACGAGGTCGAGGACGGCGAGGCCACGCTCGTCCACCGTCCGGACGGCGAGCGCGAGACCGCCGACCGCGGGGACGCCGTCGGCGCGGTCGACGACGCGCTCGACACGGTGTACGCGAAGCTCTACGCCGCCGCCGAGGAGAACCTCGAGTCGAACGTCCGGGAGACCCACGGCCGCGACGAGATACTCGGGACCGTCGGCCGCCACGGCGGCTATGTGAAGACGGGCTGGTGTGGCGACGAGGACTGCGAGGCA
This sequence comes from Haloarculaceae archaeon, assembly GCA_036625905.1. Classification (GTDB taxonomy): domain Archaea; phylum Halobacteriota; class Halobacteria; order Halobacteriales; family Haloarculaceae; genus Salinirubellus. The sequence goes on from JAZKST010000012.1 coordinate 21,138, forward strand.
GAGATCAAAGAGCAGGTCGCCGCCGAGATCGTGCTCCTCCCCCTCGATCGGGACGAGGAGCCCGTCCACGAGACCTGCGGGGTCTGCGGGGAGGAGGCGGTCGAGACGGCGTACTTCGCGAAGAACTACTGACCATCTTTTTCCGCCTCGGGTGCGCCGAAGGCGCACCACTCGGCGCAAAAACATGGGTGAAAAAGGCCGCTCGTGAAATCTCCTTGGATCGGGGGTCGTACGATCCGACCGGTCTACCCTCCGCGTCCGTCGTTCCGGCATCGGGTCTCGTTTCTCGGTGGGTGCTCGGCCCTCCGGAGGTCCCGACCGGACACGCGTGTCGGCACCGTCCCGTGCCACCGGGGCCCGAGCTGTGGATGAGGAACCCTGTCAAATACCGCCGGAAACGCAAGGGAAGATGTAATCGGTCCGAATCACTGGTCGAAACAGCCTACTATCGGGGGACGCGCCGGACGTTCGTCCGCACTTTCGTCGAGCCCTCAGTCTCCTTATACCTCCTTAGTTGAGATTAATGAACCATTAGTCCTTGAGGAGAACTCTCTTATGAACCCTGTGGCTATGTCACCGTATGCCAGAACGAAGGGACGCCGACGCGGGCGGGGTCGGGCTCGCGTCGCCGGACGACTACCGCGGGTCCTGTGGTGTCGGGGTCGTCTTCGATCTCGACGGCGCCGGTGGCCACGCAGTCCTCGCGGACGGGCTCGAACTGCTGGAGAACCTGGAACACCGGGGCACGACCGGAGCGGAGCCGAACACCGGTGACGGCGCGGGGGCGCTGATCCAGATCCCCCACCGCTTCTTCGCCGACGAACTGGACGTCGACCTCCCGCCCGAACGGGAGTACGCCGTCGGGACGCTGTTCCTGCCGCAGGACCGCGAGGCGGGCGAGCGGCTGCGGCAGCTGTTCGAATCGGCGTTCGCCGAGCACGGTCTCGAGACGTTCCACTGGCGGGACGTCCCGACGGACGCCGAGGCGGCCGACCTCGGCCGCACGGCCCTGGAATCCGAACCCCGTGTCGTCCAGGTGTTCGTCCGCCCGGAGGGCGGCCTGAGTGAGGAGGGGATGAACGGCGAGGCGTTCGACCGCGCGCTGTACGTCGCGCGCCGTGCCGTCGAGAACCGCATCGGCGAGGAGGCCCCGACGGGCGGCGAGCGCTTCTACGTCTGCTCGCTCGACCGCAAGACAGTTGTTTATAAGGGGCTGTTGAAGGCCGACCAGATCCCCGCCTACTTCCCGGAGCTCGCCGACGAGCGGATGGAGACGACGTTCGCGATGGTCCACGCGCGCTTCTCGACGAACACGCTCGGCGCGTGGCATCTCGCGCACCCGTACCGGACGATCATCCACAACGGCGAGTTCAACACCATCCAGGGGAACATCAACTGGATGCGGGCCCGCGAGACGGACGTCGCCCACCCCGATTTCGGCTCGGATATCGAGACGATCAAGCCGATCATCGACGACCCCGAGCAGTCCGACACCGCGAGCGTCGACAACGCGCTCGAACTGCTGATGAAGGGCGGTCGAGACCTCCCCCACGCCCTGCGGATGCTCATCCCCGAGGCGTGGCGAAAGGAGGAGAACCGCGTGAACGAGGAGCGCCAGGAGTGGTACGACTACCACGCCTCGCTCGTCGAGCCGTGGGACGGCCCGGCGCTGGTGGCGGCGACCGACGGCGACCGAATCGGCGCGGTCCTCGACAGGAACGGGCTGCGCCCCTGCCGGTACGACGTGCTCGAGGGCAACCGGCTCGTGATGGCGAGCGAGGCGGGTGCGCTCGACCACGACCCCGCCGACATCGTCGAGCGCGGGCGGCTCCGGCCCGGACAGCTGTTCCTCGCGGACCCGGAGGAGGGCCGCGTCGTGCCCGACGAGGAGGTGTTCGACGGGCTGCTCGACGAGAAGTACGGCGAGTGGGTCGAGGAGAACCAGGTCACGCTCGGGGAACTCGACGACGGGGCCGACCGCACCCCTCATGGGGAGGTGAACGGCGGACTCCGCTCTCACCAGGCGCTGTACGGCTACACGTACGACGAGATGGACCATCTCATCGAGCCGATGGTGAGAGACGGGAAGGACCCGGTCGGCTCGATGGGCGACGACACGCCACTCTCGGTGCTCTCGCAGTTCAACCGGCCGCTGTTCAGTTACTTCAAGCAGCTGTTCGCACAGGTGTCGAACCCGCCGATCGACTACATCCGCGAGGAGCTGGTCACGTCGATGGAGACCCGTCTCGGCCCGCAGGGGAACCTGCTCGGCGAGACGCCCGACCACGCCCGGCAGCTGGTGTGTGAGTCGCCCATCCTGACCGACGCCGAGACGGCCGCGATCAAGGACCTGGACGGTTCTCGGGGGCTCTCGACCGCGGTCGTCGACATCACCTACGACCCCGAGGAGACCCCGACACTCGAGGCGGCCGTCGACCGGCTCCGGACGGAGGCGAGCGCGGCCACCCGCGAGCACGACGTCGTCGTCCTCTCGGACCGGAACGCGGGCGAGGAGCGAGTCCCCGTCCCGTCCCTGCTCGCCGTGGGCGGCGTCCACCACCACCTCGTGCGGAACGGCCTTCGCAACCACGTCGGGCTCGTCCTCGAGTCGGGTGACCCGCGTGCGGTCCACCACTTCGCGACGCTCGTGGGCTACGGCGCCGGCGCGATAAACCCCTACCTCGCCTACCAGTCCATCGCCGACCTCGTCGCCGGGCCGGACGGCGCGGACGTCGAGGCGGCCGTCGACTCCTACGTCGGCGCGGTCGAGGACGGCCTGCTGAAGACCATGGCGAAGATGGGCATCTCGACGGTCGAGTCCTACCAGGGCGCACAGATCTTCGAGGCCGTGGGGCTCTCCTCGGACCTCGTCTCGGAGTACTTCGAGGGAACGACGGCGAGGACGGAGGGGATAGACATCGGCGACATCGAGACGGACCTGCAGCGCCGCCACGAGGTCGCGTTCGGCGAGGACGTCGACCTGGAGCGCCAGGGCGAGTACGAGCACCGCTCGAACGGGATGTTCCACGAGTGGAACCCCAAGTCGGTGGGGACGCTCCAGCAGGCGGTCCGAACCGGCGACTACGAGCGGTACGGGGACTTCGCGGAGATGATGAACGACCAGACGGAGAACCTCCAGAGCCTGCGGGGGCTGCTGGAGTTCGTCTCCGACCGGGACCCGGTCCGGGTCGAGGACGTCGAGCCGGTCGAGTCGATCGTAAAGCGGTTCTCCACCGCGGCGATGAGCCTCGGGAGCCTCTCGCCGGAGGCCCACGAGAACAACGCCATCGCGATGAACCGCCTCGGCGGGAAGTCGAACACCGGCGAGGGGGGCGAACCCCCGGAACGGTTCGGCACCGAGAAGAACACCTCGGTCAAGCAGGTCGCCTCCGGCCGGTTCGGCGTCACCTCGAACTACCTGACGAACGCCGATGAGCTCCAGATCAAGATGGCTCAGGGGAGCAAGCCCGGCGAGGGCGGCCATCTCCCCGGCAAGAAGGTCAACGAGATGATCGCCCACGTCCGGTATTCGACGCCCGGCGTGGGGCTCATCTCTCCGCCGCCGCTCCACGACATCTACTCCATCGAGGACCTCAAGCAGCTCATCCACGACCTGAAGGCGGGCAACCCCGAGGCGGACATCAACGTCAAGCTGGTCTCGGAGGCCGGCATCGGCACCATCGCCGCCGGCGTCGCGAAGGCCAACGCCGACGTGGTCCACGTGTCGGGTCACTCCGGCGGGACGGGCGCCTCCCCGAAGACCAGCATCAAGAACGCCGGCCTGCCCTGGGAGCTCGGGCTCGCCGAGGCCAACCAGATGCTCTGTGCGACCGGTCTGCGCTCGCGCATCAAGGTGACGACCGACGGGGGACTCAAGACGGGACGGGACGTCGCCGTCGCCGCCCTGCTCGGGGCCGAGGAGTACGTCTTCGGCACCGCCTCGCTCGTGACCTCGGGCTGCGTGATGGCCCGCCAGTGCCACGAGAACACCTGTCCGGTCGGCGTCGCCACCCAGCGCGAGGATCTCCGCGAGCGGTTCCCCGGCCAGCCCGAGCACGTCATCAACTACATGACGTTCATGGCCCAGGAGCTCCGGGAGATCATGGCCGAACTCGGGTTCACGACCGTCGAGGAGATGGTCGGGCGGGTCGAGTGTCTCCGCCAGCGGACCGACGTCGAGCACCCGAAGGCCCGCAAACTCGACCTCTCGTCGGTCATCGCGCCGCTCGCCGGCGAGGCCCGGACGAAGACCGAGCCCCAGACCCACGACGTCGACGAGCAGCTCGACTGGGAGATACTCGAGGAGGCCGAGCCGGCCATCGAGCGCGGCGAGCCGGTGTCGCTGGACATGGACATCTCGAACCGGCACCGCGCGGTCGGCGCGACGCTCTCGAACCGCCTCTCGGAGGAGTACGCCGAGGCCGGGCTCGCGGACGACACGATCCGGGTGGACTTCGAGGGCGTGGCCGGCCAGTCGTTCGGCGCGTTCCTCGCCCCCGGCGTGACGATGGACCTCACCGGCTCGGGCAACGACTACCTCGGCAAGGGGCTCTCGGGCGGGAAGCTGATCGTCGAGACCCCCGAGAACGCCCCCTACGAGGCCGAGAAGAACATCGTCGTCGGCAACGTCGCGCTCTACGGCGCGACCGGCGGCGAGCTCTACGCCAACGGGATGGCCGGCGAGCGGTTCGCGGTGCGCAACTCCGGCGTGAAGGCGGTCGTCGAGAGCGTCGGCGATCACGGCTGTGAGTACATGACCGGGGGCTGCGTCGCCGTGCTCGGCGAGACGGGCAAGAACTTCGCCGCCGGGATGTCCGGCGGGGTCGCCTACGTCCTCGACCGCGAGGGCGATTTCGAGGAGAAGGTCAACCACGGGATGGTCTCGACCTCGCGGAACCTCGACGCGAAGGACCGCCGGATGCTCCGGCGGCTGGTCGAGAACCACGTCGCGTACACCGATTCGGACCGCGGAACCTACGTCCTGGAGCACTGGGAGGAGGAGCTGGGGAAGTTCGTGAAGGTGATGCCCGACGCCTACGCGGAGGTCATCGCCGAGCGCGAACGGGCCGACGTCCGCAACGAGCCCCCCGAGCCCGCGGGCGCCGCGGGCAGGGCCGGCGCCGAGGACCGCGGTGTCGTCTCGACCGACGACTGAGACGGTCGTGCGTAGTTCCGTTCGGCCTCACGGAGCAGCTGTCCATCGTATCGGTCTCGAACGCCGGTGTTCCCGAAAACCACTGCAAGCAGTTGCGCACGACCGTATGGGCGGACGAGTGACGGCCGATCGCGGGCGCCGGCGATGCGGGGCCCGCGCGGTCCGCCGTCGAACCGTCCGCCGCGTCGCCGGGGTCCGAACCCCACCCATTCTCGACGGTCCCGCCGTCCGACGTATAGTTGCGTTTGGACGTCGTTACTCACGGACGGGGGGAGGACGTCCCCCTCCGGGGTGTGTCATCGGTTGCAAACGCTACTATAGGTGCCCACTCAGTGGGCGTACGACCGACAGTATCCGCTCTCGGGGAGGACGTCGCCCAGGGACGCGCCGACACTCATGACGACACCGATCAGTAGCGTCTGACTCCCCGCGATCATCGGTTCGCTCCCCGAGACCCGGCCCCAGATCGTCATCAGGCAGACCGCCATCCCGCCCGCGATGAGGACGATACCGAGGCCGGAACGGAACGACCCCGGGCCGAACGTGCCGTGCGGTTCGGATCCGTCGATCACTCCGTACCGTCCGCGTCGCGGGTATTACCCCTCTCCCCGTCGCTCGTCGAGCGACGAACCCGGGGCGGGCCGGGGCTACCGCGAACAGATGGCACTCGTCGAGGCCTCCGGTCGTCACTTGGGCTCCGGCTAAACGACCGGACGGTGAAAAGACCCTTGTCGGCCGCCATGTTGTCACGAGTGATGGCAGGACTCGCGGACGTCTTCCTCACCCCGCTGGGGTTGACGGCCCTCGCCGCCCTGGTCCCGCTCGTCCTCCTCTACCTGGTGCGCCCGGAACCGACGCGGCTGCGGCTGCCGACGCTCGAGTTCCTCGCCGCGAGCGACGAGTCCGGGACGGACAGCCCCGCGTTCGAGACGCTCCGGCGGAACCTCCTGCTGCTGATACAGGCGCTCGTCGTGGTCGCCGTCGCGCTCGCGCTCGCATCGCCGTACGTCACGGTCGGCGGCACGGAGACCGTCGAGGAGACCGTCGTCGTCCTCGACGCGAGCGCGAGCACGACCGTCGCCGACGCCGGCGGGCAGTCACGCTTCGCCCGCGCGAAGACCATCGCCGGGGAGGTCGCCACGGGGACGACGTCGATCGTCGTCGCCCGGGAGAGCCCGGAGGTGGTGCTCAGGCGCGGGAGCGGCGAGGACGCCCTCGCCGCCCTCGCCGACGTCGACGTCACCGAAGCGGACGGCGACCTCGCCGCGGCGATCACGGGTGCCGCCGCGGTCGCCGGGCGGGAGGCCCGCATCGTCGTCGTCTCCGACTTCGCCGGTGCGGACGGCTGGCGGGCCGCGGTCGAGACCGTCCGGGGCCGGGGCTACACCGTCGACGTCCGACAGGTCGGGGGACAGGTGGCGAACGTCGGCATCGTCGGCGCCGAGTACGGACGGACCGACGTGACGGTCTCGGTGAAGAACTACGGCGAGGGCGAGGTCGAACGGACGGTCTCGCTGGGCGGGGAGCGCGAACGGCTCACGCTGGCTCCGGGGGACGTCGGGACCGCGACGCTCCCGGTGCCGACGGGGAACAACGAGCTACGGCTCTCGCCCGGCGACGCCTTTCCCCTCGACGACCGCCTCTACGTCGCCGGTCCCGACCGCGCACGGATACGGGTACTCCTGCTGACCAACGAGGAGAACCGCTACCTGCGGACGGCCCTGGACGTGCTCGAGGAGGTGGCGCTGACCGTCGAACGGCCGCCGACGTCCATCTCGGAGCCCTACGACGTGGTCGTGTTCTCGGGGATCGACGGCGACCGCCTGCTCCGGTCGACGAGACAGCAGGCGGCCGACGTCGCCGAGGGCGGCGGCGGCGTCATCGTCGGCGCCCAGGGCGACCTCCGGTCGGTCGGCTACGGGGAACTGCTCGCGGTGGAGCCGGCCGGTACGGCGAGCGACCCCTCGCTGCGGCTCGCCGACGACCGGCTGACGCGCGGCATCCAGTTCCCGCCGCCCGAGGTGTACGTCGAGACCCAGCTGAAGGAGGGCGCGGAGGCCGTCGTCACCGCCGACGGCTCGCCGTTCGTGGCACGCGCCCGGCTCGGCGACGGCCGGCTGCTCTACTACGGCTACCTCCAGTCGGACTCGGCGTTCCACTTCCACTACCAGTACCCGGTGTTCTGGAAACGGGCGGTGTACGAGGCGGCCGGTCGCGAGACGCTCGCAGCGACCAACTACCCGACCGGGACGCGCCTGTCGGTCCCGAACGGGACCACCGTCGAGACGCCCGAGGACGCCGTCACCCCCGATTCGGGGACGGCCACCCTCTCAGCGGTCGGGTTCTACCGCTACGGCGACCGGCGGGTCGGCGCGTCGCTGCTCAGCGAGACCGAATCGAACGTCTCTGCGCCGTCGCTCTCGACCGGGCCCGACGGCGTCGTCCGGGAGCGCGAGGAGCAGGTCCCCCGACCGCTCGACCTCTCGCCGGTCGCCGCGGGCGGGGCGCTGCTGTTCGTCCTCGTCGAACTGTCGTACCTGCGGTGGCGGGGTGACCTCTGATGGCGTTCGAAACCACCGTCGAGGGGATGACCGTCGGGGTAGCGCTGCCGCTCGTCCTCGCGGCGCTCCCGGTCGCGCTCGCGCTCGTGGCCTGGCTCACCTTCCGGCTCCGGGGACCGGGCGGGGGCTGGTCGCGTCGGCGGCGGCTCGTCCTGTTCGCCTCGCGGGCCCTCGTCGTGGGCTGTCTCGTCGTCGCCGCAGCGGGCCCGTACACCGTCGTCTCGCAGACGACCCCCGGCGATCCACGAGTCAGGATGCTCGTCGACGAGTCCGCGTCGATGGAGGTGACCGGGGCCGACCCGGAGGGGCTCGCGGCCGCCATCGAGGCCGAGGGCGTTCCGGTGACGAGCTCGGTCGTCGCCTCGGGGAACACCTCCCGCATCGGCGACGCGGTCGTTGCCAACGTCGACCGCGGGGCGTCGGTGCTGCTCGTCTCCGACGGGCAGGTGACGGGCGGTCGTTCGCTCGAGGAGGCCGGCGAGGTCGCCCGGGACGCGAACGCGACAGTCCACGCTGTCGACCTGGCGGTCCGGGCACCCGAGCGGTACGTCACCCTCGCGGGACCGGCGAAGACCAGCGTCGGCGTCGAGAACGCCTTCCTCGTCCGGGTCGACGGGGCGGCCCTCGAGAACGAGTCACGGACGGTGACGGTCTACGCCGACGGGACACCGGTGGCGACCGGCCAGGTACGGGGAGCCGGCGCCTACGAGTTCACCTACGCGTTCTCCGATGTCGGCTCCCACGAACTCGAGGTCAGGATCGACGGTGACGACCGTTTCGGGGCCAACGACGTCTACCGGAAGGCCGTCAGGGTCGTCCCGAAGCCCCGGGTGCTCTACGTCGCCCGCGGCGAGTACCCGTTCGGCGACCTGCTCGACGGGCTCTACGACCTCGACCGGGCCGAGTCGGTCCCGTCGGACCTCTCGCCGTACCGGACGGTCGTGATACAGGACGTCCCGGCGCCCCAACTCGGGAACGTCTCGGCGCTCCAGCGGGCGGTCATCGACGGGACGGGCCTGGTCGTCGCGGGCGGGTCGAACGCCTACGACAACGGCGGCTACGCGAACTCCTCGCTGGCCGCGACGCTGCCGGTCTCGTTCGGCGAGGGGAGCGGACGGACGGCCCGCATCGCCCTCCTCGTCGACGTCTCCTCCAGCGCGGAGTCGGGGATGCGCGTCCAGAAGGCCATCGCGCTGGACGCCCTCGAGCAGCTGGGCGACGAGAACGAGGTGGGCATCGTCGCGTTCAACAACCGCGTCTTCCGGGTCCAAGACGTCGTCGACCTGGGGGAGAACCGCGAGCAGCTCCGGGAGAAGATCCGGCGGCTGAGCAGCCGCGGCGGGACCGACCTCGGGGTGGGGCTGCGCGGCGCCGCGGAGCTGCTCGGCGGCCCCGGGACGGTCATCGTCATCAGCGACGGGAACGACCGCGGGAGCACCGCCGGCCCGGTGGCCCGGCGGCTCGGCGCACAGGGTGTCCAGGTCGTCACGGTCGGCGTCGGCAGCCCCGTCAACGACGAACTGCTGACGGAGGTCGCGGGCACGACCGGCGGCCAGTACCTCCGTGCGGACGAGACCGACCGCCTGCGGCTCCTGTTCGGCGGGGAGTCCCGGACGTTCGCCTCGGACAGACTCACGATCGTCGACCGGAACCACTTCATCACCGCAGGGGTGGAGACGACGGCGAACCCCCCGCTCGTCCACGACGTGAGCGTGCGGCCCGGGGCGGACTTCCTCGTCGCCGCCGGCGACGGAACCCCCGCGGTGACCCAGTGGCGCTACGGGCTCGGACGGGTGGTCTCGATCACGGCCTACGGCAACGACGGCACGCTCGACGGCCTGCTCCGGGAGCCGGACTCGCTGCTCCTCTCCAAATCCGTCAACTGGGCCATCGGCGACCCCGAGGGCGGCGCCGAAGGCGTCGTCTCCGCGCCGGACACGCGCGTCGGCGAACCCACCCGGATACGGTACGTCGGCGACGAGCGCCCGACGGGGCCGCCGACGTTCCGGCAGGTCGACCCCCGGACCTACGAGGCGACGGTGACGCCGAGCGAGCCGGGGTTCGAGACGGTGCTGGACGCCACGTACGCGGTGAACTACCCCGAGGAGTACGCCTCGCTCGGGCCGTCGAGTTCGGTGTCGGCGCTCGTTCGGGGGACAGACGGGCGGACGTTCCGGTCGGGGCAGGCCGTGGAGATCGCTCGCGTCGTCACGCAGCGGGCCGTCAGCACCCGCGACGTCAGGCAGGAGTGGGGGTGGCTCCTGCTGACGGTCGCGCTGCTGGCGTTCCTGCTCGAGGTCGTCGCCCGGCGGCTCGGCGCCTACCGGCGCTCGACCGGCCGGCGGGTCGCCGCGGGTTCGGCTCCGGAGGTGGACAGTGAGGACGGCTGACACGGTCGTGCGTGATTCCGTGCCTCCGTCCCGATCAGGGATCCGGTCCGTCGGTCTCGACACGCCGACGTTCCCGGGGACCGCTAGAAATAGTCACGCACGACCGTACGGCGCCGACGGCCACGGACCCCGTCGGACGGACAAGACGTTTGTTCCTGCAGGGACTGGTGGCACCCGATGAAACTCCTCGGCGGGAGCATCAACGTCGCGCTCGTGCTGCTCATCGCGGTGAGCGTCGCCGGAACCGCCGGCGCGACGATGTTCTACCAGGACTCGGTCTCGGACATGCGCCAGCAGAACGAACAGCTGCGTACGCAGAACCAGGAGCTCAGGGAGGACCTCCGGGAGACCCGGTCGGAGCTGCGGGCCGCACGCGGCGAGCTCGAGGAGGTGAACGAGACGATCGAGACGCGACAGGAGGACCTCCAGCAGGTGACGGAGGACCTCCGCGAGACCGAACAGGGGCTCCGCGAGACCGAGGACGAGCTCGCCGAAACCCGGGAGTCCCTGGAGACCGCACGCGGGGAGCTCCAGGAGGTCAGGGAGGAGCGAGACGCCCTCGAGCGGGACGTCACACAGCTGCGACGCGAGAAGACCGACCTCGAGAACCGGCTCGAGACCCTCCGGGACCAGCGCGACGAGCTCCAGCGGACCGTGACCAGGCTGGAGGAGGAGGTCGAGACCCTCGAGGAGGAACGCGACGACCTCGAGGACGAGAACGAGGCGCTCCGGCAGACCGTCACCGCACAGGAGGACGAGATCGACGCCCTCGAGGAGACCGTCGCCGAACAGGAGAAAACCATCGAGGACCTGGAACAACGCATCGACGAACTCGAGAGCCAGTCGTCCTCGGAGGGATCCTGACCCGTGGCCGATGGTGGACCCCCGGGAACCGAGCGCGAACGCCTCCCGATCGGCGAGGCACGCGAGCGGGTCGAGCGGGCCGTCAGCCGGGTCCGTCGAGAGGGGCAGAAGGCGGCGGCGGTCCACGCCATCGTCGACGCCGCGGCGATCACGCTCGCCGTCAACCTCGGTCTGAGCGTCCTCGGGCTGCCGCTACCGGGCCCCGAGTACGCCCGCCAGGCCGTCGCCGTCGGGGTCGGCCTCCTCGTCGGCGTCGTCGAGTTCGTCGCCCGCGTCCGCGTGCCGCTGGTCGAGCGGTTCGAGGCCGTCAACCCCGAGGTCCGGGAGGCGCTCCGGACGGCCCGCGACGCCGCTCGAGCGGGCTCGGAGACCCGCGTCGCCGGCCGCCTCTACGAGGACGTCCTCGCCGGGCTCCGGCAGGCGTCCAGCGCGGACCTCGTCTCGACCCGGCGGGTCGCCGGGACCGTCCTCCTCGTGATCGTCCTCTCGGCGGTGACGGTCCAGGCGAGCGTCGTCGGCCTCGACCTGACGAACTCGCCCGAGGACGTCGACACCGGGGGCGAGGACCGGTCCGACCGCGACTACGGGGGCCTCGAGGACGGCGACGAGATCCTCGGGGAGGAGACCGACGTCGACGAGGGGAGCGACGACCTCGACGCCGTCGTCGGCGGCTCGGCCGGCGGCGAGGGCGGCGGGGAGAGCCAGGACCGCAGCTACGACAGCGGCGGGTTCTCCGCCTCTGGCTCGTACGACGCCCAGCAGTCCGGGTTCGCCCCGAGCGAGGAGGTCGAGAACGCCGACATCATCCGGGAGTACAACGTCCGCATCCGCGAGGACGACACGTGAACGCAGGACGCACGAACGCAGGACACCAGAACGCATGAACGACCGCTCCGACACACCCACGACGGACGACGACGCACGGTTCGGTAGCGACGACCCCGACGAGGACTTGGACTGGGAGGAAGAGACCATCACCGACGCCGGCACCGACGTCGACCTCGACGTCGACACCCTCCAAGACCGACTCGGCGAGGTCCGCGAGCAGGTCGGCAAGCGACTCGTCGGACAGCGGGAGGTCCTCGACGACCTGATCGTCTGTCTGCTGTGTGATGGCAACGCCCTCCTGGAGTCGAACCCCGGGCTGGCCAAGACCCTCACCGTCCGCACGCTCTCGAACGTCATCGACCTCTCCTTTTCCCGCGTGCAGAACACCCCGGACCTGATGCCCTCGGACATCACCGGTACCGAGATCATCCGCGAGGGCGAGGGCGGCCGGGACTTCGTCTTCGAGAAGGGACCCATCTTCGCGAACATCGTCCTCGCCGACGAGATCAACCGCGCGACGCCGAAGACCCAGGCCGCCCTGCTGGAGGCGATGGAGGAGAAGCAGGTGACCGCCGCCGGGCAGACCTACCGCCTCCCGGAGCCGTTCTTCCTGTTGGCCACACAGAACCCCATCGACCAGGAGGGGAGCCTCCACCCCGACGAGTCGCTGTACATGGACGGGCGTCTGTGGCGTGCCGGCGACGCACTCGAGTACGCCCGGAAGCACGGCGACCTCGTCCACGAGGACGGTGACACCCGGATGTACGACGCCGGCGGAACGACGCGGACCCTCGGCCCCGACGGCGAACTCCGGGAGACGCCCTGTACGGTCTACGAGGTCGACTACGAGGGCGAGACGTACGAGGTGGAAACGAAGACCGGGCGGACGGTTCGAGTCTCGGCGGACCACCCGTTCCTCGTCAACCGTGCCGGCGCGATACGGTGGGTGAAGGCGCGCGACCTCGACGAGGACGACCACCTCGTCGCTCCCCGGGAGATGGACCTGCCCGAGGAGCCGTTCCCCTCACACGGCGAGGCGCTGGAGCGACTCGGGACCGAACAGGGCCACCACGTCGTCGGTCGGGACCGGGTCACGACCCTCCTCGAACGGTTCGGGAGGGGCGAACCGCTCTCACCGGACGAGGTCGACGACCTGCGGGTCGCCGCCGACCTCACGAAGCGGGAACTGGCGAACCGGGCAGGTGTGAGCTACGACCGGACGCTGAACCACCTCTCAGAAGCGGAGAACGGTGCTGGCGAGGCGCTCTGCGACGCGCTCCGCGGGGTCGACATCGACGCGGGCGATCACGTCGAATCCCGCGCGAGACACCGCATCGACGACGAGCTAACGGATGCCGAGGCGGGCCTCCTCGTCGGTTTCGTCCTCGCAGAGGGACACGTGACCGACGCGAGCGTCTCGGTGCGCCAGAAGAACCTCCCGGACCTCCTCGACCGGTGGATCGAGATCGTCGAGCGGGTCGGCCTCGACGTGCGGGTCCGGGAGGACGGGACCGGCCGCGAGGCGACGGTCGACTCGAAACCGTTCGTGGACTACCTCGCCGAACGGTACCATCTCCGCGAGCCCGAACGACTCCTTTCGGCCCCCGAACCGTTCAAGCGACCGTTCCTGGAGACGTTCCTGCTCACCGAGTCGCACTACGACACCGAGCGGCGGCGGGTGACGTTCGTCCAGACCGACCGGACGCTCACCAACCTCGTCGCGCACCTCCTCCTCGGCGAGGGGATCGTCCCGTGGCTCTACGAACGCGACGACCGTTTCGAGGTACGGATACAGCGCGAGGACGTGGCCCGGTACCTCGACCTGTTCGAGCGGCGCGGCGAGGAACCCGACGCCGAGACGTTCGAGTCGGCCCACCGGACGACGCCGCTCCCCGCGGAGGCCCTCGAGCGGGTCGTCGACCGACTCGGGATGAAACACGAGTCCCCGCTCTCCGAGCGGGACTGGTACAACTCCTACCGGTGGCTCGGGGAGCGACGCGACCGGATGGCGACGGGTCACTTCGAGTCGTTCCTGGCGGACGCCGAACGGACCCTCGCCGAGCGGCAGGGTCGTGACCTCCGGACGAGTATCGTCGACGATCTCGGCGACTTGGCGAGGGCGTGCGGACTGTCGCTGACCGACGTCGTCGAGGGGTCGGGACTGGCGAAACACCGGGTGCGGGGGGCCTACGAATCGGAGGACCGTCCCGGGGAGGTGGTCTCGTACGTCGTCGACGAGTACACCGATCGTGTCGACGAGGCCGCCGAACTGACCGAGTACCTCCGCGGGCTGGTCGACGGCGACGTGTTCTACGACCGGGTGACGAGCATCGAGCGGGGCTCCTACGAGGGACCGGTCGTGGGGCTGAGCGTCCCCGGGACGCACAACTACCTCGCGGGGTTCGGCGCGTGCGGTATCAACCACAACACGTACGCGCTCCCGGAGGCCCAGTCCGACCGCTTCCTGCTGAAGATCCTCGTCGACTACCCCTCGCTGGAGGAGGAGATCGAGGTCGTCGACCGGTACACCACGCGGCTGGACCGCTCGATCCCGGTCGAGACGGTGCTCTCCCGCCCGGAGCTCCGGGCGGCCCAGGAGCTGACCCGCGAGGTGCCCATCGCGGAGGACATCCGGACGCGGGCCGTGGAGCTGGTCCGCGAGACCCGGAACGCCGACCACATCGAGTACGGCGCCTCGCCGCGAGCGAGCATGGCGCTGGTGGTGACGGCGAAGGCCCGGGCGCTGCTGGCGGGTCGGGCGTACGTCAGCGAGGCGGACATCGAGGCGATGGCCAAACCCGTACTCCGTCACCGCATCATCGTCGACTTCCGGGCCGAGCGCGAGGGGATGACCCCGGACGACGCCGTCGAGGAACTGCTGTGAGGCCACGACCACTACCACCGTCACTACCGCCATGACCATCGACCCGGGCTTCCTTGACGAGATCGAGCGCTACGCCCGGTCCCAGAAGCGCAACGTCGCCTCGCAGTTCCAGGGCGAGCAGCGCTCGGCCGAGCGGGGCGAGGGGCTCACGTTCGCGGACTACCGCCGGTACGCACCGGGCGATGACACCCGGCGCATCGACTGGAAGCTGTTCGCCCGCACCGACGAGTTCTACGTCAAGGAGTACGAGGCCGAGCGGAACCTCACCGTCCACGTCCTGCTCGATTCCTCGGCGTCGATGGACTTCGCCGGCGAGCCGGCTCTCCCCACGAAGTTCGAGTTCGCCGCCAAGCTCGGGCTCGGGTTCGCCTACCTCGTCGCCCGCGAGCACAACGACTTCCGGTTCGCCCGGTTCGGCGAGAGCTACGAGCGGCTCGACCGGGGACGCTCGAACCGCGGGGAGGTGCTCGGTCTCATCGACACGCTCAACGGGATAGCGCCGTCCGGCGACGCCGACTTCGAGGGGGCGCTGGAGTCCTACGCCGCGACCATCGGCTCGCGGTCGCTCGTGCTGGTCGCGAGCGACTTCCTCGAACCCCCCGACGAGGTAGAGCGGGGACTGGAGGCGCTCGCACGGAACAAGCTCGTCCTCGCGCGGGTCATCGACCCCGTCGAGCGGGACCTGCCGGTGTCGGGCGACGCCGTCGTCGAGGGGCTCGAATCGGAGCGAAGCATCCGGACCCATCTCGGGACCCGACGGCGCGAGAGCTACCGAGAGCGGCTCGGCGCGCACGTCGACGACGTGGCCGCACGAGCACGGACGCTCCGGGCGCGACACGAGCTCGTCGACACCGACGCGGAGTTCTTCGACGCGTTCGGCCAGGTCTGGGTCGAGTAAGGGGGGTCGTGATACCGGCGGACGGCGAGCTCGTCGACCTCGGTGGCGAGTGACGGACGGTCGCGGTCAGTAACCGCCGGCCCCCTCGAAGCACCGACCGCACCTGCTGGCACCGAACTCCGCCCTCGCCCGCTCGACCGTCGTCGCCCGGAGCTGCTCCGGAGCGACGTGATACGCGATCCCGCACTCCGTCTGCAGGTCCGGGCCGCCGACCTGGCTCCTGTGGACCGTCCCGGTGGTCTCGTTGAGAACGCCGTTCATACTCCACGAGCACACACCAGGATAGTATGGTTCCACGGCTTGGTCAACAAGGAAGCAGTTCAGTCCTCGAGAGATCCGGGCCGGAGAGAGAGGACCGTCCGATGGTGTTTTGCTCCACGGCAGGGACGAACCCGTATGACACGAGCACTCGTCATCGGCGGAACGCGGTTCGTCGGCCGGCACACCGTCTCCGAGTTCCTCGACGCCGGCTACGACGTGACGATCTTCAACCGCGGCAACCACGCGAACCCGTTCGCCGACGACGACCGGGTCGAACGCGTCGAGGGCGACCGGACGGTCGAGGCCGAAGTGAAGCGGGCGGCCGTGGCGGTCGACCCAGACGTCGTCGTGGACTGTGTGGCCTACCACCCGGGGGAGGTCCGGGTGGCGACGGAGGCGTTCGCCGAGGCCGACGCCTACGTCTACGTCTCCTCGGGGGCGGCCTACGGCGAGAACCGGATCCCCAAGCGCGAGGGCGAGACGCCACTCGAGTCCTGCTCGGCCGAGGAGGCGGTCGACGACTCCTGGGACACCTACGGGGCCAGGAAGGCCGAGGGCGACCGGGCGGTCCGCGAGGCCGCCGAGCGCGGCGTGAACGCGGCGAGCGTCCGACCGCCCGTGGTCTACGGCCCCCACGACTACACCGAGCGGTTCGACTACTGGATCGACCGCGTCGGGGCCCACGACCGCGTCGTCGTCCCCGGCGACGGGACGAACCTCTGGCATCTCGTCTACGTCGGCGACGTCGCGAGCGCCCTCCGGACGGTCGCCGAGACGGGTGACCCGGGCGAGGCGTACAACGTCGGCGACGGCCACGCCCCGACGCTCGGGGAGTGGGTCGAGCGTATCGCCGAGGCCTGCGGGACCGAGATCGACCCGGTGTTTGCAGGACCCCGGGAACTCTCCGCGGCGGATCTCGAACTCACCGACTTCCCGCTCTACCGGGAGTACCCCCACCTGCTCTCGACGGCGAAGCTCCGGTCGCTCGGCTGGCGGGCCACCGATCACGGGACGGCGCTCGCGGCGACCGTCGCCGACCACCGCGACTCCGACAGGACCGGACGGGAGGAGGGGCCCGACCGCGAGGCCGAGGAGCGCCTGCTCTCCATCCTCGATACGGTCCGTTAGTGATCGTCGTCGTCGGTCCGTCGATCGGGTTCGCGGGTATCGTACGGTCGAGGGCGCCCGGGACGCGACCAGTTCCGTGTACCGGACTACCGTGTACATTTATACCGGTGTGCACACGCCTCCAGCCATGGACGCGGACCCGATGGGTGAGACGGCGCCGGACAGTTCCCCGAGCACGTTCGAACGAGTGCTCGGCGAGATCGACCGGTGAACCCCAGGCCCGACGTTCCAACACACCGATGACCGACCCGAAACCGGCGGAGACGGACGATCGCGTCGCGACCAGAGAACTGACCACCACCACGACGAACCTCTTCCCGCGGACCTTCGACGAGTACCCCGAGATCGTCCGCGGTGAGGGGATCTACATCTACGATGCGGCGGGCAACGAGTACCTGGACGCCGTGGCCGGCAACCAGTGTTCCAACATCGGCCACGGCGTCGAGGCGGTCGCCGAGGCTGCCCGCGACCAGATGGGCACGCTCGAGTACACCTCGAGCATCCTCTCGGTGAACGAGCCGGCCCAGCGGTTCGCCGAGCGGATGGCCTCGTTCCTCCCGGACGGCTTCTCCCACACGTGGATGGTCTCGGGGGGTTCGGAGGCCAACGAGTCCGCGTTCAAACTCGCCCGGGAGTACCACCGGGAGACGGGGAACCCCGAAAAGCGGATCGTCATCGGTCGCCGGCTCTCCTTCCACGGAAACACGCTCGGGACGCTCGGCGCGGGCGGGATGCCCGCGCGACGCGAGCCGTTCGTCGGGATGATGCAGGACTGGCCGAAGGCGCCGGCGGCCTACCCCTACCGCTGCCGGTTCTGCGCCGACGAGGAGGAGTGTCGCGACCACGGAGCGGAGTGTGCGAAGCAGCTCGACCAGGTCATCCGCGACGTCGGGGCGGACCACGTCTCGGCCTTCATCGCGGAACCTCTCGTGGGTGCCGCCAACGCCGCCGTCGTCCCCGGGGACGAGTACTTCCCCACCGTCCGTGACATCTGCGACGACCACGACGTGCTACTGATCGTGGACGAGGTGATGTCGGGGATGGGTCGCACCGGCGAGAACTTCGCCATCGAGCACTGGGACGTCACGCCCGACATCATCACCTCCGCCAAGGGGATGAGTGCGGGGTACACGCCGCTGGGCGGCGCCATGCCCCACGACCGTCTCGTCGATGTCTTCGCGGACAAGGACGACGGGTTCACCCACGGCCACACCTTCTCGTTCAATCCGACGACCAGCGCCATCGCGACCGCCGTCCTCGACTACGTCGACGAACACGACCTCGTCGCCAACGCGAGGGACGTCGGCGCTTACACCCGGGAGCGGTTCGAGGAGTTCCACGACTACGACTTCGTCGGCGACGTGCGAGGGAAGGGACTGATGCTCGGCGTCGAGTTCGTCGAGGACCGCGAGACCGGAGAGCCGCTCGAAGCAGGCGGACCCCAGTTCCGGAAACGACTTTTCCGGACGGCGCTAGAGAACCGCGTCACCGTTTACCCCGGTGGCGGAAGCGTCGATGGCGAGAGGGGCGATCACGTGCTCCTCACGCCGCCGCTCACGGTCTCCCGGGCGGACGTCGACGAGATGATGGACCGGCTCCACGGGACCTTCGGCGACGTCGGCGAGCGTCTCCGCGGCTGAGCGTTCGGCACGAAAGCCGCCGGCCGACTCGACGCCCGACGCGGACCGATCCCATCGAACGGGCGAGGGGTCGGCGATCCACACCTCCCGGATAGCGATCTCCCTGGAGCCGTTCTCGAGGATGTCGACCTCGAGCGGGAGGTCACCGATGCGTACGCGCTCAGGCTGCGCGGGCGCTACGGTGACGTCCGGACGGCCTACGGTGGCGAGGAGGCGCTCGCGGCGATGGACGACTAGATAGACGTGGTGTTGCTGGACCGACGTGCCCTTTTCGGGGGAAAGGGTGCTGCGAGAACTCCGCGACCGCGGGTACGACTGTCGGGTCATCATGGTGACGGCCCTCGATCCGGGCTTTGGCATCGTCGACATGCCGTTCGACGACTATCTCTGCAAGCCCATCGACAGGGAGGACCTCTTCGCCTCCATCGACCAGCAGCTCGAGGCGGCGTCGTACGACGACCCGCTCACGGAGTTCTTCGGTCTCACCGCGAAGCTGTCGGTCCTCGAGGCCGAACGGGCCGCGGAAGGAACCGTTAAACGCGTTCCCCCGTCATCCCCGGTATGTTCGAGAAATCGACGTGGATCCGCCTGCCGCGGAACGTGGTGGTGGGTCACGGCGTCCTCGACCGGACCGTCGAGGCGGTCGAGGACCTCTACCTCGACGGCCGGCCGCTGGTCGTCACCTCGCCGACGCCGAACGAACTCGCCGCCGAGCGGGTCGCGGCGGCGTTCGCCGACGCCGGCCACGACCCCGTCCGGGTGATCGTCGAGGAGGCCTCGTTCGCGGAGGTCGAGCGCGTCATCGAGCGGGCCGAGGCAGAGGCCGTCGGCTTCATCGTCGGCATCGGCGGCGGTAAGCCCATCGACATCGCGAAGATGGCCGCCGACCGAATCGACCGGGCGCTCGTCTCGGTGCCGACGGCGGCGAGCCACGACGGCATCGTCTCCGGCCGCGGGTCGGTCCCCGAGGGCGACACCCGCCACTCCGTCGCGGCGGACCCGCCGGTGGCCGTCGTCGCCGACACCGAGGTACTCGCCGACGCCCCCTGGCGGCTGACGACGGCGGGCTGTGCGGACATCATCTCGAACTACACCGCGGTGAAGGACTGGCAGCTCGCCCACCGGCTGAAGAACGTCGAGTACTCCGAGTACGCCGGTGCGCTCTCGCAGATGACCGCCGAGATGCTCGTCGGCAACGCCGACTCCATCAAGCAGGGACTGGAGGAGAGCGCGTGGGTGGTGGTCAAGGCGCTGGTCTCCTCGGGAGTGGCGATGTCCATTGCGGGCTCCTCGCGGCCCGCTTCCGGTGCCGAACACCTGATCTCCCACCAGCTCGACCGCATCGCGCCCGGACGGGCGCTCCACGGCCACCAGGTCGGGGTGGGGTCGATACTCACCGAGTACCTCCACAGCGGCGAGGACGGCGAGTGGCGGCAGGTCAGGGACGCCCTGCGGAGCATCGGCGCGCCCACGACCGCCGAGGGGCTCGGCGTCGACACCGGGACGATGGTCGAGGCGATGACCACCGCCCACACCATACGGGACCGCTACACCATCCTCGGCGACGGCGTCAGCGAGGAGGCCGCCGTCGAGGCCGCCACTGTCACGGGCGTCGTCTGACCACCTCCGGGGTCCGCTCGGGTCCGTGCCGACGTCCGTCCGCCCCCTCTCGGACGTGTTTCCCTCCCGTACCAACCCGTCGGTGCGAGAGGTAGTAGCGGGACCGTCGGTAGACCGTCGACGGAGGCCTGCGGCGAAACCGCACGACTGCGCGGTGTTCACCGGTCGTACCAAACCGTATACGCGGACCGAACCCCACCGTCGAGGTATGAGCGCCACGGCAGGGGCGGCGACCGCGGACGGGAACGCGGACCTGAACGAGAAACAGCGGCGCATCCTCGGGTACCTGCGCGACCGCGCGCCGACGAAGACCTACTTCAAGTCGCGGCTCATCGGCGAGGAACTCGGGCTCTCGGCGAAGGAGGTCGGCGCGAACATGACCGCCATCCGCGACGGCGAGTTCGACGTCGAGGTCGAGAAGTGGGGGTACTCCTCGGGAACGACCTGGAAGGTCACCGTATAAATTCGACAGTTCCGACCCCCGGTCCGAACCCCTCCTCCCCGGAGTTCCTCCAGGACGGTGGCCGGCCGCGTTCAGCCGTCGTACCGCACGTACTCGGCGGCCTCGCCCGCGAACTCGACGGCGTCCGGGCCGAACGAATCGGCGTACCTGACCAGAAGCACCAGCAGCGCCTCCGGTCGCTCCAGGGCGTAGCCGTCCTCGCGGGAGAGCAGTCCGGCGGACTCGAGTTCGGCCGCGTACTTCGAGACGGTCGACCGGGAGACGCCGAGTTCCGCGGCGAGGTCCGCACCGGATGCCCCCGGGTCGCGGAGGAGGACGAGCACCATCCCCCGGGCGGTCCCGCGCCGGAGGTAGCCGAGCGCGCGCTTCTCGAACCCCGAGAACCGCCCCGCGGGGAAGAACCGCCGGTAGTCGCCGTCGCGGACGGACTCGACGGTGCCGCGCTCCTCCAGCCGGCGGAGGTGGTGCTGGGTCTCACCGGTCCCGAGCTTCAGGTCGTCGCGGAGCTTCGAGAAGTGCGCGCCCGGCGTCGTCGCCAGGTAGCCGAGGACGGCGTCCCTGACGTTCGATTTCGAGTTCGAATCCGACGTCCCCCCGCTGCTCGACCCGTCGCCGGCGAGCCGGGTGAGCGGGCTCGCCGCTCCGAACGCGGCGAACCGCCGGAGCGTCGACCGCTTGGACTCGTCCACCCCCCGGTCCTCTCCCATACACCCTCTCATTCGCGCTCGTCGGTAAAACCCCTTTGGCCCGTCGTGCGCGGACCGGGCAGAGGCTCCGGGAGACGACGGGGCGACACTCGGTCCCCGCGGAAAGCGGGTGACTCATAGGGGACCGACCCGAAGCGGAGGGAGATGCGGGTCGAGACGCTCGGGGAGGGCAAACCGGAGGTGGCGGTCGTCGGCGGTATCCACGGCGACGAGCCGTGCGGGCCGCGGGCCATCGAGGCGTTCCTCCGGGACGCCCCGCCGGTCGAGCGCCCCGTCAAGTTCGTCGTCGCCAACGAGGCGGCGCTCTCGCAGGACCTCCGGTACGTCGAGGAGGACCTCAACCGGGCGTTCCCGGGCGACCCCGAGGGGGAGACCCACGAGTCCCGGCTGGCCCACGAACTCCTCCAGGAGATCCGCGGGCTGACCGTCTTCTCCATCCACTCGACCCAGTCCTACGGCAAGGCGTTCGCGCTCTGTGACGAACTCGACGCGCTGGCCCGGTCGGTGGTGCCCCACCTCTCGGTCGAGGCGCTCGTCGAGACCGACCGGTTCAGCGACGGCCGACTCATCGAGTACCCCGGGGTACTGGAGGTCGAGGCCGGCCTCCAGGGATCGGACGCGGCCGCCGAGAACGCGGGCATCCTCGTCCGGGAGTTCCTCGCCACCGTCGGTGCGCTCGCCGAGGAGCCCCGGCCGACCCGGGACGTTCCCGTCTACCGGATGGCCCGGATCGTCCCGAAGGACCCGGCCGACCGGTACGAGGTGTACGTCGACAACTTCACCCGGGTCGACGCCGGCGAGCGGTACGCGGCCGCCGACGGCGAGGAGCTATACGCCGAGGAGCCGTTCTACCCCATCCTCATGTCACCGTACGGGTACGAGGACGTCTTCGGCTTCGTCGGCGAACTCGTCGGCCGGCTCGACGCCGAGACGCCCGCGCAGTGAACCGGCGGCGGTCGACCGCCCCCGCCTCCGGTACCGGAAACGGCCACGAGAACGGTGGGGATACGGGGTTACTCGATCTCGAGCGGCCCGTCGTCGTCGCCGTCCTCGTCCCACTCCAGCTCGAACTCGACGCTGAGCTCCCCCGGCTTTCCGCTCGGTCCCTCCCGCTCGGCCTTGACCTCGAACGTGAGGGAGGATGGGGGGGCCATCGTGATCGACTGATCGCCGGCCCGGAGCGTGATACCCCCGCCGGCGTCGAGGCTGTCGGCCACCTGCCGGAGGTACGTGGCGATCTCGCTCCGGTTCTGTACTCTTTCGGTTTCGAACAGGACTTCTTCGGGCATACACCCGATACAGGGCCCGGGACCTCATAAACACGTCCGGGTCCCGTGCGTTCCCGTCAGTACCAGGTCCCGCCGGCGTCGACGGCGACCCCCTGTGCGGTGACGTGCCGGGCGTGGGGCCCGCCGGAGTAGGCGAGCGCGAGCGCGATCTGCCGACCGATGCCCCGGCTTGCGCCCGTGACGAACCCCACGGTGTCGGTGAGTGGTGGCACGGAACGGGCGTCGTCGAGCGGGGGAAAGGCTCCCCCGACGTACCGACACCCTCTTTTCGCGGCCCGCCGCACGACGGGCCATGACACACGAGATAGTCGTCATCCCGGGCGACGGCATCGGCCAGGAGGTCGTCCCGGCCGCCGTCGAGGTCCTCGAGGCGGTCGCGGGCGATCCCGGCCCCGAGTTCGCGTTCGTCGAACGCGAGGCGGGCGACGGCGTCCGAGAGGAGACCGGCGAGGCGCTCCCCGGGACGACCTACGAGGCGGCGGCGGCGGCCGACGCGACGCTGTTCGGCGCGGCCGGCGACAGCGCGGCCGACGTCATCCTCCCCCTGCGGGAGGCGGTCGGCTCGTTCGTCAACGTCCGGCCCGCACGGGCGTACCCGGGGGCCGACGCCGTCCGGCCGGAGACGGATCTCGTGTTCCTCCGGGAGAACACGGAGGGGGTCTACGCCGGTCACGAGAACCGCCTTTCGGGGGACCTCTCGACGCTGACGCGGGTGATAACGACCTCCGCCTCCGAGCGGCTGGCCGAGTTCGCCTGTGACTACGTGGCCGAGCGCGGGACCGACGTCTTCCAGGTGGTCCACAAGGCGAACGTGATGCGCGAGACCGACGGCCGGTTCCGCGACGCGGTCGTGGGCGTAGCCGAGGAGCACGGTGTGGACGCCGAGGAGGTCCTGATGGACGCGTTCGCGACGCGGGTCTGTCTCGACCCGACCGCGTTCGACGTCGTGGTGACGCCGAACCTCGCGGGCGACGTGCTCTCGGACCTGGCGGCGGGGCTGGTCGGCGGGCTCGGCCTGCTGCCGAGCGCCAACGTCGGCCCGGAGAACGCGCTGTTCGAGCCGGTCCACGGCACCGCACCCGACATCGCGGGCGAGGGCGTAGCCAACCCGTGTGCGGCGGTGCTGTCGGCGGCGATGCTGCTCGACCACCTCGGCTACGGTGTCGAGGGCGATCGGGTGCGCGAGGCCGTCGAGGGCGTCCTCGCGGACGGGCCGCACACGCCGGACCTCGGCGGGGACGCCACGACGGAGGCCGTCACCGCCGCCGTCCTCGAGCGGCTCTGAGAGGGATCGTCGTCGCCGGTCGACGGATCCGACGTGCCGACGAGCGCGGGCGGGCCGGTCGACCGCCCTACTTCAGGTAGCCGAGGTCGCGGAGCTGGTCGGCGATGTCGGCGAACTCGGCCTCGGTGAGCTCGCCCGAGCGCTGGTGCTGGACGACGATGCTGCGGAGCAGGAAGCGGACGAGGTCCGACGTCGAGGAGAAGGAGGTCCCCTCGATGGTCTCCTCGACGCGCTCGGCCAGCTCCTTCGGGATCGAGACGGTGGTGTAGTCGGTCATACCCCCGAGGTGGGTCGGCGCGCGGATAGGCGTTGTGTCGCGGGTCGGGTCGAACCCCCGGGGCTTTACTACGGGTGGCCCGTAGCCGACGCCGATGGGAATGAGGCCGCCGCCGAGCGACGACGGCGAGGAACCCGACACGGTGACGTTCGGTATCGCGGCGCTGGACGCGCGCCTGCAGGAGGCGGACGTCCGGTACCCGACGGACGCCGGGTCGGTCGTCAGGGAGCTCGGCGATCCGGAGGTGCCGTACGACCCCAACGGGAGCTCCGTGGCACTCTCGGAGGCGCTCGAGGAGACGCACATCGAGCGGTTCGAGACCGAACAGGAGCTGCTCAACGCGCTCCACCCGGTCTTCGAGCGGTACCGCGAGCGCTCGGCCGGCGGGATACTCGGGCAGCTGCGGGCGCTCCTCCCGTTCTGAGGGCGTTCCCGCTCCGATCCCCGGCCGTGGGGACCGCCCTCGCCGGTCCTGCGGGCCGACCGCCTACTGGCTGACCTCGTGGTCCGACTCGACCGGTTCGGTCCTGCTGTCGTCGTCCCCGCTCTCCCCGACCTCGTCGCCACCGCCGCCCCCCGCCCGGTCGACGCCCGTGGACGGCGGGGCCGAGTCGTCGCCGAGGCGTTCGTTCGCGCCCCGGCGTTCGTCGTCGAGGCGCCGTGCGAGCTCCTCCAGCCGCCGGGTCTGCTCGCGGTTCACCGCGACGATGACGTCCGAGAGGACGCCGAACATCAGCAGCTGGACCCCGAGGATGACCCCCGAGGCACCGACGATCGCGAGCGCCTCGTGGGAGACGGAGTTGACGAACCAGTCGTAGGCGACGAACGCGCCGATGCCCAGCCCCACGAGCAGCGCGGCGGTACCGACGCTGCCGAAGTAGAACAGCGGGTTGTTCGTCTTCGCCAGCCGGAACAGCGTGAGGTAGATGCGCGCGCCGTCGCGCACCGGCCGGAGGTTCGTCTCGGAGTCGGCCGGACGGGCGGCGTAGCTCACCCCGACGACCTCCGTCGAGATACCGTGTTTCACGCACTCGACGGCCATCTCCGTCTCGATGCCGAAGCCGTCGGCGGTCAGCCGGAGCCGCTCGAACGAGTCCCGGGTGAACGCCCGGTAGCCGCTGAGGATGTCCACGAGGTCCCGGCCGTGGATGAACGCGAACGCGCGGTTGACCAGCCGGTTGCCGAGCCGGTTGAGCCGCGGCATCGCCCCCGGCTCGATCCCGTGGAACCGGTCGCCGATGACGTGCTCGGCCCGCCCCTCGAGTATCGGCTCGAGCATCGCGTCGGCGTCGGCCGGGGCGTACGTGCCGTCGCCGTCGGCCATCAGCACCACGGGCGCGTCGGCCTCTCGGACCCCCTCCCGGACGGCCTGCCCCTTTCCCGACCCCGACTGGACGAGCACGCGGGCGCCGTGCTCCTCGGCGATCCGTCTGGTCCCGTCGGTCGAGCCCCCGTCCACGACGAGGACGTTCTCGTAGCCGCGCTCGACGAACCCGCTCACCACCTCGCCGACGGTCCGGGCCTCGTCGAGCGTCGGGAGCAGGACGCAGACGTCCGTGCGGGGGTCCATCGTCCGTCCCTCGCCGGGCGCGGCGCAAAAACCTGCTGGGTTCCCCGCTTACTCCCGGTGCCCGCTGAGGTGGGCCCACACCTCGGCACAACCACACCCGTCCGGGAGGTCCGCCAGGTGGTCGTCGACCTCCGCCTCGGTCTCCTCGAGAGCGTCGGGTGCGTCGGATCGGGGGTCCGTGTCTCGAACGGCCATAGTTACTCGATATATGAGTAACTAATCTCCGGGCTGATAAACCTTCGGGCGGCGTTCGGTTCGCGTGTGCTCCGGAGGAGCCGACCCGTCCGACCGGGGGACTTAGGTGACGCGGGGGCCTGCCGCCCGCATGGACGACGCGGGGGTGTTCGACCTGCTCGACCTCGGCGAGTACGAGCGGACGGCGCTGGCCGAGCTGCTGACGCTCGGCCGGACGACGGCGCCGAACCTCGCCGAGGCGACGGGCATCCCGAAGGCCCGCATCTACGGGGTTCTCGACTCGCTGGCCGACCGTGGGTTCGTGAAGGTGATCCCGGGCCGCCCCAAGGAGTACCAGCCCCGCTCGCCGGAGGCGATCGTAGCGCGCGCCGCGGAGAACCACCGGCAGGCGTTCGAGGCGTTCCGGGCCGACCTCGAGGCCGCCCGGGAGTCGTTCCTCGCGGAGTTCGGGCCCCGGTTCGAGGCGGCCAGCGAGGACATCCGCCCGACCGAGGAGCTGTTCTACGTCGTCGACGTGGGCGAGCCGAGCGAGACGGAGACCCGGCGGCTCTACCACGAGGCCGAGGAGCAGGTGAACGTCCTCACGAAGTCCTTCGAGTACCTGGACAGCGTGGGGCCGTCGCTGGCCGACGCGCTCGACCGGGGCGTCGAGGTGGACGTGCTGTTCCTCCACCCCGACCTCCTCTCGGCCGAGAACCGCGAGATACAGGCCGGCATCGTCGATCGCGTCGACGAGGAGTTCCCGGGCGTGAGCTACCGCTTCAGCGAGGAGAAGCTCCCGTGGCGCGGCACGCTCGCCGACCCGAGCATGGACTACGAGACCGGGCGGGCGATACTGCTCGTCGAGGAGACGGACGTCCCGCTGTCGATGCGGCAGGCCGCCATCACCGAGAACGGCTCGTTCGTCGCCGGGCTCAAGCGCTACTTCGACCTCGTCTGGGAGCACGACAGCGTCGGAACGCCCGCCGAGTAGCTCCACCGAAAACGAGGAGCGGACCCCCGACAGCGTCGACCCGTCCTCGACGGTGCGGCCCTAGTCCTCGAACGGCGTGTAGTCGATGCTCCCGTCGCGCTCGGAGTAGTCGATCCGGAGGTCACGGGCGGTCTCCTCCTCAGTCCCCTCCGGGTAGCCCTCGGTGTCGGGGTAAAAGAACCGCTGGCGGAGTCGGTCCGAGACCGGGACCTCCTGGTTGAACCCGCGCCAGGTGCCGAGGAACTGCATCAGCCGGAACCGGGGGATCTCGAGGAGGCTTCCCGGTAGCTCCCCTTCCCGGAGCGCGGCCCGGTAGTCCGCAGCCGTGTTCGAGGCGAACAGCCGAACGAAGTCCGGGAACCTGAACGCGTCGTCCTCCATGATCTCCCGGTGGGCGATGGCCTCCCGGCGGTAGCGGTTGTAGACCTGTCGGGGCGTCTCCTCGTGGACGTGGACGATCCCGGCGTCGGCGGCGTAGGAGATCTCCCAGCCCGCCTCGCGGACCCGCTTGGCCCAGTCGAGGTCCTCGAGCCCCGGGAGGGACTCGTCGTAGCGGTGATCCTCCCACACGGAGCGTCTGATCGCGGCGTTGGCGTTGTTGCAGAACGGCGAGTTCTGCCGGTGGATGTCGTGGTCCGGGAACCACCGCCGGAACACCCGCTTTTCGGGGAACTTCGTCCGGTCGTCGCCGCGCTGTTTCCCGTAGACCAGCGCGACGTCCTCCTCGAACCGCTCCAGGAGCCGCTCGAGCCAGTCCTCCCGGAGGGGGTAGACGTGCGCGGAGGCGAAGACGCAGAACTCCCCCGCTGCGGCGTCGACGCCGTAGTTCAGCGCCCGGCCGAAGGAGAACTCGTCGGGGGAGATGTACACCACGTCGTCGATGGGGTACTGCCGGGCGACCTCCAGGGTGCCGTCGGTCGACCCCGAGTCGACCAGCAGCACCTCGACGTCCCCGATGGTCTGCTCGTAGAGCCCGTAGAGCAGCCGTCCGATGTGTTCGCGCTCGTTGTAACAGCGGATCACGACGGAGGCCCGCGGCCGGCTCATCGTTTCCCGGTTCAGCGGTGGGTAACTTAATCGAACCGATGGTGGCGACGGCGCTACCCCAGGTAGCCCAGGTCCTTCAGCCGGCGCTCGGTCTCGGCGTCCATTCGGACCTCCGGGAGCGACTCGTTGGTCCCCGCGAGCTCCTCGACGTGCGCCTCCAGACGGGCCCGCAGGTCCTCGCGCACGTCTGGCTCCCGGTCGACGATACTCTCGTGCTCGCCCGGATCGGTCGCCAGATCGTACAGCTCCTCGGTCCCCGCCCCCTGGTCCCAGATGTACTTCCAGCCGTTCCGCCGGACCGCCAGCCGGAGCCCGTCGTCGTTCTCGGTCTCGCTGATGACTGTGGCGCTCTCGCCGGCCTCGACGCGGTCGAGGACCGAGCGCCCGCGATACGTGTCGGTGGAACCGACCCCCGCGAGGTCGTGGACCGTCGGCGCGACGTCGAGCAGTTCGACGTCGACGTCCGGGCGGTCCGTCGACTCGGCCGATTCGACGCCCCGGCCCTCGACGCCCGCGCCCGCGAGCACCAGCGGGACGTGGATCACCTCCTCGTACATCGAGGGGTTGTGGCTGTAGCCGCCGTGCTCGTAGAACTCCTCGCCGTGGTCGGAGGTACAGAGGAACGTCGTCTCGCCGGCGGTCTCGCGGACGGACTCGACCAGCCGGCCGATCTGCTCGTCGGCGTAGCGGATCTCGGCGTCGTAGAGGTCTATCAGCACCTGGCGCTCCCCGTCGGTCACGTCGTCGGGCCGTTCGAGCATCTTCCGTCGGAGGCGGATCGCCTCGCGCTCGCCGATCTCCACGTCGACCCCCATCTCCGCGGCGTACTCCGGCCGGGGGACGTACGGGTGGTGGACGTCCATGTAGTGGACCCAGCAGAAGAACGGCTCCTCGGCGCCGTCGATCCACTCGAGTGCCCGGTCGGTTATCGTCTCGGCGTTCTTGTAGGTTTGGCCGACGTCGATGCCGGCCTGC
Source organism: Haloarculaceae archaeon (assembly GCA_036625905.1). GTDB lineage: Archaea > Halobacteriota > Halobacteria > Halobacteriales > Haloarculaceae > Salinirubellus. The sequence goes on from JAZKST010000012.1 coordinate 50,148, forward strand.
CGCTCGGTCCGGTCGTAGACCGACTGGAGGGTGCGGTAGACGAGTCCCTCCTGATCGAGGTTCGTCTTGACGAACGTCCGGAGGCGTGCCAGGGGGCCGGGGTCGGACTTCGAGTCGTAGAACCGGTCGAACCCGCGGTCGTAGTTGAAGTCCCGCGAGAGCCAGACGTTCGAGTGAAAGCCACCCGTGGCGTAGCCGGCCTCCTGCAGTGGCGTCCCGAGCATCGTCCGGCGGTCGGAGAGATAGTCGAACCCGCCGTATGCCAGCGGGTACGTCGAGGTGAGGATCGACGGGAAGGAGGCCCGGGTGGCGTTCGCGTTCGCGTAGGCGTCGACGGCCAGCCCCTCGGCCGCCAGCGCGTCGAGGGTCGGCGACGTCTCCCGGTCGTAACCGTACGAGGAGCAGTGATCCGCCCGCAGGGAGTCCACGGTCACGAGGACGACGTTCATCACCGGAGGCAGTCGGATGAGGGGCAAATAACTGTCCCTTCCGTTCGCGGCCGATCGGCAACGCCGGACGCGCTCTCTTCGTCACCCCAGCCGCGGGACGGGGATCGGAACGGGGGAGTACTGCTCGACGACCTGGCGGATGTCCCGGTCGAGCACGGCCAGGCCACCGTAGACGGCCACGCCGGCGGCGATGAGCACGGTCACGCCGAGCGTCGAGTCCGGGAGCGAGGTCGTCGCCGCGCCCGCGTAGACCACCCCACCCATGGCCAGCGCGCTCCCCGCCTGCCAGGCGAGGCTCCGGACCGGAACCCGGAGCTCGATCAGCCCCGCGAGCCCGCGGTACTGGATGGCGGTGTCGACGGCCTTGGCGGCGAGCGTCCCGACGGCGGCACCCATGAGTTCGAACTCCGGTATCAGCGCGAGGTTCAGCACGACGGCGATGCCGACGCCGATCAGGCGCGAGCGGAACGGGAGGTCCGCGCGGTCCATTCCCGTGAGCGTGGAGTTGAGGACCCGCTGGATCGACTCGACGGCCATGTACGTGGCGAGTATCGTCATCGCGAGCGCGGCGTAACGGTACTCCGGTCGGTAGACCTGCGCGAGCACGTCCCCACCGAGGACGGCGACACCAACCACCCCGGGTAGCGGGAAGATCAGCGAGAAGATCAGCGCCCCCGGGAGTATCCGCTCGATCTCCTCGTAGCGCCCCTCGCCCGCCCACGCCGACACCTTGGGGAAGACGGTCTGGTTGATGGCCGTCGTGGCGATGATGAGCACCCGGACGGTCTGCCAGGCCACCTCGTAGGCCGAGACGTCCAGCGGGAGGAGGAACAGGCCGATGAGCGCGGTGTCCAGCCAGAAGTAGACGAAGTTCGTCGGCCCGTACACCATCGTGTACCGGGAGATGCTCAGCACCGTCCGGAAGTCCTCGCGGGACGGCAGGGTGAGCGAGGCCTCGACCAGCACGTAGCCGACGGCGACGGTCACGACGAACCCGGCGAGCACGCCGTACATCAGGCCCCGCGGCCCGAACCCGACGGTGATGAGCCACGCCCCCAGCCCCACGCGGACGACGTCCTGCAGTAGCTGCAGACCCCCCGAAAGGAGGACGCGGTCCTCGCCCTGCAGCGTGCGGATGTGGACGTCCGCGAGGAGCCACGCCGCGACCGTGACCGCCGCCAGGTACGCCACGTCCGCGCCGACGTACCCCGCGAGCGGGCCGCGGAAGACGACCGCCAGCACCCCGATCACGAGCGAGACGGCGAGCATGATGGCCGTCGCCGCCGAGAACACCCGCGACTCGTCCCGGCCCTCGCCGATGCGCTGGACGAGCGCCTGGCCGATGCCGAGGTTCGACAGCATCGAGCCGATCTGGACGACCACGAAGAACAGGAAGTAGATACCCAGTCGCTCGCCGGGGAGCACCCTCGCGAAGTAGACCAGCCCGAGGAACCCGACCGTCCGGGCGGTCATGTGGATGCCGAAGAGCTTGATGCTCTGCGCGCCGGCCTCGCCCCCCTCGCCTCGACCTCCCTCCCCCTCGCCACTCCCGTCGTTCATCGACCGGCTCCGGTCCCGGTCGTGGTTCCGGTTCCGTCCCCGTCCCGGTCGTCGCCGCCGTCCGCGGCCCTGAGGACGTTCCGGCCGTCGGCGACGGCGTCGAACACCTGCGCGAGCACGTCCGCGCTGTGTTCCCGGCTGAACCGTTCCACGTCGGCGTCCTCGGGGAGCGTCACCTCGCCCACGCGGAGCCGGCGGAGCGCCGCCGCGACCCCCTCGGCGTCGCCGGGTTCGACCACCTCCCCGAGGTCGTGTTCGTGGAGGAACTCCGCGACGCGGAAGTCCGGATCGACCACGGCGAGGATCGGGGTCCGGGCGCCGACGTAGTCCCAGAGCTTCGAGGGGAGGTTCAGCCGGTTCCCGGGGTCGTCCCCGCCGACGTACAGCAGGACGTCCGAGCCCTTCAGGACCGGGACGATCTCCTCGTGGGGGACGAACTCGTGTGTCTCGACCCAGTCGGCCACGCCCGCTTCGGTCGCAGCCCGGGCGTACTCCTCGCTCCAGTCCCCGTAGAACTGCGCCCGGAGCGGCTCGCCACCCGCCTCGCGGTAGGTGCCCAGCCCCTCGAGGAACGTGTACGGCTCGATCCACCCATCGTAGAAGCTCCCCGCGTAGGTGACGGTGAACGCATCGTACTCCTCTGCGGGGGCGGCCTCGAAGGCCGCCCGCTCGTAGCCCATCACGGGGAGCCGGAAGAACCGCTCGGCGGGAAGCCCCGGGTATCGCTCGGCGAAGTAGTCCTCGGGGATCTGGATGCCGTCGTGCCAGACGACCTGGTCGGCCTCGCGGACGACGAGCCGCTCAACCGCGTGGGCACCCCAGGTCCGCGGGGAGGTGAGCGACCGGTCCGGGTGGGAGGCGATGGGGTCACGGAGTTCGGCGAGCCACGGCGCCCCGGTGAGCCGCGAGAGGAGGTAGCCGTGGAGGTGGAGGTGGAAGGGGTTGTTGATAGAGACGACGAGGTCCGGGTCCTCGCGGCGGGCGAGTCGGAGTGTCCCGAGGAGCGCCGACGGGAACCCCCCGACGTACGGCTCGGGGGCGTGGCCGACGACCACCCGCCAGCCCCGCGCTTCCATCAGGTCGACGCGCGTCGCGACCTTCTCCGCGCGGCCGCCGGACTCGCCCGGCAGGCGGTTCGACACCAACAGCGCGGTCTTCATTCGGCTCCGGGTGGACGCGCCTGGGGCGTGAACCTTGTGGAGTGCCCCGGACGGATATTCGTCTGGCTGTTGCGAGTGGTTTGGGGTGGTGTTTTCGGATACAGTGAGACGACTATCGGTACCACGAGTAGTGCTGACCCGTCTGGCTCACCATGCCACGATACGCAATCAGCTCAAACGTACCCCAGATCTTCCAGGTGCCGGTAGGCGTCCTCGTCCAGGTCCTCGACGCCACGACCGCCCTCGTGGACACCCTGGTCCTCGACCCCCTCGAACGCCTCTGCCACCCGCTCGACCACGGCACCGTCCCGCTCACCCCAGGGCGTCACCCGGAAGGACGTCTCCGCGTCGCGCACCCCGACCTCGACCGCCTCCTCGCGCCAGGTGACGTGTTTTCGAACACTCGTCCCGCGTCCCTCGTAGACGACCCGGGAGGTGGCCGTGTAGGGGGCGAGGTCCTCGCAGTAGCGGGCGGCACGCTCGCGGACGGCGTCGTCGAGGCCGTGGGCCGTCGCCACGACCGGCCCCTCGGGGACGAACGGCGTCGCGTCCGGGCCGTCCCCGTCGAGCGCGCCCCGGACGGCGTCGGGGAAGCCGACGAGCGAGGCGACCTCCTCGACCCGTCGACCCTCCTCCTGTCCGGGGTAGCGGACGAGAAGCGGGACGTGGAGCAGCACCTCGTGGATGCCGACGCTGTGGGAGGCGACCCGCGCGCCGGGGCGGACGCGGCTCGGCTCGCCGAACCCCTCGCCGTGGTCCGAGCAGACGACGAGGAAGGTGTCGTCGAGATCCCCCCGGCGTTCGAGTTCGGCCACGAGCCGCCCGAGTTCGGCGTCGACCTGCCGGATCGCCCCGTCGTAGAGCCCCTCGAGCGCACGGCGCTGCCACCAGGGCCGCCGGCCGCCGTTGAACTCCCACTTGACGTCCTCGATGTCTTCCTGGAGCGCCCGGAGCCGGTCGCCGCCCCAGCGGTCGTGCTCGGCCGCCGGTTCGTAGGGGTGGTGCCCGTCCATCAGGTTGACGCAGGCCGCCCACTCCTCGTGGCCCGCGGACCACTCGAGGAACCGGTCGACGTAGACGGACGCTGGCGTGCTGTGGCCGACCTCCCCGGGGAGGTACCGGAGCAGGCGCGGGTAGTCCGAACCCATCTTGACCGCGACGCCGTTGGCGAGCGCCCGGCCGACCTCCCCCGGGCCGCCCTCGTCGAGCGCCGCCCGCAGGAACTCGGCGTACTGGCCCTGACCCGCCTCGACGACGAACGCCGTCGGGTCCATCGCGTCGGGGTACGGGACGTTCTGGGGACCGACGCGGGTCTCGAAGGGGTCCCGCAGGCCCGCGTCGACGTCGGTGAGCCAGGAGTTCTCCGTGAACACGCCCGTCGCGTACCCCGACTCCCGGAGCTCGTCGAAGACGGTCGTCCCGGCCGCGAGCCGGTCCTCGGCGCGGGTGACGCCGTGCTCCTCGACGCCGAGCCCGGTGAAGATCGAGACGTGGCTGTCGAGGCTCCGCGCCGCGGGCGCGCGGGCCTGCTCGTACACGGTCGCCCGGTCGGCCAGCGACTCCAGGAACGGCGTCGTCGGGTTCGCGTGGCCGTGGAGGCTCGTGTTCCTCGCCCGGACCGTGTCGAGGACGACGAGGAGGACGTTCATGACTCGGCGTACGAGGGGCGGGAGGTGAAAGTTGGCGTTTCCGACCGGTGGGCGACGGTAGTGGTGACGGCGCGAGACGACTCGCGGGAGCGAAGCCGACACCGTGGACACGGTCCCGCACCGCATCCAGTTCACTGTACTCGCCGGCCCCCGCTGCAAACCTCCGTCGCCGCGCTCCCGGAAGGTTTGTGCCGGCCGGCGGAATACCCGGCTGACGTGAGCCTCCGGTACGTTCTCGGGGAGGTGCGGCAAAACGGTGCCGACCGGGAGTGGTGGCGAAAGCGGTTCCTCACGCACGTCGTCGGCCGGTACTTCCAGCGGTTCCCGCCCTCCGGCCGGTCGCGGGTCATCGACCGGGAGTGGGACACGCTCCTGCTGCTCGACGCCTGCCGGTACGACCTGTTCGAGGCGGCGCTGGCCGACCACCCGCTCCCGGGCGAGCTGTCGATGCGGCGGTCGGTGGAGTCCGGCACCCCTGGGTACCTCGCGGAGAACTTCGCGGGTGGGACCTTCCACGACGTGGTGTACGTCACCGCGAACCCGTACGTGAACACCGAACTCCCCGCGGGGACCTTCCACGAGGTGGTCCCGGTGTGGCGCGACGGCTGGGACGAGGAGCTGGCGACCGTGCTCCCGGAGACGGTCGCCGAGGCGGCCCGCGAGGCGGCCGTGGCCCATCCCGACAAGCGCCTCGTCGTCCACTTCAACCAGCCACACACCCCCTTTATCGGCGAGGAGCGCATCGACGGGCGAGGGATGGCGAATCTCCGGGCGAAGGCGGTCGGCGAGGGCCGGGCGACCGACGCGCGGACGCCGTTCGAGCGGCTCGGCGCCGGCGAACTCGACCGCGAGACCGTCCGGCGAGCGTATCGGAGCAACCTCGACCGGGTTCTCCCGGTCGTCGAGTCGCTCATGGCGGAGTTCGAGGGGCTCACCGCCGTCACCTCCGATCACGGCAACGCGCTGGGCGAGCGGGCCTGGCCGTTCCCCGTCCGGGTGTACGGCCACCCGCTCGGCGTGCTCGTTCCGGCGCTGCTGGAGGTGCCGTGGCTCGTCCACCTGAACGGCGAGCGCCGCGAGACGCGGGCCGAGCCGCCGGTCTCGGCCGAGCGCGGCAGGTCGGGCGACGGGGCCGACGGAGTCGACGAGGAGACGCGGGCGCGGCTCCGCGACCTCGGCTACGCGGAGTGACCGGGGGAGGGGGTGCGACTCAGCTGACGACCGTCACCGGCACGACCGACCGCTCGACGAGTCGCTTGGCGACCGACCCCATCATCGCCTCGTACTCCTCGGAGAGCCCGCGGTGGCCGACGTAGACGCCGGTGACGTCACGCTCCTGGGCATAGTCGCCGACGACGACCGCCGGGTCGCCGTACAGCAGCTCCGTCTCCGGGTCGAACCCTGACTCGCGGGCGAGTTCGAGCGCCTCCTCGAGCACCTCCCGGCCGCGCTCCTCGGCCTCGTCCGGGCCCTCCATCACGAGCGCGCCGTCCCTGTCGGTCTCGTCGACCTCCTCGGTCTGGTACACCGAGGGGTCGACCGCGTGGGCGAGCACGACGCTCGCGCCAGCCGCCCGGGCCATCTCGCAGGCGTACCGGAGCGCCCGCTTGCTCTGCTCCGAACCGTCGACCGCGACGAGGAACTCCATGGGCGACTGTAGCGTCCGGTCGGACATATGTTTACGTGTCGTTCCTCCCGGCCGAGAACCGTCCGTCTCAGAGCAGGTCGTCCGCGACGATGTTCCGCTGGATCTCGCTGGTGCCGTCGTAGATCTTCGTGACCCGGGCATCGCGGTAGTAGCGCTCGACGGGGTGATCCGAGACGTAGCCCGCGCCGCCGTGGACCTGGATGGCCTCGTCGGTCACCTCGACGGCGCGCTCCGAGCAGAACAGCTTCGCCATCGACGCCAGACGGGTGGCGTCGTCGGCCTCGGCGTCGATGGCCGCCCCCGCGCGGTAGGTCATCGCTCTGCCCGTCTCGACGAGCGTGGCCATGTCCGCCAGTTCGTGCCGGATCGCCTGGAACTCCGCGATGGGGCGGTCGAACTGCTCGCGCTCGCGGGCGTAGTCCACGCTCGCATCGAGGGCGGCCTGTGCGACGCCGGTGGCCTGTGCGGCCACGTCCGCCCGTGCGGGCGCGAAGAACTCCATGAGCTGGTAGAACCCCCGGCCTACCTCGCCGACGACGTTCTCGTGGGGAACGCGGAGCCCGTCGAGGTGGATCTCGGCGGTGTCCTGGGCCCGGATCCCGAGCTTGTTGTCGATCCGCGAGGCGTCGTACCCCGGGACGTCCGTCGCCGTGAGGAAGGCGGTGATCCCGCGGTGGCCCGCCCCGGGGTCGGTCTTGGCCATCACGATGGCGACGTCGGCGACGGTACCGTTGGTGATCCAGGTCTTCTCGCCGTCGATGACCCACTCGTCGCCGTTCTGCGTCGCCTCCGGCGGCGCAGAGCCTGCCGAGCTTTGCTCGGCTCTGTCGCGCTCGGCGCGGGTCTCCATGCCCGCGACGTTCGAGCCGTGTGCCGGCTCGGAGATGCCGGTGGCGATGGGCGTCTCCCCGCCCGTTATCCTGGGGAGCCACTCCGCTTTCATCCACTCCTCGCCGTAGTCGTGGATCATCCCGGTGCCGAAGTCCGCGGCGGCGATGGCCCCGCCGACGCCGGGGTCCGCCCGCCAGAGCTCCTCGGTGACGAGCAGCGTCGAGACGGCGTCCATCCCCGCACCCCCGTACGTCTCGGGGACGTGCGGGGCGACGAAGTCGTACTCGGCGGCCTTTCGACGCAGCTCCTCGGGGTACCGCTCCTCGGCCTCGTACTCGCTCGCGATCGGCCGTATCTCCGACTCGCCGAACTCGCGGACGGCGTCCCGGACCGCCTCCTGTTCGGGCGAGAGCCTGAAGCTCATGGGGGGACTTCCGCCCGACGACGCAAAGCCCTACCGCCACCTGAGGACGCCGTAGAGGTAGCCGAACCCAACGAGCGCGGTGAGGACGAACACCGCCAAGAGCTGTTCGATCCCCTCCCGAGTGGGTCGCCGGAGGAGCCGCGAAATCCGAACCGGGACGTACTCGCCGAGGAGCCGCCCGAGGAACTCCCCCTCCTCGCCGGTGGACTCGGGGGCGAACTCCCCCATCCCGCGCTTGGAGTAGCCCTGCCAGAACGCCCGCTCGGCGATCCAGCGGGGATCGGTCCGGTAGTCGAACACCTTGTGGGCCACCTCGGCGTCGGGAACGTACCAGACCCCCTCGCCGTACTCGTCCCGGAGGCGGGCACAGAGCTCCGTCTCCCCGCCCTGGAGGTGGTTGTCTCCCTTCCGGCCGCCGATGTCGGTGTCGAACCCGTCGAGGTCGATGAACGCCTCGCGGCGGAAGGAGATGTTCGAGCCGTTCGTGTTGCGGACCTCCCCCGCCCGGTCGGGGTCGCCGCCGGGACCGAACCCTCGGTGGGTCACCCCGACGATCCAGTAGAACTCCTCAGGGAGGAACCGGGGGCGCCCGGCGAGCCAGACGGGGGTCATCCGGCCGCCGACGGCGAGCCGGTCGCGTGTCCGGTAGGCCGCGACGAGCCGCTCGAGCCAGCGCCCGTCGGCGACGGCGTCGTCGTCGAGGAACGCCACGACGTCGCCGGTGGCGACCTCGGCGCCCGCGTTGCGCGCGCCCAGCAGGCCGACGTTCTCGTCCATCAGGTGGGTGCGGACGTCCGGGCGGTCGCCGTAGTCGACGACCATCCGCTCGTGGACGGTCCGGTCGCCGTCGCTGACGAGGACCAGCTCGACGTCCTCGTACGTCTGGTCGAGGACGCTCCCCGCTGCCTCGGTCAGCGCGTCGTAGCGGTCCATCGTGTGCGTACACAGGACGACCGACACCCGCATGATCGGTCCGTGGGATGGGTCCGGGGATAGTCCTTCCGGACCTCCGGGGGAGGAGAGCCTCGGGGACGTTCCGGCGGGCAGTTTTCCTCGCGGTACCGATGGAAAAGGCTTATGCGCGTTTTGCGGGTGTTTCCTGTAATGAGTCAGCCGCCCGTATCCGAGTCCCTGAAGGACGCGGTCGAGGGGTTCGATCTCTCGGCCGACCGTCTACGGGAGGTGTACCACGTCCCCGTCCTCCTCGCGCTGATGGCGTTCATGCTGTGGGTGCGGGTCCGCAACTGGCAGAACTACGTCGTCGACGGCCGGGTGCTGTTCTCCGGGAACGACGCCTGGTACCACCTCCGGATGGTCGAGTACACGGTCGCGAACTTCCCGGGAACGATGCCGTTCGACCCCTGGACGGGGTTCCCCGAGGGGACCGCCGTGGGCCAGTTCGGCACGCTGTTCGACCAGCTCATCGCGTTCGGGGCGCTGGTCGTCGGCCTCGGCTCGCCGACCGACCACCAGGTCGCGCTGGTCCACCTGTTCGCGCCCGCGGTGTTCGGCGTCCTGACGGCCGTCCCGGTGTACGTCATCGGCAAGCGGCTGGGCGGCCGGGCCGGCGGGCTGGTCGCGGTGCTCCTGCTCGCGCTCACGCCGGGACAGTTCCTCACCCGGTCGCTCGCGGGGTTCGCCGACCACCAGGTCGGCGAGGCGCTGTTCATGGCGATGGCGGTCGCCGCGCTGCTGGTCGCCCTGCAGGCCGCCGTGCGCGAAAAGCCCGTGTTCGAACTCCTCACCACGGGCGAGTACGGGGCGCTCCTCCCGACGGCAAAGCCCGCGGCGCTCGCCGGGCTGCTGCTCGGGCTCTACATCTGGGTGTGGCCGCCCGGCGTCTTCCTCGTCGGCATCGTCGGTATCTACGTCGCGGTGACGCTCCCGCTCCAGCACGTCAGGGGCGAGAGCCCGGACCACCTCGCCGTCGCCGGGGTCGTCGTGGGGCTGGTGACCGCCGTCGTCACGCTCGTACCGATCAACACCGTCGCGCTGACGGCGACGGATTTCTCGCTGGTCCAGCCGACCCTCGCGTTCCTGCTCGCGGTCGAGTGTGCGGCCCTCGCCGGACTCGCCCGCCTCTGGGACCGACGCGGCTTCGATCGCCGGGCGCTCCCCTTCGCCGTCGGGACGCTCGTCTTCGCGGGCGCGCTCGTCCTCGCGGTCGGGTTCCCCGACCTGTTCGCCTACTTCCAGCGGCAGTTCCTCCGCGTGTTCGGCCTCGGGGCGACGGCCACCTCGCTGACGGTCGGCGAGGCACAGCCCCCACAGAACGCCGCCACCTTCCTCTACAACTCCTACGGGCTCGCGCTGTTCACCGGCGCCGCGGGCGTGATCTACATGCTCTACCGCGTGTTCGGGAGCCGCGACCTGCGGCCGGCCTACCTGTTCGTCGCGATGTGGTTCGGCTTCCTGGTGCTGGCGACGCTCACCCAGCAGCGGTTCGACTACTACCTCGCGCTGGCGGTGAGCGCGGCCAACGCCGTGCTGATACCCGTGTTCGTCTCGCTGCTCGACCTCGAGGACGTGCTGGAGTCGCTCGGCGACGTGAAGGCCTACCAGGTGCTGTCGGTGCTGGCGATCGTTCTGGTGCTGACGGCCCCGCTCGCCTACCGCACCGGCGGGGGCTACCAGAACGCGGTCCAGCTCTCGGAGGACCGGGCGACGCCCGGCGAGGTCCAGAACTGGGACAGCACGCTCGACTGGATGGCGGCCAACACCCCGGTCGAGGGGACCTACGGGACTGGCGGGGCCGCAAGCATCCAGTACTACGGCACGTACGAGCGGACCGACGACTACGCCTACGGCGAGGGGGAGTACGGGGTCATGTCGTGGTGGGACTACGGCCACTGGATAACCGTCCTCGGCGAGCGGATCCCGGTGGCGAACCCGTTCCAGCAGAACGCACGGCTGGCCGCGAACTACCTGCTGGCGGACAACGAGACCGAGGCGAACGAGCTGATGGTCAGCGATGACGGCGAACAGACCCGGTACGTGATGCTCGACTACCAGATGGGGCTCGCGGGCACGCGGAAGTTCTCCGCGCCCGCGGCGTGGGAGGAGGACCACGACGTCACCAGCGGCGACCTCTCGACGCCGGTCTACGTCGTCAATCGGCAGACCGGGAGCGTCCAAGTCGGCTACGGCGTCCAGTCACAGCGCTCGATGGAGAGCATGCGGACGCGCCTCTACCAGTACCACGGCTCCGCGACGGGGCCGGAGATGCCCAACAGCGCCCTGGGCCGACAGGTCGTCGTCGCCGACTGGGACCTCACGCGGCTCCAGAACGGACGGACTATCTCGACGATCCCGGAGGACGGCCGGCCGATCAAGGTCCGGGAGAACCTCAGCGCGGCCCGGCAGTACGTCAGGGAGAACGGCTCGGCACAGGTCGGCGGCGTCATCGGCGAGCCCACAGAGAAGGTGCCCGCGCTGGAGCACTACCGGCTGGCCTACGCCAGCCCCGAGCGGGCCGAGACGCCAGCGAGCCGCGGCTTCCGGTTCGCGCTCTCCCAGCAGGGGAGCCAGGCCCAGCCCATCGAGGTCCAGCAGTGGGTGAAGGTGTTCGAGCGGGTCCCCGGGGCGACCGTCGAGGGACAGGGGCCGCCGAACGCGACCGTCCAGGCCGCCGTCCGCATGCGTCTCCCGACGACGAACTCCTCGTTCCTCTACATCCAGGAGGCCGAGACCGACGCGGACGGGAACTTCGAGATGACGCTTCCCTACTCGACGACCGGCTACGACGAGTTCGGCACCGACGCGGGCTACACGAACGTCTCGGTGCGGGCGGACACCGGATACCAGTTCACGGTCGGGCCGTCCACCGACCCGGAGACCCTGGAGACGACCCTGTGGTCGGCCACCGCGAACGTCTCCGAGGGACGGGTGCTCGGCGAGACCGACGGGCCCGTCGAGGTCACCCTGGAGGAGCGGGTGCTCAGCCAGCCGGAGGGGGCCAACGAGACGGCCGGTAACGCGACTGCTACGAACGCGACCACGGACAACGCGACGAGTTCGATCGTCCCCCCGATGACGGCCGACGATGCCGGTGACCCTGGGTCGCCGAGCGCGCCCGCCCGGTCGATCGCCGCGTCGCCGGACCCGGTCGCCGTCCGTGCCGCACCGGCGGTCGAGGGCTGAACGCGGATGGTCCGTGACGAGCGGGACTCCGGAGACGCCGACGAGCGAGCCCCGGGGGACCCCGAGGACCGGCCCGCGCGGACCGACGGCGACGGGGCGGTAGGCGAAGGTCTCGGCCCGGTGGACGAGCCGGGTGAGGACGGAGGTCTCGGCCCGGTGGACGAGCCGGGTGGACTCGCCGCGTTCGCGCGGGCGATCGGGAGCGGCGATTCCCCCCGCGAGTACGCCGGTATCTACCTCCGAGGGGTGGCGATGGGGGCCGCCGACGCCGTACCCGGCGTCTCCGGCGGGACCATCGCGCTCGTGACGGGGATCTACGAGCGGCTCGTGACCGCCATCACCGACCTCGAACCGGGGTTGCTCTCGCTCCTCCCGCGGCTCCACACCGCGTCGGGCCGGGCCGAACTCCGGCGCGAGCTCGCAGCGATGGACCTCGGGTTCCTCGTCGTGCTCGGCCTCGGGGTCCTCACCGCACTCGTGACCGTCTCGCGGGTGCTGGAGGTCGCCCTCGAGGAGTTCACCGCGCTCACGTTCGCCTTCTTCTTCGGGCTCATCCTCGCCTCGGCGGTGGTCCTCTACGGCGAGGTCGCCGTGGACACTCCCCGGCGGGCCACGGCCGCGCTCGTGGGCTTTCTCGCGGGGGTCGTCCTGACCGGCGAACTGACGGCCGTGCTCCCGACGAGCCCGGTCGTCGCCCTTCTCGCCGGCGGCATCGCCGTCTCCGCGATGATACTGCCCGGGATCTCGGGCTCGTTCCTGCTGCTCGTGCTCGGCCAGTACGGCTACGCCGTCCGCTCGCTCTCGGGGTTCACGGACGCTGTCGTCGCCGTCGACGTGGCGGGCCTGCGAACCCACGGTACGGTGGTCCTGGCGTTCGGTATCGGCGGCGTCGCCGGGCTCCTGACGATCGCGCGGGTCATCGAGTACGCCCTCGACCACCACCGCGCCGCGACCGTCGCGTTCCTCGTGAGCCTCATGGTCGGGGCGCTCCGGCTCCCCGTCGAGCGGGTGCTGGCATCGACGGGGGCACTCGACGCGGAGGCCGTCGTGGGGCTGGTCCTGGCAGCGGTGATCGGCGGCGCGCTCGTCATCGGCGTCGACCGGGCGACCGGGGACATCCTCTGACATCCTCTCCGCCCTGATAGGGTCGGTTGTAGTCTTTTACCGGTGATCACAGAACCCGCCTGGGCGCTCACCGGTAAATCGTTACAACCGACCCTATGAACAGCGAGGATTCCCGACCGCCGTCGGGATATTGTCCGTCGTGGCTCCGTCGACGCCTACCGAGCGTTCCCCGCTCAGTACCGGACCTCGAGCGGTACCCGGTGCCCCCGCGATCGGTCCACCTTTGTCGCGGACGGCGCTACCACTGGTATGGACCTAGAGCGGAGCGCGACCGTCCAGACGCTCCTCGCGCTCCTCTGTGTGTTCCTCGTCCAGACGGTCGGCGGGCTGGTCGGCCTCGGCTCCGCGTGGTTCGCGCTCGCGCTGCCCCTGGAGGCGAGGCCGTGGACCGTCCTGCTGGCGACGTACGCCCACGCGGGGCCGTTCCACCTCGTCGCGAACGCGCTCGGACTGCTCCTCATCGGGCCGCTCGTCGAGCGCGGGAGCTCGAGAGCCCGTTTCCATGCCTTCTTCGCCGGTTCCGGGGCGTTCGCGGGACTCGCGGATGTGCTCGTCTCGGGGCTGACCGGGCCGTCACCGGCGGTGCTCGGTGCCTCTGGCGCGGTGTTCGCGCTGCTCGGCTACGCGCTGGTCGACAACCGGGTCGTCGGTCGGGTGTTCGACCGCGTCGAGGTCGACCGGTCGCTCGCCCTCGGGCTGTTCGTCGTCGTCGCGGCCGTCCTCACGGTCGCCACCGCGGCACCTGGACTCGCGCTCGTCGCGCACTTCACCGGGCTGCTGGTCGGTCTGCTGGCCGGTCGTCGCCGCCTGCTGCGCGTCTGATACGGACCCCGTCGTCCGCACGAGGAGCGCACGGGTCCACCGGGTCTCGGGACCCCGCAGTTGATGAGCCCTCCCCGGGAAACGGACGAACATGCCGATCCGCTCGTTCGAGGGGACCGAACCGGAGCTCCACCCCGACGCGTACGTCGACGAGACGGCCGTCGTCATCGGCGACGTCACCGTCGAGGCCGACGCGTCGGTGTGGCCGAACGTCGTCCTCCGCGGCGACCACGGGGGTATCCGTCTGCGGGAGGGGTCGAACGTCCAGGACGGCTCGGTCTGCCACGAGGGCGCCGAGGTCGGTCCCTACGCCACTGTCGGGCACAACGCCATCGTCCACGGCGCGTCGATCGGTCGACGTGCGCTCGTCGGGATGGGGGCCATCGTCCTCGACGACTCGGTCGTCGGCGAGCGGGGGATGGTCGGAGCCAACTCGCTGGTCACCGAAGGAACGGAGATACCCCCGAACACGCTCGCAACCGGGACGCCCGCGGAGGTCCTGAGGGAGGTCGAGGACTCCCCGTGGGCGCGGGCGGGTGACGTCTACGTCCGGCTCTCGGAGCGCCACGAGGCGGACTCGGAGGTGCTGTACGACCGGTGGCCGCCCGGGAACGAGTGATGGTGGTTGTCGTAGCGGGCCGGGGGTTCGACCGGTCCGCGCCGCCCGCGTCGCGCGGTCCCGGATCGGGATCCTATGGATAACTACGACGATCACCGTGTGAGAGGGTGGGGCTCTGCGAGCCGTGCGCGTACCTGGGGTCGAAGACCGGGGACGGCGTACCGAGCGCGCTGGTCCACCGTGGCGGCCCGGACGCCGCTATCGTCGAGCCCGGTACCGTCCGTATGATGGGAGCCTCCACACCCGGTCGTACAGTTCGGCCAGGGCCCGCACGCGTCTACGGAACCGCCGTGTGACCGCGTCCACCACGAGGGCACCCCAGCTCGTTCGCACGGACGGGAGCGAGCGCGAAGGGACCGGAGGAGCCTGCTTGCCGTTGGCGTGGGGTGTTCCGGTCGGAGGTAGATTTTTGTCCGTGGTCTCGAGAGAGTAACGCATGGCTCAGGACACGGAGAGCCGCCCGATGTCGCGGTGCCAGCGGTGTGGCTTCAGAGCCGAGTCGGGCAGTTCGGAATGGGAGACCGTCGAATCACCGCCGATCGGCGAACTGACCCGGTGTCCGGAGTGCGGGAGCACGGACGTGATGACCGGACTGTCGATAAGCGGCTGAACACGCCGGGTCACGCCCCGGAGCCGTCGCCCCCGTCGCCAGCGCCCCCGGCGTCGGTCCCTCCCGTAAGGAACGAGACGACCTCCTCGCCGACCACGTCGGGCCGTTCCTGGTGGAGGAAGTGGCCCGCATCACGGACGCGAACCACCCGACAGCGGGCGTCGAAGGCCTCGTCGGCCCGCCCGAAGAGCTCGGGGCCGATGCCGCCGTCCTCGGTCCCCGCGAGGATCAGCGTCGGCACCTCGATGTGGGGCCGACGGCCCACGCCGGGAACCGTCCCGCTGGTGAGGACCCGCTTGACCGCGGGGCCGACGATCTGCCGGTAGTACTCGAGGGCGTTCCCGACGGTCTCGCCCTCCGAGAACGTCGCCTTCACGGACTCGATCCGCTCGCCCGGGTAGTCCCACGAGGGTGACCACGTTCCCCAGAGGAACTCTATTAAGGCGAAGTCCTGCCACCGGACCGCCCGCTCGGCCAGTCCCCGCACCTGGAACAGCCAGATGTACCACGACCGGACGACCTGCCGGGGGTGGCGGGGGAGCAGCGCGTCGAACCGCGGTGGGACCGCCAGCGTCGCCATCCGGTCGAACGTCTCCGGGGACTGTAGCGCGGCCACGTAGCCCGCCACCGCGCCCCAGTCGTGACCGACGAGTACGGCACCCTCGAGGTCGTCGCGTTCGAGGTAGGCCTCCGCGACCGCGACCGCGTCCGCCCCGAGCGCGCTCGCGGAGTAGTCGTCGTCGGGGGCCGGGTCGGTCGGCGCGTACCCGCGCATGTACGGCGCGACGGCGGTGTAGCCCGCGTCGGCGAGCCGCGTCTGGAGGGGAGCCATCGACCCCGCGTCGTCGGGGAACCCGTGGAGGCAGAGCGCCAGCCGGTCGCCGTCGCCCATCTCGACGCACTCGAAGGCGAGCCCGTTCGCCTCGACCGCACGTGTCTCGATGTCCATGCAGGACCCGACGCGACCGACCGTTTTAGTCGTGGGGCACGTACGCCGGGTATGACAGTCGTTGCACTCCTGAGTGTCGCCCCCGTCACGGAGGGGAGCATGGCCCCCGAGGTAGCCAAGGCCGTCGCCGCGCTCGAGGACTTCGACGTGAGCTACGAGACGAACCCGATGGGCACCGTGATCGAGGCCGACGACATCGGCACGCTCCTCGATGCGGTCGCGGCGTCACACGAGGCCGTCGACGGCGACCGGGTGAGCACGTTCCTGAAGGTCGACGACAAGCGCACGTCGTCGACGTCCGCACGGTCGAAGGTCGACCGGGTCGAGGAGGAACTCGGCAGGGAGGCGAGGAAGGAGCGGTAGACCGGCACATCGGTTCCGTCGTGGGATCGGACGGCGGCGCTGGTTCGAACGCAGCGACCGTCCGAGCCACCCGATACCGTGCGAGAGGGCCACAGAGACGGCTCTCAAGCGGCACGCTTTTACGTCCGCTCACGGTACGAACCGCTACCGTCTAGTGGCCCGACGCGGAAGCGTCACGGTATGCCACGCAGCGCACTCGTGCCGTCGTCGCTGGCGCGGGAGGCCGAGGACAAGCGGGAGGCGACCCGGAAGCTGGGATACGTCGCCCGTGCGGCCGCGGTGTTCCGCCTCGACCGACTCGTCGTCTTCCCCGATCCGTCGGGGGAGTCGGGCCGGTTCGGCGACGGGTTCGTCGCCACGGTGCTGGCCTACGCCGCCACGCCGCCGCACCTCCGAAAGGAGGCGTGGAGCGTGCGGGACGAACTGGAGTACGTCGGCGTGCTGCCGCCGCTCCGCGTCACGCCACGGACCGGCTCCGGATCGGACGGTTCGGGGTCGTTAAGACAGGGAATCGTGACCGAGGTCGGACCTGACGGGCGCGTTCGGGTCAATTGCGGCATGCAACACCCGATCTCCCTCCCGGTACCGCCGTCGATGGCGGTACGGGAGGGGGAGCGCGTGACCATCAGGGTCTCTTCGCTGCGGCCACTCCGCGCGAAACTGGTGGACGAGCCCCCGCCGGGGTTCGTCGTCGAACGCGGGGGCCTCGACGCGCAGTTACGGCGTAGCGACGCCGGGTTGTGCGTCGCGGCCTCCCGCTACGGCGCCCCACTCACCGTGTCCCGACTGGACTCGACGGTCGAGTCAATCGACGCGGCAGGGGGGTTCACCGTCGCCTTCGGCAGCCCCGAACGGGGTCTGCCGGAGATACTCGACGTGGACAGAGAGGCCGTCGGAGGGACCGAAACCGCCACCGAGGCGGGCGACGACGCTGAAACCGGCACCGACGCCGACACTCACGAACCGGATGGAGCCCGGTTCGACCTCTGGCTGAATACGGTTCCGAAGCAGGGCAGCGAGGTCGTGCGAACCGAAGAGGCGATGTTCGCGACCCTCGCGCCACTGACGATGGAGCAATAGAACGATGCCACAACCGAGCAGACCACGAAAAGGCTCGATGGGCTACAGCCCGCGCGGTCGGGCGGCCAGCGAGGTGCCCCGCATCTCGACCTGGCCGGACGACGGCGGCCAGCCCGGGCTCCAGGGGTTCGCCGGCTACAAGGCCGGCATGTCCCACGTCGTGATGATCAACGACGAGCCCGACTCCCCCCGCGAGGGGATGGAGGAGACCGTCCCGGTGACGGTCGTCGAGACCCCGCCCATGCGGGCGGCGGCCCTTCGAGTCTACGAGCAGACGCCGTACGGCAAGCGACCCCTGACGGAGGTGTGGACCGAGGACGTCCACGAGGACCTCGGTCGGGCGCTCTCGCTGCCGGACGGGGAGTACAGCATGGACGATTCGGACGTCCGGAACGCCCTCGAAGCGGGGCGGGTCGCCGACGTGCGGCTCGTCACCCACACCGTTCCGGGCGAGACGAACGTCCCCAAGCGCGAACCCGACGTGATGGAGACCCGCGTGGGCGGATCGAGCGTCGAAGAGCGGGTCGAGTACGGGCTCGACCTCCTCGCCGAGGGCGGGGAGCACACGGTGACCGACGTGTTCCGCGCCGGCGAGTTCCTCGACGTCGCGGGCGTCACGAAGGGGAAGGGCACCCAGGGCCCGGTCAAGCGCTGGGGCGTCCAGAAGCGCAAGGGCAAGCACGCCCGCCAGGGGTGGCGGCGCCGCATCGGCAACCTCGGCCCGTGGAACCCCTCGCGCGTGCGGTCGACGGTCCCCCAGCAGGGTCAGACCGGCTACCACCAGCGCACGGAGCTGAACAAGCGGCTGATCGCGCTCGGCGACGGGCCGGACGCGACGCCGGACGGCGGCTTCGTCAACTACGGCGAGGTCGACGGCCCCTACGCGCTGATCAAGGGGTCGCTCCCGGGACCGAACAAGCGCGTCCTGCGCTTCCGCCCGGCCGTCCGACCGACCGAAACGCCGCGCCTCGACCCCGAGGTGCGGTACGTCTCCACCGCCTCCAACCAAGGATGAACGCCACAGTACGCGACCTGGACGGCGGCGACGCGGGCGAGGTGGACCTGCCGGACGTCTTCGAGACGACCTTCAGGCCGGATCTCGTCTCCCGCGCCGTCAACGCCGCCCGGGCCAACCGACGACAGGACTACGGTGCCGACGAGTACGCCGGGCTGCGGACCCCCGCCGAGTCGTTCGGCTCCGGCCGTGGCATGGCCCACGTCCCCCGACAGGACGGGCGTGGCCGACGCGTCCCACAGGCGGTGAAGGGCCGCGCGGCCCACCCGCCGAAGGCGGAGACCGACCGCGGCCTCGACATGAACGACAAGGAGCGCAAGCTCGCGGTCCGGTCGGCCATCGCGGCCACGGCCGACGCCGAGGTCGTCCGCGACCGGGGCCACCGGTTCGGCGAGGAGCTCGCGCTCCCGCTCGTCGTGGACGACGAGTTCGAGGACCTCGTGAAGACCCGGGACGTGGTCTCGTTCCTCGAGGCGGTCGGCGTCCACGCGGACGTCGAGCGCGCCGACGAGGGGCGGGGCGTCCGGGCCGGCCGCGGCACCACCCGCGGTCGCAAGACCCAGGAGCCGAAATCGCTCCTGTTCGTCACCTCAAGCGAGTCCGGTCCGTCGAAGGCGGCCCGGAACCTCGCGGGCGCGGACGTCGCCACCGCGGCGAACGTCGGTGCGGAGGACCTCGCACCGGGGGGCCACCCCGGCCGGCTCACCGTCTGGACCGAGAGCGCCCTCGCGGAGGTGGCCGAGCGATGACGTCCGGAGTCGTTCGCCACCCGCTCGTCACGGAGAAGGCGATGAACAAGATGGACTTCGAGAACAAGCTCGAGTTCGTCTGTGACCTCGATGCCACCAAGCCCGAGATCGCCGAGGACGTCGAGGAGCGCTTCGAGGTCAGGGTGACGAAGGTGAACACGCAGGTGACGATGAACGGCATCAAGAAGGCCACCGTCACGCTCCACGAGGAGGACGACGCACAGGACGTCGCGTCCCGGATCGGGGTGTTCTGAAGATGGGACGACGTATCCAGGGACAGCGGCGTGGTCGTGGCGGCCCGACGTTCCGGGCTCCCTCGCACCGCTACAAGGCCGAGCTGTCCCACAAGAAGATCGAGGAGGACAGTACGGACGGAGAGGAGCTGGTCCGCGGCGAGGTCGTCGGCATCGAACACGACCCCGCGCGGTCGGCACCTATCGCCGACGTGCAGTTCGACGACGACGACCGCCGGCTCGTGCTCGCCCCGGAGGGCGTCGCAGTCGGCGACGAGATACAGATCGGCGTCACCGCCGAGATCTCCCCCGGGAACACGCTCCCGCTGGCGGAGATACCGGAGGGCGTACCCGTCTGTAACGTCGAGCGCCAGCCCGGCGACGGCGGGAAGTTCGCGCGCGCCTCCGGCGTGAGCGCGAACCTGCTCACCCACGACCGGAAGGTGGCCGTGGTGCAGCTGCCGTCCGGCGAGATCCGGCGGCTCAGCCCGGAGTGCCGGGCGACGGTCGGCGTCGTCGCCGGCGGTGGACGGACGGAAAAGCCGTTCGTCAAGGCCGGGAACAAGCACCACAAGATGCGTTCGCGGGGTACCAAGTACCCGCGCGTGCGCGGAGTCGCGATGAACGCCGTCGACCACCCGTTCGGTGGCGGCGGCCGCCAGCACCCCGGCAAGCCAAAGAGCATCTCCCGGAACGCCCCCCCGGGACGGAAGGTCGGCGACATCGCCTCCAAGCGGACCGGCCGCGGCGGCAAAGGGGGTCGTAACAAGTCATGAGTTCGGAGTACCAGATCGGCCGCGACAAGGACGAAGAGTTCACGTATCGCGGCCACACGCTCGACGAGCTGCAGGAGCTGTCGCTCGACGAGGTCGCGGAACTGCTCCCCGCACGGCAGCGGCGAACCATCACGCGCGGCCTGACCACGGAACAGGAGAAGCTGCTCGAGACGGCCCGCGAGCGCACGCCCGAGGGGACGGCGAACGACCCGATCCGCACACACCTGCGGAACATGGTCGTCGTGCCCGAGTTCGTGGAGCTCACGTTCGCCGTCTACACCGGGCAGAGCTTCGAGCGCGTCGAGATCGAGCCCGAGATGATCGGGCACTACCTCGGCGAGTTCCAGCTCACGCGCACGTCGGTCGAGCACGGACAGGCCGGCATCGGGGCGACCCGATCCTCGAAGTTCGTGCCCCTCAAGTAACACATGGGAATCAGCTACTCGGTCGACGCCGACCCGGACACGACGGCCAAAGCCATGCTCCGGGAGCGGCACATGTCACACAAGCATAGCAAGGCCATCGCCCGCGAGATCAAGGGCAAGACGGCCGCGGAGGCCGTCGAGTACCTCGAGCGCGTGATCGCCGGCGAGCGCTCGGTCCCGTTCCGGTCGCACAACTCCGGCGTCGGTCACCGCAAGGACATCGACGGCTGGGACGCCGGACGCTACCCGAACAAGGCCTCGAAGGCGTTCCTCGACCTGCTCGAGAACGCCACGAGCAACGCCGACCACCAGGGGTTCGACGGCGACGCCATGACCGTCATGCACGTCGCGGCCCACAAGGTCGGCGAGTCCCCGGGCCGCAAGCCCCGGGCGTTCGGCCGCGCCAGCCAGTGGAACACCCCGCAGGTGGACGTCGAGCTCGTCCTCGAACAGCGAGAGGAGGGTGAGGACTGATGGCGGACGAACAGCAGTTCATCCACGACGGCATCCAGCGGACGAAGATAGACGAGTTCTTCCACGACGAACTCGCCCGCGCGGGCTACGGCGGCATGGACGTCGCCAAGACTCCGATGGGCACCCAGATCGTCCTGAAGGCCGAGAAGCCCGGGATGGTCATCGGCAAGGGCGGGAAGAACATCCGGAAGGTCACCAGCGAACTGGAGAAGCGGTTCGATCTCGACGACCCGCAGATCGACGTCCAGGAGGTCGACGAGCCGGACCTGAACGCCCAGATCGTCGCCGACCGTCTCGCGAACGCCCTCGAACGGGGCTGGTACTTCCGGAAGGCCGGGCACACGACCATCGACCGCATCATGGACGCCGGCGCGCTCGGTGCCGAGATCGTCCTCAGCGGGAAGGTCACGGGCGCACGCTCGCGCGTCGAGAAGTTCAACCGCGGCTACATCAAGCACAACGGCGAGCCCGCCGAGGAGATCGTCGACCGCGGCACCGGCGTCGCGGTGATGAAGCTCGGCACCATCGGGGTGCAGGTGCGCATCATCCCGCCGAACGCCGAGCTGCCCGACGACTTCGAGGTGTACGAGGACGTCGACGTCGAGGAGTTCATCGAGGAACCGAGCGGTGACGTCGACGAACTGCTCGCCGACGCCGACGCGGCCATCGAGGGCGAGGCGGTCGACGCCGACGCCGAGCCCGAGGCCGCGTTCGAGGCGATCGAGGGGACCGACGCCGACGTCGAGTTCGACGACGAGGAGGTCATCGAGGAGCCCGAGATCCCCGGCGACGACGCCGGCGGAGCCGACACCGGCGACGACGACCTCGACGCTGTCGACGAGGCCATCGAGTCCGAGGTAGACGAGGACGCCGACGCGGAGGCCGGCGACCTGATGGCCGAGATGGAGACGGCCGAGGACGACGACGTCGATACCGACGCTGACGAAGCCGACGCTACCGACGAGGAGGACGAGGGATGACCATCCTCCACCCCGAGGAGATCCGGGACATGACGCCCGCCGAGCGCGAGGCGGAGCTCGAGGACCTCGAGACGGAGCTGTTGAACGCCAACGCGGTGCAGGCGGCCGGCGGCGCCCCGGAGAACCCGGGGCGCGTGAAGGAGCTGAAGAAGGCGATCGCGCGGATCAAGACGATCCAGCGCGAGGAAGGCGACCTCGAGGAGGTGGCCGAGTAAGATGCTCGCCCCGGAGACGCTGGCCCGACACGAGCTCGCGGGCCTTCCGGTCCGCGTCGTCGACGCCGCCCACGAGGGCTACGTCGGCATCGAGGGTCGGGTGGTCGACGAGACCGCCAACACCCTGCTGGTCGAGGGCGACTCCGGGGTGATGCAGGTACAGAAGGCCGGCGCGACGTTCGAGTTCGCGCTCCCCGACGACTGCGAGGACGATACCTCGTACGTCGTCGTCGAGGGCGAGCGGCTCGTCGCCCGTCCGGCCCGACGTACCGAACTCACAGGTGATTCGAAATGGCGCTAGGACTGAACGTCACGGAGCCGGCGGAGGCCTGCAGCGACCCCAACTGTCCGTTCCACGGCACGCTCGGCGTGCGGGGACAGACGATCGAGGGTCGAGTGGCCTCCACGGACATGGACAAGACCGTGGTCGTCGAGCGCGAGTACGACGTGAAGGTGCCCAAGTACGACCGGTACATGAAACGCCGGTCGCGCGTTCCGGCGCACCATCCCCCGTGCCTCGCACTCGACGTCGGTGACACGGTACGTATCGCAGAGACACGACCGCTCTCGAAGACGAAGAGCCACGTCGTGATAGCAAAGACGGTACCGGAGGGTGATGCCTGATGGAGGCGCTGAACGCCGACGTCACCCCCGGTCTCGAGAAGGGGTCGCTGATCGCGTGTGCCGACAACACCGGCGCGCGCCAGCTGAAGGTCATCAGCGTCTCGGGCTACTCCGGGACGCACAACCGCCACCCCAAGGCCGGGCTGGGCGACAAGGTGACCGTCTCGGTCACGAAGGGCACTCCGGAGATGCGCCGACAGGTCCTGCCTGCGGTGATCATCCGGCAGCGAAAGCCCATTCGTCGCCCGGACGGCACGCGGGTGAAGTTCGAGGACAACGCCGCGGTCGTCGTCGACGACAACGACGACCCGCGGGGGACCGAACTGAAGGGCCCTATCGCACGCGAGGTGGCCGAGCGGTTCGGCAGCATCGCCTCGACGGCGACGATGATAGTATGAGCAAGCAGCCACGCAAACAGCGGACACGACAGCGGCGTGCGCCCCTGCACGAGAAGCAAAAGCAGGTTCGCGCGCACCTCTCGGAGGAGCTCCGGGAGGAGTACGGCACGCGCAGCGTCCGGGTCGCCGAGGGCGACACCGTCGAGGTCCAGCGCGGCGACTTCGCCGGGGAGACCGGCGAGGTCATCGCGGTCGACCTGAAGGAGACGGTCGTCCACGTCGAGGACGTGACCCAGGAGAAGGCCGACGGCGAGGAGGTGCCGCGCCCGCAGCAGGCGTCGAACCTCGTCGTCACCGAGCTGGACCTCTCGGACGACCTGCGCGAGGAACGGCTCGAGGCGCTCGGGGGTGACGCCGAGTGACGCGACACCAGAAGCGGCTCTCGGTGCCGGACTCCTGGCCCGTCGAGCGCAAGACGGAGACCTTCACCGTGAAGGCCGACGCGGGCCCGCACGGCGAGGCCGGCGTCCCCCTGCTCGTCCTGCTTCGGGACGTGCTCGGGTACGTCGACTCCCGGAAGGAGGCCCGCTACGCGCTCGGGCAGGACTCCGTGCTGGTCAACGGCACGCCGGTGAGCGACGAGGGGCGTCCCATCGGGATGTTCGACATCGTCGCGTTCGCCGAGCGCGAGGAGTTCTACCGCGTGTTCCCGGACGAGGGCGGTCGGCTGGCGCTGACCCCCATCGAGGCCGAGGCGGCCGGCTCGAAGCTCGGGAAGGTCGTCGGCAAGCGGCAGGTCCCGGGCGGGGACTTCCAGCTAACGATGCACGACGGGTCGACCATCCAGGTCGAGGAGGCCGACTACACGCCGAACGACTCGCTGGTGCTCGACAACGAGACCAGCGAGGTCGTCGCACACTTCCCCTACGAGGAGGGTGCGCTGGTGACGGCCGTCGACGGCGCCCACGCGGGCGAGATCGGCGAGCTCGCCGAGATCCAGGTCACGCCGGGCTCCTCGCCCAACAACATCCGTGTCGAGCAGGCCGACGGCTGGTTCGAGACGGTCGAGGGGTACGTGGTCGTCATCGACGAGAACTTCGTCGAGGACGAGCCCCTCCCGGACGAGGAGAGCGAGGCCGACGACGAAACCGTCGAAGACGACGCCGACGCTGACGTCGGCGAAGGCGACGCTGCCGCCGAAGGCGACGCGGAGGAGGTGACCGAGGAATGAGCTCCGAGAGCGAGATCGAGGCCGAGTTCCACGAGATGCGCGCGCCGCGCGTCGAGAAGGTCGTCGTCCACATGGCGGTCGGCGAGGGCGGTCGCGAGCTGGCGAACGCCGAGGAGATCCTCGCGGAGATCGCCGGCCAGCAACCCGTCAGAACGGTCGCGAAGAACACCGTCGGGGAGTTCGGCGTCCGCGAGGGCGACCCGATCGGCGCGAAGGTCACCCTCCGGGGCGACCGGGCCGAGGAGTTCCTCGACACGGCGTTGTCGTTCATCGAGATCGAACGGTCGCAGTTCGACGAGAACGGCAACGTATCGTTCGGCGTCGAGGAGCACACGGACTTCCCGAGCCAGGAGTACAACCCGAACATCGGCATCTACGGGCTCGACGTGACGGTGAACCTGGTCCGGCCGGGCTACCGGGTGCGCAAGCGCGACAAGGTGTCGCGGGCCATCCCGCCGAGCCACCGTCTGACCGTCGGGGACGCCATCGCGTTCCTCGAGTCGAACTACGACGTGGAGGTGCAGTGATGAGCGAATCCGAGGAGCTAGCGACCGGCGAGCAGACGGAGAAGCGGACCGGTGACATCCACGAGTGCCAGCGCTGCGGGCGCGAGCAGGGACTGGTCGGCAAGTACGACATCTGGCTCTGCCGGCAGTGCTTCCGCGAGACCGCCCGGAGCATGGGCTTCAAGAAGTACAGCTAACATGGTTGACAACGATCCACTGGCCAGCGCGCTGTCGGGCATCGACAACGCCGAGCGCGTCGGCCACCTGACACAGCGGGTACAGCCCGCCTCGAACGAGATCGGCAGCGTACTCGAGGTCTTCTACGACCGCGGGTACATCGACGGCTTCCAGCGCGTCGACGACGGCAAGGCCGGCCGGTTCGAGGTCGAACTGAAAGGCGCCATCAACCGGTGTGGCGCGGTCAAGCCCCGCTACTCGGCGGGCGTCGAGGACTACGAGAAGTGGGAGAAGCGGTTCCTCCCCGCTCGGGACTACGGCACCCTTGTCGTCACGACGAGCAGCGGCATCATGAGCCACTACGAGGCCCGCGACCGCGGCATCGGCGGACAGGTGCTCGCATACGTATACTGATATGAACGAGACACGAATCGAGATACCCGAGGGCGTCACCGCCGGGATGGACCACCTCGACGTCACCGTCGAGGGGCCCAACGGCTCGGTGACCAGGCGGCTCTGGTACCCCGACATCACGGTGTCGGTCGAGGGAAGCGAGGTCGTCGTCTCCGCCGAGGAGGACGACGCGAAGACCCTCTCGACGGTCGGTACCTTCGAGAGCCACGTCCGGAACATGATCCACGGCGTCACCGAGGGGTGGGAGTACCAGATGGAGGTGTTCTACTCCCACTTCCCGATGCAGATCGAGGCCGAGGCCGATGAGGTCGTCATCTCGAACTTCCTGGGGGAGCGTCACCCCCGCCGCGCGGAGATCCGCGGCGACACGGAGGTCCGGATCGACGGCGAGGAGATAACGCTCAGCGGGCCCAGCATCGAGGACGTCGGCCAGACGGCCGCGGACATCGAACAGCTGACCCGCGTGAAGGACAAGGACACCCGCGTCTTCCAGGACGGGGTCTACATCACGCAGAAACCCTCACGGGGTGAGGCCTGATGGCCGACGACGAGAGCGAAGCCGAGTACGAGGACCTGACGGACGTCGGCGGCGTCGGGGCGGAGGAAGCCGACGCGCTGCGCGAGGCCGGCTACGGGACCGTCGAGGACCTCCGGAACGCCTCCCAGTCGGCTCTCGCCGACGTCTCCGGCATCGGGAACGCCCTCGCGGCCCGCATCAAGGCCGACGTGGACGATATCGAACCGGCGGAGGAGCCCGATCCCGAGACGGAGGCCGATGTCGTCGAGAACGACGCGGCTGACGACGCCGAGACGGAAGAGGACGAAGACGAGGACGAGGCGGACGACCACGAGGACCTGACGGACATCAGCGGCGTGGGGCCGGCGAAGGCCGACGCGCTGCG
>JAZKST010000013.1:0-76522 GCA_036625905.1 Haloarculaceae archaeon
CGAGGCGGCCGAGGCGTTCGCCGAGCACGTCGTCGACGAGGGGATGACCGCCCAGTTAGAGCGGGACATGACAGCCATCGCCGAGGGGGAGAAGAGCCTCGACGAGGTGACCGAGGAGTCCCGCGAGATGCTCCGGGAGATCTTCGAGGAGCTCCACGACTCCCGCGAGGCGGTCGGCGACCACATCCGCGAGGCGCTCAAGGAGGACAGAGTACTCGGGCCGTGTCCGGAGTGCGGCGAGCGCCTGCTCGTCCGGCGGTCGCGCCGCGGCTCGTACTTCGTCGGCTGTGACGGTTACCCGGACTGTGAGTTCACCCTGCCGCTCCCCTCGAACGGCGAGCCGACCACCGTCGAGGAGGTCTGCGAGGACCACGGCCTGAAACACGTGAAGATGCTGGCCGGACGGTCGACGTTCGTCCACGGCTGCCCGATCTGCGAGGCCGCGCGGGCCGACGACGAGGACGACGTCGTCATCGGCGAGTGTCCCGACTGCGGTCGCGAAGACGGCGGCGAACTCGCGATCAAGCGGACCCGCGCGGGCGGCCGGCTCGTCGGCTGTACGCGCTACCCGGACTGTGACTACTCGCTGCCGCTCCCCCGACGCGGCGAGATCGAAGTTACCGACGCCCACTGCGCGGAGCACGACCTCCCGGAACTGGTCGTCCACACCGACGGCGAGGACGACCCCTGGGAGCTGGGCTGTCCCATCTGCAACTACGCCGAGTACCGCGCGCGCAACCGCGTCACCGACGTCGGGGACCTCGACGGCGTGGGGCCGAAGACGGTCGAGAAGCTCGCGGAGGCCGGTGTCCGCACCCTGGCCGACCTCCGGGCGGCCGACCCCGAGGCCCTGACCGACGAGGTCCAGGGAGTGAGCGCCGATCGGGTCCGCGGCTGGCAGGCCGAGATACCGGACGAGGAGTCCGAAGAGGAAGACGGTCCGGAAGCGGACACGCCGGAGGAGACCGAAGGGGAGTCCGAGGAGGACACCGGTGAGGAGGGGCTGGCCATGACCCCCGAGGACTGACCGCGCCCGCCCCGACGGACCCCGTCCCCCGGCACCCAGCACACCACGTCTTGCGCGCGTCATACGCTCGGAGAGGGTTTAATAGCCGCCCCGACGATCGGCGACCGTGCCAGTCCGTTCCGACCCGCTGGACCGCCTCGCGATCCCGAACGGGACGACCGTCGAGGAGCACGACCTGGTGACGGAGGGCGACGTCGTCGTCGGGGGACAGACGACCGTCGAGTTCGGCGTCCGCGGCCGGAACGTCATCGCCGGCGAGCGGGTGCGGTTCGGCGGTGACATCGAGGCCAGCGGCGACTGCCGGCTGGACATGTGGTGTGACGTGGAGGGGAACGTGCTCGTCGGCGGGGACGCCTACCTCGGCGAGCGGGTCCACGTCGGCGGCCAGCTCATGGTCTCGGGGGACCTCGACATCGGCGACGACGTCGACATCGACGAGGGGTTCGAGGCCAACGGCTGGATCGTCATCCGGAACCCGATGCCGGCCATCGTCTTCCTGTTCGTCTACCTGTCCCAGCTCCTGCGGCTCGGCGAGGAGGAGGCCGCCGAGGAGGTGGTCGACGAGCTCGAGCGGTCGACAGAACGCGAACACGAGCCCGTGATCGTTCCCCGCGGCGCGCGGGTGAGCGACGACGCCTGGCGCGTCTCGACCCCCGCCGAGGTCGGCAGCGAGTGCCGGCTCCACGGCAACCTCCGGGCGGCGTCCCTCGAGGTCGGCCGCGACACCGAGCTCTTCGGCTCGCTCCGGGCAAAGGGCGACGTGACCGTCGCCGAGGGGACCGTCGTCCACGGCGACCTGACGACGCGGAACGGTGACGTGACCGTCGCGGCCGGCACGCAGATCCGGGGTGACGTCTCCTGTGAGGACCTCGATCTCCACGACGACGCGGAGGTCGACGGCACCATCCGTGCCCGCGGCGAGGTGACCATCCACCGGGACGACGCGCGCCCGAGCATCGCCGACGCGGAGGCGGAGGCAGAATCGGAAGCGGCCTCCGGGGACGGCCCCGACGAGACGCCTCCGACACCGGCGGACGAGAGGCGCGGGGGCCCGACCGACTGGGACGAACTGACCCCGGTAGTCACCCGCGTCGAGTCGGTGGCGGACGACGGACCACCCGGGGACGACGAGGTCACCGGGGACGACCGGGGGCTCGGGGACGTCATCGCCGAGGCCGAGCAGTAGAGGCCGGTCGCGTGGCCGACCGGGGAACGGGCGCGGTCGACCGCCCGCGGGCGATCACTCGGTAACGTCCCGGAGGTCCGGATGGTCCCGGAGCTGCCCGGGCGGGGCCATCCCCGAGTGGAGCCGGTCACGGAGCTCCTGCCAGCCCCGGTGTCTGACGAACAGCCGAACGGGGATCACCGGAACCCCTGCTATCTTCGCGATGGACAGACGATGGTGGCCGCCGACGAACAGCAGCCGCCCCTCGCGGCCGACGTTGGCCACGACTTCGTCGTGGAGGTACCGG
Source organism: Haloarculaceae archaeon (assembly GCA_036625905.1). Lineage (GTDB taxonomy): Archaea > Halobacteriota > Halobacteria > Halobacteriales > Haloarculaceae > Salinirubellus. The sequence continues at coordinate 2,500 of JAZKST010000013.1, forward strand.
AACCTACCGGGGTTCGTCCCGGGGGCGTCCTCGTCCGTCTCGAACAGCTCCCGCTTCGAGCGGTAGCCGTTCTCCGTGACGTCCCGGAACAGGCGGTCCATCTCCCGACACCGTTCGAACACCGCCTCCCGCGTCTCACAGCCGTGCCAGTCCCAGTCCGAGTCCCGTTCCAGCTCCCGGAGTGCCTTCCGGACGTACGGCACCTCCTCCCACGTCCGACCCTCCTCGAACCGCTCGACGAACGAGCGGTAGATGGTGGGCCCGCTCCCATCCCCGTAGACGGTCCGCTCCCCGAACCGGTCGGGGGCCCGGTCCCAGTTCCCAGGGCTGACGAGCCCGCAGTCGGCGTACCTGTCCCGCATGTACGAGAACCGCCGGCCCGTGTTGTACGCGATCCTGCTCGGCGGGACGCGGACGATCCGGAACGGGTCGGGACGGACGTGGAAGTCGCCCGACCGGCGCCAGTTCGACCGGGCCCTGTACCGGTAGTACAGGGGGACGCCCGTTCGCGGGACGTGCTTCGAGATGTAGGCGAGTCCCTGCCGGGTCAGGGCGCGGAGGCCGTCCTCGGCCAGCGACCTCCCCGCCTCGCGCACGAGCCGTTTCATCCCCCTTCTCGACGCGAGTTCGACGCTGGCATACACATAGGTTCCGGCCGACCGGCGGTCGACGGTCGGGCCCCTCCGGGCGAGACGCCGATAGCTTCTTTCGCCCGGGCCGACCCCTACCGACGATGCGCGTCAGGCAAGGGTTCACCGTCGAGAACGGGGCCGACCCGTCGACGTCGTTCGCGTTCGCCGACGAGCACGGGTTCGACTTCGTCGAACTGAACATGGACTGGACGTTCGACCGTTCGCGTGTCGACCCCGACGCGATCCGGGCGCTCGCGGACCGGCACGGGCTCGACCTCTGTGTCCACCTGCCCTACCGGCTCGACGTCGGGACGCCGCTCGAGCACGTCCGCGAGGGTTCCTGTCGGGAGCTGGAAGCGAGCATCGACACCGCGGTCGAGGTGGGCGCCGAGCGAGGCGTCTTCCACGCGAACACGCTCGCCACTCCCGGGAAGTGGGATCGGGAGACGGTCCGGGAGTGTCTCTACGACTCGGTCGAGCGAGTCATCGAGTACGCCCGCGACCGGGGGTTCGAGGCGGTCGTCGAGAACCTCAAGTCGCCCTTTTTCGACGCGGGCGACTTCCCCGACCTGTTCGACCGGACCGGGGCGACGGCGTGTCTGGACACCGGTCACGCCCACGTCTCGGGCCAGTCGCTCGCGGCGCAGGCCGACCTCCTCCGCGAGCACGGGAACCGGGTCTCCCACGTCCACCTGAACGACACCCGGATCGACGAGACGGACGAGCACCTCCCGGTCGGGGTGGGGAAGCTCGACTTCGCCGGACTCGCCGAGGCGATGGTCGAGACGGGGTGGGTGGGCACCTGCACCCACGAGGTCTTCACCTTCGACGACGAGCCGCGGGCGTTCGGGAAGCGACGCTTCGACCGGCTGCTGGACGACGGGTAGCGGCCGCCTCTCGGTCGCCCGGGGCGTCCGGCGTCCGGTACCCGGCGAGTGACCGGTGACGGTGGCCGACTACCGTTCGAACTCGACGCCGGTGAACTCGAACCGCGCGCCCCCCTCGTCCCCCTCGGTGACCGACAGGGTCCAGCCGTGCGTCTCGGCGATGCGCTGGACGATGTTCAGCCCGAACCCGGTCCCGTCGTCCGACGTCGAGTGGCCCGGTTCGAGCACCGCCTCGCGTCGGTCCGACGGGATGCCCGGGCCGTCGTCCTCGACGTAGAACCCGTCCTCGAGGTCGCCCAGCCGGAAGGTCACAGCGGTCTCGACGGGCTCCTCCCCGGCCACCGGTCCCGCTGGTACGTCGCCGCGAGCGGAGGTTCGTCGAGCACCGTGCTCGACGGCATTGCGCACGAGGTTCTCGAACAGCTGCTGGAGCCGCGTCCCGTCGGCCCGGAGGACCCGGTCCGTCTCGACGATCGGTCTCACACCGGGCGTCTCGACGTTCCGCCAGGCAGCCGCCATGGCGTCGGCGAGGTCGACGGGCTCGACGTCGGCCGACGCCCGTCCCTCCCGGGCCAGCGCCAGGAGGTCCTCGACGAGGGTCTCCATCCGGTCGTGGGCGCGGGCGACCGTATCGAGGTAGCCGGTGCCGCACTCGCACGCCTCGCGGGCCATCTCCAGGTGGCCCGAGGCCACGTTCAGGGGGTTCCGGAGGTCGTGGCTGACGACGCCCGCCAGCGCCTCGAGCCGCTCGTTCTGCCGCTCGAGCGCCCGTTCGCGGGCCCGCTCCTCGGTGATGTCCTGTGTCAGCGCGAGGCCGGCGACGACCGTCCCCCGCTCGTCGTGGACGGGTGTGACGTGCGCCCGGAACGTCCGGTCCTCGTAGTCGAACTCGAAGCGGCGGTGTTCGCCCTCCAGGGCGGCCCGGTAGTGGTGGAGGTACTCCTCCCGGTAGGCCGCGGAGTGGGCCTCGTGCAGGGAGGACCCCTCTATCTCCGGCGCGGAGACGTCGAGCCCCCCGAACACCGCCCCGCCGACGACGGTGTACCGCAGGTCGGTGTCGAAGAGGGCGACCGCGCCGTTCGGGAGGCTCTCGGCGATGGCCCGGTAGTGACGCTCGGTCACGTCGGCGTCGTCGCGCTCGCGGGTCCGAAGGCGGCGCCTGACGTGGGCCGCCTCGAGCGCCCGCCCGATGGTCCCGGCGAGCTCGGCGAGCACGTTCCGTTCGACATCGGTGAACGCGTCCGGGTGGTCGGCGTAGATCGCCAGGACGCCGTGGAGGAGATCCCCGCGGAGCAGCGGGAGGACGACGACCGACTCGTAGCCGTACTCGGTCGCGACCTCGCGCCACGGCTCGAAGGAGGGGTCCTCGGGGATGTTCCGCACGAACTGCGTCTCGCGGGTCCGGACCGCCATCCCCACCGGACCCCAGCCGCGCGGGCGGTCGTCGTGGCGTATCGTCACCTCCTCGAGGTATCGCTCGCCGTCGCCGGCGGCGGCCCGGACGTGGACCTCGCCGCTCTCCGGGTCGGGCTCGCCGACCCAGGCGAACCGGTAGGGTTCGGACTCCGCGATTGTCTCACAGACCGCCCGCTCGATCCCGGCGACCGAGCCGGCGTCGACGAGTCGTCGGTTGATCTCGCGGATCAGCGTGTTGATGCGCTCCTGGCGGGCGGCCCGCCGCCGGGCCCGGTAGGCGGCGACCGCGTTCGTGACCCGGTTGGCGAGGACGGCGTACTGGTCGCCGCCGGTCGTCTTCTGGAGGTAGTCGGTCACGCCGGTGGAGATCGCCTCTCCCGCCACCCGCTCGTTGCCCTCGCCGGTGAACAGGACGAACGGGACCTCCTCGTCGCGGTCCCGTATCGCCTCGAGGAACGCCAGGCCGTCCGTCCCGGGTATGTCGTAGTCCGAGACGACGCAGTCGACCGGCTCGGTCTCGAAGACGTCGAGTCCGGCGTCGACGCTGGCCACGCTGGTCACGTCGAGCCGGTCGTCTTCGCGTTCGAGGAGCCGCGCGGTCAGCTCGCCGAACGACCGGTCGTCGTCGACGTGGAGGACCCGGATCGGGTCGGTAGTCACGTCCATCGCCCTCGGTGTACGATAGAGGCCCGTTCACACACCGATCATATAAATTTTGGAGTAGTTAGGAGCCGAGACCAAGTGTTTCGGAGGTCCGGAGAGGTGTTCGCACGGGGTCACCCGGGGACCGAAAGGCAGTTCCCCCGGTCTGCGGTACGGGTGGTATGCCCTCGGTCGCCCTCGCCGGCAAGCCCAACGCCGGCAAATCGACGTTCTACAGGGCCGCCACGCTGGCCGACGTGGAGGTCGGCAACTACCCGTTCACGACCATCGACGCCAACCGGGGGGTGAGCCACGTCCGCACCGACTGTCCCTGTCTCGACATGGACGAGCGCTGTGGGAACGAGCACTGCCACGACGGCAAGCGGTACGTCCCGGTCGAACTCGTCGACGTCGCGGGGCTGGTCCCCGGTGCCCACGAGGGGCGGGGCCTGGGCAACCAGTTCCTCGACGCGCTGACGAACGCGGACGTCATCCTCAACGTCGTCGACGCCTCCGGCGGGACGAACGCCGAGGGCGAGCCGGTCGAGCCGGGGAGCTACGACCCCGTCCGGGACGTGGAGTTCGTCGCCGAGGAGATGGACCTCTGGCTCGCCGGGATAATCGAGCGGAACTGGGAGTCCGTGGGTCGACAGTCGAGGTCCCCGGATTTCGACATGGACGAGGCGCTGACCGACCTGCTCACGGGCGTCGGCGCGACCGTCGCCGACGTCGCTGCGGTCCTCCGGTCGCTCGATTACTCCCCGGACCCGTTCGCGTGGGAGGACGAAGACCGCGAGGCGCTCGCCCGGGCGATCCGCGAGCGCACGAAGCCGATCGTCGTCGTCGCGAACAAGGCCGACGTGGCCTCCGAGGGGAACGTCGAACGGCTCCAGGAGGCGGCCGAACGGGTGATACCCTGCACGGCGGAGGGCGAGCTCGCGCTCCGGCAGGCCGCGACGGCCGGCCTCGTCGACTACGACCCCGGCGACGACGCCTTCGAGGTGGTCGGGGAGCTGAACGACGCACAGACAGAGGGCTTGGAGCGGGTTCGGACCGTGATGGAACGGTGGGGGGGAACGGGCGTCCAGGCGGCGCTGAACGACGCGGTGTACGGCCTGCTCGACCAGGTGACGGTGTTCCCGGTCCAGAACGAGACGCGGTGGACCGACGGCCAGGGGACCGTCCTCCCCGACGCGTTCCTCCTGCCGCGCGGGTCGACCCCGAAGGACCTCGCTTACGCCGTCCACTCGGACATCGGCGACGGCTACCTCCACGCCGTCGACGCCCGGGCGAACCGGCGGATCGGCGAGGACCACGAACTGAGCGAGGGCGACGTGATCAAGGTCGTCTCGACGGCGAAGTGATACGGGCGGTCGTGTGAGGGCGACCGGTCACGCGGGGGGAGCGAGCACCGGGAGCTCCCCCTCCGGGAGGTCCACCGAGTCGGGTCGGAAGTGGAGCCGGACGTCGCTCCCCCGGGGTTCGCGGTCCGCGATGTCGACGAACCCCCCGGAGGCCTGGACGATCCAGCTCACGAGCCAGAGGCCGAGCCCGGCGCTGTGCTCGAGGGGGGACTCGGTACCCCGTGCGAGCACCCGTCGCTCGTTCTCCGGGATGCCGGGCCCGTCGTCGCCGACCGCGACCCGGACGTACGGGTCGCCGTCGTCGACCACGCGGTCGACCCGGACCTCGACCACGGGCGCCTCGCAGTCGTTGTGCTCGACCGCGTTCTCGAGGACGTTGTCGAGCGCGGAGTCGACGAGCCCGTGGGCGGTGACCCCCACGTCGGCGTCGACGCGCAGGTCCACCTCGGCCTCGGGATAGCGCGACGCCAGCCCCTCGATCCGGTCCTCGAGCCGCTCGACGAGGTCGACCGTCTCGAGGGCGTCGGCGTCGTCGAACAGGACCCGCTCGATGTCCCGGGCCTGCTCGCTCCGGTCGACGGCGTCGGTCGCCCGGTCCCGGACCTTCTCGAGGTACTCCTCCAGGGGCGAGTCGGGGTCGGCGTGGTCGGCAGCGATGAGGTCCGCGTAGCCGACGATGAGGTGGGCGTCGTTCCGGACGTCGTGGCGGAGGACCCGGTTGAGCACCGCCAGTACCTCCGTCAGTTTCTCGGCCCGTTCGCGCTCCTCGTGCTCGTCACGCGCGCTCACCAGCCGGTTGACGTCGTTGATGCCGATGAGGAGCCCGGCGCTCGCCCCGACGACGGCGAACCCGGCGACGGCACCCGCGGGGACGACGCCGCTCGCTCCGTCGGCCACCCACGCCTGGTAGAGCGTCCCGCCGCCGAAGACGAGCGTTCCGAGCGCGAGCCACCCGCCGACGCGCTGCAGGTCGCTCGGTCGGATCCCCCTGTTCCGCGCCCAGTGCCACAGATAGAGCAGGAGGCCGAACAGCGTGGCGTCGACCATCAGCGCCCCGACGTCGGGACGCCCCGACGCCAGGACCATCGCGACGTGGACCGCGACGAGCGCGAACGCGATGGCCGTGACACTGACGAGTCCGGCGACGTGCCACCGCGTCGGTCCCGCGCCCCCCTGTCGCATCCCTCCCGCGTAGATGGTGCCCCTCCAATGATAAACGTGGGTCCCGGTTCGCCCACCGTTTCCCCCGACCCCGGACACCACGGGGCGTCGGAGTCGTCACGAGACGACCACCGCGCCTACCCCAGCGGCCGGAACCACACCGCGGCGACGAGCGCGGCGAGGAAGAGGTACGACCCGCGGATGAGGAGCTTCGTCGCCAGGGAGGGTTCCGCGCGGTAGGCGACCCCGGCGACGACGGCGAAGACGGCGACCGCGCCGACCGACGACGGGGGGAACACGCCCGCCAGCGCGAGGACGACGACAGCACCCATCCCGGCAGTCATCAGCCCGTAGGCCGCCGTTCGGGCGGCGCGTGGCCCGAGGACGACGGCGACGGTCCGCTTGCCGATGGAGCGATCGTAGCCGTGGTCCTTCGCGTCGTCTACCGTCTTGATGCCCGAGAGGACGACGAGGAAGACGGCGGCGAACGCGAGGACCGTGGGAGAGATCGCCCCGGCCTGGACGTAGTGTCCCCCGAGGAGCGCGAACGCGATACCGGTCGGGTAGCCGGCCGTCGCGCCGACGGGGTGGAGGTCCAGCTGCGGGGCGTGGAGGTAGCCGACGACCCACCCCGGGAGCGTCAACAGCGTCGCGACCGGGCCGACGAGGACGCCCAGCGCGAGCGCACAGGCGAAGAAGACGGCGGAGGCGCCGAGGAGTGCCACCCGACAGCCCAGGACGGTCATCGGGTGGTCGTCGTCCTCGCCGCGGACGTGGAAGTCGACGTACCCGTCCTTCACGTGGGCGGTGTACAGCGCCGCGAACGCCGCGAGGAGGTGGAGGGCGAGGAGGGAGGGCTCGACCCGGTTCGCGAGCACGGCGCCGAACACCGACGCCGCCAGCGGCGGGAGCATGAACACGGGGTGGACCTGTGCGGTGAACGCCCGGACGACGTCGGTCGGGGCGTTCCCGTGTCTCGCGATACCGTGTACCGTGATCATGGCGGGACGTCGGGGGCGCGGAACATAAACGTGGGTCGTCGCTCCGGCATCCCCGGTGCTGGCGCGCGGCTCAGCCCGACGCTGGCGTCCAGTTCGACCGGTCGAACACCGTCTCGGCGAGGCCCGAGGCGAGCGTCCGGGCGTCGGCGAGCGTCGACTCGTGGAGTTCGCCGGAGACCGGGCCGGTCTCGCCGCCGTGTCGCTCGACCTGCGAGACGGCGTCGGGGACGGGCGCCGCGCCACGGTAGGCGAGCACGCGCTCGCGGAGGGAGCGGAGTGCCGGGTCCGAGAGTTCGACGCCGAGGTGCCCGAGGTCGTACCGGACGACGAACCCGCGTGTCCCGTCGCGGACGGCGACGACGGGTCGCTCGGCGCGGGCACACCGCTCCCAGAGCTCGCGGCCGGACTCGGGCGTGTCGTAGACGGGGACGTGGTCGGGCGAGAGGGAATCCATACACGAACCGAGGGCTCGCGGGCGTTTGTGGCTGTCGAACTCGGCGATCCGTGCGGGCGCGGAACCGGCGGGTGCGGAAACTGCGGGCGTGGTGACCGTGGACCCGAACGACGCCCTACGCGACGGCGCGGGTCGCGTCGGCCATCGCCTCGAGCGCCTCCTTCAGCGTCTCGACGTCGACGGCGTAGGAGATTCGGGCGTGGCCGGCGCCGTTCGCGCCGAACGCCTCGCCGGGAACGACGACGACGCCGCGGTCGATGACGGCGTCGACCCACCCCTCGGGGACACGGGGCATCGCGTAGAACGCCCCCTGGGGCGTGGGGGTCTCGAGGCCCATGTCGGCGAGGCCGTCGAGCAGGACGTCCCGGCGCTCGGCGAACGCCCCGACCATCTCCTCGACGACGTCCTGTGGCCCGGTGAGGGCGGCCTCGGCGGCGTACTGGGAGGGAGCGGCCGCACAGGCCTGGCCGTACTGGTGGACCCGGAGCATCCGCTCTACCCGGCGGTTCGACGCCGCGACCCACCCGAGCCGCCAGCCCGTCATCGAGTAGGTCTTCGAGCAGGCGTTCACCACGATCACGTCGTCCGGGTCGGCGAACGTCATCGGGGAGTGGTGCTCACCGTCGAAGACGATGCGCTCGTACACCTCGTCGGAGAGGCAGACCACGTCGTGTTCGGCGGCGATACGGGCGAACTCGCGCATGTCGGCCTCGGACTGGACCGCACCGGTGGGGTTGGCGGGCGAGTTGACGACGAACATCGCGGTGTCGTCGGTGATGGCCGCCTCGACGTCCGCCGGGTCGAGCGTGAGGTCCTCCCGGAGGTCGACGGGGACCGGCGTCCCGCCGGCGATGTGGGTCAGGGCCTCGTAGGAGACGAAGCCCGGGTCGGGTATCAGGACCTCGTCTCCCGCGCCACCGGACTCCGTCCGACTGCTCGCGGGGCTCCGCCCCGCGCCGTCGACGTGGGCCTCGATGGCGATGTGGAGCGCCTCGCTCCCGCCCGCGGTGGCGATGACGTCCTCGGGATCGACGGTGTAGCCGTTGTCCCGGTCGGTCTTCTCCGCGATCGCCTCCCGCAGTTCGAGCGTGCCCTTGTTCGACGTGTAGGCGTCGGTCCTCCCGCTCCGGATGGCCTCGACGGCGGCCTCGCGTGCGTGGTCCGGGGTCGGGAAGTCCGGCTGGCCGAGCCCGAGGTTGATGGCGTCCTCGCCGGCGGCCTCGAACACCTCGCGGATGCCCGAGATCGAGACCCGCTCGACGCGGCTGGAGAAGTCCGTCATACGAACCCCCCTGCGGCGGCGGGGCCGATAACTGTTCGTGGTTCGCACGGCGCCCGGACGACCGTCCTCTGTTCCCGAAAGGGGGTCGATCGAGCGGGGTCGCGGAGGGAGATAACGGGCTTGCAAGGGAAAGCGCAGTCGCCACCGACTGTCGACGGGAGCGGAGTGGTAGATGATAGGGATTATCGCAGCCAGCCGGAGGATTCGGATCCGCACCGTTCTCCGGTCGCATGGTCCTGGGAGGATGGATTATGAACAACTACGATGATCTCTATGAGTCCCCCGTACCGAACCGCACCGAACGGAGGTCGACACCGTGGAGACGACCGGCTGGTCGTAGTCGACGGTGAGCGGCTACCTCGACGGCCTGGAGTCGAGGGGCACGGTCGAACGCGTCCGGATCGGCCGCCGGAAGCTCGTCGGCGTTCCCGGACGGATACCCGACCCCGTCGTCTCGGCCGACCGCTCCCCCACTGCCGGGTGGCTACACGAGTCCCGCCACGTACGACCACGCCGCGAGCTGTGCGACAGCCATCACGGCCATCGCTGCGACGGTCGGAAGCGGTCGCTCGTCGCGGGTGAACGTCGCGACGCCCCACGCGGCGAACGGGAGCGCGAGCAGACTCGCCCACACGACGACCGGCGGGAGCGAGTAGCCCCACCCGAGGACGGCGATGGCGGAGAGGAGCGCTGCCGCGGCGGTCGAAAGCAGACCGGAGGCGAACAGGCCCGCCGTCACCGCGACGGCGAGCCCGAGCGCGAAGACGGTCGCGATCAGCAGGAGCTGTGACGGGCGGGCCATCGCCCGGAGCGCCCGGACGTACGCGAGTGCCGAGGGGGCGGTCGTACCCGGGGACGACATGCGCTCGCCTACCGCCGGGACGACCATGTGTCCGTCGGCGAGCGACCCCACCCCGGTACTGAAGGGCCCGCGGTGTGACCCCGGACCCAACCGGAGGGACGAAGCGATGCACACGGGAGACGGGTCAGGGGACGGATCGGCGGCCACGGAGCCCGGAACGCGGGTGTCGGGCGCGTGAGCGACGCGCCAGCGGATCCGCGGTGTCCGGAGTGTGGCGGCCCCATCGGCGTGACCGCGACCTACTGTATGCACTGCTCGGCGGATCTGACCGAGGAGCGGGAACGGGCCGACGCCGACGGGGACGGCACGTGGGACCGGGCCGAAGCCGGGAGCGCGAACGGAACGGCGACGGGGACCGGAGCCACGCCGTCGACCGGAGGTGGGGACACGGGCACCGGCTCGGACGAACTCCTCGACGACGAGGGCCTCGTCGACAACACGCTCACCGTCCTGGTGGGCATCGTGGCGGGTATCGTCGTCGGGGTGATCGGTACCGTGGTCCTGCTGGCGGTGACCGGGAGCGGCGCCGCGGTCGTCTTCGGCCTGCTCGCCTGGCTCGGGTCGACGGCGTACCTCGTCCGCCGGCGGACGGTCCAGGGGGCGGTCTCGAAGGCCGGCTACGCCGTCGCCGCGGTGCTCCTCCTGGTGCCGTTCGTCGCCGTCAGCCCGTTCGTCGACGTGGACGGTGGCATCGAGGGGCGCGTCGGCGGGTTCGTCGTGCTGCTCGTGTTCGTCGCCGTCCCCGCCGGGATCGCCGCGGTGGTCGGCGTCGTCGCCTCGCGGTTCGTCCCCGACCGCGGGAGGTAACGGCGAGCGAGGGCTCGGTCACGAGCGATCGGCGTCCTCGCGGAGCCGCCAGGCGTCCTCGCCCGCCGGCTCGACGACCCCCCGGCGCTCCATCTCCGCCAGGACCTCGGGGAGCCGTCCGGGCTGGGCGATCTCCATCTCGATCCGCTCGACCCGGTGGTACCCCCGGAGCAGCCCCCGTATCTCATCGGTGGTGTACGGGCCGTCACCGCCCTTCCCCATGACGCCGGCGACGAGGTCGATCATGTCCTCGATGAAGTTCCAGGGGTAGACGATCCAGGCCCACTCGTCGAGCCGCTCGCCGACGAAGTCGGGCTCGAACTCGCTCGTCCCGAGCAGCTGGAGCGTCGCGGTGCGGACCTCGCCGGAGTCCCGGTCGGTGACGTACTCGTCGGCTCGGCTGATGGACCCGCCAGTGTCCGCGATGTCGTCAATGACGAGCACGTCCTTGCCCTCGACCGAGCCTTCGGGCATCGGGTACCGGACCGTGGGCTCGCCGGACTTCTGTGCGGTGCCGACGTAGTGCTCCATCTTCAGGCTCGTCAGGTCGTCGAGCCCGAGGAAGTCACAGATGACCCGCCCGGCGAACCAGCCGCCGCGGGCCAGCGCGACGACGACGTCGGGTTCGAACTCGGCGGCCTTCACGTCGTCGCTGACCTCGCGACAGAGGTCGTAGATGTAGTCCCAGTTGGTGATGGTACACTTGAACTCGTCCGGGAGGTCGGACATGCCGTTGGTTCACCAGCCGTGACCGAGGGGACGCCCGCAATTAAGCGGTGTGACTCCGTCGAACGCGCCGCTCGTGGGAAGCGGGGGACACCGGGGGGAGAGGTGGTGCTCTCCTGGAAAGTCGGCCGGCTGACTCCGGTCACCCGACCGGATTCCTCGGGCCGATTTAAACGTCACGACATCCCCGATCGGGTGGAACCAGTTGCTCACCCGTGGAACGCCCGCACCGACGGGAGCGGGGTACGCGCCGCCAGACGGAAGACCTCCGCGCCCCTCGACTGGCGCATGTGGTTCGACGACTTCGACCACGAGGCGCACGTCCGGCGGGCGATCGAACTCGGCCGCGAGGCGGCCGAGCGCGGCGACGACCCCTACGGGACGGTGCTCGTCCGGGACGACCGGATGGTGATGGGGGCGCGCAACGCCGTCGTCACGGAGGACGACCTCGCGGCCCACCCCGAGCTGACGCTCGTGCGGCGGGCGGCCCGCGAGATGGACCCCGCGGCACGCGCCGAGACGGTGATGTACACGAGCACGGAGCCGTGTCCGATGTGCGCGGGCGGGGTGTACCACGCGGGGCTCGGCGGGGTGGTCTACAGCGTCTCCGCGGAACGGTCCCGCGAGTTCGGGACTGATCTCGTCGTCCCGTCGAGCGAGGTGTTCGCGGGCGGGTCGCGCGAGCTCCCGGTCGTGGGACCGGTCTGCGAGGCCGAGGGGCTGGCGCTCCGCCGGGAGTACGGGTAGGCGCCCCTGCGATGCGGCGGACCCCGTGGACCCGGCGGGGTACTGCGGTTCCGGCCGACGTCCGGGAACGGCGTTTTCAGCCCGCCTAGAAGCGCCCTACGGTTTTTTATGAATGCACGACAGACACCGAGCGGGGGAGAGCAGAGATGAAGCTATACGCAGGGTCCGACGGTCGGTACTACACCGACTGGGAGGTCTCCTGGCACTTCGAGAACGACGAGTGGCGACCGTGCATGTGGAACAGCGACGAGGGCTGGGAGCTCGTCGAGGACGACAGCGAACTGGTGTGGCTCTACCCGGCGGACGACGAGGGGGTCGAGGACCTCCCCGACTGGGCGGAGCTGCGACAGGAAGAACACGGCGTCGTGGTCGTCGACCTCCGCGAGAAGGGGGACCGCGACCACGAGAGGCCGGAACCCAGAGTCGAGGGCAGGACCGGGTAGGGACGGCCCGCCGGTGGAACGGGGGCAGTTTCATACCGGGGCCGGCCGTGGCGACCCGTATGGACGACGCGGACGACGAGGGGGAGCCCGGCGTCGAGACCCGGCGCGCCTGCCTCGTCGACGCCTTCACCGACGAGCCGCTGCGTGGGAACGTCGCCGGGGTGGTCCCCGGCGCGGCGGAACTGACCGACGAGCAGATGCGGGCGGTGGCGCGCGAACTGGGCGCCAGCGAGACCGCCTTCATCCTGCCCGCCGAGACCACCGACGCCGACCGGCGGGTGCGCTACTTCACCCCGGAGACGGAGGTGGACCTCTGTGGCCACGCGACGGTCGGTAGCCACGCGCTGCTGTACGCCGACGGCACCCTCGAAGCCGGGGCTCACACCCTCGAGACGAACGTTGGCGTCCTCGAGGTCGAGGTCGAGTCGGGCGGACGGGTGTGGATGACCGGGAGCGAGCCCGAGATACGCGAGGTCGAGGTCGAGTACGACCGGCTCGGGGCGGCGCTCGGCATCGATCCCGCGGCGATGTGCGACGTCGGCGCGGACCTGCCGGTCGCGTACGCGAGCACGGGCCTGCCGTTCCTCGTCGTCCCGGTCAACTTCCTCGAGCACGTCGGGAACGCCGACCCCGACATGGGGGCCGTCGAGGCGCTGAGCGACGAGTTCGGCGTCGCCGGGGTGTACGTCTTCACGTTCGACACGCTCGACGCCGATTCGACGCTGCACGCCCGGATGTTCGCGCCCGGCGCGGGCGTGCCCGAGGACCCCGTGACGGGGACGGCCTCGGGGGCCGCGGGGGCGTACCTCGACCGGTTCGGGGCCATCGACACCGGCGCGATGCGGTTCGAGCAGGGCCACTTCCTCGACCGCGGTGGTGTCGTCCACGTCGAGGTCGGCCAGACGATCAGGGTCGGCGGCGACGCCGTGGTCTCCCTGGAGGGGCGGCTGCTCGTCCCCGACGCGGCCGAGGACGACATCCTGGAGGCCTGATACGGCCCCCGTGACGCGTTTCGACGGGACCAGCGGTGGGTCGACCCCGGACAGATCGGCCACGGGGTGTCGATAGGACATCGTCCCGTGGACCGTCGTCGACGGCGGAGCGGGTCGGGACCTGCACCGCCCGACGGCGGAGCGCTCACAGGTCCGTAGTGCGGTCACCGAACGGGCCCTTTACTCGCTATCGAGTTAGGTATCGACGGATTCCCTGACGGATTGCGAAGGCCTAAGGCCGGGGACGTGTCATCCCGAGACGATGGCAGAGCGCGGACGCGAGACTCCGGTCCTTTGGCTGGAGCAGGTACGGTCGGAGGATATCGACTCCGTCGGTGGGAAGGGCGCGTCCCTCGGGGAGATGACCGCCGCCGGCCTGCCGGTCCCGCCGGGGTTCGTCGTCACGGCCGAGACCTACCGTTCGTTCATCGAGGAGACCGGCATCGCCGAGGACCTGTTCGAGGCGGTCGAGGTCGACGCCGAGGACTCGACGGCGCTGGCCGACGCCGAGGCCAGGGCCGAGGAGCTGATCCTCGGGACGGAGATGCCCGCCGAACTGCGGGAGGAGATACTGGCCGCGTACGCCGACCTGGACGACGGAGCGGCGTTCGTCGCCGTTCGGTCGTCCGCGACGGCCGAGGACCTGCCCGACGCCTCCTTCGCCGGCCAACAGGAGACGTTCCTGAACGTCACCGGCGAGGACCTGATCGAGCGGGTCAAGCAGTGCTGGGCCTCGCTGTTCACCCGGCGGGCGATATACTACCGCGGGGAGCAGGGGTTCGCCCACCGCGACGTCGACATCGCGGTCGTGGTCCAGCGGATGGTCGACGCCGAGAAGTCGGGCGTGATGTTCACCTCCCACCCCTCGACCGGCGAGGACAAGATCATCATCGAGGCCGCGTGGGGGCTCGGCGAGGCAGTGGTCTCGGGCTCGGTCTCCCCGGACAACTACGTCGTCGACCGGCGGACCGGCGAGGTGCTAGAGGAGACCATCGCCGACAAGAAGACGATGATGGTCAAGGACCCGGAGACGGGCGAGACGACCGAGCTCGAGGTCGAGGCCGACCGGCGCGAGGCCCGGGTGTTGGAGGCCGACGAGATCGAGCGACTCATCGAACTCGGCAAGACGGCGGAGGAACACTACGGGAACCCACAGGACGTCGAGTGGGCCATCGCCGACGTCGACGAGCAGGGCTCGTCTGCCCGCGGGACGGGGTCCGGCACTGGGGAGGTGTTCATGCTCCAGTCCCGGCCGATCACCACCATCACGGACCCGGAGGGAGTCGCCGGGGTGACCGACGGATCGGGCACCCTCGAGAACGCGGAGGACGGAACGACGAGCGGCACGATGCTCCTGAAGGGGCTCGGCGCGTCGCCCGGCATCGTCTCGGGGGCCGTCCGCGTCGTCCGCAAGCTCGACCAGCTCGACAAGGTCGCCGAGGGGGACATCATCGTCACGGAGATGACGACCCCGGACATGGTGCCCGCGATGAAGCGCGCCGCGGGCATCGTCACCGACGAGGGGGGGATGACCTCACACGCCGCCATCGTCTCCCGCGAGCTCGGCGTCCCCGCGGTGGTCGGCACCGAAGAGGCGTCCTCGACGCTCTCTGACGGCCGGGTGGTGACCATCGACGGCGACAAGGGTACCATCACCGAGGGTGCCGCCGAGGAGGAGACCACGGAGGAGGAGCAGCTCGAGGAGATACGGCCGCAGAACCCCGTCAAGCCGATGACGGCGACGGAGGTGAAGGTCAACGTCTCCATCCCCGAGGCGGCCCACCGCGCCGCCCAGACGGGCGCGGACGGCGTCGGACTCCTCCGGATGGAGCACATGATCCTCTCGACCGGCGAGACCCCCGACCACTACATCGAGCACCACGGGGCCGACGCATACGTCGAGGAGATCGTCGCCGGTGTTCGGGAAGTGGCCGACGAGTTCTACCCCCGACCCGTCCGCGTGCGGACGCTCGACGCCCCGACCGACGAGTTCCGCTCGCTGGAGGGCGGCGAGGACGAACCCCACGAACACAACCCGATGCTCGGATACCGGGGGATCCGGCGCTCGCTCGACCGGCCGGAGGTGTTCGCCCACGAGCTCGAGGCGTTCCGCCGGCTCTACGACATGGGCTACGACAACGTCGAGGTGATGCTCCCGCTGGTCAACGACGCCGAGGACGTGATCCGGGCCCGGGCGCTGATGGAGGAGGCGGGCGTCGACCCGGAGAAGCGCTCCTGGGGCGTGATGGTGGAGACGCCCGCCTCCGCGCTCGGCATCGAGGGGATGGCCGAGGCGGGCATCGACTTCGCCTCGTTCGGCACGAACGACCTCACCCAGTACACCCTCGCGGTCGACCGCAACAACGGCAACGTCGCCGACCGGTTCGA
The DNA here is from genome assembly GCA_036625905.1 of Haloarculaceae archaeon. GTDB lineage: Archaea > Halobacteriota > Halobacteria > Halobacteriales > Haloarculaceae > Salinirubellus. Next base: position 18,304 of record JAZKST010000013.1, read on the forward strand.
CGAACTCCACCCCGCGGTGCTCGATCTCATCGAGACGGTCATCGCCACCTGCCGCGAGCACGGCGTCGCCACCTCGATCTGCGGCCAGGCCGGCTCGAAACCGCGGATGGTCCGGTTTCTCGTCAACGAGGGCGTCTCCTCCATCTCGGCGAACATCGACGCCGTCCGCGACGTCCAGCACGAGGTAAAGCGGGTCGAACAGAAGCTCCTGCTCGACTCCGTCCGGTAGTCCGGCACGCGCGCCGCCCGGGAACACGTCCTTTTTACCCGACCACCACGCAGGCGACAGCATGCGCGACGTCCCCGCGCTCGCCCTCGCTACCCTCCTCGTCCTCTCCGGCTGTGGCGCCCTCGGCGGGTCGACGCCGACCGCTAGCCCGACGCCGACTTCCGGGGCCACGGCCGACGCCGTTCCCGGAGTGTCCGACGGCCGGCTGGCCGACGCCGAGGCACTGCTCTCGGCCCACGAGGCCGCGCTGGTCGAGACGGGCTTCGAATCGGACTTCCGGGTCAACGCGACCGAGCGGTTCCAGGGGGAGGTGTTCGATGCCAGCCGCCGACAGCGGACCATCGCGGAACCGGGGGGCGACGAGTACGTCTTCCGGACGACACAGGCCACGGAGGTACGGTTCGACACGTGGGGGAACGGTTCGGTGTCGGTCACCCGGGGGCAGTCGGGCGAGACCACCCGTACCCGGGTCGGCAGGCCGACCGGGACCGAGGTACTGACCAACCGTGCGGGGCTCCGGTCGTTCCTGACCTCGACGGGGTTCGAGGTCGACGGCGTCGAGGAACGGGACGGGCGGACGCTCGTCACCCTCGTCTCGACGGGGCCACCGGACCCGGCGGCGTCGCCGGGCGTCGTCCCGGACAACGCCACGGACCTCCGGGACTACGAGGTCCGGGTCGTCGTCGACACGAGCGGTCGAGTGCTCTCGTTCGAGGCCACGGCCGGGTACACCCTCGACGGCGAGACGGGGTCGATGGCCGTCGGTTACGCGGTGGTGCGTCTCGACCGACCGGCCGTCGACCGACCCGACTGGGCCGCGGAGGCGCTCGGCGAGGCGGAGTGGACGCCGGCGCCGGCGGGCTAGGGGGGATGCCGATGCCAACAGGCTTAGGACCTCGCTCCGAGTACCGGAGACTGTGTTGGATGCCGTCGTCGGTTCGCTCGCCCTCCACCCGCCGCCGTCGGTGGCCAGCGTCGTCGACCTGCCGCTGAGCGTCCACGCGGGGATCCTCCACGCCATAGAAGAGACCGTCGCCCGGGCGACCGGCCCGATCGGGCTCGGGATCATCTTCGTCTACTCCTTCCTCATCGCGTTCGTCCTCCCGCTTCCCTCGGAGGTCGTGCTCGCGACCCCGTTGCGGCTCGGGCTGCCCTACGCCGTCGAGATCGCGCTCATCATGCTGGTCAGCGGCCTCGGAAAGGCCTGCGGGAGCGTCTTCGCGTTCGCCATCGGCCAGGAGGCCAAACAGTCGGGGCCGGTCGTCCGCTTCCTGCGTCGCTCGCGGTTCGACGTCATCGGCTGGTCCGAGCGACAGACGGTCGAGCTCGCCCGGAAGTACGGCTACGTCGGCCTCGCGATGGCGCTCTCGGTCCCGTTCTTCCCCGACACCCTCTCGATCTACGCGTTCGCCGTCCTCGAGGAGGACTACGCGAAGTTCGCGGCCGCGACGTTCGTCGGGAGCGTCGGCCGGCTGCTCGTGACCGTCGCCCTGGTCGGCGGGGTAGCGGCCGTCATCTGATACTGACGGGCGAAAATCCGCAGGGTTTTCGCCGTCAGTACGAGCGCGGGCGCGACGAGCGTTCGGTCGGCCGACCGCGACCTTTTTCTCGGGCCGAGGACTCCTTCGTACCGTGACCCGACGGCTCGCTTTCACGTGCGGTATGCGCATGCGGTAGAGCCGTCGCCGTCGGTGGACCGTCCCGGAGGCTGCCGCGCCTCGCGTTCGAGGCGCCTCGTGCCTCCCGGCCCTCGTACGGCCGCTCCCGGACCGCGAAACCGAATCCTCGACTCCTGTATCGTCCACGAACCACGGACACAGACCGGCGGGTTTTACGCCCGCCACACCGGAGACACGCACACATGAGCCACGAGGAGTTCCCGACCGACCGCCCGGCGGTGGTGACCTGCGGGCTGCCGTACGCGAACGGCGACCTGCACGTCGGCCACCTCCGGGGGTACGTCGGGGCGGACGTGTTGAACCGCGCCCTGCGGAAGCTGGGGCAGAACACAGCCTACGTCTGTGGGTCCGACATGCACGGGACGCCCATCGCCGTCAACGCCGCGAAGGAGGGCGTCTCCCCCGAGGCGTTCGCGATGGGGTGGCACGAGCAGTACGAGGAGACGTTCCCGAAGTTCGACGTCGACTTCGACAACTACGGCCACACCCACGACGAGACGAACGTCGAGACGACGAAGGATATCGTCCTGACTCTGGAGGAGAACGGCTACGTCTACGAGAAGGCGATCATGGTCGGCTACGACCCCGAGGCCGACCAGTACCTCCCGGATCGATTCGTCGAGGGGACCTGCCCGTACTGCGGCGAGAGAGCCCGCGGTGACGAGTGCGACGAGGGCTGTGGTCGTCACCTCGAACCCGGGGAGGTCGAGGACCCGGTCTCCGTGGTGACGGGCAACCCCGCGGAGTACCGCGAACGCACCCACAAGTTCTTCCGCGTCTCCGAGCTCCAGGAGTACCTCCAGGGGTTCATCGACCGGCTCGAGGGCACCTCGAACGCGCGGAACCAGCCCCGCGAGTGGATCGAGGGCGAGCTCCGGGACTGGTGTATCACCCGCGACATGGACTGGGGCATCGACTACCCCGGGGAGGGGAGCGACGATCTCGTGCTCTACGTCTGGGTCGACGCCCCCATCGAGTACATCTCCTCGACGAAGCAGTACTCCGAACGGGTCGGCCCCGACACCTACGACTGGGAGGAGGTCTGGAAAGAGGACGGGGGCTCCGCGAGCGGAGGCTCGCCGGACGAGCGAAGCGAGTCCGGCGGTGAGGTGATCCACGTCATCGGCCGGGATATCATCCAGCACCACACGGTGTTCTGGCCGGCGATGCTCCACGCCGCGGGCTACACCGAACCCCGTGCCGTGGCGGCGACGGGGTTCATCACCATCGACGGGAAGGGCCTCTCGACCTCGCGCAATCGGGCCATCTGGGCCGAGGAGTACCTCGAGGAGGGGTTCCACCCGGACCTGTTGCGGTTCTACCTGGCGACCAACGGCGGCCTCCAGCAGGACGTCGACTTCTCCTGGGCGAAGTTCCGGGAGCGGGTGAACAACGAGCTCGTGGGGACGCTCGGGAACTTCCTCTACCGGTCGACGCTGTTCGCGGAGCGCAACTACGGCGGGACGCCCGAGGACGACGTCTCCGAGGAGGTCGAGGAGCGCATCGAGGCCGCTATCGAGGAGTTCCACGATGCGGTCAACGACTACTCCATCCGCGAGGTGGGCGAGTCCGCGGTGCGGCTGGCGCGCTTCGGCAACGAGTACATCCAGCACGAGGAGCCGTGGAACCTCCTCGATGAGGAGCCCGACCGCGCACGGGCGGTGATCCGGGACTGCGTCCAGCTGGCGAAGGCTATTACCACGCTGTTCGAGCCCATCGCACCCGGGAAGGCCGCCGAGCTGTGGGCCGTCTTCGGCGGGGACGACACCCCCGTCCGGGACGTGACCATCGATGCCGCGCTGGAGCCGCCGGCCGCCGAGTTCGACGAGCCGACCGAGCCGTTCGAGAAGGTGGCCGACGAGCGCGTCGAGGAGCTGAACGAGAAGCTCGCCGAGCGCATCGAGGCGGCGAGCGACGAGGGGGACGCGGCCGACGACGAGGAGAGTGAAACCGAAAGCGACGACACGGGGGCCGACGCGTCGGCGGACGTGAGCGAAGAACTCGAACCCGTCGCCGACGAGCGCATCAGTTTCGACGAGTTCCAGGGGCTCGACATCCGGGTTGGCCGCGTCGAGTCCGCCGAGCCCATCGAGGGCGCGGACGAGCTCCTGAAACTCGAGGTCGACATCGGCGTCGAGACGCGACAGATCGTCGCCGGCATCCGACAGCTCCACGACGTCGACGCGCTCCCCGGGACGAGGATAATCGTCGTCGCGAACCTCGAGAAGGCGGAGCTGTTCGGCGTCGAGTCGAACGGGATGCTGCTCGCCGCGGGCGAGGAGGCCGACCTCCTGACGACGCTCGGGGACGCCGAACCCGGCGAGCGGGTACGGTAGGGCGGACTCGGTCCCGGTCCGGGCTACTCCGCTCGCTCCCGGACCAGGATCACCCGCAGGTCCATCAGGTTCGTCCCCGTCGGGCCGGTGTAGACGGCGTCCCCCAGTTCCCGGAGGGCGCCGGTGGAGTCGTGGTTCCGCAGCGCCCGATGGAGGTCGACCCCTCGCCGCTCCGCGCGCTCGACCGTCCCGCCGTCGACGAGGCCCCCCGCGACGTCCGTCGGGCCGTCCGTCCCGTCGGTTCCGACCGCGATGGCCGCCACGGCGTCGTGTCCCGTGATCCCGAGCGCCAGACCGAGGGCGAACTCCTGGTTCGGGCCGCCCTCGCCGGCCTCCTCGACGACGGTGACGGTCGTCTCTCCACCGGAAACGATGGCACAGGGCGGCTCGGCGGGCCGGCCGCTCGTCGCCACCTCCTTTGTGACCCCCGCGAGACAGGTGCCGACCTCGCGGCTCTCGCCCTCGAGTACCGTCGAGAGGAGCATCGCACCCACGCCGCGCTCCTCCGCGCGCTCGCAGGCCGCCTCGCAGACGTCCCCGGCGTCGGCCAGGACGACGGCCTGTGTCCGGAGGGCTTCGAACGCCTCGACCGTCGGCGTCTCGCGCTCGGGACGGTCCCGCGACTCCGCGAGGTGCGCTGCCACCGACTCCGGGATCCGGTCGTCGAGTCCGTGTTTCTCGAGCGCCCGCAGCGCGTCGTCGAACGTGGTCGGGTCGGGCACGGTCGGTCCCCACGGCTCGCCCGCGACCTCGTCGACGATCACCGGGCTCAGCGTCCGCGCGGGGTGGATCGCCTCGGCGAGTCGCCCCCCTTTGATCCGCGAGAGGTGTTTCCGGACGGCGTTGACGTCCTCGATGGGCGCGCCGGCCTCGAGGAGTAGTCGGGTGGTCTCGGCCAGGTCCTCGACCCCGATGCCGTCGACCGGGAGGGCGAGAAGTGCGGACGCGCCGCCCGTGATACACGCGACGACGAGGTCGTCCTCGCCAGCGTCGTGGGCGAGTCCCATCACCGCCCGCGCGGCCCGGTGACTGGCCTCGTCGGGGATGGGGTGGCCCGCCTCGAGGACCTCCACACTATCGAGTCCGGTCCCGTGTCCCTCACCGCGCTTCTCGACGACGACGCCACCGGAGAGTCGCTCGCCGAGGGCGTCGCTCACCGCACGCGCGAGCGCGAGTGAGCCCTTCCCGGCACCGACGACGAACACGTCCTCGACCGCGTCGAGGTCGTACACCCGGTCGTCGACGGACAGCGTGTCGCCGCGGAGAGTCAGCCGCTCGGAAACGAGTCGGTCGGGGTGGACCGCCTCGAGCGCGCCGTCGACGACGTCGACGAGGAGCTCTCTCGAGGTGGCGTCGCCGTGCGAACACAGCGCCTCGCGGTTGTCGACGGGGCCCATCAGGGGGTCGGTGGCCAGTCGCCGTAGGCACCCGCCTCGCCGAGGCGCTCCTCGATCCGGAGGAGGCGGTTGTACTGTTCGGTCCGCTCACCGCGCGTGACGCCGGTCTTTATCTGCCCGGCGTCGAGCCCGACGGCCACGTCGGCGAGCCAGGTGTCGGGGGTCTGGCCCGAGCGTTCCGACACCTGGACGGCGTAGCCGTGTTCGCGGGCGGTCGCGGCGGCGTCGAACGCTCCCGTGACCGTCCCGACCTGGTTGATCTTGAACAGGAGCGCGTTCGCGGCGCCGACGTCTACCCCCTGCTCGACCCGGTCGGCGCTCGTCACGAACAGGTCGTCGCCGACGACCTGGCAGTCGAGGCGGTCGGTCGCCGCCGCCGTCGTCGAGAAGTCCGACTCGTCGAGGGGGTCCTCGATCGACTCGAGGGGGTACGTCGAGGCCAGGTCGTCGTAGACGTCGACCATCTCCCCCGGGGTGTGGGTCTCGCCCATCAGCGAGTAGGTCCCGGACTGGGCGTCGTAGAAGTGCGTCGCGGCGGCGTCGATCCCGAGCACGAACGAGTCCGCGTAGCCGCACTCCTCGACGGCGCCGAGCATCGCGTCGAACGCGTCGCGGGGGTCCGTCATCCCGGGCGGGGTGTACCCCCCCTCGACGCCGACGTTCCGCGAGGCGCTCCCGTGCTCCGCCTCGAGCCGGTCGCCGAGTTCGTAGTAGACCTCGGCCCCCATCCGGATCGCCTCGGCGAACGTCTCGGCCCCCGTCGGGAGCAGCTGGTGCTCCTGGAAGTCGAGGTCGGTCGCGGCGAGCTCCCCGCCCTCGATCACGTCGAGCAGGGGGATCGGGAGCGTCTCGCCGTCCCGGCCGGCGACCGTCGCGACCCGCCGGTAGAGGGGAACGCCCGCACCGTCCGCGGCGGCCTTCAGGACCGCGAGGGAGGTCCCCGTCGACGCGTTCGCGCCGATCTCGGCGAACCGACCCGTACCGTCGAGGTCGCGGAGCGCGTCGTCGACGGCCCGCTGGTCGCGGACGTCCGTCCCGGCGAGTGCCGGCTCAAGCTCCTCCTCGACGGTCCGGACGGCCCCCCGGACCCCCTTCCCCCGGAACCGATCGCCGCCGTCGCGTCGCTCGACCGCCTCGTGGGTCCCCGTCGACCGGCCGGCGGGGACGTCCGCCCGACCCCGGTGGCCGCCGTCGGTCTCCACCGTGACCCGGAGCGTCGGCTCCAGGCGGCAGTCGAGGACCTCCCTCGCGCGGACCGTCCGTATCTCGAACCCGCTCATTCGTCCACCTATGCCCGGAACGCACACAAAGGTGTTCCGGGGTCGGTGACAGCGGTGGTCGGCGTATCAGAGCAGGCCGAGCGTCCTGCCGACCCAGACGGCGGCCTTCACGGCCTCGACCGTCGCGGTGTTGCCGATTCCGACGCCGTCGATCCGGACGTTGCCGTCCGCGTACTGCCGGTCGAACTCGGCCGCCGGGTCCGAGGCGTTCGGGACGGCGAAGAAGGCGTCCTCGCCGTGGTCGGTGATCGTGCCGTCGTCCGCGGTGGCGAAGTGATGGACCGTACCGGTGTCCACGCCGGCGACCGTCGACCCGTCTCCGATCCGGAGTTCGATGTCCTGGCCCGCCGGTTGGCCGCGGACGATCGCCGGTCGGACCGGTCGCGACCGTGCCACAAGGGGTTTGAATCCCGAGACCCTACATCGTGTATGGCCGACGACGACGGCTGGCGGTTCGAGCTCGAGGACCTGTCGGAACCCGAGAGCGACGAGGCGGAGGCGGAACCGGGAGCCGACGAGCGGACCGACCCGAGCGAGATACCGGTCGAGCCTGAGTCCTGGACGCTCGAGAACGCCGCGTTCCTCGTGCTCGGGGTCGCCATGACCCTGTTCGTCTTCCTCCGCTTTGCCGTCGGGTAGCCCCGCTCCATCCCGAACCGTTACGGTCCGTCGTCGCCTATGCGGGGTATGGTAGAGGTCCCGGGTCTCGGTCTGCCGCTCTCGCTCGTGCTGCTGCTGGCGGGCGCGGGGCTCATGGTGGCGGAGGCGCTGGCACCGGGCGCGCACTTCATCGTCCTCGGGGTGGCGCTGCTCGTGGCCGGCCTCGTCGGCCTGCTCATCCCGCCGTCGCTGGCCGCCGTCACGCCGTTCGTGCTCGCCGCGGTGGTCCTCGGTGCGGGAGCGGCCGCGCTGTGGGCCTACCGCGAGTTCGACTTCTACGGCGGCCGCGGGTCGGGGCAGACATCCGATTCGGACTCGCTGCGCGGCAAGACCGGGCGCGTGACCGAGCGGGTCACCGAGACCGAGGGGGCGGTCAAGCTCGAGGGTGGGGGGTTCAACCCGTACTTCCAGGCCCGGACCGTCGACGGCAGCATCGAGGTCGGCGAGGAGGTCATCGTGGTCGATCCCGGTGGTGGGAACGTCGTCACGGTCGAGGCCGTCTCCCGGTTCGACGACGACATCGACCGCGAACTGGCCCGCGAACGGCGCCAGCGAGGGTCCGGATCGGACGAAGACTCGGGGTCGGGATCCGACACCGACCGCGAGACCGAGACGGCGTGACCGTGACGGCGTGCGCGAGCGCGGTGTGCTGGCTCGCCACGCGGACGTAGCAGGGGCGTTAATACGGTCGACCGCGTAGCCTCGTACATGGACCTCTCGCGGCTGTCGGGGCACGACCCCGCCGAGGTGGCCGACGAGGAGCGCGAGGCGGCGGTCCTCGCGCCCGTGGTCACCCGGGGCGAGCGGCCGCACCTCGTGTTCGTCAAGCGGTCGGCGGACCTCTCCAGCCACGCGGGGCAGATGGCGTTTCCGGGCGGCGGTCGCGAGCCGACCGACGCCGACCTGCGCGAGACCGCGCTCCGGGAAGCCCACGAGGAGGCCGGTATCGACCCCGTGGAGACCGACGTCGTCGGCCGGCTGGACGACATCCGGACGACCTCGCGCTACTCCGTCCGGCCGTACGTCGCGTGGGCCCCCGACCGCGAGTACGTCCCCGACGGGATGGAGGTGACGGAGGTGGCCGTCCTCGCCGTCGAGGACCTGACCGACGGCTCGAACTACGACTCCGAGCGCCGCGACCATCCCTACTACGGCGACATCCGGCTCCACTACTTCCGGGTCGACGGCTACGTCGTCTGGGGGGCGACCGCCCGCATCCTCGCACAGCTCCTGGAGCTCACGACCGACTGGACCGTCCCCGAGGAGCCCGACCGCCACGTCGAGCCGGACGCCGACTTCCCGGTCTGATACGGTCGTGCGTGGTTCGTTCCCGCCAGGGCATCGCATACATCGTGTTCCGACGGGCGAACAGCCTCCGATAGAGGGTCGAAAACAGTTATGCACGGCCGTATGAACGACGGCACCGGACGGACGACGGGAGCCATGCGAACCACGGGGGGCCGACGAGGGACGGGGGACGAGGCGAAGAGAACCCCTCGCAAGGGAACGACACGGTTTTACACCGGGCGTGACTTCCGCCGAACGGACACGTCCGCTCGCATCGCGACCGTCGCGGACCTCGCGGTGGCGAGGGACGACAGACACAGAGACCATGCTGACAGGGGAGACGCTGACGCGCGCAGGCATCGACGTGGTGACGCTCAAGCCAGCCGAGTGCGACGTCTCGCGGGGGCTGGACCTGCCCGTCGACACCGTCGCGGTCGACTACGAGGGCCGCGAGCACGTGCCCGACGAGCGGACGCTCTCCCGGCTGGCCGAGACGAAGCGTGTGCTCGTGACGACGCCGGTGCGGGCCGACGGGTTCGACCCGCTGGGCGACGACTCGCTGCTCGCCGGGCTCCCGTCGGACGTCTGTCGCGTGCTCGTCGCCGGCCACCCGGCGTACCTGAGCGAGGCCGAGCGGAACCGGGCGGTCGCCCCCCGGTTCGGCCACGCGCTCGAGTCGACGCCGGACGCCTGGGTCGGCACCGAGGGCGTCGAACGGCTCGCGATGGCCGCCGGGGGCGTACAGTACGACCTGCTCTCGCGGACCACCGAGTCCGAGTTACGGGGGCTCCGCGCGGCGGGGTTCGGCGGCGGGATCGCCGTCTACGCGCCGACCGTCCTCACGGACGACGAGGACGCCATCCTCGACGCGGTCGGATCCTACGCCGCCCGGCGCGGCCCCGTCGCCCGGGCGCTCCCGGAGGACGCACCGACGGACGCGACGGCCGACGGCCGCGCCCGCGAGGTGCTCTCGGCGGCGGTGCGGGACTACGCACTCGTCGGAGGAGTCGAGGACGTACGCTCGCAGGTCGAGGCGCTCCGCGAGGCCGGCGCCGACCACGTCGTCGCCTACCCGGCCCGCGGTATCGACGACTTCCTCGCGTAGACCCGGGACCGAGCGGTACCGTCATCGTGACTGCGCACGTCCCGCCCGGACGCGTTCGGTACGTAGTGCAGATACGGTCGTGCGTCGTTCCTTTCGCTTCACGGGTCGGAGATCCGTCCCGTCGGTCTCGAAACGTCGACTCTCCCGAAGGTCACTGGAGATAGGTACGCACGACCGTATGATACGCTCGATCCTGACGGCGTGTGACCGGCGTCACGGCTCGACGCCCCCCACGACGGGTAGGGTAACGGCCGCCCGGGGACCTCGCCCGTCCCTCCGGACGGGTCCGACGCACGCGCGGTGCCGGGCCTACTCCTCGTCGGTCGTGCCGCTCCCGTCGACGTCACTCGTCACGTCGACGTCGTCCGATCCATCGGGATCGCCGGCATCGGTCGTCTCGACCGCCGTGCCGTCCCCGTCGTCCTCGTCGGTGGCGATATCGACGGCACGGTCGGTCTCGCTCTCGACCTTCGGCAACTCGACGCGGAGCGTGCCGTGGTCGGTGAGCGTCGCCGTCGCGCGCTCCGGGTCGACACTCGCCCCTCCGGGGAGGGTGGCCCGTCCGTCGAGGGACATCCCGCGGCCGGGGAGCCGCATCTCGTAGCCCTCGAAGAACTCGCGGAAGCGGTCGACGCGCACCCGGACGGCGTCCTCCTCGAACCGGACCTGCACGTCCTCGGCCTCCGCGCCGGGAGCGTCGAAGACGGCGAGGTAGGCGTCGTCGCTCTCGAGCAGGTCGACCGCGAGCGGGCGGCGCTCCTGGAGCCGCGAGGCGGCACGACCGATGCCGTCGAGCACCGCGGTACCGATAGACTCGCCGATGTCGCGCAGCATCGACATCGTCAGACCTGGATTTCTTCGAGCGCGTCGGCCGAGTCGCAGTACGGACAGGTGAACGACTCGACGCCCGTCTCGTCGGGCATATTGTACGTGTAGTGGAGTTCGAACATGTCGAGGTCGCACTCCTCGTCGGTGCAGACGACTTCGAGGGTCTTCGGCATGAGCGAGTGTAGGTCGGGGGCGAACATGAATGCCCCGCTCTATGGAGATGTGCTACACGAGAGCGTTCTGGAGCGACCCGCCGTGCGCCATCGGATCCACCCACTCGGACGACGACCGGCCACTTTACGCCCATACCGTCCGAACCACCGACCGAATGGGACTCCACGGCGTCGACTTCAGCGGCGCGAGCGAACCGGGCGAGAGCGTCTGGCTCACCACCGCCGAACCGACCGACGACGGGGTCGAGGTGACCGCCTGCCGCTCCGCACGCGAGGCGTTCGGAGTCTCCGACAGAGACGAGGTACTCGCTTCGCTCCGCTCGTTTCCCGAGGAGGGGGACGTCATGGGCGTCGACGCCTCGTTCGGCCTCCCCCGTCCCGTGCTCCCCGAGCGGGTGGCGGCGAGCGACGACTGGCGCGAGGCGGTCCGGTGGGTGGCCGGGGAGTACGCCGACGCGGACGCGCTCGCCGCGCAGGCCGACTGGAAGGACCGCGCCCGGGCGAGCGAGGCCGACGGCATCGAGCTGAAACGCCGGACTGACGGCTCGACCGGCGCGAACTCGCCGTACTCGTTCATCACCCGCTACCAGACGTTCCACGCGATGCGGGACCTCCTCGCGCCCGTACTCGACTCGGTGTCGGTCCCGCCGATGATCCCGGGTGACGACCGAGGACCGACCCTGATCGAGGTCTACCCGGCGGCGACCCTCCGGAGCCTCGGGGTCCCCGACCGGAAGTACAAGGATTCCTCCGACCCCCGGGCCCGCGAGCGGCGCGAACGGATCCTCGCCGGTCTGTGCGAGTGGGGTGTGACGCTCCCGGAGCGGTTCGAGGAGCGGGTGCTCGGTGACGCGGACGGTGATGCACTCGACAGCCTCGTCGCGGCGGTGGCAACCGCTCGTGCGGTGGAGTCGAGGTTCGCGGTCGAGGACGGGCGGTACGACCCAGTCGAGGGTTACATCTACGTCTGATCGTTCGTGTGTTCGAGAGCAACCTGGCACACGGGACTCGATCCCTGTTCGGGATACTGAAAACGCCAACACCGAGGGGGAGGTTACGAAAAACAGCAACAGGATTCTCACGACACGCGAAGGAGCAGCGATATCGAGCGAGACACTGTATTTCGAATGAAATTTCTTTATTCAACGGGACCGGTGTGACGGTGCAGTACTGACAATGCACAGTTATTTATAGCATGAATAAGACCATTATTATTTATGTTCCGAACGTTCGAAACGGCCCTGCCCACTATTCAGCAAGGGATCACATTGGTGAAAATACACGGAAACGTATTCCAACCACTACAGATCGGAGAACTGTTTCGATTTCTCATGGAGGCCAATTTGCCGGAAATGCTTATTTTCGGAGGACTCGTCTTTCTCTTTGTCGCCGTTGCAGGAAACATCTCGGGAAAACTCAAGCCGGGGAGGAGCGGAAGGATCGCCGGGGGTGTATTGGGAATCAGTTTAATTGTTACGGGGTTGCTACTGGGAACGGCGGCCCCACCGTCTCAACAACCCACTCCGACAGCGACCCCGGCGCCGACAGAACCACCAACGCAACCACCGACAGAACCACCAACGCAACCACCGACAGAACCACCAACGCAACCACCGACAGAACCACTAGGGTTTGAAGAGGATTGTCTGACTCACGACACCGAGGCCGTAGAGGTCCGAGACGACGGCGACGACTGGCTGATTACGGACGGTGGGAGTCGGATGATGCTGTTCGATGAGTTCGAGAACGCCGTGAAGGCTCGAGACATCATCCAGGAATATGGATTCGACCAGCGTTGCTTCATCGGTCGGCCGGACCCGCCGATGGGGTACTGGCTGATCGATGGAAGGCCGGCCTCGCCGAACGATGCGAGTATCGGCAACGAGGACTGTATCGGGTTTGATCGCACGAACCTGGAACTAGAGGCGAGCGACAGCCTGTTTTTGATCGTCGATGGAAGTCACTCCCTACTTGCTTTCGACAGCCGGGAGAACGCACAGCGGGCGATCGATGTGATCCAGCACTACAAATTCGACCGCCAATGTTTCGTCGGGAGGCCGAACCCTCCCATGAACTACTGGCTCTCCGAGAGCCAGTAACTGCCGGGAAGTGCCTCAACTTCGTCGGCGGCGAAAGCCGCTAAACCGTTACGACCGATCTCACGAACCGCTACCGCTCACGTTTTACTGTTCCGACTAGTACCGCGTCCCATGAACGACCCGGCGGACCTCTCGGTCACCATCGTCGACGGCTACGTCGACGAGCCCGCACACTTCGGGGTCCCGCCGTACGTCTCGACGTACCCCCGGTACACCGCGGGAGCCCTCGTCGACGCCGGCGTCCCCGAGTCGCGGGTGACCTACCACACCATCGACGCGCTCCGCGAGGACCGCTCGCTGTGGCGCGACGTCGAGGAGGCAGACCTGATGGTCTACGTCGGTGGGATGACCGTCCCCGGGAGGTACGTGGGCGGCACCCCTGCGGAACCGGACGAGGTGCGGGAACTCGCATGGGTGGCCGACGGGACGACGCTGATGGGCGGGCCCGTCCGGTTCGGCGTCGGCGAGGAGAACGCCGGGGCACAGGACACCGAGCGCGACGACCTCGACTACGAGTTCGTCGCGAAGGGCGATATCGAGGCGGCCGCCCACGACCTCGTCCGCAACGGGCTGGAGGGGTTCGGTGACCGGGTCCGGGACAACGACGAGATCGACCGCTGGGGGGCGAAGGGCGCGTTCGTCGTCGAGGGACACCCGAACCACCCCGACTACCTCATCGCGGAGATGGAGACGTCGAGGGGGTGTGCCTACCGGTGCTCGTTCTGCACGGAACCACTGTACGGCAACCCCGCGTTCCGGAGCGCCGAGTCGGTCGTCCGTGAGGTGGGTCAGCTCTACGACCGAGGGGTGCGGCACTTCCGATTGGGTCGACAGGCGGACATCCTCGCGTTCGGCGGCGACGGCGAGGCACCGAACCCCGAGGCGCTGTGGGACCTCTACGGCGGCATCCGGGAGGTCGCGCCCGACTTGCGTACTCTCCACCTCGACAATATGAACCCGGTGACCATCGTCGACTACCCCGAGAAGTCCCGCGAGGGTATCCGTATCATCGCCGAGCACAACACGGCAGGGGACACGGCGGCGTTCGGGCTCGAGTCGGCCGATCCGGTAGTTCAGGAGCGAAACAACCTGCTCGTCACGGCCGATGAGTGTCTCGAGGCGGTCCGGGTGGTCAACGAGGTTGCGGGGTGGCGCCCTGGCGGTGATCCCGACTCGGCACCGACGTTCGGCGATGACGCCCCGCGGCGACTCCCGAAACTGCTCCCGGGCATCAACCTCGTCCACGGGCTGCAGGGCGAGCGCCGGGAGACCTACGAACACAACCTCGAGTTCCTACAGCGGGTGCTCGATGAGGGACTGATGGTCCGCCGGGTGAACGTCCGGCAGGTGATGGCGTTCGCCGGCACCGAGATGGCCGAGACGGGCGCGGACATCGCGAAGGAACACAAGAAACAGTTCAAGCCCTACAAGCGGCGTATCCGCGAGGAGATCGACAACCCGATGCTGAAGCGGGTGGCCCCACCCGGGACCGTCCTCCCGGACGTCCACCTCGAGTACCACCAGGACGGCCGGACGTTCGGCCGACAGCTCGGCACGTACCCGCTGCTCGTCGGCATCCCCGGCGAGCGCGAACTCCGGACGACGCTCGACATCGCGGTCACGGCGTACGGCTACCGGTCGGTGACGGGGGTGCCGTACCCGCTCGACACCAACGAGGCCTCGCTGAAGGAGCTACGGGCAGTCCCCGGCATCGGGAAGCGACGGGCGGGGGACATCGTCGTCGGGCGACCCTATTGCTCGCCGGCGGAGGTCGACGTCGACCCGACCGTCGCCGAGCGGTTCCTGACGGCCCGGGATCCCGGCCCTGCGGGCTGATGCTGTCGGACAGGGCTACTCGAATACCATCGCCGGTCCGTCGTGCCGATACCGTTCGGGGCTCGTGTCCGACAGCATGGAGGGGGGCGACCGGCAGTAGACGGCGAGGACCGCACGGGGCCGACGGGCCGGGGCCGTGCCTCGACCGCCGTCGACCCCGGTCCGGGACCGGAGAACGGAACGCGGGCGATAGGGGACCTGTACGGCCGATTACTCGGGTCCCGAGATCGTTTCCGGTGTGAGACGAAGGGAAGGCACTTAGTCCACCGGCACTATCGGCCGACGATGAGCGACGTCGAGGTGAGCGTCGTCCTCCCCGCGTACGACGAGGAGGACACCATCGAGGGGACGGTTCGCGTCTCCCTCGAGACGCTCGCCGACTTCCTCCCGGCGGGGAGCTTCGAGGTCATCGTCGCAGAGGACGGGTGTTCGGACCGCACCCCCGAGATCGCCGACCGGCTCGCCCGCGAGGACCCCCGGGTCCGGCACGTCCACAGCGACGAGCGACTGGGGCGGGGTGGGGCCCTGGAGCGGGCGTTCGAGGCCGCACGCGGGGAGACACTGGTCTACTACGACACGGACCTCGCGACGGACATGGCCCACCTGGAGGAGCTCGTCGAGAGCGTCCGGACGGAGGGGTACGACGTGGCGACGGGGTCGCGGCGGATGCCCGGCGCGAGACAGCCCCGCGAGACCGAACGCGGGGTCGCCTCCGACGGGTACAACACGCTCGTCCGGCTGGTGCTCCGGTCGAACCTTCGGGACCACCAGTGCGGGTTCAAGGCGTTCGACCGCGAGGCGCTGTTCGCGATGCTGCCCGCGGTCGGGGACGACCACTGGTTCTGGGACACCGAACTGCTCGTGAAGGCCCAGCGCCGCGGCTACGAGGTCAAGGAGTTCCCCGTCGAGTGGGAGCCCAAGGGCGACACGAAGGTCGACCTCGTGCGGGACGTCCTCGGGATGGGCTCGCAGGTGCTCCGGACGTGGTGGGAGCTGTCGGTCGCCCCGCGGATCACCCGCCGGGTCACCCTGACCGGCGGCACCCTCCTGGTGCTCGTCGCGCTCGCACTGATGACCCTCTACCTCGACCCCGACGCGGTGCTCGACGCGATCGTCGGCGCCGACCCCGTGCTCGTGGGTGTGGCCGCACTCGTCTACGTCCTCTCGTGGCCACTGCGGGGCCTGCGCTACCGGGACATCCTGTCCGAGCTGGGCTACCGCGAACGGGTCGGCTTCCTCACCGGCGCGATATTCATCTCCCAGACGGGGAACCTCGTCTTCCCCGCGAGAGCGGGCGACGCCGTCCGGGCGTACGTCGTGAAGGCACGGCGGGGCATCCCCTACCCGACGGGCTTCGCTTCGCTCGCCGTCGAGCGGGTGTTCGACCTGCTGTCGATCACCGTCCTCGCGGGGACGGTCCTCGTCGGCCTCGTCCTGACCGGCGGGGTGGGTGACGTGGCCTCGGCCATCGCCGCCGACGTCGGCACGATCACCATCGGCGGCGAAACCGTCGATCCCGCCGGAGCTGCCCGGACCGCCATCCGGGTCGCGGCGCTCGTCGGTGCCCTGGCCGTCCTCGCAGTTGGGGTCATCGTCGCCAGCGCCCGCCGGGACACCGACCTCGTCCACCGGACCGTGACGAGGATCAGCGACGACTCCTACGCCGACTACGTCTCGGGGGTGATCGGCCAGTTCGTCGGCGACATACAGGCCGTGGCCGGCGACCGGGGCGCGTTCGCCCGCGTGGGGGTCTCGAGCCTCCTCGTCTGGGTCGTCGACGTCCTGACCGCACTCGCCGTGTTCGCGGCGTTCGGCGTGGACCTCACTGCCGCGCTCGTCGCCGTCGGCTTCTTCGCGGTGAGCGTCGGCAACCTCGCGAAGGTGCTCCCGCTCTCGCCCGGTGGGCTCGGGCTCTACGAGGGGGCGTTCACGCTCATCGTCGTCGGGCTCACGGCCGACCCGGTCCTGACGCCGTACGTCGCGCTGGCGGTCGCCATCGTCGACCACGCGGTGAAGAACGCGGTCACCATCGCCGGTGGCATCGCCTCGACGCTCCTGCTGAACGTCTCGCTCACCCGCGCGGTCGAGGAGGCGAGCGAGGCCGACGCTGAGACCGACGCGTCCCCCATCCGGAACGGCTAGCACCGACCCTCCCGCAGCCACCAAAGACCGGTCGTCCCGTCACCGCCAGGAACGCCGGTCAGTACCCGAGGTTACAGACCCGGTAGCAGAGCCCTTTCCGGTTCGGGAGCGGAGGGTCCGCGTCCGGGCGGACGCCGGCCGCCGTCGGCCGCCCGTTCGGCTGCCATCGTCCCGGCTTGGGGTTCGACGGACGAGTGTGTTCCCGCCGGCCGGCGACCGGGCGGTGCGACTACCGGTAGTGGTCGGCGACGCACGGGGCCTCGTCGGTTGCCCGTCGGTCAAGTATATAAAACTCTGCGTGGCCGTGCACAGATACGCCCCGAACGCCCGGATTCGGGTGATTTCGTCGACCGTACCAGTTCGTTTAAGTACGGTACGGTCCTACGTGACGTAACGTCTGCGCACCGGGTCGTGGTGGGGGGTCCGGACCCGGGAGCACGCGCTGCCAACCGATGAGCGAGAACGTACGCGAACGCGAGCAGGAGAGCACCGAGCGGGCCGAGGAGGTGGAGGGCTGTCCAGAGTGTGGTGGCCACCTCGCGGCCGACACCGAGCACGGCGAGGTCGTCTGTGGAGACTGTGGGCTGGTCGTCGAGGAGGACGAGATCGACCGCGGCCCCGAGTGGCGCGCGTTCGACGCCGGCGAGCGCGACCAGAAGTCCCGGGTCGGCGCCCCGACGACGAACATGATGCACGACAAGGGGCTCTCGACGAACATCGGCTGGCAGGACAAGGACGCCTACGGCCGACAGCTCTCGACCCGCCAGCGCCAGAAGATGCAGCGGCTCCGCACCTGGAACGAGCGGTTCCGCACCCGCGATTCGAAAGAGCGCAACCTCAAGCAGGCCCTCGGCGAGATCGACCGCATGGCCAGCGCGCTGGGCCTACCGGACAACGTCCGCGAGATGGCCAGCGTCGTCTACCGTCGGGCACTCCAAGAGAACCTCCTCCCGGGCCGCTCCATCGAGGGCGTGGCCACGGCGGCCGTCTACGCCGCCGCCCGACAGGCCGGCGTCCCACGGAGCCTCGACGAGCTCGCGTCCGTCTCCCGCGTCGAAAAGGCCGAGATCGCCCGCACCTACCGCTACGTCGCCCGCGAACTCGGCCTGGAGATCGAGCCGGCCGATCCCGGGAGCTACGTCCCCCGCTTCGCCTCCGCGCTGGGCCTCTCAGAGGAGACCGAGAGCCGGGCACGCCAGCTGCTCGACAGCGCCCGCGAGGCCGGCATTCACTCCGGGAAATCCCCGGTCGGGCTCGCCGCTGCTGCCATCTACGCCGGTGCCCTCCTCAGCAACGAGAAGGTCACCCAGAGCCAGGTCAGCGACGTGGCCGACGTCTCGGAGGTCACCATCCGGAACCGGTACCACGAGCTGCTCGAGGCCGAGCAGAGCATCGAGACGTACTGAGGCGGGGCTATCCCGGTCCCCGCGAGCGGGACGACGAACAGGGGAACTCCACGGTCGGTAGCCGGGCGGACGGGTAGTTCACTCTGCCGACGGACCGGGCGTCAGCCCGAGGGACGCGGGCACGGGGACGCCCGGGAGTCGCGGACGCGGGAACGCCCAGGGGGCGTGGACGTGGGGACCGGATAGGGACTATCGGTCCTCCCGGGCGTCGTCCAGCCGAGCACGGAGCTCCGCCAGGTCGAGCCCCCACGCGTCGAGGTCGTAGGATACGTCGAGCAGCCTGCCGACGAGTGCCCCGTCGTCGCTCGCCAGCGCCCGGGCGACGTCGGCGCGGAACCGCTCCTCCACCGTCCGGCCGACCGCCTCGCGATCGACCGTACGTTCCGGGACGTCCATGATGTGCGGCAGGTCCTCGGCCCCCGGCGGGAGCGACGGGAACGCCGACGGGCCGGGAACGAGCAGGTCGACAGCGTCGTCCCCACACTCCTCGCCGCCGGCCGTCCCCGCCTCGTGGATCACGAGGGCGTACCGCTCGACGGCCCGGTCGATCAGCGACGGGTCGGGAACGTCGGTTCCACGCTTGTACGCGAGCTCTTCGAGCGCCCGCTCGAGTTCCGCTCGCGTCAGCGAACCGAACAGGTCGACGATGCCCGCGAGTCCGTCGCCGTCCACCTCGAGCGTGTCGGTCCCGGTCCCGTCACCGGTCATCTTCACGTCGCCTCCTCGCGCGCCGCCTCGAGGTCCGTGCGGGCGCTCTCGCGGACCTCGGCGGCCGAGACGGGCGCCTCGTTCCACGCCGGGAGCCGGTCGTCTTCGCCGGGCGGGGCGATGGCATCGGCGTACGCGGCGACCTGTTCGCGCTCGTCGGCACGGTCGTACTCCAGCCCGTTGAACGCCGAGTCCGCGGCGTACCCCCGGAGGAACCGCTCGGCGACCTCGGCGTATCGCTCCGGTAGCGTGTCGTAGTCGGGGATCACGCCACCACCCTCGACGGCGCGGAACAGCGCCGCGCCGACCTCCTCGCTCATCGTCGAGAGCCCCGCGGGGCCGCCGACGGCCCGGTGGTCGTGTTCGTGGATGCCGAGGTCGACCTGTGCCGAGCGGTCGAAACCCGCGGTGTGGAAGGCGTCGCCGAGCGTGCCGACCTCGAGGCCCCAGCCGCGCTGGACGCGGAGCGACCGGACCACCTCGCTCGTCGCGGCGAACTCCCCCGCGAGCGCGTAGCGGAACGCCCCGAGGTAGTCGAGTATCGGCTCGTCGTGGTGCTCGGCGAGCGTCGCGACGACGGGCTCGTAGAACAGCCTGAACAGCCGGCCGTAGAGCCGGCGGTTCTCGACACGGGCGTAGAACCCCTTCGAGAAGTCGAAGCCGTGGGCGAGCGGGAACAGCAATCGAGGCACGTGCCCCCGGGAGTAGGTCTTCGCGTCGGCGTCGTGGACGGCCACGTACGGGGCGTCGCTGGCCGCCCCGAGCGCCAGCCAGACGTCGCGGCCCTTCCCGCGTGTCCCCTCGAGACTGGCGTCGGCGAGTAGGTCCGCGAGTCGCGGTCCGTCACACCAGAGCGTCTCGTGGGCGAGGTCGAACGAACCGAGCCAGGCGTCCACGTCGGCGACCCGGTCGGGGTCGGCCCGGAGCGCGACGACGACTCGGCCGGGCGCGACGTCCTCGAGCGCGGTGAACACCCGCTCTGCGGCGAGGCTCGCGTGCTCGCGCTCGGTCAGCGGGACGACTACGGCCGCGTCCTCGACCGGTGCGTCGGGGACCGGGTCGGTGAAGTCGTGGAGCGTCGTGACCCGCTCCTGTACGTACTCCATCGGTCGAACGGACGGGCGGCGGCCCCAAGTCGTTGTGGTTCGAGGCGTTCGTGACCTGCATCTCGAGGAGGGCGATCCGACCACAGCGGATCAGTCCCCACGGCAGCCGCGAACACCTCGAAAGCCCCGGCCGCCCCTTCCAGTCCCACCCATGTCCGCTGGTGAGGTCGGCTATGCGGGTGGGACTGATAGGGTCGGTTGTAGTCTTTTACCGGTGATCACCGAACCCGCCTGGGCGCTCACCGGTAAATCGTTACAACCGACCCTATGGAAGGGGCGAATCGCTGGAGTCGGGGATTTCGAGCTGTCTCGATCCCGTGGCGTGCTGTCACCGGCGCGTGCTTCGTGGAGAGTCGACCCGTTTCGGTGGACCGATGCCGGATGTCAGTCCCGTCAGCCCTCCGCTGCAGGCGTCCCCGGGACGCGCCCCGCGGGGATGTGTCCGGTGACGTGGAGCCCCACCAGCCCGGCGAGCACCACTAGCAATCCACCGGCGAACCAGGCGAAGACGGTGTCGTAGGCAAGGCCGCTTCCCACGAGCCCCCCGACGGCGAGGCTCCCCTGGGCCTGGACGACCATCATCGACGCGGAGTAGGCGGTGTACGCGGAGGCGCGGTGGCGGTCGGGGAGCGAGGCCAGCAGGTAGGTGTCGACCACGGGGAACAGCGAGTGGACGACGTAGCCCAGGAGGACGCTGACGGCGGCGATCGCGACGAGCCCGGTCGCGACCGTCAGGGCGTAGACGGTCGCGGCGAACCCGCCGATCACGGCGAGCAGGAGCGGTACGTTCGACACCCGATCGGCGAGCCTGCCGGTGAGGAGGAACGCGGGAAGGCCGGCCGCGAACACGACCGTCAACAGCGTCCGGGCGGTCCCGGGGGTGAGGTCCTTGCCGGCGACGAGGTAGGAGACGTAGAAGTTGAACAGACGGTTCCAGACGAACCCGACCGCGCCCACGACGACGATACCGGTGAGGACGATCGGCCACTGCGCCCTGACCGCCGGCAGGAGGTGACGGTCGGCCGTCCCCGCTTCGGGGAGTTCGGCCCCGCGGGCGGCGAACACCGTGTAGAGCGAGACGAGCGCGCCGAGGACGGCGAGGCCGAGGAACGCCAGCCGCCAGTCGCCCAGGACGAGCACCGCACCGACCGCCAGCGGGGCGGCCACCGCCGCGAGCCCGGCGGGCGAGACCGCAAAGTCGGCCGCCAGCGGCTCGATGAGTGGGGCGAACACGACCCGTCCCAGGTTCACGAGGAGGGCCATCGAGCAGAGCGAGCCGAACAGGCGACGACGGGACACGCCCGGGGTTGGCTGTCACCCGGTTCAAGCGTTCCGAAACGCCCGCGGACGCTCGGGGCCGGGCGCACAGAGAGGGTCCGGATACGTCGCCGGACTTTTTATACGCGGAAGCCTCCGTGTACAGTATGGAATCCGTTCGAAAGGGCCTCCGCACGAAGGCCATCGTCAAGGACACCTACGAGCGGCTGGTGTGTGCGGAGTGCGAGGAGGGGTTGAAGACCCGGAACGACCCCGACGAGATCGGCTCCGTGCGGTTCTGCCCGGAGTGTGGCCGGGAGTGGAAACAGGTCGGCTGATACACCGTCCGACAGAACGGGCGGTATGAATTCGACGGGAGTCTCCCCGGCGAAATCTATCGAAGCGCCTGTCCGACGGCACACGAACCCCTACCCCGACTCGAAGGTCGCGTCGAACGCGCCCGCACCGAGCGGTTCGAACGTCCCCGCCGCGACGTTCTCTCGGACGTGCTCGACCGAACTCGATCCGACGAGCGACGCGGTCACGCCGGGCGCCGACCGGGCGAAGTTGATGGCCCGCTGTGCCGGCGTGTCTCCCTCGATGCGGGCGGCCACCGACTCGGGGATCGAGCCCTCGTCGGCGAGGTCTCCCTGCAGGATGGAGGCGCTCGTGAAGACGTTCAGCCCCGAATCCTGGGCGAAGGCGAGGGCGCTCTTCGGGCCGTCGGCTCCCTCGTGGTCCGCGACGGTGAACGCGTCGGCCATGTGGACGTTGAACGGGAGCTGGACCGCCCGGAAGTGCGTGGCGGCGTTGCCGGCCCGCTTTGCGGCTGCTCGGCCCCGCCGGACGACCTCGGGAAGCGAGAGGTAGGAGTCGTGGTCCGCGGGGACCCGGAAGCACTCCCAGGAGGCGACCCCGTAGTGACGGAGGTCGCCCGCGGCCGCCCGCTCCTCGAGCCGCGTGAAGGCGTCCTCCAGCCGGTCGTACACCCACTCGCGCGAGCGCTCCTCGAGCTGGGTCTCCGGGTTGTGGACGTAGTAGAGGTCGACCGCCTCGAGCCCGAGATTGGAGAGCGAGCGGTCGAGCTGGTCGTCGAGGAACCCCGGCGCGATGCAGTTCCCCCTTACGAGTCCGTCGGCGTCGACGAGTCCGGGCTCGACGTACTCCTCGCGGACGAACCGGCCGGGGTCGCTCGGTCGGGAGCCGTCGAACGGGACGAACCCGCCCTTCGTGGCGACGAGGACGGCCTCGCGGTCGACGTCGGCCTCGCGTATCGCCTCGCCGACGACACGTTCGGACCGCTGTGCGCGGTAGTTGATCGCGGTGTCGAGGACGTTGATTCCCGATTCGAGCGCCTCGACCAGCGCGCCGCGGTAGCGGTCGTCGGCCCGGTCGGTCGTCTCTCCGAGGTAGGTGCCGGCGCCGATACTGGAGACCGCGAGCCCCGAGAACGCCCGGAAGTAGGTGCGGGCGAACCGCTCGCCGAGGCGGTCGCGGTAGTCCCAGGTCGCCTCTCTGGTGGCCATGTCCGGTGGTGGGGACGCGGACGGCTAAACCCCCGCGTTCGGACGCGCGGCCCGCGCCGGTAGACGGTCTACTCGTGAGCCATCCTCGCGCCGGCGACGTCGATCCCGGTTATCTCGGGGTCGTAGTCGGCGTCGGAGAGACCCGTGCCCAGTGCGAACACGGTCGGGCCACCGGCGGCGACGGCCGCCTCACCGCCCGCGCGGTTGACCGCCTCGACGACCTCCCGGGTCCCGTCGGTCAGCAGGTCGGCCTCACGCGCGAACCGCCGCGAGGCCCGCATGAACGTCTGGATCGTGGGCTCCTGGACCGCCGCCGAGAGGGCACGACCCGCTGCCCCCGAGCGCAGGTCGCTCTCCTCGGGGGGCGGGAGTTCGGCGTCGACCTCGGCGGGACCGTCCAGCGCGAGGTACTCGACCCGGCCGCGGGCGGGTATCCCGTCCGTCCGGTTGTGAGCCGGGGCGCCCGGCTCCAGGCGGAGCGGGAGGCCGCCGCGGGCCTGCGCGACGACGTCGCCGAGGCCGGTGCCGGCCTGAACCTCCGCGCCGTGGGCGACGGTCACGAGCTCGTTCTCCGAGAGCGCGCGGCCGAAGACGACGTTCGCGGCGAGCGCCGTCCCGAGCCCGAGCGCCCCGGTCACGCCGAACCCCGCTCCGGGAACGAGCGGCGTTTCGGCCTCGACGCGAGCGCCCGGCACCCGGAGCGCCCGAAGCACCCGCGAGACGGCCCCGAACTCGACCGGGTCGCCGTTCAGTCCGATCGTGAAATCGCCCTCTTCGGCCGGCCGGACCGTCACCCGGACGCCGTCGGCGACGACGATGCCGCCGCCGGCCGCGCCCGCCTCCGTCGGGTCGTCCGCACGGTGGACCCCGGAGAACCCCGTCAGGTGGCCGGGCACGGACGCCGTCGCTTCGTCCATCGTCGGGGAGTCAGCCGAGACGGACTAAACCCCTGGGGGTCGCTCATCGCGTGGAGGTGTCAGCCTGACGGTCGGGTTAGCGTTCCCGCGCCGGGCCGCGGACGATCATCTCGTCCTCGTCGCCCGGCCCACGACCGTCACCGGTAGGCGGGAGCGTAGTTTCCGGTTCCACCGCCGAAACCGCACACTGCAGGTCGGTCGAGGAGATGGAACCGGTCTCCACGTGCCGTGACGTACCGTTCGATCGAGTATCCGGGATCCGCTGGAGAGCGCTCCCCCCGACACCGGCCGTGATCTGGCGAGGGCTCATGTGCGATTACGATGTAGCACAAGGTAACACATGGCGTCGATCAGCGCCCGGCTGCCGGACGACGAGGCCGAGGGGTTAGAGCGGGTCGCCGAGATGCTCGGCGTGGACAAGAGCTCGGTCATCCGGAAGGCGCTCTCGGAAGGACTGCGCGAGCTGCGGGTCCGGCGGGCCGTCGAGCGGTACCGGACGGGGGAGGTGTCGGTCAAGCAGGCCGCCCGCATCGCAGGAGTGAGCCTCGGCGAGTGGCTGGAGATCGCCCGGGAACGGAACCTCACCACTCAGTTGACTCCCGAGGACCTCGACCGTGACGCGGAGGTAGCCCGGGAACTGTGACGCGGATACTGGTCGATGCCACGACGCTCATCGCGCTGGGGAACGCGGACCGGCTCGATCTGCTCACCTGTTTCGACGGCCGACTACCGCTCCACGGGGCCGTCACGGCCGAAGTCACCACGCAACCGGCGAAGGAGAACCTCCGGCAGTTCAGGGCTGACCAGGGGCTGGCCGAACTGGGTCCGCCGGCTCCCGATTGGATGGAACGCGCACGCAAGCTCCTCGGCGAGGACGGGGACAACGGCGACGTGGTCCTCGTCAGACGCCTCGACAGCGGGGGCCTTCACATGACCGGCGAACTCCGGGAGAAGGCCGACGAACTGATAGAGGACCCAACGCGAGAGAACGGAGGCGAAGACTGACGGGCCCTACGGCGACAGGCGCTGGCGATCGCGCGGGAAGAGGACGGCCTCACGGATGTTCGGCAGGTCGAGCATCGTCATCACGAGCCGCTCGACGCCGTACGCCCAGCCGGCGTGGGGCGGCATCCCGTACCTGAACATCTTCGTGTAGTACTCGAACTGGTCGGGGTCGAGCCCCTGCTGTTCGAAGCCCGCCACCAGCTCCTCGTACCGGTGCTCGCGCTGGCCGCCCGAGACGAGCTCCATCCGCGGGTGCATCAGGTCGAACCCCTTCGAGAGTTCGGGGTCGTCGTCGTAGTCCTGGATGTAGAACGGCTTGATCTCGCTCGGCCAGTCGGTGATGAAGTAGTGGCCGCCGATCTCCTCGCCGAGGGCTTTCTCGCCCTCGGTCGGGAGGTCGTCGCCCCACACGAGCTGCGTGTCGAGCGCGCCCGTGGCGTTGACGCGTTCGATGGTCTCCTCGTAGGTCAGCCGGGGGAACTCCCCGGCAGGCAGTTCGAACGCCTCCGCGAGGCCGAGCGTCTCGAGCTGCTCGGTGCAGTGCTCGTCGACGGCCTCGTAGGCCGCTCTGAGGGTGCCCTCACAGACGTCCATCGCCTCGTGGTGGTCGACGAACGCCGACTCGAAGTCGATCATCGTCGCCTCGTTCAGGTGCCGGGGGGTGTTGTGCTCCTCCGCGCGGAAGATCGGGCCGATCTCGAACACCCGCTCCAGCCCGGATCCGACCATCAGCTGTTTGAACAGCTGCGGGGACTGGTTCATGAACGCCTCGCGGCCGAAGTAGGTGATCGGGAACAGCTCGGTGCCACCCTCGGTGCCCGTGGCGACGATCTTCGGCGTGTTGATCTCCGTACAGCCCACCGACCGGAAGTACTCGCGAACGCCCCGGAGCACCTCGGCGCGGATCTCGAAGATCGCCTTGGCCTCCTCGCGGCGCAGGTCGAGCGTGCGGTTGTCCAACCGGGTCGGGAGCTCGGCGTCGACCTTCCCCGAGGGGTCGAGCGGGAGCTCCGGGTCGGCGGGGGCGATGACCTCGACGCTGTCCGGGACGACCTCGACGCCGGTGGGTGCGCGGGATTCCTCCTCGACGGCCCCGGTGATCTTCACGACCGACTCCCGCGAGACCCCGGTGCCGGTCTCGACGAGGTCGTCGTCCATCTCCTCTTTCTCGAACTTCACCTGGATCTTCCCGGAGGTGTCCCTGACGATGAGAAAGGCAATACCCCCGAGGTCGCGTATCTCGTGGGCCCACCCGGCGACCGTGACGGTCGATCCGGGTTCGGCGTCCGCGGCGTAGGTGCGGTCTTCCATACGCCTCGTTCCTGCGGTCGCTCCTAAAATCCACCCATCCCGTCCCGGTCGGGGGGGAAGGGAAAGCGTTAATCGCCGGGCTTCGATAGGCCTCTCCATGGCAGACGAGGACGAGGAGGTTGCGGGACCCGTCGTCGAGCTGGGCGAGGGCGACCCCGTCGAGGGCGCGCCGCTCGCACGGGTCGCCTCGCGACTCTACTACGGCATCGAGGCGAGCGAGGTGGTCCGACGCGAGGGCGAGACGACCATCAGAACGCCCGACGGCCCCCGGGAGCTCGGGGACGTCCTCGAGTCCGTGGACGCGACGTACTTCGACACTCGACAGGCGCTCGTCGGCGTCGTCGGGGACGCCGTCGGAACGGGTCCGGTTCCGACGAGCGACGGGGAACGCGACGCCGACGGGGACGACGAGGACGAGGCGGAAGCGGCGGCCGAGGGAGACGGGGACGAGACCGACGACACCGACGAAGAGTGAGCGGATGTCGGTCGCCTCGGCTGCCCGGGCCCGCCTGGGCCGGGTGACGTGGGTCCAGCGGGCGCTCCTGTTCGGGCTGGTGCTGGGGGCCGTCTGGACCGAGTGGACCACGGGCAGCCTGACCCACCGGATGCTGAAGGACGTCGTCGTCTACATCTACCTCCCGGCGGCCCTCGCAGTCCTCCACGGTCGCGAACTCGGCTGGCGGGTCGACCGCCGTGCGGTACGCAACACCGTCATCCTCGCGCTTTTGGTCCTCCCGTTCTACGTCGTCGGCTCCGCGCTCCCGAGCGTCCGCGCGTACTACCCGATGTGGGGCGGCGGTCTCGAGGGGTTCCTCCCGCGAGCGCTCCAGCAGTTCGTCGTCGTGCTGGCCGCCGAGACCTACTACCGGGGCCTGCTCTGCGTGGGCGTCCGCGACCTCGGCCGGAAGGCCGTGCTCATCAGCCCCGTCGTCTACGCGTTCCACCACCTCGGCAAACCGCCCATCGAACTGCTCCTCTCCGGGCCGACCGACGTGCTGTTCGGCCTCGTAGACTACGAGAGCGACTCCATCCTCCCATCGGTCGTCGCCCACGGCGGCGGCCTCGCGCTGCTGGACTGGCTGGTGCTCCACGACCCCGTTCTCCCTCCCGAGACCGTCCTCCGGGCGCTCTCGTGGGCACCGGTGCCGCTGTGAACTGCCAAACCTTCCGACGGGCGTCACGGTGCACCCGCGCACCCGCCGGCGCGGGTCTTATCGGACGTGGGACACGAGTGGACGTATGAGCGAGAGTTTCGACAGCGCGTTCGCCGACGGGTTCGACGACCTCCCGGAGTCGGTCGACGAGGCGGCGGTCGAACGGATGCGCGCCGTCGCCTACCTGCTCGACGAGAGCGTCCGGCTCCCGGGGACGGACCTCCGAATCGGACTCGACCCGCTCGTGGGTGCGGTACCTGTCGTCGGCGACGTGGTCAGCGGCGGCCTCGGGCTGTACGTGGTGGCCGAGGCGGCGAACCTGGGCGTCCCGTTCACGACGCTCCTGCGGATGCTCGGCAACGTCGTGATCGACGTCGCCGGCGGGTCGATACCGTAGGTGGGGGTACTGGTCGACGCCTTCTTCAAGTCGAACAAGCGGAACCTCGAACTCGCGCTCCGCGAACTCGGCTCCGACCCGGACCACTGCCAAACAACGCCCGACGGAGCCGACGCCGGCGAGAGGATGGCCCACACGGACGACGGCGCGGTCACCATCGAGGTCGAGGCGCCTACCCGGTGAACGGCTCTCCCCTCGCACGACGAAGGTAGCTTTTTGCCTCGGCGGAACGAGTATTGTGTATGAGTCTGAATATAGACCCCTCGGCACTGGACGCAGAGGACATCGGCGAGAAGCGCGCGACGCTCCACATGGACCACGAGGCGGCCATCGAACACGTCCGCGGGGCGTTCACCGCGGCCGGGTTCGGTGTCGCCACGGAGTTCTCCGCCTCCGAGATGCTGAACGAGAAGATCGGCGCGGACCGGGACCCCTACTACGTGCTCGGCGCGTGCAACCCCAACATGGCCGACCGGGCGCTCGACGCCTCCGACATGCGTATCGGGGGACTGTTCCCCTGCAACGTCGTCGTCTGGGAGGAGGACCCCGGCGTCCAGACCGTGTATCACGTCTCGATCATGAGGGTCGCCCGGCTCGTCGGGATGGCCCCCGACGACGAGACGATGGCCGACATCGTCGCGGACACCGGCGAACTGGTCGAGGAGGCGTGGGCGAACCTCGATACGGTCGAGGGCTGATCCGCCGGAACGCTGGAGTCCGGTGGGGAGCCGGTGCCGGTGACTACTCTTCGAGTTCGGCGACCCGCTCGTCCAGGTCCTCGACCTGGGCCTCCAGCCCCCCGACCTTCCGCTCGATCCGCTCCAGCCGTTCCTCGACGTTCCCGCCGCTCCGCATCCGGAGGAAGAAGTAACTGATGCCGCCGAGGATCCCGAGCACCACCGCAACGAGGATGAGGAGGTTCAGGAGGATCAGGATCAGTTCCGGCCCGCCGGGGACCTGTAGTGGGAGCACGTCGATCACTCGACGACGGGGCCACAAAACACCACCGTCCGGATCCGTACCGTCGCGCCCACACAGACCTCCAACAGTTTAAACCGCCCATCCGAGTGGTTCGGGTATGTCCGAGGACCCATCCGAGATCGAGTCGCTCCCCGAACTCTCCTTCGCCGGCGTGCAGACGTTCCTGAAGGCCGACCACCGGCCGCCGGACGAACTCGGCGAGGACGTCGACGTCGGCGTCCTGGGCGTGCCGTTCGACGGGGCGGTCTCGCGCCAGCCAGGCGCTCGGTTCGGGCCCGGCGCGCTCCGCGAGGCGAGCGCCTGGTTCGCCTACCTCGGCGGGTACAAGGGGGGCGTCCACAACGTCGAGACCGACCGGCTGGTCTCCTACGACGACCTGACGATACGGGACTGCGGGGACGTCCCGACCGTGCCGACGAGCATCGAGCGAACCCGGCCGCAGGTGATCGCGGCGGTCGAGGCCGTCGCCGAGCGGGCGTTCCCGGTCGTCCTCGGGGGGGACCACTACATCACCTACCCCTCGTTCGTGGGCTACGCACGATCCGTCGGCGAGACCGTGGGACTGATCCACATCGACGCCCACAGCGACACGGTCGAGTCGAGCGCGCTCTACGGCGAGCACTTCCACGGCTCGCCGATGGCCCGCATCGACGAGTCGGAGTACGGTAGGTACGAGAACCACGCGATGGTCGGTATCCGGGGCTACGAGGGCCCCGAGTTCCCGGACCTCGTCGAGGAACGGGACATCCACGTCGACTACGCGCCGGACGTCCGCGAACGGGGCATCGAGGCCTGCATCGAGGACGCCATCGACCACGCGACCGACGGCACGGAGCACGTCTACCTGACAGTGGACATCGACGGCGTCGACCCCGCCTACGCGCCCGGGACCGGCACACCCGAACCGGGCGGACTCACGAGCGACGACCTCCTGCTGGCGATGGACCGCCTGGGGGAGTGCGAGGCGGTCGGCGCGATGGACCTGATGGAGGTGGCGCCGAAACTCGACCCGACGGAGTCCACCCAGCGGCTCGGCGCGAACGCGGTCGTCCGGTTCCTCGAGTCGAAGTTCCTGCGCTGAGCGGGATCAGCCCTTGCTGCCCCAGCCGAACGCCAGCCAACCACCGTCGTTGTGGAGCACCTCGCCGGTGGTGTAGTGCCCGCCCGCGGCGAGGAACGTCGCACACTCGTTGACCTCATCTGGCGTGCCGAACCGATCCAACGGAGTGCGCTTCCGGATGTGCTCCTCGCTGTAGCCGTAGTACGGCCACTCGTGTTCCTCTCCCTCCTCGCCCCACGGCGCCGCCGCGAGGTCCGTCTTCACGTAGCCCGGCGCGAGCGCGTTCACGAAGACGTCGTACTCCGCCAGTTCCACCGCGAACGTACGGGTGAGGTTCTCGATGGCTCCCTTGGTCGCGTTGTACGGCGCCCGGCCCTGGACGCCGACGCTGCCGAACATGCTCGACATGTTGATGATCTGGCCGCCGGTTCCCTGCTCGACCATCCGCTTTCCCGCCAGTTGTGAGCCGAAGAAGGTCCCCGTGAGGTTGACGTCGAGGACGTGCCGCCAGTCCTCGGGCGTCTGCTCGAACAGCGGCTTCTCGACGGTCGTCCCCGCGTTGTTGACCATCACGTCGAGGGAGCCGAACTCCTCGACCGCCACGTCGACCAGCGCCTCCACGTCCGCCTTCTCGCTCACGTCGGCCTCGGCGGCGACGGCCGTTCCGCCGGCCTCGCGGATCGCCTCGGCGGTCGATTCGGCCCGTTCGAGGGACCGCGAATTGGTGACGACGTTCGCGCCCTCCGCGGCGAACCGCCTCGCGATCCCCTCGCCGAGGCCGGTGCTCGAACCCGTGACGATGGCCGTGTCCCCGTCGAGTCTGCCGGTCATGGGGTGCGCTCTCCCCGGGTGGGGTTAGTTCTGTCCCCGATGGGACTGACTACCCCTCGTCGACTCGAGCTGGGTACCCCTCCCGCCGCTCGTTCGATGCGGCGGTAGATTCGGGTCCGAACCGGGTCCCGGGGAACGTGTTTCCCGGCGGGAACACGGCGAAGAGAACGAACACTCGCTCGTGCCCGATGCGAGTCGACGGTCGTGGTCCGGAAAGGATCGGACCGGTCGGCAAGTCCCAGATCATAGAAAGGTTGAGACAGTTGCAAACGCAACTCGTTGATCATGGCAACGGCCGTCAGGATGGACGAGGAGACGAAATCCAAACTCGAGGAACTGCAGGCCGAGATCAGGCTGAAGACCGGCAAGAAGGTCACCCAGCAGGAGGTCCTGTCGCGGCTCGTCCAGTGGGCGATCGAATCGCGTACCGAGTTCGTCGACTCGTTCAGGGACGGGACCGTGGCGCTCACCGACGAGGAGGTAGAGCGGTTCAACGAGGGGATGATCTCCTCGGGTGTCGAGACGGACGAAGAGGACATCGACGACGTCCTGTACGGATGAGCGTCTTCGTGGACACGGGCGTCTTTTAGGCGCATCACGACACCGACGCCAGCTGCCACGAGGTCGGAGTCACGGCTCTCAATCGCGTTCTCCGGTCCGCGGAACACGGCCGGGTGATGACGAGCGACTACGTCTACGACGAGGTCGTCACACTCACCCATCGGCGTACGGGTACTGTCGCGGACGGTATCCAGGTCGGACGACGGATCCGCGGCGACGGGTATCCCGATGCCGTCGAACTACTCTATTCCTCGCCGGCTCTCTTCGACGACGCCGTCGAGACGTACGAGCGGTACGACGACCACGGACTGGGCTTCACGGACGCGATGACCGTCGCCATGGTCGAGCACCACGACGTCGACACCGTCCTGAGCTTCGACGACGATTTCGACGGCGTGGTCGATCGACTCGTCCCCGAGAGCCTCGCCGATCCGTGACGGACGCGCGCTCTTCGTTCACGGCGGTCACAGCCTGAAGCCGGTTCCGGGACATCGAGCCGCAGTCCGTTCGGTCACGGACAGCCGACTCGCGACGATAGAAGCGTATCACCTTCGTTCCCGCCCGGATCCGGGCTCCGGTCTGTGGTCGTTCGTCGGGGTGGCGTTCGGGTCGAGCCGCGAAACTCAAGCTATATACCACCGCCCCCGGAGGTGTGGACCGGATGGGCAACGCCTCCCGCCTCCGGTCGGCCGTCGTCCGGATCGGGACCGATCTCAGGCGCGACGGTCCCGGATGGGTCCTGCTGGCGGTCTCGCTGGGCTGGTTCCTCACGCTCGGCGTGCGGGTGGTCTACCCCGCGCTGTTGCCGCAGGTGACCGCGGAGTTCGGCGTCGACAACGCCACCGCCGGGTTGTTCGTCGGCACCCTCTGGACGACGTACGCGCTGTTGCAGTTCCCCGGCGGGGCGCTGGCCGACGCCGTCGGGGAGCGACTGGTGCTCTCGGCGAGCGTCGTCCTCACCCTGGGTGCCGTCGGCGCCATCGTCCTCGCGGGCACCCTCGAACTGTTCGTGCTGGCGACGGTGCTCCTCGGCCTCGGGACGGGGCTCTACGGGACGACGCGGCTCACCGTCATCTCGGCGGTGTACGACCGGATGGAGACGACGGCGATCAGCCTGAGCCAGGCCGCCGGGAACGTCGGGAACGTGGTGCTGTCGGCCGGTGCCGGCGTCGTCAGCGTCTACCTCGGCTGGCGGTGGGGGTTCGGCTACCTGCTTCCCGTGCTGCTCCTCTCGGCGGTCGGGCTCTGGGTCGTCGTGCCGCGGCGGGCATCGTCGGCGACCGACGACGAGCCGTTCCGGGAGACGATGGGGAAGGTCGCGACCGCGGTCCGGACCTCCCGCGTCCTCGCCGTCACCGTCCTCCTCTCGCTCAACATGTTCCTCTACCAGAGTGTGACGGGGTTTTTACCCACGTATCTCGTCGCGGAGAAGGGGGTCGACCCCGGCACCGCAGCGACGCTGTTCGGCCTGTTCTTCGCGAGCGCGATCGGGTTGCAGTTCCTGTCGGGGGTGGTCGCCGACCGCCTCGGGAACCGGGTCGCAATCGCCGCGTTCGTGGGGTCGAGCGTCCCGGCCTTTGCCCTGCTGACGGTCGTGGAGTCGTTCCCGGCGCTGGTCGCGGTCGTGCTCCTGCTTAGCTGTCTGCTCGGTGCGATGCCGCCGATCAACGCCGCAGGACTGGGTGCGCTCCCGGCCGAGATACGGGGGAGCGGGTTCGGACTCCTCCGGACGGGCTACATCGCGTTCGGGGCGGCGGGACCCCCGTCGGTCGGCCTGCTCGCCGACGCCGGGCGGTTCGACGGTGCCTTCCTCCTGCTCGGGGCGGTCGCGCTCTCCCTGAGCGGCTGGGGGCTCCTCTTCGAGCGAGTCGGCGGCGGGCGGTGAGCCGTCCGCTCCCGACGGCGTGGTCTCCTCGCCACCCTACACCGGGAGACCGCTCCGGAGCAAGTAGAGGACGACCATCCCGACGATCAGCGTCCCGAGGACGCTCCCGGTACGCCAGGCGACGAGGGCGGCGACCCCCCCGGCGAGGAGGCGGTCGTTCCCGGGACCGACCGCGAGCGAGCCGTCGACGAGCAGGAACGCCGGGAGGACGAGCGCCGCCAGCACCGCCGGCGGGACGTACCGGAGCGCGGCCCGGACGTTCGGGGGGACGCCCTCGGCGCTCGCGAACGCCTCGATAAAGGAGAGCCGGAATGCGAGCGTCCCCAGGCCGACGACGAGGACGAGCCCCCACAGCGCGAGCGGGGTTGCGGCCACCTACGCCCACCCCCGCTCAGTGAGGAGTCCGCCCGCGATACCGACGAGCGCCCCGGCGACGAGGCCGAGTTCGAGCGGCAGCCCCGCCCCACCCACGGCCACGCTTCCGCCGACCCCAGCCGCCACGAGCGACGGGCGGTCCTCCAGGGTCGGGACGAGCAGCGCGAGAAAGAGCAGGGGTGTCGCGAAGCCGACGTTCAGCGCCGGCGGGAGGCTCGTCCCGACGACGATACCGAGGACGGTCCCGCCCTGGTAGGCGAACCACATCGGGACGGCCGCGCCGACGTAGTACCGGGCGGCTCGCCGGGTGGAGCGGTCGGCGAACTCGCCGATCGTCAGGGCGTAGACGGGGTCGGTCAGGAGGTAGCCGAACGTCCAGCGCTCGCCGCGGGACAGGTCCCGGAGGTACTGGGCGAGCGAGGCGCTGTACATCAGGTATCTGAGATTGATGACGAGCGCGGTGAGCGCGACGACGGCGAGGGGCGCGTCGCGTCCGAGCAGGTCGAACGCGACGAGCTGGGCGGCGCCGGTGTAGATCAGGAGGGACGTACCGACGGCCGCCGCCGCGGGGACGCCGGCCTCGACGGCCGCCGCCCCGACAACCACCCCGAACGGGAGTTCGCTCAGGACGAGCGGGACGACGTCCCGGAGCCCGTCGACGAGGTCGGAACGCGAGACGCGCATGCGACGCGGTTCCGACGGTCCGGGCATGAAGATTGGGAAACGGCGATCGGGAAACCGGGGTGCTGCGGTCGGAACCGGTCGGGGAGCTCACCCGGAGAGCGAGACGACGACCGTCCCGACGACGACGGCGATCGCGGCGGCGACGAGCCGCGGGGTGACCCGTTCGAGCCCCTGCGGGAGGAAGACGGCCGACAGCCCCACCACGAGCAGCGGCGCTGCCTGGAGGATCGGGACGACCACGACGACGGGCGCGACGGCCAGCGCCGCGAAGTAGCCCACCAGCGCGAGCGTCCCGGCGACGCCCGCACCGAGGTACCACCGGAGGTTCGCGTCCGTCCCGCCCTCCCCGTCGGCGGCCGCGACAGAGGAGGGCGACAGGGCGGGGGGGCCGTCCCGGGCGGCGACGAAGGCGGCGTAGCCGACCGCAGCCGCCGAGAGCATCACCGCGAGCCCGACGAACGTCGGCGTCCCCGCCGCGAACCCGAACTTCAGGAGTATCGGCTCGACGCCCAGCGTCACCGCCGCCAGCACCGGCAGCAGGAGGTACGCGCCGGCGTCGGAGAGCGATTCCACCGTACCGTCGTCGCGGGCCGTCTCGCGGGAGATGACGGCTACGGCGCCGACGATGAGGACGATCCCGGCGAGGTGGAGTACCGTGAGCGTCTCGCCGAGAAAGAGGACGGCGAGCAGCGCGGAGACGAGCGCCGTCGAGGAGACGACGGGCGCGGTCCGCGAGGCGCCGATCGATCTGGTTGCCTCGAACTGGGCCACCCGGGAGAGCACCGATCCCGCGATGCCGGCGCCGGCGAACGCGGCCGTAGAGCGGAGCGTGAGCCCGTATTCGGGATAATACAGCACCGCGACCGCGGGGACGACCAGCGCCGCGTTACACGCGAGCGAGACGAGCATCGCGTCGGTGACCGACCCCGTCCGGGTGCCGAGCCTGATGAACAGGTACTGGCCCGCCCAGCCCAGCGCGGCGAGGACGGCGAGGAGCGCGCCGGCGGCGACTCCCGGGACGGCGAGTGACACGACCGGATCTCGCGTCGGGGGCGTATTTGGCTCTGTTGGAACCCGGGGCGGGCCGTCTTCCGCTCGCGCGTGGAGTGGAACGCGAACGTTGATGCCCGGCCCCGTCGCCCGCTCGAACGTGACCATCGACCGCATCGGCGTCCACGACTCGACGGGGATCGACTTCCCGTTCGAGGCCCTCGAGGAGGAGCTCACCGGCATCGACTCCGAGGTCGTTCCCGTCGACGGCGTCGAGGGGGGCGACGACGCGGCGGCCGTCGCCCCGGCGACCTGCGACGCGTTCGTGACGTTCACCCACCAGCCGGGCCTCCTCGAGTGCGACCCCGAGTGGATCCACACCACCCAGGCGGGCGTCGACGGGTTCCCGCTCGCCGAGTACGAGTTACATGGAACCGTCCTGACGAACAGCACCGGCCTGCACGGCGACAGCGTCGGCGACACGACCGTGGGGCTGATGCTGATGCTGGCCCGGAGGCTCCACGAGTTCGTCGCCAACCAGGGGGAGCGCGTCTGGCAGTTCCCCGAGTGGGACGCGGCGTTCACGCTCCCGGGCGAGCGGGTCTGTGTGGTCGGCCTCGGGGCGGTCGGGAGCGCGGTCGCCAAGCGGTGTGCCGCGCTCGGGATGGAGGTCACGGGCGTCCGCCGGTCGACCGAACCCGTGGACGGCGTCGACACGCTCTACGCGCCGGACGAACTCGGCGCCGCCATAGAAGATGCCAGGTTCGTCGTTCTCTGCGTCCCGCTGACGGACGAGACGCGGGGGCTGGTCGGCGAGACGGAGCTCGAGCGGATGGGCGAGGACGCCTATCTCGTCAACGTCGCCCGCGGGGCGGTCGTCGACCAGGACGCGCTCGTGGCGGCGCTCCGCGAGGGCGCCATCGCGGGCGCGGCGCTCGACGTCTTCGAGGAGGAGCCGCTCCCCGAAGACTCCCCGCTGTGGGACATGGACGACGTGATCATCACGCCACACGCCGCGGTGGCGAACCGGGAGTTCTACCGGGGGATCGCGGATCTGGTCCGGGAGAACGTCCGCCGGTTCGAGGCGGGCGAGGCGCCGCGGAACCGGGTGGTCTGAGCCCCGGGCTCATACGGTCGTGCGTCGTCCGTTACCGATGGTCGCCGAGCCCGTCCAGCGCCCCGACCAGCGTCGCGACGTTCCTGACGGCAGCCTCGACCAGCCGCTCGCCCGTCTCGGCGGTGGCGACCGTCGGGTCGCCGATGTGGCCTGCCGGGGTCAGTTCGTCCATCCGCTCGGCCGAGAGCGCCCACCCCACGCGGTTGTCGCCGTAGGCGTCGTAGTCGGTCAGCGGCAGGGCGTCATCGGGCGGCTCGACCCGCTCGGCACGGTCCATCCGCACGAGGTCGGGGAACAGCGCGAGCATACACGCCGTCTCGAACTCGGCGGCGTGGAAGGAGACGGCGCTCTCGCGGGCCTCGCGGGCGGCGTCCTCGAACACGGAGACGAGGGGAACGTGGAACGCCCGGAGGTCGTGTTCGGTCGTGAGCTCGCGGACGACGATATCGAGTTCCGGGTCCTGGGCGAGGTAGTGGCCATTGATGAGGAGGACGTTCTCGACGCCCCATTCCCCGGCGGAGGCGCAGACGTCGCGGACGTAACGCTGGAACGTCTCGCTCTCGACGGTGAACGTCCCGGGCTTGAACGTGTGGTGGGGGCTCACCCCGAACCATATCGGCGGCGCGAGCAGACAGCCCGTCCGTTCGGCGACCCGTTCGGCGATCGCCTCGGGCATGTAGACGTCGACCCCGAGCGGGAGGTGGTGGCCGTGCTGTTCGGTGCTCCCCACCGGCAGGAGCATCGTCGAGGACCGCTCGACGGCGGCCTCGACCTCCCGCCAGGTCATCTCGGCGAGGCGGTAGGGGGGTTCGGGATCGTCGGTCATGAGGGAAACAGCGGAGCGTGGCGTCTTATACTGTCGGTCACGGGAGCACGGAGTGTCGATGCCGATCACCCGTTCGTCGGGTCGCTCGAGATCGTCCGGGCGGTCGTTCGGTCAGTCGTGCTCGTCTCGGAACGGCCAGCGACCGTCCAACCGGAGGTACTCCGCCAGCCCCTCGGGGAGGACATCCCGGACGGTCTTCGCTTCGATCCGCCCCGGTTCCGGACCGGCCACGAGGGTCGCGGTCGCCTCCGCCAGCGGGAGCGCCAGGTCTCGGAAGTCACGGGGATCGAGTTTGTCGAGCGTGTCTGCGTGGGTGTGTCCCCACTCCATGTTGCCGTATCGGACGACCTGCCCCTCGCCCCCGGCGGTCGAGGAGCAGGTGACGCTCGGGACGCCGCGGGTCACGAACGGCCAGTGATCGTTGAACGGGCTGGCAGTCCGGGTGGTCGGGATCGGTTCGAGGGCGGTGGCTTCTGCCTCCTCGAAGACCTCGAGCGGCCCGAGCCCTCGCGCCCGGAGGTTCCGGGAGTAGCCGATTCCATCGAGGTTGATCTGTCCGACCACGTTCGAGAGCTCGGCGTGCGCCGCCCAGTGTGTCGAGCCGTAGAGCCCGGTCTCCTCGCCGCCGAAGGCGACCACCCGGACCCGGGTGTCGAGGCCGCGTTCGTGGTCCTCGAGCGCGAGCAGCCGCCCGACCTCCGCCGCGAGGACGCTTCCGGCCCCGTTGTCGCGCGCCCCGTCGGCGATGTCGTGGGCATCAACGTGCCCCGTCACGAGGATCTCCGGACCCGCGTCGGGGCCGACGACGGCCTCGACGTTCCGACAGGTCGCCGGTCCGGTGCGACAGTCGACCGACAGCGTCGCCGTCACGGGCCCGTCGGCGAGATACCGCCGGATCCGGGCGGCGACCTCGCTGCTGACGCCCACGGCCGGAATCTCGCCCGGGCCGTCGTGGGCGAACCCGACCGAGCCCGTCGGCGGGACCGCCCCTTCGGCGTCGTCGTTGCTGTAGACGAACCCGAGCGCACCGGCCCGGACGGCGCGGGCGTACTTTTCGATGCGGTTGATCGCGCGCCCGAAATCCGGCGGGTTCTGACTGCCCACCAGCGCGATCCTCCCCTCTATGTCGGCAGCCTCGAACTCCGTCGGCAGACCCGCGCCGACGTCGATCAACTCCGTTTCGACGGTCTCGGCGGGCGAGCCAGGCAGTCCGAGCATCTCGTAGTCGGCCTCGAAGGTGCGGCCGCGACCGTCCTCGGCTTCGACCGCCAGCGAGGAGGCGCCGCGCCACCAGCCCGGAATCTCGAACTCCGTGACCCCCGTCTCGCGCAAGCCGGCGCGATCGAGTCCTTCGGCGACGACACGGGCGCCCTCGGCCTCGCCCTCTTGACCGGCCATCCGGTTTCCGACCTCGGCCAGCTCCGCGAGGAGGTCCCACGCGAACGTGCTCCGGTATCCGTCACCGACGACCGCGCTCGACAGGTGTGGCATGGGTAGCCCCACTCACGGGGAGATTATAAGATCGATCGCCCGTGCGCGGACCGGCGAAGGACACCGACGGCGAAGCGGTCGGCGAACCTGATCGGGCGGTTAACTGCCCTCGTCGGAGCACGACTGCAGAGCTCGCCGGCTCCCGGGTGATTCGACGACGATTCACACGGTCGTGCGCCATTCGGTTCCGCCTCGTGGAGCAGAGATCCGCCTCAGCGGTCTCTCGAAACACCGATGATTCCGAAGACCACCGAGAACGGGTATGCACGACCGTCTCAGACGTTGTCCGCGGGCAGGCCGTGACCCTCGAGGTCCTCCTCGAACCGGGAGAGCGAGAAGTAGGAGGCGTCGACGAGGTCGGTCCCGCCGTCGACCACGAGGTCCCGGACGATGCGGCCGACCGCGGGACCGTGCTTGAACCCGTGGCCGGAGAAGCCACACGCGAGATAACACCCCTCCGGACCGACCTGGTCGATGACGAAGTCGTGGTCGGGCGTGACCGAGTAGACCCCGCAGTACCGGCCCCGGATGCCCGCCTCGGCGAGTTCCGGGATGGAGTCGGCGACGACGTCGGTGAGTTCGAGCAGCGTCGACTCGTCGGGATTCCCGTCGTAGTCGTCGGGGTCGACCGCCTCGGTGTAGCGGTGCGTGGCGACGAGGACGCCCTCGCCGAAGTCCGGCCGGAGGTACCACTCCCCGCCGGGTATGCTGGTGGTGGGGGTGAGGTCGGGGTACCGCTCGACGTACTCCTCGGGCGGATCGAGGACGATCACCTGCTCGCGGGTCGGCGTGATGGGCACCTCGACGCCGACCGTCTCGGCGAGACGGGGCGTCCACGGACCGGCCGCGACGACGACCGTCCCACAGTCGACCCGTCCCGCGTCGGTCTCGGCGCCGACGATCCGACCGTCCTCGGCGACGAGCGACTCGACGCCGACGCCGGTGACGACCGTCGCACCCGCCTCGGCCGCAGCACGGGCGAACCCGCCCGCCGCGTCCGTGCCGTCCGAATAGCCCGCGCCCTCGTCGCTGACGGCGAAGTCGAACCGATCGAGACCGTCGTACATCGGGTACCGGTCGGCCAGTTCCTCGCCCTCGTAGCGGGTGACGGGGAGCCCCGCCTCGCGGAGCACGTCCTCGCCGGCCTCGACGTAGTCCGCGCTCTCGGTCCCCTCGGCCGCGAAGCGGACCAGCGGACTGTCGGCGTGGGCGAGTGGTTGGCCGGTCTCGGCCTCGAACTCGCGGTAGAACCGGTGGCTCCACGCCGCCATCCAGGTGTAGACCGCGTCCGGCCCGTAGTGGTGTCTGAGGACCGCCGAGGAGTCACCGGTCGACCCCGACGCGATGCCGTCGCGCTCGACCAGCACGGTGTCGAGGTCGCCCTCGGCGGCGAGGAAGTACGCCGTCGCGGTCCCGACGATGCCGCCGCCGACCACGAGGACGTCCGTCTCCCCGGGTAGCTCGGATCCGGTGCTCATGGGCCGACGTACGGGGAATCCGCGGTTGAGCGTTTCCCTTCCGGCCCCCTCCGGGGGCGGTCTCGACCGGCCGTGTCGGCCACATCGGGGTCCCCGTGGACGGGCCGGTCGCCGCGGCAGGGTGAAGTTTGATACCAGATGGCGCCCTGTGGAGGAGTATGGACGACGCCGAGCCCACCGGTGACAACGGCGATACCGGTATATACGCCCGCGAATCCGGGTATCTGGGACGATACGTGCAGGTGGGCGTCGCCGGCGGTCGCCTGCTCTCGCTCTCGTTCCCCGAGACGCCCGACCCGTCGGCCGGCGACGACCACGAACTGCTCGACCGCGTGTTCGCCTACCTGGAGGGGCGACGGGACGGCTTCCGCGACG
This sequence comes from Haloarculaceae archaeon, assembly GCA_036625905.1. Classification (GTDB taxonomy): domain Archaea; phylum Halobacteriota; class Halobacteria; order Halobacteriales; family Haloarculaceae; genus Salinirubellus. Next base: position 58,796 of record JAZKST010000013.1, read on the forward strand.
TCGCCGTGGCGCTCGCCGCGGCGACCGAGGACCACCGCATCCTCACCGCGGTCCGGGAGGTCTCCTACGGGAAGAACGCGAACGTGAAGCAGGTCGCCCGGATGGCGAACCTCGACCCCGAAGACGGCGAGGCCCTCCAGCGGGTCAGACAGGCCCTCGTCGACAACCCCGCGCCGCTGGTCGTCCCCGACCACCGCGTGCGGGACGGTCCCTCGTCGGCCCCGCCGACGATCGAACAGCGTCTGCGCTCGCTCGAGGGGCTGTGACCGTGGGTCGACGCGGCGAACCGAGCCCGCGTGGCGTGACGTGAACGGCCGCACGAAGGCGCTGGTAGCCGTCCTCGCGCTGCTGCTCCCCGCGGCGCTGCTCTGGAGCTTCGTCTTCGGGGTCGCGGACCCGGGGGCGAGCGACGAACCGACCGCGACCTACGAGGTCCGCTACGAGGGCGAGACGCTGGCGCTCACCCAGACCTCCGGTCGGGTGCGGACCGGAACAGTCGCGGTCGTCGCCGGCTCCGGCGGGGAGGTCTCCCGGCAGGTGTGGGTCGCATCGAACGGCACGGGATACGACAACGGCGGCCGCGGCCACCCGGTCCGTCCCGGCGACCAGTTCGTCCTCCTCGCCGACCTCTCGCCGGGCGATACCGTTCGCGTCGTCTGGACCGACGGCGGGAAGCGGGCGGTACTGGCCGAGGAGCCGATCGGGAGGACCGCCACACCCTCGGAGACGGAGTGACGACCGGACCGCCGTCGGCCCGGTTCGAGCGCCCGTCCCGCGGAAGCTTTTCGTCTTCCTCCCCGAACGGGGTGCATGGACGTCGAACACACCGCCGTCTGGGTGTCGGACCTCGAGGAGTCCCGCGACTTCTTCGTCGAGACGCTCGGGCTCGACGAGCAGCGGTCCTACACCCGGAACGGGATCGACAACGTCGTGGTCGGCGGCGAGCGGGCCGCGATACAGCTCCGGACCGAACCGGACCGGGAGATCCCTCCCGAACGACGGGAGCGGATGGACCACGTCGCCCTCGCCGTCGAGGACGTCGACGGGCTGTGCGACCGCCTGGACGCGACGGGCCACGACGTGTTCAGGTCACCCGAAACCATCGGAGACCTGGGAGTGCGGATCGCCTTCGTCCGGGCGCCGGACGACTACGCCGTCGAGTTCGTCGAGGAGCTCGGATAGCTCGTCGAGGCGCTCGGGTGATCGACCCGTTTCCGAACGTGATCGGCCACATCGGCGGGCGAGTCACCGCGCCGCGAGCGACCCCGCGGTCTCGTGGCGGAGGAACTCGACCGCGTTGACGAGGTAGTGTCCGACCACGACGACGACCAGCGACCCGCTGAGGACGAACGCCGCCGCGAGCACGAACCCGAGCAGCCCGGTGACGGCGATGCCCACCGGACCCTGTGCGCCGTGGCCGACGGCGAACGCCGCGGAGGAGAGCACCGCGAGCAGCCACGGCGAGACGCCGAACCCCGCGGCGAGCGCCCCGACCAGTGTCGCCCGGAAGAGGAACTCCTCGAAGACGGCGACGGTCGGCAGCGCCACCCCGAGCAGGAGCAGCCACCCGAGGACCGTCTCGGGGGCGAGCAGTTCCCGCAGCTCCGTTCCGGGCTCGTACCCGAACCGCTGGGCGACGGCGCTTCCGGCCGCGTTGGCCGCGGCGAGCGCGAGGCCGAGGGAGAGACCCCACCCGAGGGCGGGAACGCCGGTCGAGAGCGGCGTCGCGCCCAGGCCGAGCGCCGCGGGCGGAACCTCCGTGTACCACGCCCCGACGACGAGGACGAACCCGAACAGCCCCTGGGAGAGCGCGACGTTGACGAGGAGGAAGCCCTCGGAGGGGGGATCGGCGGCCGGCGCGGCCGCGCCGCTGGCGTCGAGGTGGTCGGCGCCGTCGGGGAGGCCCGCGAGCCACCTCCGCTCGGCGACGGTGACCGTCGGCCCGACGTGGGTCTGCGAGGCGCGGGCGAGAACGAGCAGCAGGACGAGGAGTGCGACCGCGATCCCGGCGAATGCGGCCCAGTTCGTCACCTTACTGCGGCGACGGCGAACCCGAATGGCCGACCTGGCGGTCCAGCGCGGACCCGGTGATGTTCTTGAGGCGGTCGACGAGCGAGTCCTTCTCGGGCTCGCCCGCGAGCGCGACCTCCAGCACCTCCGAGATGTGCGTGACCGGGATGATCTCCACCATGTCCTTGTACTCGTCCTCGATCATGACGTCCTGCTCGTTGGAGGCGGGGATGATGACCCGGTCGAGGCCGGCCTTGGCCGCGGCCTCGATCTTGTGGGTCACGCCGCCCACCGGGAGGACGTCCCCCCGGACCGAGAGCGAGCCGGTCATGGCGATGTTCTGTTCGACCGGAATGTTCTCCAGCGCCGAGATGACCGCCGTCGCGACGGTGACGGAGGCCGAATCGCCCTCGACGCCCTCGTAGGACTGGACGAACTGGATGTGGATGTCCTTCTCGGAGATGTCCTCGTCGGAGAACTTCTTGATGATGGCCGAGACGTTCTGGACGGCCTCCATCGCGATCTCCTGGAGCTTGCCCGTGGCGATGACCTCGCCGGGGCCCTGCGAGGGCGTGACCTCGGCCATGACGGGCATGACGATGCCGGAGTCCTCGCCCATCACGGCGAGCCCGTTGACCCGGCCGACGACCTCGCCCTCCGAGACGTTCAGCTCGTAGTCCTTGCGGCGCTCGATGTAGTCGTCCGCGAGCTGCTGTTCGATCGAGCGGCTGCGGCGCTTTGCCTGCAGCACGTGCTCGCGGGTGGTCTCGGCGGCGTCCTCGGCGCGGGCGATGTCGCCCGCGACGCGGACGAGTCCACCGAGGTTCCGCAGTTCGAGCGTGAGGTGGCCCTTCCGGCCCGAGCGGCGCTGGGCCTCGAGGATCACTTCCTCGAGGGCGTCCTTGTTGAAGTGGGGCAGCCGGCCGTCCTTCGTGACCTCCTGGGCGACGAACCGGGCGTACTTCCGGCGCATCTCGGGGGTGTCCTCGATGGTGTCGTCCATGTACACCTCGTAGCCGTAGCCCTTGATGCGCGAGCGCAGGGCGGGGTGCATGTTCTCCATGGCGTCGAGGTTCCCGGCGGCGACCATCACGAAGTCCGTCGGGACGGGCTCGGTCTGGACCATCGCGCCACTGGAGCGCTCTGACTGGCCGGTGATCGAGAACTTCCCCTCCTGGATCGCCGTCATCAGCTTCTGCTGGGAGCGGATGTCGAGCGTGTTGATTTCGTCGACGAACAGCACGCCCTTGTTGGCCTTGTGGATGGCCCCCGCCTCCACGCGGTCGTGGCTCGGGGTCTCCATCCCGCCGGACTGGAACGGGTCGTGCCGAACGTCCCCGAGCAGCGCGCCGGCGTGGGCACCGGTGGCGTCCTCGAAGGGAGCGGTCTGGCGGCCCGCGTTGTTCACGAGGAGGTTCGGTATCATCGCGTCGCTCCCGCGCGAGGAGTAGCGGAAGGCGAGGTAGATGACACCTGCCGCGAGGATGCCGAGCAGGAGCTGCTGGGCGATCAGCAGCGAGTAGCCGAACACCACCGCGATGATGATCCACATGAGGAACGAGCGCATCTGGTTGCGCTTGCGCGCCTCCTCCTTGTGGGCCTCGACGATCTGTTCACCCTTGCCGGCGGGGACGGTACGGACCTTCGGCTCGTTGCCGTCGTCCGGGTTGTGATAGACGAGGATGTCCTGGAGCTCCTCGCGGGGGAGGAGCTGTGACATGGCCTTCGCCAGCATCGACTTCCCGGTCCCGGGCGAGCCGATCATCATCACGTGCCGGCGCTGTTTGGCGCCCTTGAGCACGATGTCCCGGGCGTGGTCCTGACCGATAACCTGGTCGACGAGCCGGTCGGGGACTTCGATATCCTCGGTGGTGTCGATCTCGAGCCCGCCGAGGAGGTTGTCCTCTTCCTCGGGGTCGTAGTCGGCACCCGGCCCGACGTCGACGTCGCTCCCGAGGTCGGACCCGTCGGTGACGTCCTCGGGGTCCGCCGGCGGGCCCGTCGGCGAGTTGCTGTTGTCCCGGTCGTTACCGCTCGGACCGGGCGTGTCGTCTGGATTCACGTCGTCGCTCATAGAACCGTTTCTTCGTCCGTAACGAGGGCCCATCGACTGATATACTTTCTCCCCGTGTCCACCCGCGACACCCCCCCAAACCGCACGACTGCGACGCATCAGACGTGTGTCCAGTTTCCCGCCGACCGAGCCACGGGAGTTATAAAAGACGCCCGCGACACGTCGGCCATGACCCGGGGGTTCTACATCGGGCGCTTCCAGCCCTACCACCAGGGCCACCACGAGATGGTCCGCCGCATCACCGAAGAGGTCGACGAACTCGTCCTCGGTATCGGGAGCGCGGACCAGTCACACACCACTCGCAACCCGTTCACCGCCGGCGAGCGAATCATGATGATCACGAAGGCCACCCTCGACACCGACCTCGTCACCTACGCGGTCCCCATCGAGGACCTCAACCGGAACGCCGTATGGGTGAGCCACGTCCAGTCGATGTCCCCGCGGTTCGAGGTCGCCTACTCGAACAACCCGCTCGTCGTCCGGCTGTTCGAGGAGGCCGGCGTCGAGGTGCGACAGTCGCCCATGTTCCGCCGCGAGGAGTGGGAGGGCACCGAGGTCCGCGAGCGGATGATCGACGGCGGGGACTGGGAGTCGCTGGTCCCCGCGCCCGTCGCGGAGGTCATCAGGGAGACCGGCGGGGTCGAGCGCATCCAGCAGATCAGCGAATCGGACGCGAACGGCGACGTCAGCGACGAGTGAATGATCACCCTGAGTTCGGACTTCGGCTGGCCGTACCCCGCGGCGATGAAGGGCGTGCTCTGCTCGCGGACCGACGCACCGCTCGTCGACGTCACCCACGAGTTCCCCCGGCAGAACGTCCGGGCGGCCGCGTTCTGGCTCCGGGAGGTCCTCCCGTGGTTCCCTCCGGCGGTACATCTCGTCGTCGTCGACCCCGGAGTGGGTACCGACCGCGCCGCGCTCGCTGTCAGGGCCGGCGACCACGCGCTCGTCGGCCCGGACAACGGCGTCCTCCTCCCCGCCGCCCGGCGGCTGGCGGCGGGAGCGGCCGAGGGGGAGTGGGAGGACCACGAACGGGCGGTCGAGGTGTTCGAGGTGGCCTACGACGCCCCCGGGTCGAACACCTTCCACGGCCGGGACGTGTTCGCCCCGGCCGCCGCTCGGGTCCACGAGGCCGGGATCGGGGCCGTGGAGTCCCTCTCCGGTGTCTCCCCGGCGGGGGAGTACGAGGACCTCGAGTTCCCCGAGGTCACCGTCGAGGACGACGGCGCCCGTGGCGAGGCGCTGGTCGTCGACGGCTTCGGCAACGTCGTGACGAACGTCCCCGGCGAGGTACTCGACGGGCACTACGACGGGCCGGTCGTCGTGAACGACGCGGCGGCGACGGCCGTCAGGGCCTACGCCGGGGTCGACCCCGGAACCCGGGTCGTGACGGTCGGGAGCCACGGCAACGTCGAACTCGCGGTCAACCGGGGCCGCGGCGACCGGGCGTTCGGCGTCGAGCCGGGCGACCCCGTGCGGCTCTCCTGGTAGCGGCTCCTGACCCGCTCGTGCGGCCGGCGGGCACGGACCCGAACCCCTTTGCCCGGTGGCCCGTTTAGCCCGGATAATGGCGAAGTGCGACGTGTGTGGCAAGGGCGTCGACCTGCCGTACGACTGTCGGCGGTGCGGAGGCAGGTACTGTTCGGAACACCGCCTCCCCGAGAACCACAGCTGTACGGGGCTGAACGAGTGGAACGACCCCGACGGCGTGTTCGACTCCGGGTTCGACGCCACCGTTCAGAACCGCGGCGGCCGGTCCTCCGGCCTGCGGGACCGCCTCCCGGTGAACACCGGACCGGGCGGGTTCCTCGGCTACTTCCGCGGCAACGTCTCGTATCTCCTGCTGGCGATCATGGTGATCGTCTACGTGCTCGAGTTCGTCGTCCTGTTCACGCTCGGACAGGGGGCGTTCCGGGACCTGTTCGTCCTCACCTCCGCGAACCCGGAGTACGTCTGGACGTGGGTGACGTCGGTGTTCTCGCACTCGCCGGCGACGTTCGCGCACATCTTCGGCAACGGCATCGTGCTGTTCTTCTTCGGCCCGGTGGTCGAACAGCGCATCGGCTCGAGGCGGTTCACCGCCCTGTTCCTGGTCACCGGGATGGCCGCCGGCCTCGCCCAGATCGCCTTCGGGTTCCTCATCGGCAACCCCGTCTCCGGGGTGCTCGGCGCGTCGGGGGCCATCATGGCCATCCTCGGCGTCCTAACCGTGCTGAACCCCGGTCTGAAGGTCTACCTCTACTTCGTCCTCCCGGTTCCGATCTACGTGCTCACGTTCGGCTACGCTGCCCTGTCGGTGCTCGGCATCGTCGCCCAGGGGAGCGTCCTCGGCAACGTCGCCCACTTCGCCCACCTCATCGGCCTCGTGCTCGGCCTGGCGTACGGCCAGCGGGTGAAAGGCGAGGTCCGCTCGCCCCGGGACATCCAGTTCGGTCGCGGCGGCGGCGGGATGGGCGGCCCGGGCCGCGGCCGGTTCTGAATCCGATGGATCCCCACCCGGACCGCGAGCGGTTCCGCCCCGACCCCTCGCTCTCCCGGGCGGAGATGGAGGACCTCCAGCGCGAACTGTCCCGCGTCGCCCGGTTCGAGGACGACCTCCCGTTCGACCCCGAACGGGTCGGCACCCGGAACGGTCCGCTCGTCGCCGGCGTCGACCAGGCCTTTCTCACCGAGGAAGAACCCGAGCGGGCGGTGAGCGCCGTCGTCGTCTGCCGTGGGGAGGCGGTCGTCGAGCGGGTCCACGCCGTCACGCCGCTCTCGATACCCTACGTCCCGGGGCTGCTCGCGTTCCGCGAGGGCGGGCCGATACTCGCCGCGCTCCGCGAGTTGGAGACCGACCCCGATTGCCTGCTGTTCGACGGCTCCGGGCGGATCCACTTCCGCGAGGCCGGCCTCGCCACCCACGTCGGCGTTCTCGTCGACCACCCGTCAATAGGGGTGGCGAAGTCGTTGCTCTGTGGCGAGCCACGAAAGCCGATCGACGGGCTCCCCGAAGGCGCCCGCGTGCCCGTCGAGGCCGACGACCGGATGGAGACCGAGCCCGGAACGGTGGTGGGGTACGCCTACCAGTCCCGGCAGTACCCCGACTCCCAGCGGATCAATCCCCTGTACGTCTCGCCGGGCCACCGCATCTCGGCGGCGACCGCGGTCGATCTCGTCGAGCGGTGCGGTGGGGACTACAAGCTCCCCGAACCGATCCGGCTCGCCGACGCGTACGCCGACGAGGTCAAGCGGGAGTTGCATGGGTGAGGCGGCTGGCACAACGTCTTCCGGACGGCGAGCGATTGCGTTCCGAGTAACTGACGCGGGTGGGACGTTCGAGGTAATCTCGAGGACTGGAACGATCCCATCCAGCCGATCGAAACCCCATTCGTGGAGCCGAACGGGAAACCCATATCACGTCCCCCGCCGACTCCAGGTCCATGAGCGAGACGGTCGGACCGCGGAAGACGGTCCTGATAACGGGGTGTTCGTCGGGCATCGGTCGGGCGACAGCGGAGGCGTTCCTCGAGGACGACTGGGTCGTGTACGCTACCGCCCGGAACCCGGCGGACATCGAGACGCTCGGCGAGCGCGAGGGCTGTGACGTCAACACGCTCGACGTGACCGATCCCGACGACATCGAGCGGGTTGTCTCGCGGATGATCGAGCGGGACGGCCGGATCGACGCCCTGGTCAACAACGCCGGCTACGGCCAGCACGGCCCCCTCGAGGACGTCACCGACGACCTGCTCCACCGCCAGTTCGACGTGAACGTCTACGGCCCCCACCGGCTCTCGCGGGCCGTCCTGCCGCACATGCGCGAGGCGGGCGACGGCACCATCGTCAACGTCTCCAGCATCGCCGGTCAGCTCTCCGTCCCCGGGGTGGGCGCCTACGCCGGGTCGAAACACGCCCTCGAGGGGATGAGCGATGCCCTCCGGTCGGAGGTCGAACCGTTCGGCGTCGACGTGGTGGTGGTCCAGCCCGCCGCGGTCGAGACGGCGTTCTACGAGCACGCCGACGAGGAACTCGAACCCGTCGACCGGACGGAGGCCTACCAGTCCGTCTACGACTTCCGACGGGATCTCATGATCGTCGGGGGCGAGAGTCCGTTCGCCGTCCCGCCCGAGGCGGTCGCCACGGTGATACTCGAGGCGACCGTCTCGCCGGATCCGCGGTCGCGCTACCCGGTCGGGACCCTCGCCAGGCTCGCGCTCTACGCCCGGTTCCTCCCGGACGGGCTCCGCGATGCCGCGTTCTCGCTGCTCCGGAAGCTCCCATGACGTTCGAGTTCGAGGACCGCGAGCGCCACACCCGTTCGCCCGCCCACGAACTCGCGCTCTCCTGTCTCGCCGCCGGCATCGAGGCCGCCCGCCCCGAGCGGGCGATAGAGCGACACCTCTCACTCTCCGAGGATGACGACGCGGACGGCGACGCCCTCGGCGTGCGCGGGGAGACGTACGACCTCGCGGGCTTCGATCGCGTGCTCGTCCTCGGCGGCGGGAAGGCCGCGGGTGGGCTGGCCCGGGCGCTCGAGGAACTGCTCGGCGACCGTATCGACGGCGGCGCGGTCGTGCTCGACGCGCCCGCCGATCTCGACCGCGTGGAGGTCCACGTCGGCGGTCACCCGGTCCCCGACGAGGGATCGGTCGCCGGTGCGCGACGGCTGCTCGAACTCGCCCGTACCGCCGACGAGCGGACGCTCGTCCTCGCCCCCATCACCGGTGGCGGGTCGGCGCTGCTGGCCGCCCCCGCCGAGGGGATCTCGCTGGCCGACCTCCGTGCAGTCACGGAGTCGCTGCTGGCCTCGGGGGCGAGCATCGACGAGCTGAACGCCGTCCGGAAGCACTGCTCGGCGATCAAGGGCGGCGGCCTGGCGCGAGCGGCCGGGGACGCGACGGTGGTGGGCCTGCTCGTCAGCGACGTCGTCGGGGACGATCCCGCGGTGGTGGCGAGCGGCCCGACCGCGCCCGACCCCTCGACGTTCGCCGACGCTCGGGCCGTCCTCGACCGGTACGGCATCGACCCGCCTGACGCCATCCGCGAGCGTATCGACCGCGGCGTGGCCGGCGAGTTCGAGGAGACCGCGGACCCAGACGACCCCGTCTTCGGGCGCGTCTCGAACCAAGTCCTCGTCGGGGGCCACACGGCCATCGAGGGGGCTCGCGAGGTGGCCGAGGAGCGGGGCTACGGAGCGGTCCTGCTCTCGGCGCGGCTCCGCGGCGAGGCGGTCGAAGCCGGCCTCGCACACGTCGCCGTCGCCGAGGAGGCGGTCGACACCGGCGAGCCGGTCGAACCCCCCGGAGTGGTGCTCTCGGGCGGCGAAACCACCGTGACGCTCGGCGACGACCCCGGAGAGGGTGGTCCGAACCAGGAGCTCGCACTCCGGGCGGCGATAGAACTCCCCGAGGGGGCGGTGCTCGCGAGCGTCGACACGGACGGTCGCGACGGGGGATCCGACGCGGCGGGCGCGCTCGTCGACGCCTCGACGGTCGAGTCCGGGCCCGGGGGCGACGATGCGGCACGGGACGCGCTCGCCCGGCACGACGCCGCTCCGTTCCTCGAAGCACGGGGGGCGCTCCTGCGCTCCGGGCGGACGGGGACGAACGTCAACGATCTGCGGGTGCTGGTCGTCACCGCTCGGGGGTAGTGGTCGTCGGCAGGCGAGGCGGGGTGTGGCGGGCTTTTTGTTCCGCTGGACCGACCCTCCGGTATGGGACTCGCTCGCTATACGGACGTGTCCGGATACGGCGGGGTGGAGTGGGCCGTCATCGGCTTCCACGCCCTCGTCGGTACGCTGTTTCTCGCCGGAGGCGTCCAGACGCTCACGAGCGGGGGCGCGCTGGCCGGGGCCGGCCTCCAGACGCTCGTAGGCCTGCTGATCGCCGGGCTCGGTCTCGTCGTCGCACAGGTGGCGAGCCGCCGCTAGTCGGGCGAGAACGGCCGACGCTACTCGAGACAGGCCGCGACGACCCGCAGCGTCTCCTCGCCGCGCACCTCCTCGGCGAACAGCGGGACGCGCTTCACCTCGACGCCACGGAAGAGGTCCTGCGCCCGCGAGAGGGCGTTCCGCTGGACCTCCCAGCGCCGCTTACAGAACGCACAGGAGTCCAGGTCCGGCGCGACGAACCAGTCGGTCTCCGCGCCCGAGACGTCCGCGAGGTCCTGCATCACGCGGTTGACCACGACGGTCCCGACGGGGATGCCGAACTCCCGGAGCCGGTCGACGAGCCGTTCCGTTTCGACGACGCTCATCCCCTCGGGGACCATCACGACCCGGAAGTCCGTCCGGCCGGGGTCACGCAGGGCATCGCGGAGTCGTTCGACGCGGGCCGACAGCTCCCGGAGGTCCTCCAGCCCCCGGTCGGGGGTCGTTCCTTCCTCGTCCCCGTCGAACATCCCGGTCACGGACTCGAACATCCCGGAGAGCCGCTCGCGGAAGGAGAGCAGCCGCCCGACCATCGAGTCCATCACGTCGGGGAGTTCGAGCAGCCGGAGCGTGTGGCCGGTCGGGGCCGTGTCGACGACGACCCGCTCGAATCGGTCGTCGTCGAGGTAGCGCAGGAGTAACTGGACGGCGGCCGCCTCGTCCGCGCCCGGCATCGGTCCCGAGAGCGGGTCCTCCGCGTTTTCTCCCGGATCGTCCCCACCACCGTCGAACGCCCCCTCGTCACCGCCGAACCCGCCATCGCCGCCGAAGGGGCCGCCGTCCCCACCGAGCATCCCCCCGAGTCCACCGAGCCCGTCGACGTCCACCTCGCCGCCGGCGAACGGCCCCTCCTGCATCGCCTCGGGGTCGATCTCGACGCCGTAGAGCGGATACTCGTCGTGGACGCGGGCCGGTTCGGCCGGAACCTCGACCCCGAGCGAGTCCGACAGCGAGTGGGCCGGGTCCGTCGAGACGACGAGCGTGGGGGTGCCGTCGCGCGCGGAGGCGAGCGCCGTCGCCGCCGCCATCGTCGTCTTCCCCACGCCACCCTTCCCACCGTAGAGGACGTACTCCGGGGCGTCGACGCCCCGCGGGACGTCCGCGTCGTCGAGGGATTCGACCGCCTCGACGTGCAGGTCACTCATCGCACCGGGTTCGCGACCCGGACAGGAGTACCCGTCGGTCGCGGGCGAGGGTTCAAGTAGGAGGGGGAGGCCACCGTGCCCCGGGCGTCGGCGCCCGGGAGAACGGGTCCGGGAGCCGGGGGTCGCCCGGGAGGAGAGGGCGACCACCAGTCCGCGTAGCCACACGACGCGTGTGGCCGAGCCAGCGCCGACCGGCGTCGGGGTCACCGCCCGAACCGTCCCAGTACGCCGTCGCCGTCGGCCGGGAGGTCGGTCCCGCACGCGTGACACGCCTCGTCGCGGGGCCCGTTCAGCGTCCGGCAGTCGGGACACTGCTTCGTCCGGTTCCCGCGCTTCATCCGCCGAGCGATACGGCCGTCGAGTTCGGGATCGAGGTCGGAGGGATCGAGCGCGGGCGTCCCGACGGCCACCGGCGTCCCGGGTCGACCCGGCCCGTCGCCGTGTTTCATCCGCTGGTCGAGACGGTTGACGAGGTCGTCGCCGCGAAGCTTCACGAGGAGACGCCAGAGCCCGATGTACATCGCCGTCGGGGTCACGACCATCACGGCGGTGAGCGCGGCGTCCACCACGGGACCCATACGCACACGAAGGGGTAGTTCGACTCGGGTCTCACGACGTCCACGATACCTAAACAGTCGTGGGATTCATGGCCGTCTCGAGCGGTGTTCAGGTATGCGCCAGTACGCAACGGACCCGCCGATCGAGGAGCGGCTCGGGGAGCGGTTCAGCGAGCGCGGGGAGACGGTCGCCGTCGCCGAGTCGGCGACCGGCGGGCTCGTCGGGTCGCTCCTGACAGACGTCCCGGGGTCGAGCGACTACTTCGACCGGGCGGTGGTGGCTTACTCCTACCGGGCGAAGCGGGCGCTGCTCGCCGTCACCCGCGAGGACCTCGACGAGCACGGGGCGGTGAGCGAGCCGGTGGCACGACGGATGGCCGCCGCGGTGCGCGACACCGCCGACACGACGTGGGGTGTCGCCACGACCGGTGTCGCGGGGCCGGAAGGTGGCACCGAGCAAAAGCCCGTCGGGACGGTGTACGTCGGTGTCGCCTACGCCGGCGAGTGGGGAACGGGCACCTCGACTACGACCGTCGAGCGATACGAGTTCGACGGCGACCGGGACGAGTGCAAGGAGCGGTTCGCCCGCCGGGCACTCCGGGACTGTCTCGAGGCCGTCGACCTCCGAGAGTGACCGAACGGAAACGCTTGTACGGTCGACCCGCGTTACCCCGACGATGAACAAGCAGGGACACGTCCTGAACGCCGTCCTCCTGGGGGTGGGACTGGGGTACGTCCTCGAGCCGGCCGGGGACCTCGAGACGTTCCGGACGATCGCCGAGGTGTCCGTCCCGGTCGTCCTGGGTGCGCTGTTCCCCGACGTCGACACGGCCTTCGGCAGACACCGGAAGACGCTCCACAACCTCCCCACCCTGGCCGTGTTCGTCGCCTTCCCGCTCTACTTCGAGAACCTCCAGTTCGTCTGGCTCGGCGTGCTCACCCACTACGTGCTCGACGTGGTCGGGAGCAGGCGCGGCATCGCGCTGTTCTACCCGCTCTCGGACCAGGAGTACGGCTCGCCGAGCGGCGTCACGACCACCAGCCGGTTCGCCAACGCGGTCACGCTGGTCGTCACCGGGCTCGAACTCGTCGCCGCCGTCCTCCTCGTCCACGTCGCTCCGGATCACCTCGGGCAGGTCGTCCGGGCGATACCATACACTCAGTAGACGGCGTCGTCCTCGAACCGGCCGCCGTATGCGGGGTGTCGGGGGTGCGTCGGTTCGCGGCCCTCCAGGACCACCCGCTCGAACTTCTCCCAGGTGTTCTCCCAGCCGAGGTGTGCGAACTCCGCCCGACGGCGTAGCGCGTGGGCCGCCCCCCGGCGGTGGAACACCCGTCGCGGGAGCCCGTCGCGGAACGCCTCGACGACCGCCTCCACCGACCCCATCGGCACCTCGAACGACGTCCACACCTCCCCCACGCTCGACCGGAGGTGGGCGTAGGAGGAGCCGAACGCCGGGAGCCCGGTCGCCCGGGCCAGTTCCCGCGCACGGTCGTTGTGCCGCCGCCAGTGCTTCGGGTTGTAGACCTCGACGGCGTCGACGACCCCCCGGTAGCGATCGAGGTCGGCGGCGTCGAGGCTCACCGTCGCGAACGTCGGATGGGGGACGAGTACGGCCGCTCCCTGCCGGTCGAGTTCCTGCATCGTCGCCTCCAGGGTGAGGAAGTCCGGGACCGGCTCGGAGAGCCCGACCGCGAGGACGTGTTTGCGGTTCCGCCAGCCACCCGTGAACAGCTCGCGAGCCGGCACCACCAACAGCTCCCCGTCGGAGAACGACCGTGCTCTGGACTCGATATCGGGGAGCCGAGTGAAGTGCGGTGTGTACACCAGCGCGTCGAGGCCCCGCCGCTTCGCCCGGGTGACGACCCGCTCGTCGAGCACCTTGACATGAGGGTCGACGCGGAACTCGCTCACGCGCGGGCGTTCGCCCGACCCGGGCTTACCGTTGTCGTTCCCCGAGCGGTTCGCGCCGGGCCGGAGCGACCTACAGACGCGGCGAGAGACCAGCGGAGGTCACACGGTGCCGTCGAGGTCGAACCCGAGCGCGTCGGCGCTCCCTTCGTGTCCGAGGAGCGTCTCCTTCAGCCCGGGGTAGCGGTAGCCGCGAAGCGAGTCGGTGCCGACGACGCGGTGACAGGGGACGACGACCGGGAGCGGGTTCCGGGCGTTCGCGCCCCCGACGGCGACCGGTGCGGTCCCCAGCTCCGCCGCCAGTTCGCCGTACGTCCGTGTCTCCCCGTACGGAACGTCCCCGACACGCCGCCAGACCCTCCCCGCGAACGTCTCCGGGTACTCGACGGTCAGGTCGAACGTCTCGCGTTCGTCCGCTGCGTAGGTCCGAACCCGTTCGCGTATCTCGGGGTCGGCCTCGCGGACGAGGGCGGCGTCGAGGCGTATCGTGTGTCCGAAGATCTCGACTTCGAGCGGGTCGACCGCCGAGGGGTCGGTCACCGGAACGCTCCGAGATCGGACTGGACGAGTCCGGGAGCCCGTTCGTGGTCGAGCAGCGCCCGCTTCGCCTCGACGCCGCCCTCGGCGGAGAACCCACCGAGCGAGTCCGAACCGACGACCCGGTGACACGGGACGACCACCGGAACCGGGTTGCGGCCGCACGCCGATCCGACGGGGACCGGCGCGGTTCCGAGGTCCTCGGCGATGTCGCCGTACGTCCGCGTCTCCCCGTACGGGATGGCCGCCATCGCCGCCATTACCCGTCCAGCGAACGAGGCGGGGAACTCGACCGTCAGATCGAACGTCCGTCGTTCACCGCGGTCGTACTCGCGGACCTGTCGCCGAATCTCGGCCCAAGGCTCGGCTATCCGATTCGCGTCGATCTCCAGGTCGAACCCGCGTACGGTGACGTACAACACCCTCCTTGCGTGGCCGGTCGACTTCTACCTTGGGGGGGACCACGCCATCGCGGGACGAGGAGAGCCGGGACTGCCCGGAACGGTTTAGTCCCGTCCCGTGGTCGCTCGGCCCATGTGGGAGTGTGCCATCGAGGGCTGTGGACACCGGATGGGCGCCGCCGACGAACTGCTCGTCCACCAGGCGACCGACCACGACCCGGTCCGGTGTGAGGTCTGTGGCACCCGTGTCCCGGACGGCTACTTCGCCATCCGTCACGTCTTCGACGAGCACAGCCGCGCCCAGTACGTCCGGGCCTACGGCGCCGAGCCCGAGGGTATCAAACACCGGCAGGCCGTCCGCGAGGAGATCGAGGCGAACGCCGACCTCGAGGCCGTCGTCGAGCGACTGGACGGGAACGGCGGGTAGTCAGCGTTAGCGCTCCTCGGAGTCCAACACCCGGATCTGGTCCCCGCGCACGGTGACGGGGATCGGGACGGTCGCCTCGTAGAGCTCGACGGTGACCTGGTCCTTGCCCTCGTCGATGCGCTGGACCTGTGCCTTCTCGCCCTTGAACGGGCCGGCGATGAGCTCGACGATGTCGCCCTCGGCGATCCCCTCGACGTCCGGCTTCGGCGAGAGGAAGTGCTCGACCTCGGCGATCGAGGACATCCCGGGGACGACCCCGCGGGCGTGGGGGATCTCGTCGAGGATGCGCTCGAAGACGCTCTCGTCGTCGGCCTCGACCATCACGTAGGAGGTGAGCTGGTCGGGCGCGAGCGCGGCGTGGATCGACGGCTCCTCGCGGTTCATGATCATGTCCGCGACGGTTCGCTCCTGGCTCGCGGTCGTCTTGACGGCGAAGATACCCATCGTCAGGCACCCCCGGGGACGAACGACATGAACACGAAGATGACGAACCCGAGGATGCCGACCAGCAGGATACCCGCACCGGCGATGAGCGCGACCTGGGAGAACTCCTCGGTCGATGGCGTACTCGCGAGCTTGAGCACGCGGGCGTACGAGGAGAGGTCTTTCGGGACTTCCATACCCGGAACATCCCCGTCAGGCTTTTTCTACCTGTTGGTCCGTACGGACGGACGACCCACCGCCCGACGGGGAGGAAAAACGAGGAGGAATCGAGGTACCGGGAGGGTTCGCCGAACCACGATGCATCGAGCGGCGCCGTGACGCTACTCGACGAAGTCGATGCCGCCGTCGGAGGTGGCGGTGGGGCTCTGGCCTCCGCCCTGCCGTGCGCGCTGCTCGCGCTCGGCTTCGCTCTTGCCGTATATCTGCGGGCTCTCGACGCCCGTGACGACGACCATCGTCTCCATCTTCCCGTCGAACTCGGGGTTGACCGAGGCGCCCCAGATGATGCGGGCCTCGGGGTCGATGCGGTCGTAGATCTCCTCGACGACGCCCTCGGCCTCCTCGATGCTCATGTCGGGCCCGCCGACGACGTTCACGAGCGCGGAGTTCGCACCGTCGAACTCGACGTCGAGCAGCGGCGACCGGAGCGCCGAGCGCATCGAGTCCTGGGCCTTGTTCTCCGAATCGGACTCCCCGAGGCCGATCATGGCGACGCCGCCGTTCTCCATGATGGTCTTCACGTCCGCGAAGTCCACGTTGACGAGTCCTGGCTTGGTGATGAGTTCGGTCATCCCCTTGACCGAGCGCATCAGCACCCGATCGCAGATCTTGAACGCGTCCTGCAGGGGGAGGTTCGGCGCGAAGTCCAGCAGCCGGTCGTTCGGGATGACGATGACGGTGTCGGCCACCGCACGGAGCCGCTCGAGGCCGGCGTCGGCGTTCGCCCGGCGACGCTCGCCCTCCGCGGTAAAGGGGATGGTGACGACGGCGATGGTGAGCGCGCCGGCCTCCTGGGCGGCCTGAGCCACTACTGGAGCGCTCCCGGTGCCGGTCCCGCCGCCGAGCCCGGCGGTGATGAACACCATGTCCGAGCCGTCGATGGAGGCCTGGATGTCCTCGATGTTCTCCTGTGCGGCCTCCTCGCCGATCTTCGGGACGCTCCCGGCCCCCCGCCCGCCGGTCCGCTGGCGGCCGATGAGGATCTTCCGGTCGGCGATGACCTGCTGTCCGAGGTGCTGTGCGTCCGTGTTCGCGGCGATGAGCTCCGCGCCGTGGATACCCTCCTGGGCCATCCTGGTGACGGTGTTCCCGCCGGCGCCGCCACAGCCGAAGACGGTGATCTCCGTCTCCAGGTCGGTGATGACCTCCGCCAGCTCCTCGTCGGTCATCGTCCCGGACGTGTTCGGCGCGGCGTCGCTCTCGGCCCCGTTCCCGTGGGCGGTCCCATCCACCCGGTCCTCCTCGGCCTCGTCTATGGCGTCCTCGATCAGCGAGTCCATGCTACCCGGCGCGTAGCGTGTGCCTCATATGTATCTATCGCCGGCGTCTGACGCCCGTCATACGGCTTCGGGCGTTCTCGCGGCCGATCTCGAGGGGTCGGCGTAAACCGCCGAGTGCGATATAAAAACGCGACGGCGGGATCTCGACGTGACCGGTCCGCGTCTGACGGGGGCGCATGCGGGGCCGTAGCGAGCGAAGCGAGCGAGGCCCCGAAAACGCGAACGGCGAACGGAGTGAGCCGTGAGCGAGCGCAACGAGCGACCCGCGATCCCCCGGGAGAGCGGTCCGGGACCGACGACGGTAAACCGCCGGGCGGGCTACCCAGCGCATGAGCCACACGCACCCCGACCCGCCCTGGGTGAGCCTCTTCTCCGGCGGGAAGGACTCCTCCTGGGCGCTCTACCGCGCCATGGAGGAGGGGCTACCGGTCGAGCGGCTGGTCACCGTCCACCCGGACGGGGAGTCGTTCATGTACCACGTCCCCGCGACGGAGCTCGCGTCGCTCGCCGCCGAGAGCATCGGCATCCCGCTGGTCGACGTCCACCCGGCGGACTTCGAGGCGCGGGCACCGGAAGGGGAGAGCTCCGGGGAACGAGGTGACCGCGAACTCGAGCCTCTGGAGGGGGCCCTCGAACACCTCGCCCGGGAGCTCGGGGGGGTGGGCGGGCTCACCGCCGGCGCGGTCGAGAGCGAGTACCAGACCTCGCGCATCCGGGCGATGGCCGACCGGCTCGGCTGTGACGTGTTCGCCCCACTCTGGGGCGAGGACCCCCGGGAGCTGGCCGACGCGATGCTGGACGCCGGCTTCG
>JAZKST010000104.1:0-5241 GCA_036625905.1 Haloarculaceae archaeon
ACGGTCGACGAGGCCGACACGGTCGACGAGGACGTCATCACGTTCGACGACGTCGTGGCCGACCTGGAGGGAGGCGAGGGGGAGAGCACTCCAGAGGCGTCCGACGAGCCGCTCGGGGCGGTCGCACCGGAGGGCGACGAACGACGGTCGACCGGACCGGCGAGCGACGCGATCGACCCGGCCGACACCGGGGACCTGTCGACCGCGAACGGCGACCGGACCGCCGGTCGGCACGCCGGCGCCGGCGGGTCCACCCGGACGCCGTACCTCGCCGAACTCCCCGACAGCTACGCGACGGACGTGCTCGCCCTCGAGTGGCTCGCGGAGCTCGTCGAGACCACGGGGCCGGCCGCGGCGCTGAAGGCCGTCGCCTACTACGAGGACGTCGGCTGGATCGCCCCGGCGGTGTCGGGCGACCTCGAGGAGTACCTCGCCGGACCGGGCATCGACGTCCACGTCGACCCGAACGATCCGGAGGAACTCGCCGTCGAGGACCACGCCACGAGCTACGAGTACATCCTGAAACTGGACGAAATACGGGAACTCGAACACACCGCGTGATATGGGGTTCAGTACCAGCGGCGCGACGGTCGTCATCTTCGTCGGGCTACTCGTCGGCTTTGGGATCCTCTACCCGACGGTCGAGGCGGCGAGCGAGCGTGTCGCCGATGCGGAGTCCGCCCGCGACGACCGCGCGCTCCGCCAGCAGAACACGGCCGTCGTCGTCGCCGGGACCGCCTACGACGCGACCAACGACACGCTCACCGTGGCGGTGAACAACACCGGCTCGACGGTCCTCTCGGTGAACCGGACGGACCTGCTCGTCGACGGTCGCTACCGGTCTTCCGACGGGTTCGCGGTCGCCGGCACGGAGAACCGGACCGTCTGGACGCCGGGCTCGCAGCTCGAACTGACCGTGGCCGGGCTCGCGAACGAACCGGATCGGGTGAAGGTCGTCACCGGGCCGGGCGTGGCCGCGTTCGAGGTGGTCTGAGCGTGGCGAGCGTCTCCGTCTCCAGTCTCGTCCTGTTCATCGCGGCGATGGCGCTCGCGGCCGGCGTCGCCGGGACGATGGTCGACAGCGTCTCCGAGGTGAGCGAGGCGCTCGGCACCAAGAGCGTCGACGTCGCGGAGGAGATCGAGACGGAGGTGGAGGTGATAAGCGACCCCGGGAGCGGCGCCGTCTACGACGACGGGGCGAGCGAGGTGACCCTCCTCGTGAAGAACACGGGATCGCGGGCGCTGCCGGCGAGTTCCGGCGGGATCGAGGTCCTCGTCGACGGGCGGTACGTCGTCCCGGGGAACGTCTCCGTCTCGGTCGTCGGCGGCGGGGAGTGGCGCCCCGGGGAGGTCGTCCGGCTGCGGGTCGACCGGTCGCTCGGCGGTGGCGAGCACCGCGTCGTCGTCATCGTCGGCGGGGACAGGGAGGTGCTGACGTTCTACACATGAACCACTACTCGGTGGGGTTGGAGGACAGCGACCGGGTGAACAACGCCTTCGGCGGCGGTTTCCCAGAGGGGAGCATCGTCCTCCTCGAGGGGCCCGACGGCGCCGGCAAGAGCGTCGTCTCCCAGCGGTGTGCCTACGGGATGGTCACCGAGGGGACCGCCACGGCGTACATCTCGACCGAGCTCCGGGCGCCGGAGTTCATCGACCAGATGCATTCGCTGTCCTACGACGTGGTCCGGCCGATGCTGGACGACCGGCTGCTGTTCCTCCACGCGCCGGTCGACGCGCGGGGGCCCGACGGCGACCGCGACCTCCTCGGTCGACTGTTCGGGGCGGGGACGCTGTGGCGGGGCGACGCGGTGTTCGTCGACAGCTTCGGGGCGATGCTGCGCAACGACCCCCCGTTCGACGACGCGGCGGCCGACGGCGACGCCGACCACGCGATGGAGCGGGTCGTCCGCGCGCTCAAGCGGGCCGTCGCCCCGGGGCGGACCGTCTTCCTCACCGTCGACCCCGCGGGGCTCGACGCGATGGCGCTCGGCCCACTCCGGAGCGTCGCCGACGTCTACGTCACCATCGAGACCTCGACGGTCGGACAGGACGTCCGTCGGAGCATGGTCGTCCGACGGTTCGCGGGGATGGCGAGTCCGGTCGACGACACGATCGGCTTCTCGGTCGAACAGGGGCGGGGAATCACCATCGAGAGCCGCACCATCGCATAATGGCCGAGTTCGGCAGACCTCGACCGTCCGACGAACTGCGGGCGCTCGCTGCCGAACACCGCCACCTCGAGGAGCACCTCGCGTCGCTCCACGATCGGACCGGCGAGTACCCGACGCTGATCGAGGAGCCGACGCCGAAGTACGAATCCGGGCGGCCGAACGTCCTCTACCCGGCCCGCGAACCGATCTTCGTCCACGTCCACGGGGACCGCGGCGTCGACACGACCTATTACTGCGTCGAACCGACGCTGGACGAGTCCGACGAGCGGCTGTACGACGACGTCCGCTCGCGCATCCTCGATCGGAGCGTCACGCGGCCCGCTCCGGCGACCGAGGCGGAGTTCACCGACCACCTCGACGGCCTGCTGTCCGACGTCGTTCGGGTCGATGAGGGGGACCGTTCCCCGGGAACGATCGACCGGCTCCGCGAGCGGGTCTTCGCCGACCGGTTCGTCGTCGACGCCGAGACGTACGACCGGATCCGCTACCGCCTCCAGCGGGACATCGTGGGGCTCGGTCCCCTGGAGCCGCTCATGGAGGACGGCGCGAACGAGGACATCCACGTCATCGGCCCGGACGGGGTCTTCGTCGACCACGGGGTCTACGGGATGCTCGAGACGACCGCGTCGTTCGGCTCGGACGACGCCTTCGAGAACTGGCTGAAGAACATGGGCGAGCGGATGAACAACCCGATAAGCGACTCCCAGCCCATCGTCGACGCGACGCTGCCGAACGGCTCGCGGATCAACATCATCTACTCCGACGACGTGAGCGTCAAGGGGCCGTCGCTGACCATCCGGCAGGGCGAGGAGACCCCGCTCTCGATCCTCCAGATCACGAAGTGGGGGACGCTCAGTCCGGAACTCGCGGCCTACCTCTGGCTCTGCATGGAGAACGAGCAGACGGTGTTCGTCGTCGGCGAGACGGCCTCCGGGAAGACGACAACGCTCAACGCCATGTTCTCGTTCATCCCTCGGGACGCCAAGATCTACACCGCCGAGGACACCGCCGAGGTGATGCCCCCCCACGACACCTGGCAGCAGCTGCTCACCCGCGAGGGACAGGGCGACGGCGGCTCGGACGTCGACATGTTCGACCTGGTGGCGGCCGCTCTGCGGTCGCGGCCGGACTACATCTGCGTGGGGGAGGTGCGCGGCGAGGAGGCACAGATGGCGTTCCAGGCCGCACAGACCGGCCACCCCGTGCTCATCACGTTCCACGCCAGCGACATCGTCTCGATGATCCAGCGGTTCACCGGCAACCCGATCAACATCCCCGAGACGTTCATGGACAACTGCGACGTCGCGCTGTTCCAGAACCGCGTCAAGCAGGGCGACGACGTCCTCCGTCGCGTGACGAGCGTCCAGGAGATCGAGGGCTACTCCGAGCACGAGGGCGGGGTCGTCACCCGCGAGGCGTTCAGCTGGGACCCCCGCGAGGACGACGTGACGTTCACCGGGCGGAACAACTCCTACGTCCTCGAGGAGCAGATCGCGACGCTGCTTGGCTACCGGGACACCCGCGAGATATACGACGAGCTCGACCGGCGCGCGGAGATCGTCCGGCGACTCATCGACGCCGACGTGCTGGAGTACCACGCGGTGAACGAGGCCATCGAGGGGTTCCAGCGCGACGGGGTCGAGGGGCTGCCCATCGACGTCGGCGGGCTGACGACGGGGACGGTGATCTGAGTGTCCACGCCCGAGAACGACCCGACCGGGCTCGAACTCGACCCCCGGGCGTCGCTCTCGGCGGTGTTCGATTCCTACCGGTACATGGGGATGCCGGTCCGGCGCTACCTGCTCGTCGTCCTCCTGCCGGCGCTCCTCTTCTGCGTCGGGACCGTCGGCGTCGGCGTGGTGCTGCGGCCCCCGCTGGGGGTCACCCTGCCGCTGGTCGCGCTCGGACTCCTCTCGGCGGCCGTCGCCCTCGTCTACCCGAAGGTGGTCCGGGACCGCAAGCGCAAGCAGATCCGCCAGCGGTTCCACCTCTTTCTCACCCACCTGACCGTGCTCTCGATGACCAACATCGACCGGATCGAGATGTTCCGCCGGCTCGCAAACGAGGAGGAGTACGAGACGCTGGCCGAGGAGATGGGCCACCTCGTCGCGCTGGTCGACACCTGGAACCAGAGCCTCGAGGACGCCTGTCGACTGCGGGCCAAGCAGGTCCCGAGTCCGCTGCTGTCGGACTTCCTCGAGCGACTCGCGTACGTCGTCGGGGGCGGCCAACGGATCAGCGAGTTCCTCGTCGAGGAACAGGACTCGATCATCCAGGAGTTCGTCATCCGCTACGAGGGCGACCTGGCGAAACTGGACGTGATGAAGGAGCTCTACCTCTCGTTGATCCTCTCGGCGGTGTTCACGCTGGTGTTCGCCGTCGTCATCCCGCTGCTACTCGGCATCGACCCGGCGATGGCGATCGGCGCCGTCATCGTCATGTACGCTATCGTCCAGGGCGGGTTCGTCTACGCCGTCCACCAGGTCTCCCCGAAGGACCCCGTGTGGTTCATCGCCGAGACCGAAGGGACCAGCCCGGTCGCGACCGTCCGTCGGATGCTGGTCGCCGGCGTGCTCCTCACGCTCGGCCTCCTGCTCGGCGTCCTCGGGGTTGGCGTCGGCGTCGTCCCCGTCGCACCCGACCGGCTCCCGCTGCCGATCTGGGTCGCGCTCCCGCTGACGCCGCTGCTCCTTCCGGGGCTGGTGATGCGCCGGGAGGAGAGCCGCGTGAAGACCCGAGACGGGGAGTTCCCGAGCTTCGTCCGGGCGCTCGGCGCCGTCGAGAGCGTCAAGCAGAGCTCCACCTCGAACGTGCTCGCCTCGCTCCGGAAGAAGGACTTCGGGGCGCTGACTCCCAACGTCGACGCCCTATACAAGCGCCTGCGGATGCGGATCGACGCGATGAGCTCCTGGCGACTGTTCGCCGCCGAGACCGGCTCGTACCTCATCCAGAAGTTCGGGGACATGTACGTCACCGGCCGGGAGATGGGCGGGGAGCCGGCACGTCTCGGGCGGGTCATCTCGAAGAACCTCAACGAGGTGCTGAAGGTCCGCGAACAGCGCCAGCAGAC